>NZ_JBEXGP010000018.1:0-132011 GCF_040607375.1 Micromonospora sp. NPDC005298
CCCTCCCTCTCCCTGCCCCCCGGCCTGCCCGCCCCCGCCCCCCCGGGGGGGGGGGGGCGACTCGGCGGTCGCCACGCACGGCCACCCCCGTCCCACCCCCCACCTGCCGGCGCGCGGGATGCGGCACCGCGCGTGAGGTGCGTACAGTTCCGGGTCGGACGTGGGTGGGCCGGTACGATCCGGCGTGGGGAACGGGACGAGACGAAGGCGCATGACGGCGGACAGCATTACCGAAAACGGTCAGGACGGCATCGACCGGAGCCGGCTGGAGACCTGCCTCAGCGTCTTCGAGGCGCTGGAGTCCCTGCCACCCGACCACCCCGACGTGGTACGGGTGCAGCGGGCCACCGCGAAGCTGTACAAGGTGATCAAGCAGCGGCGACGCGAGGAACGGCGGGACGCCATCCTGGCCGCCGACCGCGCCGTGACGGAGGCCACCGCCACCGGCGCACCGGGCCGGATCGACGACGAGACCCAGGGCATCCCCCTCGCCTCGCCGACCACCGGCACCACCGCCGGCTTCCTGCACAACCCGCGCGGCTGCTACATCTGCAAGCAGCGCTACCGCGAGGTCGACGCCTTCTACCACCAGCTCTGCCCGTCCTGCGCCGCGCTCAACCGGGAGCGCCGCGACGCCCGTACCGACCTGACCGGGCGACGCGCCCTGCTCACCGGCGGCCGGGCCAAGATCGGCATGTACATCGCGCTGCGGCTGCTGCGCGACGGCGCGCACACCACAGTGACCACCCGCTTCCCCCACGACGCCGTCCGCCGGTTCGCCGCCATGCCGGACAGCGCCGGCTGGCTGCACCGCCTGCGGATCGTCGGGATCGACCTGCGTGACCCGGCCCAGGTGATCGCCCTCGCCGACTCGGTCAGCAGCCAGGGACCGCTCGACATCCTGATCAACAACGCGGCGCAGACGGTCCGCCGCTCCCCCGGCGCGTACGCCCAGCTCGTGGCCGCCGAGGCGGCGGCCCTACCGGACGGTCCGCTGCCCGAGCTGATCACGTTCGCCAAGCCCGACGGCCCGGCCGGTTCGCCGGGCAGCCTGACCGCCGGGCCGCAGTCGACAGCCCTCACCCCGCACGCGCTCACCGCCCTGGCGTTGACCAGCGGCTCCGCCTCACCGGAACGGATCGCCGCGTCCACCGCCATCGACGCCGGTGGCCTGGTGCCGGACCTCGACCCGGTGAACAGCTGGGTCCAGCGGGTGAACGAGGTCGACCCGATCGAGCTGCTCGAAGTGCAACTGTGCAACGTGACCGCGCCGTTCGTGCTGGTCAGCCGCCTGCGCCCGGCGATGGCCGCCGCGCCGGCCCGCCGCAAGTACGTCGTGAACGTCTCGGCGATGGAGGGCCAGTTCGGCCGTGGCTACAAGGGGCCGGGGCACCCGCACACCAACATGGCCAAGGCCGCGTTGAACATGCTGACCCGTACCAGCGCCCAGGAGATGCTGACCGACGGCATCCTGATGACCAGCGTGGACACCGGCTGGATCACCGACGAGCGCCCGCACCCGACGAAGATGCGGCTGGCCGACGAGGGCTTCCACGCCCCACTCGACCTGGTCGACGGCGCCGCCCGGGTGTACGACCCGATCGTGCGCGGCGAGCAGGGCGAGGACCTGTACGGCTGCTTCCTGAAGGACTACGCGCCCTGCGCCTGGTGAACGCCGTCCCACCCGCTCGACGAGGAGAAGGTACATGTCATCCGACCGCGACCCGTGGCCGACGCTCGACGATCTGCTGCGCGAGGAGAGCGAGCTGGAGCTCGCGGGCCTGACCGAGACGGACGCGTACGAGCTCGGGGTGCTGGCCGTCACGGCCGCCGCGCAGCAGCGGCTGCCGATCTCGGTGGGTGTGTGGCGAGCCGGACGGCAGCTGTTCCACTGCGGTCTGCCGGGCTCGACGGCCGACAACGACGGGTGGCTGCGCCGCAAGGGGCGGGTGGTGATGCGGTTCGAGCACTCGTCGCTCTACATGGCCCGTCTCTGCCAGGACAAGCAGACGACGCTCACCGAGAAGTTCGGCCTGCCGGCCTCGCGGTACGCCGCCGCCGGCGGCGCGATACCGCTGCGCGTGCGCGGCACGGGCGTCGTGGGCTGGTTCGGCGTGTCCGGGCTCCCGCAGCTCGACGACCACCGCTTCGTCGTCGACATCCTCGGCAGGCTCCCGCGCTGACCCGCGCATCGAGGGCCGGGCGCCCCCGCCCGACCCTCGATGATCGTCAGCGGCTGGCCCGACGGTTCGCGCGCAGTGCCCGCAGAAGGACGCCGGGGGCGGCCAGCGTGCGCGGATGCTCCCGCATCGAGACGACGTCGTTGAACCGCCTGGCGACCGCGACGTCGGTGACCGTCGCCGCCACGATCTGCCGGCTGGCCCAGCTGGAGAGCCGGTAGCCGCGCGGGTAGGGCCCGTCGACGTGCGGCAGCGCCAGGTCCGCCGACGTCGAGATCGACCAGGCCGCGTCCACCACGACCTTCTGCATGTCGAGGTACGCGCGGGCCGGCGCGCTCAGGTCCGGGTCCGACCGCAGGTACGTCGACAGGCACGCCGCGTGCAGGGCGGCGGCCGTCATCCCCTGCCCGTACACCGGGTTGAACGAGGCGACGGCGTCACCGACGCTGACGAGCCCGGCGGGGAACCGCGCCACCGCGTGGAAGTCCCGTCGCCGGCTGTCGGCGTGCGCGTACGTCCGGACGTCGCCGATCATCTCGCTCGCGGCGACCTCGCCGAACTCCGGCGGGAACTGGTCGCGCAGCCGGCGCACGAAGTCCTCGGCCGTACGACCCGGGCGATGGTCCCCGTACCCGGCCATCATGGCCATCCACCGGCCGTCCTCGATGGCGAAGTACGCGGCGCCGGCCACGTCCTCGGACATCTTCGGGCTGAGCAGCGCCATGACGACCGCCAGGTCGGGGTTCGCCTCGGTACGCCGGAACAACGCGGTCGCGTAGTTGAGGTGCACCGTCATCCGCCGCGTGACAGGCCGCTCCCAGCCGGCCTGCTCCAGCCAGTCCGACAGTCTGCTCGAACGCCCCATGGCGTCCACCACGAGGTCCGCGCTCTCCGCGCCCGGGAGTCCGTCCACGTCGCAACGGACCCCGGCGACGGATGCACCGTCGACCACGAGGCCGGTGGCACGGGCCACCACCGTCTTGACGTTGGGCAGCCGCAGCACCTGCTGGCGGATCAGCCCCTCCAGCAGGGGGCGACTGCCCGCCAGGCTGTCGGCGTCGTCGGGCACGACGACCTTCAACCGGCCGTCGAGGTACGTGCGTCTGGCCGCCGGCGGCGCCTCGACCGCCCCGGCGGCCAGGGCCTGCTCGCGAAAGCCGGGAAACAGTCGTTCGAGCTGGAGAAAGCCGCCGGGCAGCAGCGCGTGCAACTGCGTCCCCTGCGGTACGCCGGGCCGCTCGCCGGGCACCTGGAGGTCGTCGCGCTCGATGATGACCACGCTGTCCGCGTAGTCGGACAGCACCCGGGCGGCCAGCAGCCCGGCGACGCTGCCACCGACCACGACGGCCTTGCCCAGGACCGGGGACGCCTGGTCGGGAGGTGGCGCGGCGTTCAGCGCGGCGAAGACCTGAGCCGGAGAGAGGGACATCGTGCTCTCCAAGAGTTACGAGGCGTGGTGGCCTCCCGGAGCCCGTCGGCGCTTGCCGCACGGACGGGGGCGGTGGACGGCCGTTCAGAGACTGCGCATCGATCGTTGCACACACGTCGGACGTCGCCTGGCCGCCTCCACGCGGGTGTCGGATACCAGCCAGCACGCTGGACTAGGTGGACGTTCGGATGATCCGGTCTGGCGTCTTCCTTCGGCGGCTGCCACGATCACCGGATGCCCGTCGCCCGTCGTACCCTGCTCGGAGCCGGCCTGGCCGCCGCGACCGGCGCCCTCACCGGCTGCGGTGACAACCGCGCGGCCGGTCCGGCCGTCGGAGACGGTGACGCGCTCACCGCGACCGACGCGGCGGGAAACAGGGTCGGGTTCGGCCCGGCCGGGCAGAGCCCCGCGGCCTCCGGCGCGCCCTCCCCGAGTGGTGCCGCCCCACCCGCCGGCCAGGCCCGCTACGCCGCGGACGTGACCGCGCTGCTCCGGCGGCACCTGCCCGGCACGCCGCAGACCGTCACGCACAAGGGCTTTCCCGGCGCCGTCGCGGTCGTCCTGGTCGGCGGGGAGACGGCGGTGCACACGGCGGTCGGTGAGGCGCTGCGGTACGGGGCCGGCCCGAAACTGCTCGCCGCGAACCAGCGCGTCGCGATGCGACCCGACTCGGTCTTCGACCTCGCCTCGGTCACCAAGGTCTACACCGCAATCCTGCTGCTCCAGCAGGTCGACAGGGGACGCGTCGAACTGGGCGCCCCGGTCCGCGACTACCTGCCCGGGTTCACCGGCTCCGGCAAGGACCGGATCACCGTCGAGATGCTGCTCACCCACACCAGCGGCCTCCCGGTCGGCGCGAAGGTCACCGGCCTGCCGGACAACGCGGCCCGCTGGAACGCCGTGCTCGCCACACCGCTGGTCTCCGGCGCCGTACCCGGGAACACGTTCCGCTACTCGAGCGTCGGGCTCATGCTCGCCGGCAGGATCGTCGAGAAGGTCACCGGTCAACGCCTCGACCAGGCCCTCACGACCAACCTCACCGGCCCGCTCGGCCTGCGCGACACCGGCTTCAGACCCACCACCTGGCTGTCCGCCAACGTCCGGGCCGCGCGCATGGTCGCCACCGACGCCCGCTCGTCGCGCGGCCTGCTGCGCGGCACCGTCCACGACGACGTCGCCAACCACCTCGGCGGCGTCGCCGGTCACGCCGGCATCTTCGCCACCGCAGGCGATCTCGCCGCCGTCGGTCAACTCCTTCTCGACGGCGGCACCTACCGGGGCAGGCGGATCCTCGCCGCGGCGACCGTGCGCCGGATGCTCACCAACCTGAACGCCGGCAAGCCGGCAGTCGACCCCGAGCGACCCCACCGCACCTCGGCGCACGGCCTCGGTGTCGTGCTCGACCAGCCCTGGTTCATGGGCGGACTGGCCTCGGCGCGGACCTTCGGCCACACCGGGTTCGCCGGTCCCTCGCTGCTGGTGGACCCGCGCCGCAGACTCGTCCTCGCCCTGCTCACCAACCGGGCACACCCCAACTGGAGCTGGGCGAACCCGGACCCGGTCCGCGCCGCCGTCGGCGACCTGCTGGCCCGCAGGGTGAGCTGACCGCGGGCGGGTCAGGTCCGTCGCGACCGGGTGGGCGCGTCGCCGTGCGCGCTCCGCGTCGGCCGCCGACCGAGGGTGAGTGCGATCATCACCAGGGCCAACGCCCAGAGGATCACGAAGGTCCAGATCGGACGGCTCTGGGTGGCCGCGCCCACGAACCCGCCGACGGCATAGCTCACCAGGCAGAGCAGCCCGATCAGGGCGAGCCGACGGACACCCGAGGTGTCGCCACGGCCGAAGAGCCAGTCGAACAGCCCCTGGGTGGTGCGCAGCACGGTCCCGGTCTGGTAGGACGTCGCCGTCTGCACGCCGAAGGTACGGACCACGAGGCCGCCGAGGATGCCGATGGGCAGGGCGCACAGGGCGGTCAGCAGGGTGCGTTCGGTCAACGAGTCGCGTCCTGAGTCGAGCCCTCGGTCGACAAGCCCCCAGACGACGAGCAGGGCGAGCATGACGACAAGTTCGACAGTCGGTGGGGTGATCGGGCCGACTGGCGGGAGCCGCCGGAGACCGGCGCCGAGCAGACCACCGAGACCGAAGGCGACGAGAGACGCCACCGCGGACGGCCAGGCCGGAAGGTGCCCGGCCAGTCCCATGCCGACGAAGACCACGTTTCCGGTCTGAATTCCGACGAAGACCTTGTACCGAAGAAACGAGAAGGCGTCGACCACACCGGCCAGGCCGACCCCCATCGTCAGTGCGAACAACGGTGCCCGGAACACCACTTCACTCGTCCGCCACCGATCCGGCGGGACCTGGGCCGATCGTCCCGATCCGCGCTGCGAGTTCGACATTCCGCACCCTACCCAAAATCGCCTGCCGCAAAACTCGCGTTCACGACGGCCGAATGGCGCGATCGCGCGATTCCCCGGACGGCTCCGCACCGGAATCGTGGTCGGAAAAGACGTCGCACACGGCACGTCGATTCGTCGACGGCGACATCGAGGCAGAAGGAGGATGCGATGGGCCTGGGCCCCATGGCCAGAATACGCGTCAAGTTCTATTCGTTCGCCGCCGTGACCGTTGCCGGAATCGCCGTCGGTGCTCCAATGTGGAGCGTCCTGGCGGCGGCTCTCATCTGCGTCGCCATTCCCTTCGCGGTCGTGGCCCAGGACGCCGGGCCGCTGCGCGCGCTGTTCCTTCCATCCCGCGTCGCCGCACCGGCGACCACTGTGAGAAAGGCTGCCCACCATGCGCAGATCCCCTGACGGATCGTCGTCGAACGGCGACGGTTCGATGATCGGCACGCTTCCTCGGAACCCCGCGATCGACAAGACGCACCCGGACCTGGTGAATCCGCCCTCCACCGACCACGGTCTGGTGCCGAACATGGTGTTTCCGTTCTCGCTGGCGCACACCCGCCAGGAGAGCGGCGGCTGGACCCGGGAGATCACGAACCGCCTCCTGCCGATCGCCCACGACCTGGCGATCGTCAACATGAAACTCAACCCGGGGGCCTACCGGGAGCTGCACTGGCACGTCCAGTCCGAGTGGGCGTTCATCCTCAAGGGCAGCGCCCGGATCGCCGCCGTCGACCAGGAGGGCCGCAACTTCCTCGAAGACGTCAAGGAGGGCGACCTCTGGTACTTCCCGGCCGGCATCCCGCACCACATCCAGGCGTTCGAGGAGGGCATCGAGTTCCTCCTGGTGTTCGACGACGGCTGCTACTCCGAGGACGCGACATTCCAGGTGAGCGACTTCTTCGCGCACGTGCCCAAGGAGGTCATCGCCAAGAACTTCGGCTGGACGATGGACCAGATGCGCAACATGCCGGACCACGAGAAGTACATCTTCCCGGGTGAGATCCCGCCGCCGCTCGCCGAGGACCGGGTCTTCAGCCCCACCGGAGACGTGCCCCGGACGTTCAAGCACCAGTTCCTCGCGCAGACACCCGAGCGCTTCGAGGGCGGCAGCGTACGGATCGCCGACTCGACCAACTTCGCCGCGGCGACCACGACCACTGTCGCGATGGTGGAGCTGGAGCCGGGAGCGATGCGCGAACTGCACTGGCACCCCAACGGCGCTGAGATGCAGTACGTCCTCAAGGGGTACGGCCGGATGGGTGTGCTCGCCAACCCCGCCACGGCCCGCACGTTCAACCTGGAGACCGGGGACGTCGGGTACGTGCCGATCTCCATGGGCCACTACGTGGAGAACATCGGCAACGAGCCGTTCGTGTACCTGGAGCTGTTCCGGTCGGCGAAGTTCGAGGACATGTCGCTCATGCAGTGGCTCGCGAACGTCCCGCCCGAGGTGGTCGCCACGACGCTGAACATGCCCCGTGAACTGATCGAGGTGATGCCGAAGGAGAAGCATCCGGTGCAGCGGCACTGAGCCGCCCGCACGCGCGAACGCCACGACCGGCGACCCCGGGTCGTGGCGGTCGCGCGTACAGGGAGGTCAGGCGCCGGTCTCCCGGGCGTCCCAGGCGCGGGCGAGCGCCACCCGGCTCCGGACGCCGAGCTTGCCGTAGATGGCCCGCAGGTGGGTGTCGACGGTGTGGAACGACAGGAACAGCTCACTCGCCGCCTGCTGCTTCGTCGCGCCGCGCGCCAGCAGTTCGGCGACCCGGGCCTCGGCCGGGGTGAGCGCGTCGACACCTGCACACCGCTCCGGGGCCTCGTTGCGGTCCCGGTCGGTGATGGCGCGACCGACCCGGCGGGCCCGTTCCTCGTCGCCGCTCGCGCCGAGGCGTACGTAGAGCGCGGCAGACGTCTGCGCGGCGGCGAGCGCCTCCCGCGCCGGGACCCGTGGTGAGCTGGCCAGGTCCAGCAGCGCGTCGGCCAGGGCCGGACGCGCGGAGGTGGTCCGCAGCCGGGCCACCGCCGTGCGCAGCGCGCCGGGATCGCCGGTCACGAGGCCGTCCACGTGGTGGGCGACACCCCGCCACAGCCGGTCGTTCGTCCTGCCGGCGACGCGCTTCAGGTGGTTGGCGAGCGTCTCCGCCCGCACGGTGTCGCCGAGCGTCAGCGCGGCACGGACCAGACGCGGCCCGTGATGCGGCACCAGGAGGAGCTGCGCCAGCGAGCGTTCGGTCAGGTCGATGGTGGCCCGCACCAGCGCGCCGTGACGTTCCGGTTCGGGGTCCCCGGCGACGGCGCAGCCCAGCCGGTACCACCGCAGGCCGTCCGGCCAGTCCAGCGTGGGGTCCTCGGACGCCAGCAGCGCGCGGGCCACCGCCACCTCACCCCGGTGCAGGAGGACCTCCACCACCGTGGCGAGCAGGCTGAGGCGTGCCCCGTCCAGCCGCTCGTCGGCGGAGCCCTTGAGGGCGAGTCGGGCGCGCGCCTCGGCCTCGGAGAACTCCCCCACCGCGAGGCGCGCGACGCAGTCCAACGCGGTGAACAGCGGCCGCGCCGCCACCCCGATGGTGTCGATCTCCGTGATGAGGGCGTCGAGTGCGGTCCGCGCCTCGGCGAAGCGGCCCCGGGAGATCTCGTTGGCGATCCGGTCGACGCGCAGCAGGACCCCCTGGCTCCGCGTCGCCGGTTCGGCGCCGTCCACCTCCCGCAGGATCTGTCCGGCACGCGGCAGATGCCCGGCGCCCGTGGCGCTGGCCGCACGGGCCATGGCCAACCGGACCGCGCCGCCGGGCGTCGGCGCGAGGGTGTGCGCCCGCTCGGCCTCGGCGAGCAGCCGGCCGGTGTCCCGGTGGCCGTACCGGGCCGCCACCTCGGCCAGGGTCGTCAGGAACCAACTTCGGTCGGCGGCATCCGGGTGCTGGTCCAACGCGCGTTCGAGGTAGGTCATCGACAGGGAGGGGCGCTGGGACGCGTAGTAGACGGCCATCCGGTCGAGCAGGACGGCCCGCTGGTGCGGCCCGTACCGGTGGGCGGCCACCTCGTCGTGCAGCAGCGCCAGCCCCTCGGTGAGCCGCGCGGCCAGGAAGAGGTTGTCGGCGGTGGCGATGAGCCAGTCCAGGCGGGCGTCCGGCTCGTCGGGAGCGCCCGTCGCGAGCATCAGGTCCGCCGCGAGCGTCGGGCTCACCGCCGGTTCGGTGACCAGGTGGGCGACCGCCGTCCGGGCGGCGTGGCTCGCCACCGGCATCGCCCGCAGCAGCTGGCCGGCGGCCTGGGCCGGGTACCCCGTCGCGGCCAGCACCAGGCCCGCCGTCTCGTGCAGTGTGCGGCGCACCGGCGGCGGAACGGACGCCAGTATCGTCTCGCGACGTTCGGACGAGGACAGTCGCAGCCCGACGGGCGTATCGACCAGGACATTGTCGGCGATCAACGCCGCCACCGTCGCCTCGAAGGACCGGCTCGACGTCCCGCCCGTCCCGGCGAGCATCTGTTCGAGGAAGCGTCTGTCGCACGGGGCGTCCGCGACCGCCACCGCGTGGAGTACGCGGCGTTCGTCGGCCGTCTCGATCGACGAACCTCCGGTGTGCCCGGCACGACGGTTGGTCAATGGCGTCTCAGGCAACGGACAACCACCTCTGGTCGACGCTTCCCGACAACCCGGCCGCAGCCGTGGCGTTTGCGGGTCGGACCCGTCACAGCGAGACTAACCAGGCCGAATGCTGATCAGGTGCAATTCCGCGCACAAAGGCGAATGAGATTCCGGTGTACGCGGCGTCAGTGCGTAATCGCCGATTCGGACGCGCGGATCGAATGGCCACAAACCCCACACGAGAATGGGTAAATTACCCAGAGAGCCGATATTCGGAATCGCCGGGACGACCGACGGATCCGCGACACGCCGCCCGGAGCCCTGGAGAGTCGATGGTCCGCTCCGCACCCCCACCCGCCGGGCAGGGACCGGGGTGGAGCGACAAGCCGGATGCGCGCCACGAGTTCCGTCAACCGATCGTGGTGCTGGCCCTGACCACCGCGATCGCGGGGTTCGTCGACGCGTTCGCGTACCTGACCTACGGCGCCTTCGTCGCCAACCAGTCCAGCAACGTCGTCTTTCTCGGCATCGGTCCGGCCGGCCGGCATCCGGCCTGGCCGGCGGCTGCGGCGTCCCTGGTCGCGTTCGCGGCCGGGGCGGGGATCGTCACCCGGCTGCGCGCGGCGCGGATCCGGTGGGCGCCGTCGGTCCGTGTCCTCGCCGCCACCATGTTCGCCATGTCGGTGTGGGCGGTGCTGAACGTCCTGTTGGACCACGGCCGCCACGGCCCGCAGTCGCGGATCGCGCTGTCGGCGCTCGGCGGATTCAGCATGGGCTGCCTGGCCACCCTGTTCGTCCGCACCGCGGGGGTCGCCACCACCATCACGTACCAGTCGGGCACGGTGGCGAAGACCGGCGAGCGGATCGTCGGGTGGGTCGCCGGCCCGACGGCGGATCGGAGCAGAGCTCGTCGGGCCTCGCTGCTGGGCCTGCTGACGCTCGCCGGGTACGCGGTCGGCGGTGCAATCGGCACGCTCGCCCAGCAGCGACCGCTCTGGGTGCCCGCCTGGGCGACGCTCGCCCTGCTGGCCGTGCTCGCCCTGGCCCGGCGCGATCCCGCCTCCGCCCGCAGCTGAGACCAGGTTCACGGGGAGCCCCCGAGCTTTTGCCGACACGGTGTCGATAAAGTTGCCGACACCTCGTCGGAAAACCGCTCGGGGTCGTCTCTCGATGGAGGTCCCATGTTCCTGGCGTTGCGCGAACTCCGCTTCGCGCGCTGGCGATTCACCCTCATGGGCAGCGTGGTGGCCCTGATCGCCGTGCTGATGGTGCTGCTGTCCGGCCTCTCGTCAGGCCTGGTCAACGACGGCGTGTCCGGCCTGCAACGACTGCCCGTCACCGCGTTCGCCTTCGACGGCGAGACCAAGATCGATTCGGCGTTCTCCCGCAGCATCGTCGACAGCCAGCAGGTCGACCGGTGGCGGCAGCAGCCCGGCGTCCGCGAGGCGGAGCCGTTCGGCAACCTGCTGGTCAACACCCGCAGCAGCCGCGACACGCCCGTCGACCTGGCCCTCTTCGGTGTCGAGCCGGGCTCCTTCCTCGCCCCCACCGCCGCCGAGGGGGCCGACGTGGGCACGCCGGACGGCATCGTGGTGTCCCAGACCGCCCTCGACAACGGCCTGCGCGTCGGAGACACCGTGACCGTCGACCGGATCGGCACCGTCCTGACCGTGGTCGGCGCCACCGCCGACCAGCACACCTTCGGCCACGTCGACGTGGCGTACCTGCCGCTGGAGAGCTGGCGACGCCTCCAGGCGGGCGTAGGCCCAGGCCAGGCGCTGCCCGCGAACGCCGCCGACCGGGCCACGGCGGTCGCGATCCGGGCCGACGACACCGTCGACCTCGCCGCCGGCGACGCCGCCGCCGGCACCACGACCGTCACCAAGAAGGAGTCGTACGGCGCCTCGCCCGGCTACACCGCCGAGACCACCACGCTGACCCTCATCGAGGCGTTCCTGTACGCCATCTCGGCGCTCGTCGTCGGCGCGTTCTTCACGGTCTGGACGATCAACCGCCGGCACGAACTGGCGGTACTGCGCGCGATGGGCGCCGCCAAGCCGTACCTGCTGCGTGACGGTCTCCTCCAGGCGCTGGTCATCCTGACGCTCGCGATCGCCGCCGGCGTGGCGGTCGGCGTCGCCCTCGGCAGCCTGATGGGTGGCAGCGGCGTGCCGTTCGCCCTCGAAGCGCCAGCGGTCGGCTTCGCCGCCGTGCTGCTGGTGCTCCTCGGCCTCCTGGGTGCCTCCGCCGCCATCGTCCGCGTCACCACCATCGACCCGCTCGCAGCCCTGGGAGAACAGCGATGACCACCACCGACCGCACGGGCCTCACCCTGTCCGGCGTGACCCTGCGCCTCGGTGACGGCGACGCGACGGTCACCGCCCTGGACAACGTCCACCTGAGCGTCAGTCCGGGCGAACTGCTCGCCGTCGTCGGCCCCTCGGGCGCGGGCAAGTCCAGCCTGCTCGCCGTCGCCGGCGTGCTGACCACCCCGGACGAGGGCACCGTGACCATCGACGGACGCGACGTCGCCTCGATGAGCGCCAAGGACCGGGCCGCGTACCGGCGCGACCACGTCGGATTCGTGTTCCAGAGCGGGAACCTGCTGCCGGCCCTCACCGCCGTGGACCAGCTCCGGCTGGTCACCAACCTGAGCCGCAAACGGGTCGACGACCGCAGCCCGGAACAACTGCTCGCCGACGTCGGGATGGCACACCGTGCCGACCGTCGACCGCACCAGCTCTCCGGTGGCGAACGGCAGCGGGTCGGCATCGCCCGCGCCCTGGTGGGACGCCCGTCACTCCTGCTGGTCGACGAGCCGACCGCGGCCCTGGACCGGGCACGCAGCCACGACGTGGTGCGGCTGCTGGCCGAGGAGACGAAGCGTTCGGCGGTCGCTACCGTGATGGTGACCCACGACCAGGACGTCCTGGAGCACTGCGACCGGGTGGTGGAGATGATCGACGGACGGCTGTCCGGCAACTGACGGACGCGAGGGAGGGCCCGTGCCACGCATCAACGCACCGACGGTCGCACAACACCGGGCCGAACGGCGCCGGGCCCTCCTCGCCGCGGCCCGTACGCTGCTGGCCGACGAACCGGGACAGGCACCCAGCCTCGCGGCCGTGGCGTCCCACGCCGGCCTGCCCCGCTCCTCGGTCTACGAGTACTTCCGCTCCCGCGACGACCTGCTGCTGGAACTGGTACGGGAGGTGCTGCCGAACTGGTCGCGCCAGGTCACCGAGGCGATGGCGCAGGCCGACTCTCCCGGCGGGCGGGTGCTCGCGTACGTGGCGACGAACCTGCGCCTCGTCGCCGAGGGCGAGCACGCCCTGGCCGCCGCGCTCATCGAGTCGGTCCCCGGCGACGAGGTCAACGAGAGCGCCCGGCGGATGCACGAGCAGATGAGCACACCGCTCGTGGCGGCGCTCACCGAGCTGCGACTGCCCGATCCGGGCAGCACCGCGGCCCTGATCAGCTCGGTGGTCTACACCGCCAGCCGGATGATCGAGACGGGTGCGGACCGGACCGCCACCGAGGATCGGGTCCGGGAACTGCTCGGGCCCTTCCTGTCGCACCGCGTCGGGCAGGGCGGCTGAGCGCGGACCGCGAGTGCCGACCGGGCCGCCGATCACCGGTGTCCGATCACCGGCGAGGTCCGGTCCACGACGTACGGCGGCGGCCGGTCTCCCCCACGGGTGACCGGCCGCCGTCGCGTCATCGGTCAGAGCCGGGCGGCACCCGCCTCGGTGGCCTCCCGCACCGCCGAGGTACGACGCACCTCGGCGCGCCCGTCGCCGGCGTCCTCCCGGTCCGGCGCGGCCACCCGGGCGGCCCGGTTGGTCGCCGCCGCCTGGTCACCGGTCACGCCGCCGCGGATCCGGTTGTTGGCGGCCACCTGGGCGGCCGGTTCGTTGCCCGTCACGGTCAACGCGCCGTTGATGATGTTGTCGTCGACGGTGACGCCACCGGTGGTGCTGGTGACGCTGACGTCCGCGCCCCAGTAGCCGCCGGAGGCGCAACTGTCGAGGCCGCCGTTCGGGCCGAGCTGCACGCCGCCCAGGTTGCCGGCGAACGTGGCCTTGCCGCGTACCGCACTGCCGCACACGACACTGCCGGTGGCGCTGTTGAGCACCGACAGCGTGCCGTCGACGAACGAGTCGTGCACGTCGGTGTAGTAGGTGCCGGTGCTGCTGAGGTTGCGCTGCACCTGGGTGCCCCGGTCGAGTCGCACCTCACCGGCGCCGACGGTGACGTGCCCGGCGATCGTGGACGCCTCGGCGAACAGGAAGCTGTCGATGGTCGCCGCGCCCTTCGGGCGTACGGTCACCGTGCCGGTCCGAGCGTCCTTGAGGAAGACGCCGTACCCGCCGGCGGCCAGCACCACCTGACCGTCGACAGTCGTGTCGGTGGCGTCGAGGTAGCCGTCGGCGGCGACGCGCACCTCGCCGCTGACCCGCCCACCTGTCACCACCAGGTTGCCGCCGGCGGCGACTGTGACGTTGCCGGTGATCGTGGTGCCGGTCAGCGCGCAGGACTCGCCGGCCGGCACGTACAGGTCGTTGGGCACGGTCACCGCACCACCGGTGCCGATGCAGTGGGTGACCAGGTCGGCGTGGGCGGTGGGCGCCACGGTCAGCACCGAGGCGGCGACGACGGCGCTCACGGTGGCCAGCTTGGCGACGGTACGTCCGGGCATCGTGGTTCTCCCTGTCGGTGAGATTCGAGGACTCATGCGCCGACCTCCGATCGGCCCGCGGCCCGGACGATGGCGCCCTGCTGCCGCTTGGTGAGCGTTCCGCCGGCCACCAGCGCGGCGGTGACCGTCTCGACGTGCCGGACGAAGGCCGCGTGGCCCGGGTAGTCGGCGTGCTCGTCGATCAGGTCGTTGATGGTGCAGCCGTCGCCGGTGTCGACGTTCGCGATCCCGGTGTCGTCGCCGTCGATGACCACCGTGGCCCGGGTGTCGGACCCGGGGCAGGCGTCGGTGCCGTCGGCCACCACGGTGAACGTCGTGGACTGCTCGGTCGCGGAGTTCCCGGCGGCGTCGGTGGCCCGGTACCGCAGGGTGTGCGCGCCTGTCGCGCGGACGGTGACCGGGGCGGTGTACGCGGTCCAGCCCCCGGTGTCGAGCGCGTACTCGACCGACGCCACACCGGAGCCTGCGTCGGTCGCGGTGACGGTGACTGTCGCGGCACCGACGTACGCGCCGTCGCCGTCGCGCTCGCCGGTCACGGTGGCGGCCACGGCCGGCGGAGTGTCGTCCTCCTGCGGCGGTGCGACGACGGTGAAGTGGGACATCTGCTCCACCGACGTGTTGCCGGCGACGTCGGTGGCCCGGTAGTGCAGCATGTGCATCCCGGCCGCGTTCACGACGACCGGGTTCGTGTACGCGGTGAAGGCTGCCCCGTCGAGGGCGTACTCGATGGTGGCGACACCGGAACCGGCGTCGGTGGCGGTCAGCGTGGCGGTGGCCGTTCCGACGTAGTTGCCGTCGCCGTCGCGGTCCCCGGCCAGCGCGGCCGTGACCACCGGCGCGGTGGTGTCCTCCTGTGTCGGCTCGACGATCCGGAACGCCACCGAGCCGACGGCGCTGGTGTTGCCGGCCCGGTCGGTGGCGCGGAACTGCACCGAGTGGTCGCCCACGGCGGTCAGCCGGACCGGCTGGGTGTACGGCTGGAAGCTGGTGTCGTCGACCTGGTACTCGACGGTGTCCACACCGGAGCCGGCGTCGGTGGCCGAGACGGTCACCGTGGCCGAGCCGACGTAGTTGCCGTCCGCGTCGCGGTCACCCGCCACGGCGGCGGTGACCGTGGGGGCCGTGGTGTCCTCGCCACCCCCGCCGTCGGTGACCACCAGTTCGCCGACCATCTGGCTGTGGCCGGGGATGGCGCAGAAGTAGCGGTACCGGCCCGGGGTCAGCGTGACGGTCGCCTGGTGGCGGCCGTCGTTGGCGTCGAACGGGTTGGCCAGGATGTTGAGGGTGACGTCGTGGTTGTAGCCCTCGGTGGAGGTGTCGAAGGTCAGCGTGTGCGGCATCCCGGTGGTGTTGCCGGTGGCCGCGCTGTTCTCCCAGATGATCGTTGTCGTACCGGCGACCGCCTGGGTGGGCACGGACTTGTAGCGGGTGGTGTCGTCGTCGGCGGTCCAGGTCAGCACCTGGTCCGCGACGCGCGGGGCGGCGGAGGCGGGCGTCGCGGCCAACGGGGTCACCGTGAGCAGCAGCGCCGACAGCACAGCCGTGAGGCGTCTGATCATCGTTTCTCCTAGAGTTCCCGCACGCGGATGTTGCGGAACTCGGTCAGGTCGTTGTCGCCGTGGTTCTGCACGCCGATGAAGCCGCGCAGGAACTGCCGCAGGTCGGTGGGCGGGTCGCCGGCCCGGGAGGACTGCTTGCCCGGCGTGTTGTCGAACTCGTTGATCACCACACCGTTGCGGATCATCGTGTAGTGCTGCCCGACCGCGCGGATCTCGTAGTCGTTCCACCGCTCCTTCGGGGTGACGCCGGCCTGGGCGAGCGGCACCGGGTCGAAGTTGTAGACCGAGCCGGTCTTCTGCGGCTCACCGGTCTCACCGTCGTAGATCTGGATCTCGTGTCCGCAGTAGATGGCCATCCAGGCCGGTGACGTCCGGGCCGATCCGACCGTGCCGCAACTGCCCGGTGGCCGCTGCTCCAGGGGGGTCCGCAGGTCCGGGAAGCGGATGAAGACGCCGGTGTTGGCGCGGCCGGTGCCCGGAGCAATGTCGCGGAACTGCACCCGCAACGAGAAGTCGCCCAGTTCCCTGGTGTGCCAGAGCATGCCCAGGCCGCCGCTGGAGCGCAGCGACCCGTCCGGCTGGATGGCGAACGAGCCCGACGGCGCCTGCTGCCAACCGCGCAGCGACTCGGCGGTGCCGTCGAAGAGCGGCTCGTACCCGGTGTGTCCGTCCCGGCCGATCCCGGACGCGGCGGCCAGCCGGGTGAGGGTGCCCGACTCGCGGGCGGTCAGCAGGTCGTCGTCCTGCACCGCGCGCGTCACCGCGCTCACGTGCCGGACGAAGGTGTCATGGTCGGGCCAGGTGCTCTCGTCGTCGATCAGATCGTTGACCGTGCAGCCCTGCCCGACCGTGCGGCTGGGCACCCCGGTGTCGGTGTCGCCGAGCCACACCGTGGCCCGGGCGTCGGGCACCGCGCAGCCCACCGTGACGCCGGTCTGTGCCGTCGCCGTCGAACCGTCGGCGTACGTGACGGTCAGCTTCGCCGTGTAGGTGCCGACCCGGGCGTACGTGTGCCGGGGGTTCGCCTCGGTCGACGTGCCTCCGTCGCCGAACTCCCACCGGTAGCCGACCCCGCCGGAACGGGACCCGGTGAAGGCGATGGTCAACGGCTTGTTCTGCACGGCGACCGAGGTCGCGGCCGGCGCCGGGGTGGGCGCGCCACCGGTGTAGGTGATCCGGATCAGCTTCTGGTTGGGGTGCAGGCTGAAGAACCCGCCTCCGTAGTCCAGCAGGTAGAGCGCCCCGTCCGGGCCGAACTTGGCGTCCATCCAGCTCTGCAACCGGTTGTCGCCGTTGCCGCCCGGGATGATGGCCCGCAGCGACTCGGCGTACACCGGTGGGGCTGCGGTCGGCACGCCCGCCGGGTCGACGGTGACCGCGACCCGGTTGGCCGCGTTCGACTGGTCGCCGATGAGCCACTTGCCGTCCCAGTGCTCCGGCCAGGCCACCCCGCTTGTCGTGTCGACGAGTTCGCGGTGGTAGGTCGGGCCGGACATGATGGCCTGCCCGCCGCCGCGCAGGTACGGCTGGGTGTAGGTGGCTTCCGCCGGGACGTACGTCGGCAGGCCGCTGCCGTCGGTCCGCTTCGGGAACACCGGTCCGCCGCCGCCCGGCGAATACCAGATCATGTTGTCCCGGGCCGCCGGGATGTCCACCAGGCCGGTGTTGCGTGGTGAGGTGTTCTTCAGGTTGTCGCAGTCGTACCAGCCGGTCAGCTCGGTGGCGTCGGTGCTGCTGCGGTCCCGGTAGGGCTGCCTGTTGCCCATGCAGTACGGCCAGCCCTGGTTACCGGCCGAGGTGATGATGGTGGCGGTCTCGTACTTGGCCGGGCCCAGGGTGGGGCTGGGCGTCGACGCGTCCGGGCCGACCCAGCCGGCGGTCAGCCACTTGTGGACCGGGTCGATCTGGAGGCGGGCGATGTTGCGCACGCCCATCACGTAGATCTCCGGTCGGGTCTTCTCGGTTCCCGGTGGGAACAGGTTGCCCTCGGGAATGGTGTACGTGCCGTCCGGCTCCGGGTGAATGCGGATGATCTTGCCGGCGAGGTCGTTCGTGTTGCCCGAGGTGCGCCGGGCGTCCTGGAAGGAGATCCCCTGGTACTCCTGGGTCCAGTTGTTACCGGAGTAGCCCTGCGACCCCTCGGAGGAGTTGTTGTCGCCGGAGCCGACGTACAGGTTGCCCCTGTCGTCGAACGCCATCCCGCCGCCGGCGTGGCAGCAACTGTGGATCTGCACCGGGAACTGGAGCAGATCCCTGCGGCTGGCCTGGTCGATGGTCTGCGCCTGGCGGTCGTACGTGAACCGGGAGACGGTGCGCTGCCCGACCCGCTTCACCCGGTCGATCGACTCGTGCGGCATCCAGTAGACGTAGAGCCAGCCGTTGTCGGCGAACGCCGGGTCGGGCACGATCCCGAGCAGGCCCTCCTCGTTCTTCACCAGTTCCGAGCCGCTGCCCCGGTTGCCCATCACCTCCAGGGTCGTGAGCAGCTTGACCTGCTTGGTCCGTGGATCCCAGGAGTGGATGGTGCCGCAGCCCAGGCCGACGTTCGGGTTGTTCCAGTCCGCGACCGGGCCGCTCGGGCAGGCCGCCTTGCCGACGTAGAACACGGTGCCGTCCGGGGCGATGGTCAGCCCGTGCGGCTCGCCGATCTGGTCGAGCTGACCGGTCTGGTTGGCCGCGGTGAGCCGCTCCACCTTGTAGTTCGACGCGATCGTCGCCTGGCAGTCACCGCGTACCCGCCCGGTGGTCCAGTTGAGAGCCCCGGTGAGGTGCGCGCGGAACGCCTCCTCGCCGTAGCTGCCCTCGGTGTGACCCATGCCGGTGTAGAACGACCGGCCCCCGTCGTAGTCCCGGCACCAGGACACCGGGTGGAAGGGCCCGTTGGCGGCCGGACCCGGGTCGTAGTGCCGCTCCTGCACCTGGGCGAGCGTGTGCACGGTGCCGATCGGGTTGGGATCCCAGTTCTCCCACCGGTCCGAGCGGGTGACGGTCAGCGGCAGCGACGCCGTGGCCGGGTGTTTGCGGTCCAGGATGTCGACCACCGCGCGGTTCACCGCGGGCGGCTCCGGGGCGGTGGTGCTGCCGGTGAACAGGCGCAGGTCGGCGAGCTGGATCAGCGGCTCGCCGCTGTTCGCGGTGACGTTCAACCGGTAGCGGGTGAACTCCTGCGGGGTGGCGATGTCGAACCGGCGGGTCTGGAACCGGTCCGGGAAGCTCTGCCCGGTGCGCCGGTCCAGATCGGACCAGGTCTGCCCGTCCGTGGAGCCCTGCAGGGTCCAGTCCTTCGGGTCGCGCCCGGCGGAGTCGTTCCCCGAGGTCAGCGCGTACCCGGTGATCCGCTTCGGGGCGGCCAGCTCGTACGCCACCCAGGCGGTCGGGGTGCGGACCAGCCACTTGGTGTTGGCGTCGCCGTCGGTGAGCTTCTCCTTCGTCTCGTTCGGCGCGTTCTCGCCGCTGGCGGTCACCCGGGCGACCGGCTCGGCCACCGGGATGGCGCCGGCCGGGCGGGTGCCGATCAGGCCGGTGAACCAGGTGGAGTCGACCTGGGCGCGGGCGGCGTCGGCGATGCCGACGAAACCGCCGCCGGCCTTCATGTAGCTCTGTAGCGCCGACTCCTGGTCGCGGTTGAGCGCGGCGCCCGTCGCGGAGAGAAAGACCACGCTGCGGTACGCGGACAGCCCGGCCGTGGTGAACACGCCCGGGTCCGTGGTGGCCGTGACATCGATGTCATTACTGACAGCAAGCTGTCGGATGGTGTCCACGGCGCGCGAAACCGGGTCCTGCTGCTCGGCCACCGGCCCGTGGAACACGAGGACCGCGCTCTTCGTCTGCGCTGCCGCCGGCGCGGGGCGCGGTGCGGCCGCCGCCGCGCTCGACGCCGTTGCCGTCGTCGTTGCCGGGATCAGTGTCGCGATGGCCGCTACCGCGGCGAGGGCTCGTCGTAGATCTCTGGTCATCCCCGTCCCCACTTTCGGTCAGCTTCCGTGCGTGTGGGTGTGGCCCTGGAACCGGTGGATCGCCTCCTCGGCACCGGGCGGCATGCTCCCGTCGGCGTTGCGCACCAGGAAGATCCCGGCCATGCCGCCGTCGGAGTGGAACTGCACGTGGCAGTGGTACATCCAGGCACCGGGGCCGACGCCCTCGCCGGCCAGCACCTGAAAGCCGAACGAGCTGCCCGGGTTGAGGTCCTTGTTGTCGATCACCAGGCTCGGATCGGCCGGACCTTCGAGCATGCCTGTGCGGTTGTCCGCCCAGCGGTGCGCGTGCAGGTGGAAGGTGTGGAAGGTGCCACCGTGCCCGATGGCGATCCACTCCACCCGCTCGCCGAGGTTCGCCTCGAACATCGGGGTGTCCGGCGCCATCCGGTTGTTGATCATCATGTCGTTGAACACCACGGTGAACTGCTTCGACGGCAGGATGTCGCCGCGTCGCCGGACGACCAGCGCCCCGTACAGTCCCTTCGCGACACCGCCGGTGCCGTGGTCGGTACCCATGGCGTGGTCGTGGTAGTGCCAGTAGCCGGCGCTGCCCGGCATGTACCGCCGACCCGCCGCGGCCACCATCTCGTGGGAACGCCAGACGTACGTGCGCGTCTCACCGGGATTGTTGAACGAGGCGTTGAACGGGCTGCCGTCCGAGTCGGTGCTGTAGTCCACCCCGTGCGGATGGATGGACAGCCGCTGGGTGGTGGTGTTGACCAGGGTGATCTCCAGGGTGTCGCCCTCGTACATCTCCAGGACCGGCCCCGGTACGGTGGCCCGCCCGGGTTCCAGGCCGTACCCGAACAGCCCGCCGGGTAGCTGTTCGGCGTAGAGGGTGACCTTCTTCGTGACGCCGGCGGCGGCCCGGGCCGGGCTGCCTCCGAAGGCGGTGCCGAGCGTGGGGGCGGACGCCCCGAGCGCGCCGGCGGCGAGCGCTCCGGTGGCGATCAGGGATCGACGGGACAGGTGGCGGTGGGAGCCGACGGCGTGATCGTCCATGGGTCTCCGTTCCCGACCGGGCGAAGACGCGACGAAGGGCAGGGTGCATCGACCGCCGAGCGCGGAGGTCCAGGCACGACTGAGGGTGAGGCTCGTCGCGTGCTCTGCTCGGAAGACTCAGAACTTTCGGTGGATGACAGCAACTTATGTAATCCATCGACGAAAGTACAGGTCTGATTGCAGAAAGATTACCTTGACATCACGACGTACTTCGATCGAGCATGAACCTGCCGGTGCGGCACCACCGCACGCACCAACGGCCCGCCGGCACCTGCCGGCGGGCTGTCGAAGAGGGTGTCAGATGCGGTGGCGGTCGTCGGCCGGCAGGCCCGGGGCCGCCGGCGGCTCGGGCGCCTGGTCGGGCTGGCCGAGCTGCGCGACACGGGTGGGGTCGAGGACCCGGGAGAGGAACGCGCGGGTCCGTTCGTGCTTCGGCGCGCCGAGCACCTCCTGCGGTGGCCCCTGCTCGACCACCACGCCACCGTCCATGAAGACCACCCGGTCCGCCACGTCGCGGGCGAACGCCATCTCGTGGGTGACGACCATCATCGTCATGCCGTCCTCGGCCAGCTGGCGCATGACGGTGAGCACGTCGCCGACGAGTTCCGGGTCGAGCGCGGACGTCGGCTCGTCGAAGAGCATCAGCTTCGGCTCCATCGACAACGACCGGGCGATCGCCGCCCGCTGCTGCTGCCCGCCGGAGAGCTGCGCCGGGAACGCGTCGGCCTTGTCGGTCAACCCGACGCGCTCCAGGTTGGCCCGCGCGATCCGCTCGGCCTCGGCGCGACCACGCCGCAGCACCCGGCGCTGGGCGATGGTGAGGTTGTTCAGCACGGTCAGGTGCGGGAACAGGTTGAACGACTGGAAGACCATGCCGATGCCACGACGCACGGCGTCGACCTCGACGTCCGGGTCGGTCATCTCGACGCCGTTCACCCAGATCCGGCCGGCGGTCGGCTCCTCGAGCAGGTCCACGCAGCGCAGCAACGTCGACTTGCCGGAACCGGACGGCCCGACGACGCAGACCACCTCGCCCTGGGCGACCTCGAAGTCGATGCCCTTGAGCACCTCCAGGGGCCCGAACGACTTGTGCAGGTCGCGGATCTCGACGGCGGGACGGGGCGGCGTGGTCGTCATGCGGGTCACCGGGCCTTGGCGTAGCGGAGTTCGAGGCGGCGTACCACCTGGGACAGCGGCAGGGTGATCACCAGGTAGGCGAGGCCGGCCACCAGCAGCGGAGTCGCGTTCACCCGGTCGTTCAGCATGTCCCGACCGAACTTGGTGATCTCGATGGTCTGCGCCGTCACGCCGAGCACGTACGCCAGCGACGAGTCCTTGGTGAGCAGGATCAACTCGTTCGTCAGCGGCGGGATCACGATCCGGAACGCCTGCGGGATGACGATCGTGCGCATGGCCGTGAAGTGCGACATGCCGAGGGTGCGCGCCGCCTCCATCTGGCCCTTGGGGACGGCCTGGATGCCGGCCCGGATGGTCTCGGCCATGTACGCCGCCGCGGTCAACCCGAGGCCGATCGCGATGGAACCGAACACGCCGCCCGGGATCTGGCGCTCCGGGAAGGCGATCGGGATGCCGTACCCGACGAGGAAGAGCACCAGCAGCGCAGGCAGACCCCGGAACAACTCGATGTACGCCGTCGCCACCCAGCGGTACGGCGCCACCCGGGACAGCCGCATCAGCGCCAGGATGGTGCCGAACACCAGACCGAAGGCGAACGCGCCGAGCGTGTAGAGGATGGTGTTGCGCAGCGCGACTGTGATGATCGTCGGGAACATCGACTTGATGATGTCGACGCGGAAGAAGGCGTCGGCCAGCCTGTCCCAGTCCGCGGCGAAGAGCACCGCGGCGATGACGGCGATGAACACCAGGTACTGGATACCGAGGGACAGTCGTTCCCGCTGACGGCGTCGCAGCTTCACGTTCGGTCGTTGCCTTCCCGGAAGGGGTGCCGGCGGGCAGGGCGCCCCAGCGCCCTGCCCGATGGAGCGTCGATCAGGCGCTCGGCCGCTTGCCGATCCACTTCTCGTAGACCGTGTCGTACGTGCCGTCCTGCTTGGCCTTGGTCAGCGCCTCGTTGATCTTCTTGAGCAGCTCCGGGTTGCCGTCCTTCTTCACCGAGAAGCCGTACTGCTCGCCGGTGTCGAACTCGGCGGCCACCTCGAACCCACCCGGGTTGTTCTTGAGGTACTCGGTCCAGACCGGCAGGTCGTTGATGGCGGCCTCGACCTGGCCGTTGGCGACGGCCTGCTGAAGGGCGGCGAGGTCCTCGAACTCGACGAGCTGCAGGCCCTTCTCCTTCTCGAACTTGCGGGCGTAGTCACGGCCGGTGGTCGCCGCCTGGATGCCGACCTTCTTGCCCCGAAGGTCGTCGAGCGACTTGTACGCCTTGCCGGTCTTGACGAGCATCGCCTGGGTCGCGTCGAAGTACGGGTCGGAGAAGTTCATCACCTTCTGCCGTTCCTCGGTGATCGTCATGCCGGCCGCGGCGGCGTCGCACTTGCCGGTGTTCAGGTCCTGGCCGGACTTGATCCCCTCGAACGGGGTGTCGATGATCGTCTGCTCGACGCCCAGCTCCTTGGCCACCAGGTCCATCAGGTCGACGTCGAAGCCGGTCACCTTGCCGCTGGCGTCCTTGGACTGGAACGGCGGGTACGGCAGGTGGGTGCAGACCGTCAGCTTGCCCGCCTGGACGAGCTTGACGCCGTTCGCCTGGACCTCGCTGTCGTCCTTCTTGGCGCATCCCGCGGTGACCGCCAGGGCGGCGATCGTCGCGAGGAGTCCGGCCTGGCGGGCTGCGCTTGAGAACCTCACGGCTGTGTCCCTCCGGTGCGGCTCCCCTTGTGACGGGCAGCCAGGTTGGTGCGAAGACGGTGTGACAGGCGACGGTACCCGATCCGACGGGCCGCACCCAGATCACGGCGGGCAGCTGACGCCGACACCACGGCCACGGAGGCGGTGAACCCGACACTCCGCCCACAACCGGGCGAGTGCCGGGGGCTCGACGCGGCGGTTAGCCTGTCCCCATGCGCGACTCGGTGTCCGGGAGTGATCCCGATGGCTGACGCCGACGATCTTCGGAGTCTGGCCCTGTCGCTGCCGGACGTCGTCGAGATCGACAGCGAGGGCTTCGACTTCCGGGTCGCCAACAAGGGCTTCGTCTGGTCCTACCCCGAACGCCGGCCCGGCGAGCGCCGGCGCATCCGCACCGACGTCGCGGTGCTCTACGTGGGCGACGAGGCCGAGAAGCAGGCGCTCCTGCTCGGCGAGCCCGAGCTGTTCTTCACCACGCCCGGATACGGCGGGCTGCCCCTGGTCCTGCTACGGCTGGAGCGGGTGGACGTGGAGCGCCTGACCGAGCTGGTCACCGACGCGTGGCGGATGCGCAGCGCCGCTCGCTCGGAGTAGCAACCCCGGCACACGACGTGCGACCCTCGCCGTATGTCGGACGGGGACCAAAAGATTTGTGGAGTTCCTACAACTGAGGGCCGGTCGGTTCGGTGATTGCGTCATGGCGCCGCCCGCCCGCAGCCGGAAAAGTGATCACTGCCGGGAGTCGTCCACTCGCGGCGCGCAGGCCATGGTCTACCAAAGGGGTCAGTCGGGTGTTCAACCGTATCGCCATCGTCAACCGAGGTGAGGCCGCCATGCGGCTCATCCACGCGGTCCGCGAGCTGGCTGCGGAGACCGGCGTGCCGCTGGAAACCGTCGCCCTCTACACCGACGTCGACCGCACCGCCACCTTCGTCCGCGAGGCGGACATCGCCTACGACCTCGGTCCGGCGTCCGCCCGCCCGTACCTGAACCTCGCCACGCTGGAGCGCGCCCTGCTCGAGACCGGGTCCGACGCCGCGTGGGTCGGCTGGGGTTTCGTCGCCGAGGACCCGGCGTTCGCCGAGCTGTGCGAGAAGATCGGCGTCACCTTCGTCGGGCCGAGCCCGGAGGCGATGCGCCAACTCGGCGACAAGATCGGCTCGAAGCTCATCGCCGAGAAGGTCGGCGTGCCCGTCGCCCCCTGGAGTCGCGGTGCCGTCGAGACGCTCGACGCCGCACGGGCCGCGGCGGCCGAGATCGGCTACCCGCTGATGCTCAAGGCCACCGCCGGCGGCGGCGGGCGCGGCATCCGCGTGATCACCAGCGAGGCCGACCTCACCGACGCGTACGAGCGCACCAGCCAGGAGGCGGCGCGGGCCTTCGGCAGCGGCGTCGTCTTCCTGGAGCGGCTGGTGACCGGCGCGCGGCACGTCGAGGTCCAGGTGATCGCCGACGGGCAGGGCACCGCGTGGGCGCTCGGCGTCCGGGACTGCTCGGTGCAGCGCCGCAACCAGAAGGTCATCGAGGAGTCCGCGTCGCCGGTGCTGGACCGGGCGCAGGCGGCCGAGCTGAAGGCGTCGGCCGAGCGGCTCGCCGTGGCGGTCGGGTACCGGGGCGCGGCCACCGTCGAGTTCCTGTACCACCCCGGCGACCGGCTGTTCGCGTTCCTCGAGGTCAACACCCGCCTCCAGGTCGAGCACCCGATCACCGAGCTGACCACCGGCTTCGACCTGGTCAAGGCCCAGCTGCACGTCGCCGGCGGCGGGCGCCTGGACGGCGCTCCCCCGGCCGAGCGCGGCCACGCCATCGAGGCCCGGCTCAACGCCGAGGACCCCGACCGCGACTTCGCGCCGTCCCCCGGCCGCATCGCCCGGCTCGACCTGCCCAGCGGCCCCGGCATCCGGGTCGACACCGGGGTCAGCGAGGGCGACACCATCCCCGCCGACTTCGACTCCATGATCGCGAAGATCATCGCGTACGGACGGGACCGCGACGAGGCGCTGGGCCGGCTGCGCCGGGCCATGGCGAACACCACGGTCATCATCGACGGCGGGGCCACGAACAAGAGCTTCGTGCTCGACCTGCTCGACCAGCCCGAGGTGATCGACGCCAGCGCCGACACCGGCTGGATCGACCGGGTCCGCGGCGAGGGCCGCCTCGTCGCGCACCGGCACAGCGCGGTCGCCCTGGCCGCCGCCGCCATCGAGGCGTACGAGGAGGAGGAGCGCGTCGAGTGCCAGCGGCTGCTGTCGACGGCGTCCGGTGGACGCCCGCAGGTGCAGCACGCCAGCGGTCGACCGCTCGACCTCAAGCTGCGCGGCGTCGACTACCGCACCCGGGTGGCACGGGTCGGCCCGCACCGGTTCCGCGTCGGCATCGAGTCCGGTGGCGTGGTACGCACCGCCGACGTCGAACTGGACCGCTTCGACAGGCACACCGGTCAGATCGTCGTCAACGGCATCCGGTACCGCCTGCTCACCGCCACGCACGGGCCGACGCACCTGGTCGAGGTGGACGGTGTCACGCACCGGGTGAGCCGCGACGAGGGCGGCGTCCTGCGCTCCCCCATGCCGGCCCTCGTCGTCGCCACGCCGCTGGAGATCGGCGACGAGGTCGAGGCGGGCGCGCCGGTGCTCGTGCTGGAGGCCATGAAGATGGAGACGGTGCTGCGGGCGCCGTTCCGGGCACGGCTCAGGGAGTGCGCCGTCTCCGTGGGCAGCCAGGTGGAGGCGGGTGCGCCGCTGCTGCGCCTGGAGCCCCTGGCCGACGACGGCGACGACACCGCCGACGCCACGGCCACCGCGTCGGTCGAACTGGACCTGCCCACCTCCGCCGAGGAACTGTCGGCGGACGCGCGCAGCCGGCGCGGCCAGGAGGACCTGCGCGGCCTGCTGCTCGGCTTCGACGTCGACCCGCACGACGACCGCCGGGTGCTCGACGACTACCTCACCGCCCGCCGTGCGGCCACCGAGGACGGCCACCGCCCCCTGGCCGCCGAACTCGACCTCCTCACCGTGTTCGCCGACCTGACCGAGCTGAGCCGCAACCGGCCCACCGGCGAGGACGGCGGCGCGCACGTGCACAGCGCCCGCGAGTACTTCCACACCTACCTGCAGAGCCTCGACGTCGAACGCGCGGGCCTGCCGGACGCCTTCCAGGGCCGGCTCGGCAAGGCGCTCGGCCACTACGGCGTCACCGACCTCGACCGCAGCCCCGACCTCGAAGCCGCCGTGTTCCGGATCTTCCTGGCCCAGCAGCGCGCGTCCGCCGACGCCACGGTCGTCGCGGCCCTGCTGCGCGCCTGGCTGCGGGAGACCCCGCCGGACGAGACGCTGCGCGAACCCGCAGGCCTCGCCCTGGAACGGCTGATCGCCGCCACGCAGGTGCGCTTCCCGGTCGTCGCCGACCTCGCCCGGGGCGTGGTGTTCGCCTGGTTCGCCCAGCCGCTGCTGCGCCGCAACCGCGCCCGCGTCTACGCCGAGGTCCGTGGACACCTGCGGCACCTGGACGCCCACCCGGACTCGCCGGACCGCGCCGAACGCGTCGCGGCGATGGTCCGCAGCACCGAACCGTTGGTCCGGCTGCTCGGCCAGCGCCTCGTCCGCGACCACCTCGACAACACGGTCATGCTGGAGGTGCTCACCCGGCGGTACTACGGCAACAAGGCGCTCACCAGCGTCCGCACCCGCACGGTCGCGGACTGCTCGTTCGTGGTCGCCGAACGCGCCGACTCCAGCGTGGTCTCCGCCGCGGTGAGCTTCGACGCGTTGGACCGCGCCCTTCGTGGCCTCGCCGACCTGGCCACCGGCGAGGACTCCGTCGACGCCGACATCTACCTCGGCTGGGAGAACCAGCCGGAGGACTTCGACGCGATGGCCGCCGCGCTGCTCGCCGTCATCACCGCGCACCCGCTGCCCCCGCAGGTACGCCGCCTCACCGCCACCGTCGCCGGTCGGGGTGGGGCCGTCATGCACCACCACTTCACGTTCCGCCCGTCCGGCACCGCCATGGCCGAGGACCGGCTCATCCGCGGCCTGCACCCGTACATCGCCGAGCGGATGCAGCTGGAGCGGCTGCACAGGTTCGACCTGACCCGGCTGCCGTCGTCGGACGAGGAGGTCTACCTCTTCCAGTGCGTGGCACGGGAGAACCCGGCCGACGAACGCCTCGTCGCGTTCGCCCAGGTACGGGACCTGACCGAGCTGCGCGAGCAGGACGGCCGACTGGTGGCGCTGCCGACCACCGAGGACGCCATCGCGGCCTGCCTCGACTCGATCCGCCGCGCCCAGTCGCGCCGGCCGTCGAAGACGCGGTTCAACACCAACCGGATCGTGGTCTACGTCTGGCCGCCCAGCGAGCTGACCCGCGAGGAGATGGAGATGATCGCCGGGCGGGTGCGCCCGACGACCGTGGGCGCCGGGCTGGAGGAGATCCTCTTCATCGCCCGTCAGCGTGACCGCCGGACCGGCGAGCTGACCAAGATCGCCGTACGGATCTCCTTCGACGCCGCCGGCGGCGCGGAGCTGGCCGTCGGCGAACCGCCGGTGGAGCCGGTCGAACCGCTCGACGAGTACCGGCTGAAGGTGCTGCGGGCGAGCAGCCGCAACACGGTGTACCCGTACGAGCTGACCGGCCGGCTCGGCGACTTCGTCGAACACGACCTCGACGACGCGCACGTGCTGGTGCCGGTGGACCGGCCCAAGGGACGCAACCGCGCCGCGATCGTCGCCGGTGTCGTCACCACGCCGACCGAGCGGTACCCGCAGGGCGTCACCCGGGTGGTGCTGCTCGGCGACCCGACGAAGTCGCTCGGCGCCCTGTCCGAGCCGGAGTGCCGCCGGGTGATCGCCGCCCTGGACCTCGCCGAGCGGATGCGGGTGCCCCTGGAGTGGTGGGCGCTGTCCGCCGGCGCCCGGATCTCGATGACCTCCGGCACCGAGAACATGGACTGGGTGGCCGCCGCGCTCAAGCGGATCGTCGAGTTCACCCAGGCCGGCGGTGAGATCAACATCGTGGTCGCGGGGATCAACGTCGGCGCCCAGCCGTACTGGAACGCCGAGGCGACGATGCTGATGCACACCAAGGGCGTGCTGGTGATGACACCGGACTCGGCGATGGTGCTCACCGGCAAGCAGTCGCTCGACTTCTCCGGTGGCGTCTCCGCCGAGGACAACTTCGGCATCGGCGGCTACGACCGGGTGATGGGACCGAACGGGCAGGCGCAGTACTGGGCGCCGAACCTGACCGCCGCCCGGGACGTGCTGATGGCGCACTACGACCACACGTACGTCGCGCCCGGCGAGGACGCCCCACGGCGCGCGACCACCACCGACCCGGTCGACCGCGACATCTCCGCCTTCCCGCACGACGTGGCCGGCAGTGCCTTCGCCACCGTCGGCGAGATCTTCTCCGCCGAGGCCAACCCCGACCGCAAGAAGCCCTTCGACATCCGTACGGTGATGCGCGCCCTCGCCGACCAGGACCACCCGGTGCTGGAACGCTGGGCGGGCATGGCCGACGCGGACACCGCCGTCGTACAGGACGTCCACCTGGGTGGCATCCCGGTCTGCCTGCTCGGCATCGAGTCGCGCTCGGTGCCCCGGCACGGCTTCCCACCCACCGACGGCCCGGACACCTACACCGCCGGCACGCTGTTCCCCCGATCGTCGAAGAAGGCCGCCCGGGCCATCAACGCGGCGAGCGGCAACCGTCCCCTCGTCGTGCTGGCGAACCTGTCCGGCTTCGACGGCTCACCGGAGTCGATGCGCAAGCTCCAGTTGGAGTACGGCGCCGAGATCGGCCGGGCGATCGTGAACTTCCGTGGACCCATCGTCTTCTGCGTGATCTCGCGCTACCACGGTGGAGCGTTCGTGGTGTTCTCCAAGGCGCTGAACCCGAACATGACGGTGCTGGCGTTGGAGGGCTCGTTCGCCTCGGTGCTCGGTGGCGCCCCCGCCGCCGCCGTGGTGTTCGCCGCCGACGTCAACGCCCGTACGGCGGCCGACCCCCGGGTACGCGACCTGGAGGCGCGCGTCGCCGCCACGTCCGGAACCGAACGCGCCGCGCTGACCGCCGAACTCGACGAGCTGCGCTCGTCG
This sequence comes from Micromonospora sp. NPDC005298, assembly GCF_040607375.1. Classification (NCBI taxonomy): domain Bacteria; kingdom Bacillati; phylum Actinomycetota; class Actinomycetes; order Micromonosporales; family Micromonosporaceae; genus Micromonospora; species Micromonospora sp. NPDC005298. Next base: position 29,768 of record NZ_JBEXGP010000018.1, read on the forward strand.
GTGCGCGCGGAGAAGCTCGGCGAGGTGGCCACGGAGTTCGACCGGGTGCACAACATCCAGCGGGCCGTCGAGGTCGGCTCGGTGGACGCCGTCATCCGCGCCGCCGAACTGCGTCCGCGCATCATCGAGGCCATCGAGACCCGCCTGGGATAGCGCACGTACCCGACCCGCCGGCGGTCAGCCGCATCGGGCTGACCGCCGGCGGGGTCGTCGCTCAACCGGTTCGCTGCCCGCCGGTGCCGGGCCTGTCGGCCTGCCAGGCCGCCACGAGATCCTCGCGGGCCCGGGCGACCCGGGAGCGGATCGTGCCGACCGGGCACCGGCACACGTCCGCCCGGCGTGACCCTGCTGGCCTTCCTGGCCCTCGACCTCGTCAGCGGGGTGTGGCGGACCCGCCGAGCGAGGGCCACGGCCGGATGACACGCGCACGTGCCCTCCGGCCGTTCAGCCCGCGACGGGCTGGTCCCGCACGGTGCTCGCGCGTCCTCTCGGGACCACCGGGTCGGGCATGCTCCAGGAACGCCACAGCTGGCTGTACCCGCCCCCGGCTTCCAGCAGCTCGGTGTGCGTACCCTGCTCGGCGATCCGCCCGTGGTCCAGGACGACGATGCGGTCCGCGGTGGCCGCCTGACTGAGACGGTGGGCGACGACCACTGTGGTACGGCCCTCGGTGGCCGCCACGGCGGCGCGGTCGAGGTCGCGCGCGCCCGCGCTGCCCGCCTCCGCGGTGGCCTCGTCGAGGACCGCGACGGCGGGGTCGGCGAGGACGAGACGGGCCAGCGCGAGCTGCTGGGCCCGCGCCGGGGTGAGCTGCCGACCCCCCTCCCCCACGGCCGTGGCGAGACCGTCGGGCAGGGTACGCAGCCAGTCGGTGGCGCCGACGAGGTCGAGGGCGGCGGTCAGCTCGGCGTCGGTGGCGTCCGGGTCGGCCAGGCGCAGGTCGTCGCCGAGCGGGCCGGCGAAGACGTGCACCTCCTGGCTGATCAGGGCGATCTCGCGGCGCAGGCGGTGCTCGCCGAGGTGCGTCAGTGGCACGCCGCGCAGGCGCACCGCACCCTGGCTGGGCGCGATGATGCCGGCGATGATGCCGGCGAGGGTGCTCTTGCCCGCTCCGCTCGCGCCGACGAGCGCCACACGCTCCCCCGGTGCGAGACGCAGGGTGATGTCCCGCAGGACGACGGGACCGTCGTCATAGCGGTGCTGCGCGACGGTCACCTCCAGCGCCGCCGGTTCGGAGCGCTCCTGTCGACCGGGCTCGGAGGTGACGGGTGACGCGGTGTCGGGCAGTGTGGTGACGCCGACGAGCCGGGCCAGGCTCGCTCCGGCCTGCAGCACCGAGTCCGATTCGAACAGCAACAGGCCGATGGGGTTGAAGAGGCGGTGGAAGTAGAGCGCGGCGGTGGTGGCCGCGCCCACTGTGACGAGGTCGTCGCGTACCAGCAGGAAGCCGGCGAGCAGCACGGCGGCGAGCCCCACGAACTCGGACCGGTTGATGCGCAGCCCGAACCGGGTGAACAGACCGAAGATCTCCAGCGACAGGTCGCGGGCCACCGCCGAGCGGTCCGCGATCCGGGTGACGTGGACGTCCTCCATCCGGTAGGCGCGAACGGTCGCCGAGCCGCGCAGCGCCTCGGCGGTCGCCTGCGTACGCTCGCCCGTCGCCACCCGTTCACGCGCGTAGTACGGGACCGACCGCTTGAGGTACCAGCGCAGCGCCAGCGCGTACGCCGGCACGGCGACCAGCCCGGCGATGCCGAGCCGCCAGTCGAGGGCGAAGAGCCCCGCCGCGGTCAACACGATCGTCAGCAGCGCGCCGAGGAAGGCGGGGCCGCTGGTGGCGATCACGTTCGTCACCACGGCCACGTCGTCGCCGGCCCGTGCCACCAGGTCTCCGGTCCCGGCCCGCTCCAGGGTGGCCGACGGCAGGTGCAGCGCGCGGTCGAGGACCCGCTCCCGGAGCCGGGCCAGCACGGTCTCTCCCAGTCGTGCGGCGATGGCGGCGCCGACCGCCGTGAGGAGTCCGGCGAGGACCGCCGCGCCCGCGATCACGCCCGCCCAGGCCACGACCTGTCGCGTGTCGGACCCGGCGATGACGTCGTCGACGAGGCGGCCGAGCACCCACGGTGCCACGAGTCCGGTCGCGGCCGCGGCGACGAGCAACGTGCCGGCGAGGACGCTGAGCCCCGGCAGGCGCGCCAGCTCGGTGCGCAGGGCGACCCACGTCTGCCGGCCGGTGGCCGTCGGCAGCAGGTGCCGGGACTCGACACCGGTCACGATGGAGTGGTCGGTCATCGCAGGATCTCCTCCCGGTAGCGGGCGTCGCTGGCGAGCAACTGCTCGTGCGGCCCCTCGGCGACGACCCGCCCGCCGTCGAGCACGGCCACCCGGTGAGTGACCCGCAGCAGGGTCGGGCTGGTGGTGATGAGCACCGTGCCACGGCCTCCCGCGCCGCGAGCGGAGGCCAGACCCTCGGCGAGCAGCCCTTCGGTCACCGCGTCGATCGCCGTGGTGGGGTTGTGCAGCACCAGCACCGGCGGGTCGGCGACGAGTGCCCTGGCCAGCCCGATGCGCTGCCGCTGCCCGCCGGACAGGTTCGCCCCCCGCTCGGTGAGGACGCGGTCGAATCCGTGCGGGTGCGCGGCGAGCACGTCCTCGGCCGCGGCCGCGCGGACGGCCGCGCGCAGGACGGTGTCGTCGAGGTGGGCGCCGGCGCTGAGGTTGTCCCGCAGGGTCCCTTCGAACAGCGCCACGTCGTGCTGCTCGACCAGGACGGTGGCGCGTACGGCGTCGATGTGCAGCTCGTCGACGGGTACGCCGTCGATGTGCAGCGTTCCCCGGTAGTCCTGGCGCGGGACCCGTCCCGCCAGCAGCGTGACGAGCGCCTCGGCGTCGCCCGGATCGTAGGCGAGCACGCCCAGGATCTCACCGGCGCCGACGCGCAGGCTGACGTCGTCGAGACCGGAGTAACGGACCGAGTCGAGGGCGAGGCGGGACGACGCCGGTGCGGACGGGCCCGCGCCGCCGGGCCGGTCGACGGGTGCGGCGCCGACGACCCGGGCGACCCGGCCCGCGGAGGCGCGGGCCATGGCGAACAGCTGGACGCAGTACCCGAGCGTCTGCACCGGCTCCGCGATGAACTGGGCCAGCCCGACGACGGCGACGAGTTCACCGATGGTGAGTCGGCCCTGTAGTGCGAGCCAGCCCGCCACGCCGGCGACCGTCGCGAGAAAGAGGCCGTTGACCATCGTGGTGAGCCCCAGGTGCAGGCCCTTGGTGGTGGCGGCGCGCAGGGTGACGTCGAGGGCGTGGCGGCTGGCGCCGGCGTACCGGCGGGCGGCGTGGTCCTGGGCGCCGATGCCGCGCAGCACACGCAGGCCGGTGACGAGGTCGACGGCGAGCGCGGTCGTGGCCGCGAGGGCCTCCTGTTGGGACGTGCTGCGCCGGGTGAGCAGCGGTGCCATCCGTTGCAGGGCGACGACCAGCAGCGGCACGCCGATGAGCACCCCGAGGCCGAGCGGGATGTCGACGACGACCAGCGCGACGGCCGCGACCACGATGGCGGTGAGCGCCGCCGAGGCGAGTCCCGCGACCCGCACGACGAGTGCGGACAGCTCGGCGTCGGAGGCGGTGACGGACAGCAGCTCTCCGTCGCGCATGCCCGAGCGGTGCCCGTGCGGGTCGAGCGCGCTCCGGGCGATCTCGACCCGGATGGCGTGCGCCTCGTGTTCGACAGCGGCGTACGCCATCCGGGCGCCGGTCCGGTAGGCGAAGGCGAGAACGGTGAACAGTGCGGCGAGGCCGCCGAGCGACAGCGCCAGCGCGCGACCGTCTCCGGTGGCGACCGCACGGTCGATGACCACGCCGATGGCGACCGGGATGAGGGCCTCGGCGGCCTGGTGGGTGCAGAGCAGCGCGATGCCGAGAACCACACGTCCACGCTGTCGGCGCAGCGCTCGACGCAGCACCGCCGCGCCGCTGACTCCCGGGACAGCCGTCACCGGCGTCACGACCGGGCGACCCGGGCGAGCGCGTCGTCCGGCCGGTCGGTGGCCGGGACGACGTGGTGGCGGCCGATCGGCAGCATCAACGGCTTGCCCGACGTGGGATCGGTGACGACCTTGCTGTCCAGGCCGAAGACGGCGCGTACGCATTCCTGGGTCAGGACCTGCGCCGGCTCACCGGCGGAGTGCAGCCGCCCGCCCGCCAGGGCGATGAGGTGGTCCGCGTACCGGGCGGCGAGGTTGAGGTCGTGCAGCACCATCACGATCGTCGTCCCGCGCGTGAGGTTGAGGTCGGTGAGCAGGTCCAGGACCTCGACCTGGTGACTGACGTCGAGGAAGGTCGTCGGCTCGTCGAGCAGCAGCAGATCTGTCTGCTGGGCCAGGGCCATCGCGATCCACACCCGCTGCCGCTGGCCGCCGGAGAGTTCGTCGACCGAGCGGTCGGCGAGGTCCGCCGTCCGTGTCGCGTCCAGGGCGGCCGCCACCGCGGCGTCGTCCTCCCTGCTCCAGCGCGAGAGCGTCCGCTGGTGCGGGTTGCGCCCGCGCCCGACGAGGTCGGCCACGGTGATCCCCTCCGGCGCGGTCGGCGACTGGGGAAGCAGGCCGAGAGTGCGGGCCAGTTGCTTGGCCGGCAGCCGGTGCACCTGCTTGCCGTCGAGCAGGACGTGACCGGTGCGGGGCGCGAGGAGGCGCGACATCGACCGCAGCAGGGTCGACTTGCCGCACGCGTTCGCCCCGACGATCGCCGTGATCCTCCCGGGTGGCACGTCGAGGTCGAGCGAGGAGATGACAACCCGGTCGCGGTAGCCGAGGGTCAGGCCCTCGACCGCCAGCGTGTGGGTGGTGGTCACAGCGAGCCTCCCGCGCGGTTCGTCCGGATGAGCAGGTAGATGAGGTAGGGGGCACCGAGCACGCCGGTGACGACACCCACCGGGTAGCGGGTGTGGAAGGCGAACTGGCCGACGAAGTCCGCGATCAGCACCAGGAGCGCGCCGACCAGCGCGGACGGCAGCAGCAGTGAGCCGGACGGGCCGACGAGCCGGGCGGCGATCGGCCCGGACAGGAAGGCCACGAAGGCAATCGGCCCGGTCGCCGCGGTGGCGAAGGCGATCAGACCCACGGCCGCGATGATGACCAGGATCCGGGTACGTTCGAGGCGCACCCCGAGCGCCGCCGCCGTGTCGTCGCCGAGCCGCATCATGGACAGGTTGCGGCCCTGGCTCAGCAGCACCGGCACCAGCACGGCCACGGCGACGGCCACCGGACCGACCTGCTTCCAGGTGGAGCCGTTGAGGCTGCCGGTCAACCAGCGCAACGCCTCCTGCAGGTCCCACTCGGCAGCCTGGGTGAGCACGTACGCGGTGAGGCTGTCGAGCATGGCCGCCATGCCGATGCCGATCAGCACGAGGCGCGTACCGGCGACGCCGTCGGAGAACGACAGCAGGTAGATCGCCACCGCCACCGCCAGCCCGGCGACGATCGCGAAGGCGGACACCCCCGCCCCTCCGAGTTGCAGCGTCACGATCGCGAAGGCCGCCGCGGCACTCGCGCCGGAGCTGATGCCGATCATGTCGGGGCTGGCGAGCGGATTGCGCAGCATCGTCTGGAAGGTGACGCCCCCGAACCCGAAGCAGGCTCCGACCAGAACCGCGAGGACCGCCCGAGGCAGGCGCAGCGTGCCCACGGTGAACGACGCTCCGGGGACGTCCTGGCCGGAGATCACCGCCAGCACGTCAGCCGGCGGGTAGAACGTGCGTCCCGCCATCAACGAGACGGCGAACGCCACGACGACGAGAACGGCGAGAGCGGCGAGGACGGCACCGCGGCGGCGTGCCCGGCGGACCCGGCCGTTGGTGACGGCCGCAAGGGTCGTGGTGCTCACAACTCGCGAACCTTCTGCCGGCGGACGATGTAGATGAAGAAGGGGGCGCCGATCAGTGCCGTCACGATGCCGACGTCGATCTCCGCAGGGCGTGCCACCACCCGGCCGACGACGTCCGCGGCGGTCAGCAGCGCCGCGCCGATGAGCGCGGAGAACGGTAACAGCCACCGGTGGTCGAGCCCGACGAGGAGGCGGCACACGTGCGGGACCACCAGGCCGACGAACCCGATGGGTCCGGCGACCGCCGTGGCGGCGCCGCACAGCAGCACGGAACCGGCACCCGCGACGCCGCGCACGACGGCGACCCGCTCGCCGAGCCCTGCCGCGAGGTCGTCGCCGAGGGCCAGCGAGTTCAGGGCCCGGCCGGACAGGAGGCAGATCACGAGACCCACGGCGAGGAACGGCAGGGCCTGCCGGATGCTGTCGTAGGTGGCGCCACCGACTCCGCCGATCTGCCAGGAGCGGAAGTTGCCGGCGATGTCGTTGCGGGGCAGCACGAAGGCGCTGATCAACGACGCGAGCGCGGCGGACGTGGCAGCGCCCGCGAGCGCGAGCTTGAGCGGCGTCGCGCCTCCGCGTCCCAGCGACCCGACGGCGTACACGAAGACAGCCGCGAGGGCGGCACCGAGGATCGCCACCCACAGGTAGCTGGTCGGCGAGGAGAGGCCGAACAGGACCATTCCGGTGACCACCGCGAGCGACGCCCCCATGTTCACGCCCAGAATGCCGGGGTCCGCCAGCGGGTTGCGGGTCACGCCCTGCATCACCGCCCCGGCCAGGCCGAGCGCGGTGCCGACGAGCACGGCGAGCAGGGTCCGCGGGATCCGCTTGGTGACGGCGGCCTGTTCCATCGTGTCGTCGGCGCCTCGGAACGCGGCGACGATGTCGGACCACCCGACGTCGCGGGAACCGAGGGCGACCGACGCCACCATGAGCGCCAGGAGCACCGCGGCCACCACGAGGAACCACACCAGGCGTACCCGTGCCGGACGCCGCACCACGGCGGCGTCCGGCACGGTACGCGAGTCGAGCGCGGTCATGAGACCCGGTCAGCAGCCTTGGCGAGCATCGCGACGTAGTCGTCCAGCACGAACGGGAGGGCCAGCGGGGTCGGGTTCGCCGCGGTGCCCAGCGGGGTGGCACCGGAGAGCATGACGACCGAGCCGCGTTTGATCGCGGGGATCTTCGACAGCAGCGGGTCGGCCTGCGCGGCGGCGAGGAGCTTGTCGTCGCCGTACGCGACGATGACGTCCACGTCGTTGAAGACCTGGATCTGCTCGGCGCTCTGCTCGAGGCTGAACTTGTCGGTGCCGGCGGAGAGCGTGGCGATGCTGGCCGGCACCTTCAGGCCGAGGTCGGCGAAGAACTGGGCCCGGGTGTCGTGCGTCGTGTAGAAGCCGATCTTGCTCAGGTCGGTCGGGTCGACGTGCGTCATGAACATCGCCGACCTGCCTGCCAGCTGGGGGTGCTTCGCGGCGGTGTCGGTCATCCGCTTCTCGAAGTCGGCGATCAGCGCGTCGCCTTCCTTCGCGAGGCCGAGGGCCTGGCTCTCCAGCTTGATCGTGTCGCGCCACGCCGTGGCCCAGGGCGCCTGCGGATAGGCGACCACCGGAGCGATCTTGCTGAGGGTGTCGTACTCCTGCTGTGTCAGCCCGGAGTACGCGGCGAGGATGACGTCGGGCCGGGTGTCCGCGACCGCCTCGAAGTTGATGCCGTCGTTCTCGTCGAACAGCACAGGCCTGGTGCCGCCGAGCGCTGTGAGCTTCTCGGCGACCCAGGGCAGGATGCCGTCGTTGTCGTCGTCGCCGAAGTTGGCCTTGGCCATGCCCACGGGAACGATGCCGAGGGCCAACGGAACCTCGTGGTTCGCCCAGGCCACCGTCGCGACCCGCTTCGGCTTCTCCTTGATCGTCGTGGTGCCGAGCGCGTGCGTGATCGTGATCGGGAAGGCGGCGGCGGGGCTGCCGTCGGCGGCGTCCTCGGCCTTGGACGACCCGCCGCAGGCGGCGAGCGCCAACGTCGCGGCCAGGGCGACGACCCCGGTCAGGAAACGGTTAGCACGCATAGAACTGAACTCCATCGCTAAGTAAGGGAAGGCTAACCTAACATAGCGATATGAGTCGTTCTCATGGCCGGCCCAGGGGCATGTTCGCTGGCTGATGGCCTCCTTGGTTGACCGGTCCGGCAGGCGGATGCAGCGACTGCGCCTCAGCGCGCGGTGCCGCCCGGCCGGCGTGTGCCGCGGCCGGCCGGCCGGTGCCCGATGCGCGGAGCCCGTACCGCTGAAGGCCTGGCCGACTCCGGACGGACGTCCCGCGCCGCGCCGGCGACCATCTCGTCAGGATCGCTGGCGAGGGCCTGCCGGATGTGCGCCGGGACGACCTCGGACTTCGCCAGGGCCAGCCGGACCTGCGCGGAGCGGTCCTCCACCAGGCGTGCGAGATCCGCGTCGTCCAGCTCGACCGCGCCGACGAGGGCGACACGGACGTCGACCACCGGGTCCTGGGCGAGGGCGCTGCGCTGCTCGGCGGTGGTCCGCGGATTGCGGGCGAGCCCCTTACGGACACGGGCGGTGCGATCGGCGAGCAGCGCGGTGATCACCTCGGGGTCCCGGGTGTGGGTGGCGAGCCGTTCCCGCACCTCGGGTGAGACGTCCTCGATCAACCTGGCGGCCAGCTCGGGCTCCAACTCGCGCGACTCGGCGAGGAGGCCGCGAAGCTCCTTGTCCGCCGCCTCCGACATCACCCGGCGAACCGACTCGTCACACGCCGGGTTGCCGGCGACCGCCCAACGGACCCACCGGTCGGGGTCCTTCACGAGACGCAACAGGTTCCCGATCGACGCCGAGGGGTTTCTCGCCACCGCCTCCCGTACCCCGCGGTCGTGGTCCCGGGTCAGCGGGCGCAGCGCCTGGGCGGGAGCGTCGACCCGCGAGGCGACCGCCTTACGGACGACCGCCGACGGGTCGGACGCCAGGTCGAAAAGGGTCATCTGGGACGTTGCGGGATCCTGCGCGAGGGCGAGCCGCGCGTCGACGTCCCCCTCGACCGCACGCTCGTCGGTGGCCCCTGACCTGCTGTGACCGTCGGACCCGCCGACGTCCTGCTGCTTTGCCATGGACGCCATCATGTCACTGACCTGCTGGGGCGTCGCTCGCCACCGGCAGGCTGCCCCCCCGGCGGTCGTACAGTGGGGAAGGTCCTGGCCCCAGTGATCATGGCGGGTGTCACCTGCCCGCCGGAAGGAGCACAGTGAACCGTCCACTCCGGACCACGCTCGGCGTCGTCCTGAGCGCCGCCCTCCTGGCCACCGTCGCCGCCACCCCGGCGCAGGCCCACGGCGCGGGTCGACCGCCCGCCGTCATCGCGCTGCCCGACGGGTTCCAGCCCGAGGGCATCGCCACCGCCGGCCGGTACGCGTACTTCGGCTCCCGCGCCACCGGGGCCATCTACCGCGCCGACCTGCTGACCGGTCGGGGCGCGACGATCGGCGCGTCCACCGGCACCCCGTCGCTCGGCCTGAAGGTCGACCCGCGCGGTCGGCTGTTCGTCTCCGGCGGCACGGCCGGCGACGCCCGCGTACTCGACTCCCGCACCGGCGAGGTGCTGGCGCGCTACCAGTTCGCCACCGCCCCGACGTTCGTCAACGACGTCGTCCTGACCCGCGACGCGGCGTACTTCACCGACTCCAACCGGCCGGTGCTCTACCGGTTGCCGCTGGGCCGCGGTGGCGCGTTGCCACCCGCCGACGGGTTCACCACGATCACGCTGACCGGCGCGTACGAGCAGGTCGGCACCGGGGTCAACCTCAACGGCATCGTCACCACGCCGGACGGCCGGGCGTTGATCGTCGTGCAGTCGACCACCGGCACGCTGTTCCGGGTCGACCCGGCGACGGGCGCCACCACGGTCGTGGACGTGCCCGGCTACACCTTCACCAACGGCGACGGGCTGCTGCTGCTCGGCCGCACGCTGTACGTCGTGCAGAACCGCCTCAACCAGGTCGCGGTGGTCACCCTGAACCGCGCCGGCACCGCCGGAACGGTCACCGGCACCATCACCGACCCGAACTTCGACGTGCCCACCACCGTCGCCCTGGCACTGGGTCGGCTCTACCTGCCGAACGCCCGGTTCACCACGCCCCCGACCCCGACCACGCCGTACTCCGCCGTCGCGGTCCGTACCCGCTGATCGACCCGACGGGTACGCCCGACGCGGATGCCGACGAGCCCCGGCCGATCCTTCGCGGATCGGGCCGGGGCTCGCCGGTGTGCCTGTCAGACGAGGTCGAACCGGTCGTTCTCCATGACCTTGGTCCAGGCCTTGACGAAGTCGGCCACGAACTTCTCGCGCGCGTCCTGGCTGGCGTAGACCTCCGCCAGGGCCCGCAGCTGGGAGTTGGAGCCGAAGATGAGGTCGACCGCCGTGGCGGTCCACTTCACCTCGTCGGTGGCCAGGTCCCGGATCTCGTACACGTGCTCCTCGGACTTCGACGCGCTCCACCGGGTGCCCGGGGAGAGCAGGTTGGCGAAGAAGTCGTTGGTGAGCACACCGGGCCGGTCGGTGAGGACGCCGTGCGCGGCACCACCGACGTTGTTCCCGAGGGCGCGCAGGCCGCCCACGAGGACGGTCATCTCCGGCGCGGTCAGGTTGAGCATGAAGGCGCGGTCGATGAGCAGCACCTCCGGCTGGGTCTTCTCGCCCGGCCGCAGGTAGTTGCGGAACCCGTCCGCGCGGGGCTCCAGGACGCGGAACGAGTCGACGTCGGTCTGCTCCTGGGTGGCGTCGGTGCGGCCCGGCCGGAACGGCACGGTCACCTCGACGCCGGCGTCACGCGCCGCCTTCTCGACGGCGGCCGAACCGGCCAGCACGATCAGGTCGGCGAGCGAGATCCGCGCGCCGCCCGCCGCGTTGAACTCCCGCTGGATGCCCTCCAGGGTCTCCAGGACGGCAGCGAGCTGCTCGGGCTGGTTGACCTCCCAGTTGCGCTGCGGCTCCAGCCGGATCCGCGCCCCGTTCGCGCCACCGCGCTTGTCGGTGTGCCGGAAGCTCGCGGCGGACGCCCAGGCGGTGGAGACCAGCTGGGCGGTCGTGAGACCGGAGTCGAGGACCTTCGCCTTGAGGGCGGCGACGTCGGCGTCACCCACGAGCTCGTGGTCGACGGCCGGCACCGGGTCCTGCCACAGCTGCGGCTCGGCCACCCACGGGCCGAGGAAGCGCTCGATCGGGCCCATGTCGCGGTGCAGCAGCTTGTACCACGCCTTGGCGAAGGCCAACGCGAACTGGTCCGGGTTCTCCAGGAACCGGCGCGAGATCTTCTCGTACGCCGGGTCGAACCGCAGCGCCAGGTCGGTCGTGAGCATCGTCGGCCGGTGCTTCTTCGACGCGTCGAACGGGTCCGGGATGATCTCCGGGGCGTCCTTGGCGACCCACTGCTTCGCGCCGGCGGGGCTGGTGGTGAGCTCCCACTCGAAGCCGAAGAGGATCTCGAAGAAGCGGTTGCTCCACTGCGTCGGTACGTCGGTCCAGGTCACCTCGAGACCGCTGGTGATGGTGTCCCGGCCCTTGCCGCTGCCGTGGGTGCTGAGCCAGCCGAGGCCCTGCGCCTCCAGCGGGGCACCCTCGGGCTCCGGACCCACGTGGTTGTCGGCCGGGGCCGCGCCGTGGGTCTTGCCGAAGGTGTGTCCGCCGGCGATCAGCGCGACGGTCTCCTCGTCGTTCATCGCCATCCGGCCGAAGGTCTCCCGGATGAAGTACGCCGCCGCCCGCGGGTCGGCGTTGCCGTTCGGGCCCTCCGGGTTGACGTAGATGAGGCCCATCTCGGTCGCGCCGACCTCGGGCGCCATCTCGGAGTCGCCGACGTAGCGCTCGTCACCCAGCCAGGTGTCCTCCGGGCCCCAGAAGATCTCCTCGGGCTCCCAGACGTCCTCCCGACCGAAGGCGAAGCCGAACGTCTTGAAGCCCATCGACTCCAGGGACACGTTGCCGGCGAGCACGAGCAGGTCGGCCCAGGAGACCTTCTGGCCGTACTTCTGCTTGACCGGCCACAGCAGGCGGCGGGCCTTGTCCAGGTTGGCGTTGTCGGGCCAGCTGTTCAGCGGCGCGAACCGCTGCGCGCCGTCGCCGGCGCCGCCCCGGCCGTCGTGGATGCGGTACGTGCCGGCGGAGTGCCAGCTCATCCGGATCATGAGGCCGCCGTAGTGGCCGAAGTCCGCCGGCCACCAGTCCTGCGAGGTGGTGAGGACCTCGGCGATGTCCCGCTTGAGGGCCTCGACGTCGAGCTTCGCGAACTCCTTCGCGTAGCTGAAGTCAGGCCCCAGCGGGTTGCCCTTGGCCGAGTTGGCGTGCAGCACCGACAGGTCGAGCTGGTTGGGCCACCAGTCCCGGTTGGTGCGCGGGCGACCGCCGGTCTTCGGGGTCGGCGAGTCGATCGCCGGGTTCTCGCTCTCGCTGCCGTGCGCGGTCACCGAGTCGTGTGCGACCGGGCAACCGGCCGCCTCCTTCTTGTCCACGCCCTGCGCGCTGGCCGGGGCCTGGTCCTGGGTGTCGCTCATGTACTTCCTTCCGAACTGGCGGATCGCTGGGCGGTGCGTTCGGTCGCGCAGTCGGGGCAGACGCCCCAAAAGACGACCTCCGCTTCGTCGACCACGAAGCCGTGGTCGTCGGAAGCGGTGAGACAGGGGGCGTCGCCGACGGCGCAGTCGATGTCGGCGATCACGCCGCAGGAGCGGCACACGATGTGGTGGTGGTTGTCGGCCACCCGCGCCTCGTAGCGGGCGGTGGCACCGGCGGGCTGGATGCGCCGCACCAGACCGGCGTCGGTGAGCGCCCGCAGGACGTCGTACACCGCCTGGTGCGAGACCGTGGGGTGGTCGGCACGGACCAGGCGCAACACGGTGTCGGTGTCGACGTGCGGATGGTCCCGCAGCGCGGCGAGCACCGCCAGCCGCGGCCGGGTCACGCGCAGCGAGACGGCACGTAGCTGCGCCTCGAAGCCGGACCTCATGTCCCGAACATAGCCCACTCTTTTGGAATGGATCAAATTTTGCCGGATCTCACGCCGGCCGTTTCGGGAGGATCGTGCCCGATCAGCCTCTCCTGCGCCGTACGACCCGCCGGACGGCCAGGAACGCCACGCCTCCGGCCAGCACCCACGGCGCCGCCACGATGACCGGGTCCAGCGGGTGATGCACCCGGTCGACCCGCTTGCCGCTCAGGCGCGAGGAGAGCCCGTGGTGGGTGACCTCGCTCCGGATGCCGGTCTCGGCGACCGGGTTGTCGGGGTGCCGGGTCAGCACCGACCGCAGGGTGCTCTCCACCGCGTCCACCCGGTCCGCCGCGAGCAGGAGCAGCCAGTGGGCCGCCCGGCCCTCGCTGTACGTCCGGTACGAGTAGCGGCGGATCACCCCGGAGAGCCCCCGGGGCGGGCAGGAGGTGCCGAAGACCGGGGTGAGGAACCGGTGCTCGATCGACCTCTCGCGCGGCCACTTCTCGGGCTGCCGCTCCGGGAACTCCCAGTGCGCGCCGTTGAGACCCGGGTCGAACTGCTCCCTGGGCACCGAGGGGCGGTCCCGGGGGTCGAGGTCGACTCCCCACCCGGGGATACGAGCGCGCAGCTCGTCGGTGGATTCGGCCAGCTTCGGCTTGTCCGGCGTGTAGGGCATCGCGGCGCTCCCGGTCGGTCAGGCGGCGTTCGGGACGATGATCGGCTTGATGCAGCCGTCGAGTTTGGCGGAGAAGATGTGGTACGCCTCCGCGACGTGTTCCAGCGGGATCCGGTGGGTCACGATGTCGCTGGGCTTGAGGTAGCCGTTGCGGATGTGCTCGAACAGGCGCGGCCACTGCCGCTTCACCGGGCACTGGTTCATCCGCAGGGTCAGGCCCTTGTTCATCGCGTCGCCGAACTTCACGGCGCTGAACATCGGCCCGTACGCGCCCATGACCGAGATCGTGCCGCCCTTGCGGACCGAGTCGATCGCCCAGTTGAGGGCGACCGGGGAGCCGCCCTGGAGCTTGAGCTTCGTGGCGGTGACGTGTTGCAGCAGGTTGCCGTCCGCCTCGGCGCCGACGGCGTCGATGGCCACGTCCGCGCCGAGGTGATCGGTGATCTTCTTCATCTGCACGACGATGTCGTCGTACTCGGCGAAGTTGTACGTCTCGGCGTGGGCGAACGACGCCGCCTTCTCCAGCCGGTAGTCGAGGTGGTCGATGACGATGACCCGGCCGGCGCCCATCAGCCAGGCCGACTTGGCGGCGAACAGGCCCACCGGGCCGGCGCCGAAGACCACGACCACGTCACCCTCGGTGATGTCGCCGAGCTGCGCGCCGAAGTAGCCGGTGGCGAGCGCGTCGGTGAGCAGGACGGCGTCGTCGTCGTCCATCCACTCGGGAATCGGGCTGGGGCCGACGTCGGCGAACGGCACCCGCACGTACTCGGCCTGACCACCGTCGTAGCCGCCGCAGGTGTGCGAGTAGCCGTAGATGCCGCCCACGGCTGTCGCGTTGGGGTTGACGTTGTGGCAGTTGCTGAACAGTCCCCGGGCGCAGAAGAAGCAGGAGCCGCAGTACACGTTGAAGGGGACCATCACCCGGTCGCCGGGCTTGACGTTCCGTACCGACGAGCCGACCTCGTCGACGACGCCGATGAACTCGTGACCGAAGGTCATCCCGACCCGGGTGTCGGGCATCATCCCGTGGTAGAGGTGCAGGTCGGATCCGCAGATCGCGGCCCGCGTCACCCGCACGATCGCGTCGTTGGGGTGCTCGATGGTGGGACGGTCCTTCTCCTGCACCCGCACCCGGTAGGGACCGCGGTAGACCATTGCGCGCATCACTGCCTCCTGGACCAGCCTGCTGCCGGACGATCCGCCCCGGCACCGCCCGAAGCACTGGTCTCCCTACCCCCGCTTTCCGGGGGCAAACCGGCGGCCGATCCCGGTGCGCGTGAGCCCGGTCGGGCTCACGACCGCGCGCGGAGGCGCGGCCCTGACCGGGACAGACCGCCGAGGTCAGGGCCGCACGGTCCGTTCCGGTCAGCTGGCGTACGTCTCGAACTCGCCGACCCGTGGCGCGCCACCCGAACTGGTGATCGTGAAATTGATCTTGCTCAACGAGGTCGCGGCGAAGGTGATGGCGCCCGCCCCGCTGCCGGAGGCGAGCACGGCTCCGGTGTCGTTGTTGACGAGCTGCCAGGACCCGATGGAGCCCGAGGTGCCCGACGGTTCCCGGATGATCACCCGGGAGACCCGGGTGGCGGAACCCCACTTGATCGAGATGGTGCCGGTCGCCCCCGCCGGCGACCAGTACGTGCCGAGGCTGCCGTCACGCACGTTGCCGTAGCTCGTGCCGCTGGCCTTGCTGGAACCGTCGGCGCCGGCGCCGAGGCTGAGGTTGGTGCCGCTGCCCGGCGGGGGCGTCGTGGGCGGGGGCGTGGTGGGCGGCGGCGTGGTCGGCGGAGGCGTGGTGGGCGGCGGGGTCTGCGGCGAGCAACTGCCGTCGGACACCCGCAGGCCCGTGTTGGCGCCCACCGTCTGACGGACGACGTCCGGCACGCAGTTCGCCCCGTCGAGGCGGTACGCGTACGGGATGCTGACTGTCGTGTTCGACGTCGGATTCGGGCCGGCGGGGTACGACTCGCTGCCGGCGCTCGACCAGGTCACGTTGTCGAAGATGTTGCCGCTGACCTGCCAGTAGCCGCGCTCGTTGGTGTAGAAGGTGCCCAGGACGTCCTTGGAGTCGCGGAAGTAGTTGTTCTCCACCTTGGCCCTGGCGCCGGCGCGGGAGTTGATGCCGGACTCGTGCAGGCTCACGTAGTGGTTGTTGTAGATGTGCGCGACGCCGCCGCGCAGCAGCGGCGTACGGGAGTCGATGTTCTCGTACAGGTTGTGGTGGTACGTGATGAACCCGTTGGAGAGGTCGCTCTCGCTGGACCCGACCAGGCCACCGCGTCCGGAGTTGCGCAGGATGCTGTAGGACAGCGTGACGTACTGGGTGTTGTCCTTCATGTCGAACAGGCCGTCGTACCCCTCGGACTCCCCGCCCGACGCCTCGAGTGTGACGTGGTCGACCCAGACGTTGCGGACCGTGCTCTCCATGCCGATGGCGTCGCCGCCGTTCGAGGTGGGCGAGCCCGACTTCTTGACGTTCCGGACTGTCACGTTCTGGATGATGATGTTGCTGGAGTCGCGGATGTGGATGCCGAGCTGGTCGAAGACGGCGCCGCCACCGACCCCGATGATGGTGACGTTGCTGATCTGCTTGAGCTCGATCACGCCGGCCGCGGTGTTGCAGCTCGACCCCGACACCTTGGTGGTGTTGCCGTGGTTGATGGTCCCGGAGACCTCGATGGTGATCGGCGTGCTGCTGCTGGCCCGACCGCAGAGCGCCGCGTGGATCGCGGTGCCCGTCGTGGCGCGTACCGTCTGACCGCCCGCGCCGCCGGTGGTCCCGCCGTTCTGGGTGGCGTAGCCGGTGGCGCTGCCCACCGCGGCCGAGGCCTGCGGGGTGACCATGGCCACCCCAAGCGCCACACCGACCGTCGCCGTCGCGAGCACTGCCTGAAGTCGCAGTGCGACTGGTCTTCTCATCTCGCCTCACCCTCGTCCTGGAATTGCTTTCCTGATGACAGAAAATTGCCCACAGTGAATTCGCGCATCCTCGATGGGAGCGCGGAACTGGCACGTCACTGATGGCGTCACTCGAAATTCGTTCGCCCGGACGAAGAATGAGACATCGACGTGACGCAATCGTAGGAAAGCGGTTTCCCTCGATGCAAGGGTTAGCGTTTGCAGGTTGTTTGCAGTCCCCCGGGCCCGGCGGTGACCAGCACCGCCGGGCCCGCGTGCGACTACTCCCTCGTGCCGATGTCGTCGATCGGCGGGACCCGCAACAGTCGCCGCACCGGCCACACCGTCGTCGCCAGCGCCAACACCGTCGCACCACCGAGCACGGCCACTCCGCCCAGCGGCGGCACGTACGGGATCGGGCTGCCGGTCAGCGCGTTGACGATCGCGCCGAGCGTCAGCGCCGCGATCGTCGCGCCGATCAGCACCGCGGCGCCCAGCAGCCCGGCCTGCTCGGCGCGGACCATCGCGCGGATCTGCCGGCGGGTCAGACCGACCAGTCGCAGCAGCGCCAGCTCCCGGCGACGGGCCAACGCGGCCAGCACCATCGTGGTCGCCGCGGCCAGCGCCGCGTAACCCACCATGACGCCGATCAGCAGCCGGTTCAGCCAGGCGCCGAGCGCCAGATCGGTGCCGATCAGCCGGGTACGGGTGGCCGCGTCGAGCACCGTGACGCCCGGGTGCCGGGCCGACCACTCGGCAAGCGCCGCGTCGGCCTCCCCGCCGCCACGGACCAGGACCTCGTCGGCGGTGACCCCGTCGGTGTGCCCGGCGACCGTCCGGGCGGCCAGCGTCACGTCGCCGAAGCCGAGGCCCCGACCGTAGACCGCGACCACCCGCAGCTCGGTGGGGGTGCCGTCACCCAGCCAGAGTCGCGCCGTGTCGCCGACCCCCCAACCGGACGCGGACGACTGCCCCACGGACAGGGCGACCGTATCGGCACGCAGGTCGGCCAAGCTGCCCTCGCGCACGTCCAGGTCCATCGTGGAGGTGATCTGGTCCGGGTCGATCGCCTGCGCGGTGACCGGCTCGATCCCGTCGAACCCGCGCACCACCACCTGCGTACGGCGTACCCCGGTGGCCGCCCGCACCCCGGCCAGCTCGCGGACCTCGCGGGCCGCCTCCGGCGCCAACCCGCCCGGGGCGACCAGCACCCGCTCCGCGACGGTGCCCGCCCGGCTCTGCCCGACGGTCTCCCGCTCGATATTGGTCTGCAGGAACCAGACCGAGCCGCCGAACCCGATGGACAGCACGAGGGCCGTCAGCACGGTCGCCATGCCCTGCGCGTTGGCCCGCAGGTTGGCCGCCGCCAGATAGCCGCTGACCGGCCAGAAGCGGGACAGCACGGGGGTGAGCAGGCGTGCCGCGTACGCGTTGAGCCTCGGCGCGAGCAGCGCCACCCCGAGGACGAACAGGTACAGCATGCCGACCGCGCCGGCCAGCGCCGCGGTCGCCCCGGAGCCGCCGAGGGTGAACGCCCCGGCGGTGACCGCCCCGGCCAGCGTCAGCACACCGGCGATCAGCCGCACCCGACCGTCGCGTCGCGGTTCCACGGCGATCTCACCGAGCGCCTCCACCGGCTTGATCCCGGCGACCCGACGCCCGGCGATCAGCGCGGCGAGCACCGCCACGAGCACCGCCGTACCGACCGCGGCCGGCACCGCGAACAGGCCGCCGACCATCGGGAAGTCGGCCGGGACGAACCCGCGTGCCAGCAGTTCGCCCCGCACCCACCGCGCCGCCAGCAGACCGGCCGGCGCGCCGACCGCCGAGCCGACCAGGCCCAGCAGGGCGGCCTCGGCGACCAGCATGCGGCGGATCTGGCCCGGGGTGGCCGCGACCGCCCGCAGCAGGGCCAGGTCGCGGCGGCGGTGCCGGACGGACAGCCCGATCGTGCCGGCCACCACGAAGACGATCAGCAGGATGACGTACCCGCCGAAGGCCGAGCCGGCCGTGACCAGCATCGACTGGGCGGCCAGGTTCGCCGACTGCTCGGCCTGCCCCCGGTCCCCACCGGCGTACGTGCTCGCGCCGGCCGCCGAGGCCACGCGACGCACCTGCTCGGCGACCGCGCCACGGTCGGCGTCGGGCGCCACCCGCACACCGATCGCGTCCACCCGGCCCGGACGCGCGGACAGGCGGGCCGCCTGCGCGTCGGTGAAGAACACCTCGGCCGCGCCGGTGTCCGCGACCGCGCTCACCCGGTACGGCCGGCTGACCCCGCCGACGGTCAGGTCGAGCCGGTCCCCCGGTGCCACGCCCAGTCGGGAGTCGGCCAGCACCTCGTCGTCGGCGCGCGGGGCGACACCCGCCGTGATCGGACGACCGGTGAAGGCGTACGTGCCCCAGCTGTGCCCCACCGCGGCGGGCGCGCCGATCACCACCCGGTCGTCGCCGGTCACGGCCGTCACGCCGGGCAGCCGCCGGATCTGGTCCACCAGAGCGGCGTCCACCGTGCCGCCCTCGGGGAGCGCGACGGTGCTCGTGGTGGTCTCGCCGTCGAACCCCCGGCTGGTGTGGCTGACCGTGCGGTCGGCGACGACCAGGTCGGCACCCACCCAGACGCGGGGCTGCGGACGAAAGCGCAGCCCGGACTCGACGAGGGTGCCCATGGCGACCAGGATCATCACTCCCGCGACCAGGGCGAGCAGGGTGGCGGCCGCCGGGCCGGCACGGTGGCGCAGCAGTCGGGCGGCGAGCGCGGTCATCGGACGACCCGCCGGTCCAGCGACGCCAGGTGCTCGGCGATCCGGGCGGCGCCGAGCTGCGGCAGGTCGGCGACGATCCGGCCGTCGGCCATCACGAGCACACGATCGGCGTACGACGCGGCGACCGGATCGTGGGTCACCATCACCACGGTCATGCCGTGCTCGTCGACGACCGCGCGCAGCAACGTCAGCACCTCCGCCGCGGTGCCCGTGTCGAGCGCGCCGGTGGGCTCGTCGCAGAAGATCACCTCGGGGCGGGTGGCCAACGCCCGTGCGATCGCCACCCGCTGCTGCTGCCCGCCGGACAGGGCCGCCGGCCGATGGCGCAACCGGTCGGTGAGCCCGACCCGTTCGATCACCCTGCTCAGCCAGGCCTGGTCCGGGCGGACGCCGGCCAACCGCAACGGCAGGAGGATGTTCTCCTCGACGGTGAGCGCGCCGATCAGGTTGAACGCCTGAAAGACGAAACCGATCCGGGTACGCCGCAGCTCGGTGAGCCGGGTCTCGGACAGCGGCGACAGGTCGGTGCCGCCGATGGACACGCGGCCGGAGGTCGGCCGGTCGAGGCCCGCGGCGTTCTGGAGCAGCGTGCTCTTGCCGGAGCCGGACGGGCCCATGACCGCGGTGAAGGTGCCGCGGGTGAAGTCGGCGTCGATCCCGGCCAGCGCGTGCACCCGGTTCTGGCCGGTCTCGTACACCCGGGTGAGGTGTTCGACGCGTACGGCGGCGTCGACTGTGGGTACCGGACAGGTGGACATCCTGGTGGCCTCTCTGCAGGTCGTCGTTGTGGGCTGCGCGCACCACAAACGCTATTGACCTGCGGAGACGGTCACCATCCCGCGTGCTGCCGGGTCGGGGTACAGCAGGCGCTACCGCTGGCCGCCGTCGAGGTACCGCAGCACGGCGGTGACCCGACGGTCGGCGCGGTCGTCCGGCGGGAGTTGCAGCTTCGCGAAGATGCTCCGGATGTGCTTGTGCACCGCGCCGTCGGTGACGAACAGCCGCTCGGCTATCGCCGTGTTGCCGAGTCCCTCGGCCATCAGCCCCAGCACCTCGCGCTCGCGTGGCGACAGTTCGCTCAGCGCCGTGTCCGGGCGGCGGTTGCGGGCCAGCAGCTGCGCCACCACCTCCGGGTCGATCACACTGCCGCCGTCCGCCACCCGGCGCAGCGCGGCGAGGAACTCCTCGACCCGGCCCACCCGCTCCTTCAGCAGGTACCCGAGCCCGGCGGCGCCGACCGCGAACAGTTCGGTGGCGAACGCCTGCTCCACGTACGCCGACAGGACCAGCACCGCGAGACCGGGCCGGCGCCTGCGGGCCTCCACGGCCGCCACGATGCCCTCGTCGGTGTGGGTCGGCGGCATCCGCACGTCCACGATCGCCACGTCGGGTGCGTGCTCGTCGACCGCGACCAGGAACTCCCCGGGCGTGCCCGCGGTGGCGACCACGTCCAGCTCCTCCGCCCGCAGCAACAGCGCCAGACCCTCGCGCAGCAGGGGGTCGTCCTCGGCGATCACGATCCGCATGGCAGCTCCACGTGCATTCTCGTCGGCCCTCCGGGCGGGCTGGTCAGTGTCATCCGGCCGTCGTACGCCTCGACCCGCCGGCGGATGCCGGTGAGCCCGGACCCGTGTGCCTCGTCGGCGTCGCCGCGCCCGTCGTCCTCGACGGTCACCAGCAACCGGCCCCGCTCGCGGCGTACGGCGACGTCCACCTGGCCCGCCCCGCTGTGCCGGACGGCGTTGGTGAGCGCCTCGGCCACCACGAAGTACGCGGTCGCCTCGACCGAGGCGGCGCAGCGCACCGCCACGTCCACCTCCAACCGGCAGGGCACGGCGCTGCCGGCGGCCAGGCCCGCCAGCGCCCCGGCGAGGCCCCGGTCGTCCAGTACCGGCGGCAGGATTCCGCGCACCACCGTACGCAGCTCGCCGAGCGCCTGTTCGGCGGCGTCCTGCGCCTGCCCGAGGATCTCGTCGGCCCGGTCCGGGTTGCGCCGCACCGCCCGCCGCGCGGCGCCCAGCAGCACGTTGACCGCGACCAGCCGGTTCTGGGTGCCGTCGTGCAGCGACCGCTCGATCCGGCGTAGCTCCACCGCGTGCGCGTCGAGTGCCGCGGCCCGGGTGGCGGTCAGCTCGGCGACCCGCAGCGACAGGTCGACCCCGGGCGGCGGGGGCAGCAGCCACCGGCCCGGCCAAGCCTGGAAGCGGGCCAGGGCCGGAGTGAACGCGACGGTGGCGGCAAGCCAGCCCACCCCGACCACCGCGACCAGGAGCGCATCGGACAGCCCGTCGACGCGCCACCAGAAGATGCCCGGCGCGCCGTCCTCGGGTGCGAGCAGCCGGTACCACAGCGGGAACGTGATGTCCTGGACGGCGTAGAGCGGGAGCGCGACGCCGACCAGCCCGGTTGTCAGGCCGGTGACCGAGTGGAGTGTGACCCAGCCGAGCTCCCGGCGGACGAACGGGTCGCGTACCGCCGCCCGCAGTCCGGCCGGCACCGGCCCCGGCGTGGGGATCCGCGCCCCCTCGCGGGACAGTCGGGCACGCTCGCGGTCGGCCACCGCGCGCACCGCGCGCAGCGCGCCGGGCGCCGCCCACAGCCCCACCCCGACCAGGCAGGCCACCCCCACGGCCAGCGTCCAGAGCAGGGCGCCCAGCGCCAGCACCGCGGTGCCCAGGCCACCGACGAGGTGCCGCACGGCGCGGACCCGCCCCCACACGTACGCCATCGTCCACCTCCCGCGCCAACATAGGCCGCCGCGCGCCGCGATGACGACGCCCGGCGCGGAAAGTACAGCCTGCTGTACCGCCGGTCGTCGAACGCGGTCCGCCCGGCGGCGCCGACGGTCCGTCGCGGCGCCGCCTGCCGCGTACGTGGCCTCGCGCCCACCCGGGCAAGAGTCCGGAAAGGGTCCGGAAATTTCGGCGGCGGACGGAGCCGGATCGGGAGCCGCCTACCGCGACACAGCGCGTGTCCGCGCCGCTCCTGATCGACTTCTGACCTGGAGGGACGGCCCACACACAGGCAGTCGCCACATCGACCAGGGTTTCCGCGATGCTTCCGGAAAATGTTGACAGGTTGACGACGGAGTCAATACGGTCGCCATCGACGGCTCTCAATCACCGTCACTGTCATACACCGCGACCCACTCCTCCGGTCGTCGTGCGGACGACCGGCCACCACCACCAGGCGGCACGACGCCGGTGACCGTCACGTGGCCACCGGCAGCGGGCCCGCCACGAGGAGGAACAGGTTCATGACCGACACCAACCACACCCCCGCCAGACCGGCGAGGCGCGGCCGCCTACGGCTGCTCCTCGGCGCCGTCTGCGCCGCCGTCCTGGCCGTCGCCGGCACGATGACGGCGACGAACGCGTACGCCGAGGCCGATCGGACGCTCACCTCGAGCCTGACCGGCACGCACAACGGCTACTACTTCTCCTTCTGGAAGGACGGCGGCAACGCCAGCATGACGCTGCGCGCCGACGGCCGGTACTCCAGCAGTTGGGACCGCAGCACCAACAACTGGGTCGGCGGCAAGGGCTGGGCCACCGGCTCGCGGCGGACGGTCAGCTACTCCGCCAGCTACAACCCGGGGAACAACAACACCTACCTCGCCCTGTACGGATGGACCCGCAACCCGCTCATCGAGTACTACGTGGTGGAGAACTTCGGCAGCTACAACCCGAGCAGCGGCGCCCAGCGGCTCGGCACGGTCACCACCGACGGCGGCACCTACGACATCCTGCGCAGCCAGCGGGTCAACGCCCCGTCGATCGACGGCAACCAGACGTTCTACCAGTACTGGAGCGTCCGGCAGCAGAAGCGTTCCAGTGGCACCATCACCACCGCCAACCACTTCGACGCCTGGGCCCGCGCCGGCCTGAACCTCGGCACCAACCACTCCTACCAGATCATGGCGACCGAGGGCTACCAGAGCAGCGGCAGCTCCGACGTGACCGTCCGGGAGGGCAGTGGCGGCAACCCGACCTCCGGGCCCACCACCGGCAACCCCGGGACCGGCAACTGCACCGCGACGCTGTCGGCCGGCCAGCAGTGGGGTGACCGGTTCAACCTCAACGTCGCGGTCAGCGGCACCAACAACTGGGTCGTCAACCTCGGCCTCGGCGGCGGGCAGAGCATCCAGAACAGCTGGAACGCGTCGGTCAGCGGCACCAGCGGCACCGTCACCGCGACACCGAACGGCAACGGCAACAACTTCGGGATAACGGTCATGGCCAACGGCAACTGGAACTGGCCGACGGTCACCTGCCGTACCAGCTGACCTGGATCAGCCCCTGCGGCACCCACCTCTGGCGTGGCGGCTCCGGCCGTCACGCCAGAGGTCCGTCCCGCGCCCGGACATCGTCCGCGCACGGCGCGGCACACCTCTTCGAGCGGGAAATCGGCGAAACTTCAGGCGGCCGTGTCGAGAACGCGTCGTCGGCTCCGTCCCCGGAGTGAACGCGACCACGATGGGTCACACCCGTACCGAGGAGAAACACACAATGGCCAAGTACCTGCTGCTCAAGCACTACCGGGGCGGTCCGAGCGCGGTCAACGACGTACCGATGGACCAGTGGACGCCCGAGGAGATCTCGGCGCACATCCAGTACATGCGCGATTTCGCGGCCCGGCTGGAGCAGACCGGTGAGTTCGTCGACGGGCAGGCGCTCGCGCCCGAGGGCACGTTCGTCAGGTACGACGGCGAGGGCAACCCGCCGGTCACCGACGGGCCGTTCGCCGAGACCAAGGACCTGATCGCCGGCTGGATGGCGATCGACGTGGACAGCTACGAGCGGGCCGTGGAGCTGGCCGGTGAACTGTCGGCCGCACCCGGGGCCGGCGGCAAGCCGATCCACGAGTGGCTCGAGCTGCGCCCCTTCCTCACCGAGCCGCCCACCATCACGGAATGACCGTTCAGCTGGACGAGGCTCTGCTGCGGAGCCTCACGCCCAGCGTCCTCGGGATCCTCGTCCGCCGCGGAGTGACCTTCGCGGCGGCCGAGGACGCCGTGCAGGACGCGCTGGTCGAGGCCGTACGCGTCTGGCCGGCCGACCCGCCACGGGACCCGAAGGGCTGGCTGGTCACCGTGGCGTGGCGGCGGTTCCTCGACACGACCCGCGCCGACGACGCCCGCCGACGACGCGAGGACCTCGTCGACGAGGAACCGCCGCCCGGACCGACGCCCTCGGTGGACGACACACTCCAGCTCTACTTCCTGTGCGCCCACCCGTCACTGACACCGTCGTCCGCCGTCGCGCTCACCCTGCGCGCCGTCGGCGGGCTCACCACCCGCCAGATCGCACAGGCCTACCTGGTGCCCGAGGCGACGATGGCGCAGCGCATCAGCCGGGCCAAGCGCACCGTCTCCGGTGTGCGGTTCGACCAGCCCGGCGACGTCGCCACCGTGCTGCGTGTGCTGTACCTGGTCTTCAACGAGGGCTACTCCGGGGACGTCGACCTCGCCGCCGAGGCCATCCGGCTCACCCGGCAACTCGCGGCCGCGATCGACCACCCGGAGGTGGCCGGGCTGCTCGCGCTCATGCTGCTGCACCACGCCCGGCGCGCCAGCCGCACCGCGCCCGACGGAGGCCTCGTGCCACTGTCCGAACAGGACCGCGGCCGGTGGGACACCACCTCGATCGCCGAGGGCGTCCGGATCCTCCAGGCGGCCCTCGCCCGTGACCGGCTGGGCGAGTTCCAGGCCCAGGCCGCCATCGCGGCGCTGCACGCCGACGCGCCCACCGCCGAGGAGACCGACTGGGTGCAGATCGTCGAGTGGTACGACGAACTCACGCGACTGACCGACAGCCCGGTCGTTCGGCTGAACCGCGCGGTGGCGGTCGGCGAGGCGGACGGCCCGCGCGCCGGCCTGGCGGCGCTCGCCGCGCTCGACGACACGCTGCCCCGCCACACGGCTGTCGCGGCGTACCTGCACGAGCGGGACGGTGACCTGGCGACGGCGGCACGGTTGTACGTCGAGGCGGCCCGGCGGGCACCGAACCTCGCCGAGCGCGACCACCTGACCCGACAGGCCGCCCGGCTCAACGCCCGCCGCTGACGGCTCACGTCACGGCGTGCCCGCTTCGCTCGTCGAGGTACGTGTGCAGCGCGGCGGCGCCGCCGAGCATGGCCCGGCTCCGCGCCGACAGGCGGGCGCGCCAGTCACCCAGCAGGGCTCCGAGCGGTGCGACGCCTCCTGCGGAACGGACCTGGACGAGCAGCGGGGCGATCTGTTCCAGCAGGTAGCCACCGCGCCGGAGCTGGTGGGCCAGGAGCGCGTCGCGGACGTCGGCCGCCCGGTAGACCCGGTAACCCGTGCGCGGGTCACGGTGCGGCCGGACCAGACCGGCGTGTTCCCAGGCGCGCAGGGTGGCCGGACGCACGCCGAGCCTCCTCGCCAGGGCCCCCACGAACATGTCGCCGCGCTCCGGTGGCAGGGGTTCGAGGTCACCGACCGCGGCCTCGACGGCTTCGAGGGTGCGGCGGTCGTCGAGAAGTTGGGCGTGCGCCTCGTCGACGAGCCGCAGCGCGTCCTCGGTCGCGTCCTGGTTGATCGCCCGCATGATCGCGGCGGCCGGTTGGTGTCCGTACCCGGGCAGGAGGGCGAGGAACGCGCGCAGCGCCGCCGCGTGCAGCGGAGTGTACGTGCGGTAGTCGTGTGCCGTGCGTGCCGCGGCCGGCAGGATGCCCGCCGCCTCGTAGTTGCGCACCGCCTGGGTCGACAGGCCGTGCTCCCGCGCCAGGTCGACCGGCCTGAGCCGTCGCGCGCTTTGAAGGTCCTGCCGCACCGACCTGCCTTCGCCGCCGAAAAAGTCTCCACCGTCACTTCAACGATAGCGTTGACGGTATGACCGCTGCCAGCACGGACGCAGTCCACACCGTCGACGCCGACACCGTCCTGAGTCTGCTCCCGGCCCGGCCACCGCCGTCGCCGGACTGTCCCCCCCGGGTGACCCAGTGGTTCGGCTACGCCCCGCTGGATCCGGCGCAGGTGCTCGACACCGACGGGATCGTCTTCGTCAGGGACACCCTCCGCCGCTGAGCCGGCCCGCCCCCGAGCGCGCGGCTCAACCGTCGCCGGGGCGGACCAGCCCGATGATGTCCTTTGGTGGGGTCGCCGCCGAGACCGTCATGCTCTACCCGAACATCTTCGGCGACGCGCCCGCGTCCCTGGACCGGGCCCGCGAGTTCCTCGTCGCCGGCGGCCCGAGCGACTACTTCCCGCCGCTGGGCGCCACCGTCGCGCTGAGCAGCCTCGCCGCGATCGCGCTGACCTGGCGCAACCGGCGGCTGCGCTGGTTCGTCGCCGCCGCCGCGGCGGTCTTCGTCGTCTGCGAGTTCCTGTTCTCCGCCGTGTTCTTCTGGCCGCGCAACGAGATCATGTTCGTGGACCCGGTCGGCACGCACTCCCCCGAGTACCTGCGTCAGGTCGCCGAGGAGTTCGTCGCCGGCCACTGGGTACGCCTGGTCGGCGGCGCGTGACCGGGACGGTCCGTCGTGCACGGACCGTCCCGGGCGCAGGCCCTAGACTCGGGACCGGCGTCGATCGGGGAGCGTGCGCAGGTGAGTTCGTCCCAGCTTCTCGTCACCCTTGACCGCGACAGCCCGGTCCCGTTGCAGCAGCAACTCTGCGACCAGATCAGCGGATCCGTGCGGACCGGCCGGCTGCGCCCCGGCGATCCGGTGCCACCCAGCCGCGAGCTGGCGCACCAGCTCCGGGTCTCCCGGACGGTGGTGACCCGGGCGTACGAGCTGCTGCGGGCCAACGGGGTGCTCACGTCCCGGCGGGGATCGGGCACGCGGGTCAGCGGTGCCCTGCCCGAGGCGCCACCGCCCGCCCGTCGCGCCGCCCGGGAGCACCTGCGGCCCGAACCGCCGCTGCCCACCGACGCCGGCAGTGCGCTGTGGAAGCCCTGGGAGCCGGCGCCGGCGCACCGGTCGGACGGCACGTACGACTTCCGGCACGGCACCCCCGCGCTGGACAGCTTCCCGGTGGCCCGGTGGCGGCAGTCGCTCGCCGAGGCGGTGAGCAGGGCCGACGCGGTGGCGCTGGGCTACGGCCCGGCCGAGGGATCCCCGTCGTTGCGTACCCAGATCACCGCCCTGCTGCGGCGCAGCCGGGCGCTCGACGCCCCCGGCGAGAACACGGTGGTGACCAGCGGCGCCACCCAGGCCATGGACATCCTGGTCCGGTTGCTCGTCGGCCCCGACGACGTGGTGGTCATCGAGGACCCGAGCCACACCGTGCTGCGCCAGATCTTCGGCTACTCGCGAGCCGCCGTGGTGCCGGTGCCGGTCGACGAGGAGGGGCTACGGGTCGACGAGATCGACGGCCGGGTCCGCGCGCACGGTCTCGACCCCGCGCGGGTACGCCTGGTCTACGTCACCCCGTCGCACCAGTTCCCGACCGGGTTCATCATGTCCGACAGGCGCCGCCGGGCGCTGCTGCGCTGGGCCCGGGGACACGCGGCCACGGTGCTGGAGGACGACTACCACAACGAGTTCACGTTCGCCGAGGAGCGGCTCCCGTCGCTGGCCGCCGACCCGAGGGGCGCGGACGTGGTCTACGTGGGCAGCTTCAGCAAGACCCTCTTCCCCTCGCTGCGCATCGGATACGCGGTCCTGCCGCCACACCTCGTCCGGCCGTTCCTCGGCGTCAAGTGGATCACCGATCGGCTGACGCCGACGCTGACCCAGGAGGCGCTCGCCGAGTTCGTCTCCTGCGGCGCGTACGCCCGGCACATCGGCCGGATGGACCGCCTCTACCGGCAGCGGCGGGTCCGGCTGCTGGAGGCGCTCCACGAACACTTCGGCCCGGGGGTACGGATCTCCGGCACCGCGGCCGGGCTGCACGTGCTGGTGACCCTCGGTGGCGCGCCCGACGCCGACGAAGCGGAGATCGTGCGCGCCGCCGCCGCGCGCGACGTCCGGGTCTACCCGGCCTCGGGTTACTACGTGGACCGGCCGCCGACCGAACCGACCTTCCTGATCGGGTACGCGGCGCTGCCCACCGCCCGGATCACCGAGGGAGTGGCGCGGCTGGCAGCGGCGGTGCGGGAGGTGACGGCTCGGTGAGGCGGGGCCGGGCGGCCGGTCGTATCCGCAGCGCGGCGAACGCGACGACGCCGAGCACCGGGGTCAGCAGGAGCAGCAGCAGGACGGGGCGGTGCCCCTGGGTCTGCCAGACGACGCCCAGCCCCATCGGCACGACCAGTCGGGCGGCGCTGAGCACGAATCCGTTGAGGGCCATGAAGCCGCCGACCCGGTGTTCCTGGACGTGGTCGGCGATGTAGGTGGGCACCACCACCGAGGTAATGATCTCCCCGAGGGTCCAGACCACCGTGGAGAGCAGCACGGCGGGCAGCGAGAACGCGAACACCAGGATGGCCATCCCGGCCGACCAGAGCAGGCCCGCCGCGATCAGCAGGGCCCGGGTGGAGTACGCCTTGATCCGCTTCTCGATCAGCAGGCTGGTGCCGACCACGACGACACTGTTGATCGTGTAGACGGCACCGACCACCGCCACCGACGAGTGCAGCACCGTGGTCACCGCGAGGGGAAGCGTGTATTCCAACCCGATCAGCGGCGCGACGTAACAGATCGACAGCACCACCAGCACCGCCACATCGATGTCCCGCAGCAGGCCGGCGCGGCGGGTGGTGGCTACCGGCGAGGTCGTCGCCGTACGCCTGGTGTCCGCCGGTACGCGCAGCCAGATGGTGGTCGCCGCGAGCAGGCCCAGAAGGATGTTCCCGGCGAACATCAACTGGTAGGAGTAGGCCGCCGCGAACCCGCCGAGCAGCGGGCCGACGCCCATGCCGAGGTTGTTGGCGAGATAGCTGACCGTGTACGCGAAGGGCCGCTGGTCGGGCTCGGTCAGGTCGGCGATCAGCGTGTTCGCCGCCGGGGCGAACATCCCCATCCCGACCAACGCGACGAAGAGCAGCGCCGCGTACGTCCACGTCGGCCCGTCGACCAGGGCCAGGCCCAGATACCCGGCGGCGTTGAGCAGCAGGCTCGACACCAGCGCGGCGCGTCGACCGGCGCGGGCGCAGACCGGACCGCTGAGCAGGCTGCCCGCGAGCAGACCGGTGCTGCCGACCGAGATCAGCACGCCCGCCTCGCCGGTGCCGAGGTGCCGGCTGCGCACCAGGTACACCGCGAGCAGCGGGAAGACGAACATGCCGGCCCGGTTGATGAACGAGGCGTACACCAGCATCCGCAGCGGGCGCGGCAGCGCACGGAAGCGGCTCAGCCACATGACGTCTCACCCACCGGCTCGGTGAGCACCTCGAAGGCGTCCCGGATGACCGTGAACCGGGCCCGTACGTCGTCGAAGTCCCGGCCCTCGCACACGTACCAGCCGAGCACGTCGTTGGAGGCGGTCGGCGCGGCGAGCACGTCGCCGACGGCCTTCCACACGTCCGCGTCGCGCACCGGGTCCAGCGCCCGCAGCTCGTCCGCCGTGGTGATCGCGGTGATCCGGCCGTACCGGTCGGAGCACAGGTACTCGGTGCCGATCTCCGGGCCGAGGGTGGCCGCCGGCAGGTGCGTCGGGTCCAGTTCGAGGCGGCACCACTCCCCCGCCAGGTTGATCCCCCGCCCGGCCTGGATGGCGGGGACGATCGAGCCGCCGCCGGCCCGCGCGGCCGCCTCGCCGAACACCACCTCGCCGTCGTCGCGCAGGAAGAACTCCACGTGCGCCACGCCGGTACGCATCCCGAAGCCGCGCAGCACCGTGGCGCTGGCGGCCAGGATGCGCTGCTCGGCCGGGGTCAGGTCGTGCTTGCGGGACACGGTGCCGCCGGGCTCGGCACGGAACTCCAGGACCGAGTACGTGTAGCGGGACAGCTGCTCGAAGACCACCTCGCCGTCGCGTAGCAGCGAGTCGACGTGGTACTCGGCGCCCCGGACGTACTCCTCCACCCGGTAGTCGTGCCGGTCGTCGGCGATCAGCGGCCAGACCCGGGCCAGGTCGTCGGCGGAGTCGACCCGGTGAGTGTCGCCGCAGGCCCAGCCGGCGTACGGCTTGATCACCACCGGCCAGCCCACCTCGGCGGCGAACTCGGCGACCGCGCCCGCCGTGTCGGGGCGGCAGGAGCGGGCCACCGGCACGCCCAGTTCGGTGGCCCGGCGGTGCATCACGTTCTTGTCCCGAAAGGCCAGCGCCTCCTCCGGGTCGAGCCCGGGGATGTCGTGGTCGCGGCGGCAGTGCGCGGCGGTGAGCACGTCGCCCTCGAAGAGCGGGAAGATCCGCTCCACCGGGTGTGCGGCGACGATCGACGCGACCGTGGCACGGACCGCGTCCCGGTCGTCGAGGTCGGCGTGGTAGCAGGGCAGACCGGCGGCTTCGGCGGCCGGTTGCCCGGTCGGCAGCAGCGCGACGGTGGCCACGCCCAGCTCGGTGGCGGCGGCGACCACGCTGCGGAACTGGGCCGCGTACCGGCCGGCCGCCGGTCGGTGGACCACCAGGATCGCGCGGTTCCCGAACCGCTCCCAGTGTCGATGCCGACCGGGCCGGCGGTCCGCGCCCGCGTCGTCGACGCGCGCGGTGTCCACCCCGTCGCTGAGCTGGGTCATCGTGATCCTCGTGAAGGTCGGGTCCGGTTGTCGGCCCGACCGTACGCAGCGCGACCACCACCGGTTGTGGCCAATCCGGGGCGATCCGGTGAGGCCAATCCGCTCGTCGGCGGCCCGTCGGCGGAAAACGGCCGGCCCGGGTGACCGGCAGCTGCCCAGACGGCACGCGTCACCAGGTTCGTCGGCGCCACCGGTGCCGGGACGCCATCGCGGCCAGTCCCGCGCCGGCGGCGTTGAGCAACACGTCGTCCACCGAGGACACCCGGTCCAGACGCAGGAGGTACTGCGCGGCCTCGACGAGGATCGAGCAGGCCGCCGCGAGCGCCAGGATCCGCGGCACCGACGCCAGGACCGTGAACCGCTGCGGCGCGAAGTACCCCAGCGCCGCGAACACCAGCAGGTTTCCGACGACCTGGACGACAAGCGTCAGCGGCCTGCCGTCCGAGACGATGGTGATCAGGTCCCGCAGCGGCACCAGGCTCACCCGTCCGGTGACGTCGCCGGCCCGCTCGCCCGGCAGCAGGATCATCCACACCCACGGCACCGTGCCGTAGACGACGCCGACCTCGGCCAGCGACATCCGCCACGCCGGCGGGGTGTCGGCGGGACTTCGCCGGCGCGCCAGAGCCCACACCGCCAACGCCGCCACCGGCAGTGCGGCCACCGTGACCAGCACGACGCCGGTGAACGTACCGAACCAGTCCTGCCACCCCATGCGCACGCCGCCCCCGCCTCCGCCCGGCCGCGCGCCGCGGCCGGGCCCACCCTGGCACGCGCCGTCGCCCGACCCGACCCGGGGTCCTGCCGGTGGCAGGGGCGGTGGCGGCACGAAAGGCGCGGCCCCGGACACCGTCCGCGAGACTCGCCGGAGCGGCCCGCTCAGGCGACGGCGGCGGCCATCCGGCGTACCGCCTCGGTCAGCAGCTCCGGCGTGGTGGCCAGATTCAGCCGGACGTGCCCCTCACCGCCGGTGCCGAAGGTCGAACCCGAGCTGAGGGCCACCCGGCCGCGCTCAAGGAACACGGCGGCGGGATCGTCGCCGAGCCCCAGGGCGCGGCAGTCGAGCCAGGCGAGATAGGTGGCCTGGGCGGGACGGTACCGGACGGCCGGCAGGTGCTCGGCGAGCAGCGCGGCCAGGAGGCGGCGGTTGTCGTCCAGGCCGGTCAGCAGCGCGTCGAGCCACTCCCCGCCGTCGCGGAAGGCCGCCGTGTGGGCGATGACGCCGAGGTGACTGGTGCTGACGCTGGCATCGAACGGCACCCGGGCGAGGTCCCCGGCCGCGGCCGGACCGGCGATGAGGAGCCCGCCGCGCAGGCCGGCCAGGTTCCATCCCTTGGAGGCGGACATCAGTGACAGGCCGTTCTCCGCGCCGGGCACCGAGAGGTACGGGGTGAAGCGCGCTCCCCCGGCCACCACCGGAGCGTGGATCTCGTCGGCGACCACCCGCACCCCGTGCCGCCTCGCCAGGTCGGCGACGGCTGCCAACTCGTCGGGGGTGTGGATGACGCCTGTCGGGTTGTGCGGGCTGCACAGCAGGTACGCCGCCCGCCGACCGCCCGACCGCGCCTCCCGGAAGGCGTCCCGCAACGCGTCCAGGTCGATCCGCAGGTCCTCGCCGAGCGGCGTCTCCACGATCCGGCGGCCGGCGTGCGCCACGACCGTGTAGAACGGCGGGTAGACCGGGCAGTTGACGACCACGGCGTCCCCCGGATCGGTGACCAGCCGCAGCGCCTCCACCACACCGTGCATCACGTCGGGCATCAGCGCGGTGCGCTCCACGGCCAGCCCGTCCCACCCCCACCGCCGCCGGGCGAACTCCGCCAGCGCCCGCGGATACCCCGTACCGGCGGTGTAGCCGGTGTCGCCGCGCGCGACGGCGTCGGTGATGGCCCGGGCGACCGGCTCGGCCAACGGCACGTCCATCTCCGCCACCCACAGCGGCAGCACGTCGTCGGGGTACTCCCGCCACTTGAGGCTCGTCCGTTGCCGGAGCTGCTCGATCGTGAGCTGGCGGAGGGGATTCACCTGGTCGCGGGCATCGCTGAGCACACCACTCATGGCTGAAGCCTATTGCGCGTGACGCCGACCCGCGCAGTACCGGGCGCCGCGCCCGGCGCTCATGTCACCGGCCCGGCCGGGGCCGGGAGCCATGCACGCCTATACGATTCACTCGAAGCGGCTATTCCTCTATCTTGCTTTCGCCCGTAAGCCCAGAGCGGCCCGAGGCGCGTGCGGGAGGAATGCCGGGACCACCACAATCGAGAGCCCTCTTCCGCTCGTCGTCGACAAGCGGGCGTCGGATTCCGGCCGCCGCTGACGCCGGAGTGCGGCCCACCCGCCTACGCCCGGGGTCGTCCTCGAACGATCCCTACGGGATTGCCCGGATCACGGGCGGCACGGTGTCCAGGCTCAGTCGCGACGGAACAGCCGAGGCCGAACCGCTGTACTTTCCGGCGTAGCCCACGGAGCTGCCCTGCATCGCCCAGAAGGCCAGCTTGCCGATGACCATGCCGGGAAACAGGCGGACCGGCGCGGCCACCGCCATCTCCAACGTCCACGGGAAGATGGCGCCGCTGTGACCGAGTGGCGCCGAGAACTGAATCCAGATGCCGAGGGTCGACACCGAACGGCAGGCGTACAGGGTGGCCGCGTAGTGCGGACTCCCCATCGCCTCCATGGTCCCGCCGAGGTAGAACCGCCCCGGCGTGAGCACCATCCCGTCGTCGTCCATGACCGTCGTTCGGGACGCGATCGGTGACCGGGCGTCGATCACGTCCGTCTCGTAGGAGATGATTTCCCGGGCGAGTCGGAAGCCGTAGCTGTTGGGCTCCAGACGCTCCGGTTCGAAGTCGTCGATGTGGATGCGGCCCGCCAGGACCTCGCGGTGGATCTCGCGGCCGGTGAGGATCACAGCCAGCTCCGCACGAGCTGACGCACGGCGTCGCGGTGCGCCGCGAGGTCACCGCTGTTGTCCAGGACGGCGTCCGGCTCGATCAGGTCGAGGTCGCTCGTCGACCGGTCCGCCCTGCTGGTGTCGCCGCGCCCGGCCAGCCGCTTCTCCCGCACCTCCGGCGCGGCCGTGACCCGCAGCACCCGGAACCCGTGGGAACGCAGGACCACGGCATCCACGAACGGGTCACGCAGGTCGTCGTTGACCACGATGTCGGCGTCCGTCGCGGCCAACCGGATCAGGAAGTCGTCGGCCAGGGACTCCGGCCTGATGCGGCGCATGGAGTCGGCCAGGGACTCCATCAGGATCTGGTCCTGCGTCCCGGCGGGGACGGTGACCCGCGCCGCCCGGTAGACCTGGGCCTGCAGGTCGTACAACGGCTTGGCGAGTTTGACTGTGGCGTACGTCAGACCGAGCTCCTGCGCGAACTCCTCGATCAGCCCCGCGGACGTCGACTTGCCGCAACCCGCCAATCCGATGATCGAAATACGCACGGATCCGCACCTCCCCCAGATGTCTCTTGTCGGCCGATCAGCGCCCCGTGGGCGACGCGGCTCCACTCCGGCTCTCGATGTCCCGCAGGAACGAGAGCTTCGAATAGAACGTCCGCTCGTGGTCCACCCCGTTGCGGGTCAGGTAGCTGTCGACGAGGTTCGTCAGGCGTTCGAGTTCGGGTTCGACCGTGGCGATGTCGAGCCCGTCGTGTATCCGGGACCGGTGGTAGGCGACCTCGGCCTGCCGAAGGACGTGCTCGTCCCCGGCCGTACGCACCTCGTCGATCTCGATGCCGAAGAAGTGACCTGTCGCGCTGGACTCCAGGTTGACGTCGAAACGCGTACGGCTGAAGGTGCGCAGGGCCCGGACGGTGAGGTGCGGATATTCCAGGTCGAGGAAGGCGGCGAAATCACCGCCGGGCACGGTGAGGTTGTGCCGGAACGTCTCGACGCGCCGGAGTGTGTCCTCGGCGAAGACCTTGTGCTTGAGCATGAAGGCGCCGGACGGCTGCTCCTGGAAGGCGATGTAGCCGCGCTCCGCCTCGGGGCTCAGCACCTCGAACGTGTGCTGGAAGACCTCCCAGCGCTGCACCTCGTTGCCGACGTCAGGGATGAAGCCGGGGAAGGAGGCACTGCCGACCTGAGAGGCCATCTCCGAGGTCAGCTGCCAGATCGACACGTCGCCGTGAAGGGTGATCTTGTTTTCGATCTCGATCCCGGGCACGAGATTGCGGAAGACCTGGTTCTCGACGGCCACATGCTCGCGCAGGTTCCCCACCGACTTGAGCGCGACCGGCACCACGTCGTCGGGCGTCGCGCCGGCCGGAAACTCGCACTCCGCGACCCGTGCGAACACCGCGCCGACCTCACGCAGACGGGTGCAGGCGAGCACCTCGACCGTCGTCCGCTCCGGTGACCCGTGGAGTCGAAGCACCATGATCGGCGACAGGAAGTCGATGCTCCCGGCACCGGCGGCCCTGGGCCACGCCCCCCGCAGGTCGGTCCGCAACGATTCCGAGAGCGCGCAGCCACACCAGGTGGGTCGCGCCACGTCGACGGGCACCTCGACCGGAGCCGAACCCGGTGGAAGAAGACGGATCAGGGCGGACGCCGTGTCGCGCGGCCGTAGATATTCGACAGCCCGCCGGCCGCCATCCGCATCCGCCGGCAGATCGATCACGACAATAGGGAGATGCGCGCTCGGCACCAGTGAATATTGGAGCGCCGGATCACCCAGAACGAGGAGTCGACGCACCAGGGCGGGTCCCTCCGAAGCTGTTTCCTGATTCAACGCATCCCCCGTGGAGCAGCAGGACCAATCGGCGTGCTCAGCTGACACAAACTGCGGGCCAGCCTACACACCGGCCTCAGTGGAGTGTGCCCGAGCGCGGCCCGGTGCACCACTCGGAGCCTTCAGCCGATCGAATCGATCTTGCATTTACCCTGCTCGAACGCCCTTCACCACAGGACATTGCTCCGTCGGATGCGTCCACAGTGTTCAGACCTCCGACCTCTGGTGCCAGGTTGACACGCCCCGCACCGGGTGTCATGATCGATCGTCGTCAACGGGGGTCGTTCCATCATGATCGAATGGCGTCAAGCCAATCCGAAAGTGCTCGAATCCTGGTACGAGAAGTCGGGAGTACGTGGAAGCCCGCGTCGAGTGGTTTCCGACGACGACGACATTCTCAAGGACTTCTTCCCTCGTCATCTGGTGACGCACCTGGCACACCCTGCCGTCGCAGAGACCGATGAGGTGTTCAAGCGATACCTCCTGGCCCAGCACCTGTACCAATGGCTGAACTTCACGAAGGCGTTCGAGGTGGGGGTCGTCTGCCGGGCGACGAAGTTGATCGCCGAGCAGGACTGCGGCATCGAGGTGCCGAGCCGCGTGCGCATGGACGCGTACAAGATCCTGGTCGACGAGAGCTACCACGCTCTCTACAGTGTCGACGCCGTCGAGCAGATCCAGACGCGCTCCGGCATCGAGGCCCTGCCCTATGATTTCCAACCCTTCCTCGACAACCTCGACCGGATCGGCGCGGACCATCCGCAGCATCGTCGTCTGGTCGAGCTGGTCCAGGTCTTCGTCTTCGAGACGCTCATCACCGGGCTGCTCGTCGACATCCCGAAGGACCCGAACGTCGTGACACTGGTGAGGGAGATCGCCCGCGACCACGCGATCGACGAAGGGCGGCACCACGTCTACTTCGCCGACTTCTTCGGCCGCCTGTGGGGCCAACTCGACAGCGGTGACCGGAAGGTGGTCGCGGCCCTGCTGCCCGACCTCATCGTCAGGTCGTTGCAGCCGGCGACGAGATCGGCCTCGTCGGCGTTGCGGGAGATCGGGTTCTCGCCGGCCGCCACGCGGTCGATCATCGCCGAGTCGTACGACCCGGAGTCGGTGACGGCCGGCATCCGCTCCTCAGCCGAGCGGACCATCGGGATCCTCGAGAACTACGGCGTTCTGGACCACCCGGGAGCCCGGGAGGGCTTCGCCGAGTCCGGGCTCCTGTATCTCTGATCTCCCACCAGCAACGCCAGTCGATCACCCGTACGCGATGGGAGCCCGTCGTATGTCGCAACCTCCCCCCGGGGACCGGCACCTTGTCGTGCTCGGCGCGAGCGGGCAGATCGCCGCCGTCGCGCGGCGCCTCGGCTGCCGACTGATCCACGTCCAGAAGCCAGGGAGCCCTCTGGAACAGTTCATCGAGCCGGGCTCGGTACGGTCGACCTACTACACGGCCGACTACACCGCGGACTCCTTCCCCAGCTTCGTGGAGCAGGTTCTCCGGCCGTTGGCGCCCGACGCGGTGGTCAGCGTGCGTGAGGACGGCCTCGTTCCGGCGGCTCTCGCCAACGCGCGCCTCGGCCTCGCCGGCACCCCGCTCGACGTGGTGGAGACACTGCGGGACAAGGCGAAGATGCGGGCGTTGCTGGAGGGCAAGGCCCCACACCTCACAGTCCGGGCGTCCGTCCCGGCGAGCCTGGAGGACGCCGTCGACACCTTCCTCAGCTGGGGGGCCCGGCCGGCGATCCTCAAGCCCCGCGCGAGCTCCGGCAGCCGGGGAGTCGTTCTCGTCGAGAGCGTCGCCGATCTCCTGGCGCAGGGTGATCCCTCCGGCCAGGTGCTGGAGGAGTACCTCCCTGGCCAGGAGTACAGCGCCGAGAGCTTCAGCGTCGACGGCGTACACCGCGTTGTCGCGCTCGTCGAGAAGCACGTCGGTCCGTCGTTCGTCGAACTGGCGCACGTGGTGCCGCCGCCGTCGCTGGGCGTCCCGGCGGCGGTCGTTCAGGATCAGCTGATCGAGTTCCTCGACGTCGTGGGTCTGGTCGACGGGCCGGCGCACACCGAGTTCAAGCTGACCGACGGGGGGATCCGCATCATCGAGTCCCACAATCGGGTCGGCGGCGACGGGATCCCGCACCTCGTTCGCATCGTGACCGGGATCGACCTGCAGCGTTGGAGCCTGGGGTGGCCGCTCGGGCTCGGCGGGCCCGGCCCTCAGGACCGTCCGGCCGCGGCTGCCGCCGCGATCGCCTTCGCCACCGCGCCGCAGGGCACTGTCGAGTCGGTCGCGCTTCCGACGCTGGAGTTCGCGGACGCGACGGTCGAGGACGTGCGGTCGTTCGTGCGACCGGGCGACAAGGTCGGCGCCCTGACGAGTTCGTCGGCGCGCGTGGGCAGTGCGAGTGTCTCCGGAGCCGATCCTTCGTGGGTCCTCACGGCCGCGCGCACCGCGGCCGAGGGCATCGGTGTGGTCAGCCGGCCGGTCGGAGTCCCGCTGTGAGAAAACCGCTGCTGATCATCAGCCGGGACCCGCACCACACCCTCTTCGACGGGACGCGGTGCCTGCTGCCCCTCGCCGACGTCGAGCCAC
Organism: Micromonospora sp. NPDC005298; assembly: GCF_040607375.1. Lineage (NCBI taxonomy): Bacteria > Bacillati > Actinomycetota > Actinomycetes > Micromonosporales > Micromonosporaceae > Micromonospora > Micromonospora sp. NPDC005298. The sequence goes on from NZ_JBEXGP010000018.1 coordinate 67,891, forward strand.
ATCTGGTGACCAATCCCTGGCTGACCGAGGGCGTGGATTCCGGCGACTTCCGCCACACCACGGTGTGCGACTTCGTCGACGACGACCGGGTGGAGCAGACCTGCGGCTGGATCGTCGGGGCGAACGGAATCCGGGGCATCGTCGCGCTGCACGAGAAGATGGTCATCATGGCCGCCCGCCTGCGAACCACCCACCGGCTGCCCGGCCTCCAACTGGACACCGCGCTGCTGTTCCGGGACAAGGTCCGGATGAAGAGGGCGGTCCACGCCCACGGTGTGACCGTTCCGGACTTCCGTGCTCTGGACGACGACGGCGACCTGGCGGCGGTCGACTGGAGCCGGGGCCGCCAGATCATCAAGCCGCGTCGCGGAGTCGGCTCGAACCAGACGTACGTGGTCGACTCGCTGGCCGCCGCGCGCGAGGTCTGGCGGCGGATCGGCGCGCCGGCCGGCGAGTACGAGATCGAGGAGTTCGTCGACGGCGACATGTTCCACTGCGATGGGATCGTCCGGGATGGGCGGGTGCTCCACCTCAGTGTCGGTCAGTACCATGCCCGTCCGGGCAACGTCGCTCCCGGAGCGGTGGCTGGCAGCTTCCTCCTGCCGGACGGGCCCGTGGCCCAGCGGATCGCCGAGATGCACGGACGCGTCGTGGATGCCCTCGGGCTACGGTCGGGCGTCACCCACCTCGAGGTGTTCCACACCCCGGAGGGCAGGCTGGTGTTCTGCGAGATCGCGGCGCGCCCCGGCGGTGGCGGCATCGACCGCATGGTCCTGCGCCGCCACGGTGTGCACCTGCGGGAGGCGGCGATCCGGATCGAGGCCGACCTGCCACCGGCGCCCGCCCACCCTCAGGCGTCGGGGAGCGACCACGCGGTGTGGGGCCGGGTCGGCATCTATCCCCACGGCCGGGCGCCGACCGAGTTCACCGCACGGGAGTGCGGTGAACTCGGTGTCGCGGAGTACGAGTACCGCCCGAGCGCCGGCGGCAGCGACCACCTTCCACGCCACAGCACGGACTACACGCACCGATTCATCCTGAGTGGTGACAGCCCGGCCGACTTCATGGCGAGAGTCGATCACCTCAGGGCTGTCGCTGCACGCTGATCACGCTGGCGTCGCTGATGATGACCTCACCATTCCCGGCGAACCCGGGTACGGCGACAGCGGGGACACCGGACTCGCGCAGCAGGATGGGGAGGTGACCCAGGGTGGAGCCCCGCTCGAAGACGAATCCCGCGACATGTCCGATGAGGACCGACAGGGCGGCGTAGGGCAGGGCCGCGTGGATGATCGGCCGCTCCGGTAGCGACAGGACCTTGTCCAGAATCATGGCCAGGCCATCCCGGGCCGCCTCGCTGGTGGAGGCTTCGATGCTGATCGCTGGGCCGATCGACATCCTGCTCAGCAGCTCATCCTCCTCCAGACGCAGCAGCGTTCCACGCGCGGTGCCGGGCGATATCAGGACCGCGCCCTCCGAGGACACCACGAGCTCGTCGGCGCCGCGTACGGAGTAGTCGACGAAGTAGGGCCGCCCGGCGCTGAGGACCCACTCCAACGTGACCGGGCCGTGCTGGGCTGACATCGCACCGGTCAGGCGCGCCAGGGTGCGCAGGTGCGCGAGCAGCGGTTCGGCCCCGGGGGCGGCGGTCAGGTTGCCCGGTTCGTCGAACGGCCGCTCCAGGTCGGTGATCACGATCGTCTCGCCGCCGGCGGTGCCGCGGTTGAGCGCCATGAGCCCGTCGGCGGTGAACTCCACCACCAGACCGGGACCGGAGTTGCGGGAGATCATTCCGAGCTCGCCCCGCAGGTAGTCACGAATGATGACCGCCCGCAACTCGGTGTCGCCGGGCCGCGCCCCGGCCAGTTCGGCAAGGCGAACCAGTACGTCCTTCTTCGGCAGGACGATCTGCCGGAGCTGGTCGCCGAGGTCCAGCACGCACTCGGGCGCGGCACCCGTCTCGAGCACGTTGCGGAGCCGGGCTACCGTCGCCTCGTCATGCAGGCCCCGCCCGTTGAACTGCACGACCCAGGCCGATCCGGTGCCGGCGCCGTTCGCGGCGGCCAGGCGGTAGGCGGAGCTGCGCTTGGCGACGTAGCTGCCGTACACCCGCGCGACGTCACCGAGGTGGAACGTCGGCGGCAGCTCTTCGACGTACATCGGGACGGCCTCACCCACCGGCTCCGCCGCGGCGCGCGCCCGATCGATGGTCGCGGTGAGCGGGCGCACCTGGATCAGGTGGAGTCCGCTGTCGTCGGCCGCCCACTCGACGTCGACATGGTGGCCGCACCTGTCGCGCAACGCCCGCGCGAGCGCCACCACCGCCGCCAACGGCGAGTCAGGGGTGGTCGCGACCTCGTCCGACGTGGTCCGGACCGGTGCGACGACGCCCGCGACGAGCTGGTCGGCGAGGCCCTCGACATGTTCGATGACCACCCGCTCCGGGTCGGCCGCCTCCAGCCCGGTGAACGCGACACCGGCGATGACCGGCCGCACCATGGACTGCACGATGACGGCGAGCCTCGGTGTGGCGTCGTAGTTGCCGGCCCGCAGGCGCGCGGCGACGGCGGGAGCGTCGTAGTAGGACGCCCAGCACTGCTCGATGGCCGCGACGACGCCGGCGAAGGTGGACACGTTCAGCACGCTGTGGTGCACACCGGCGAGGCTGCTCGCGTCGGCGTCCTCGTCCAGCCCCGACGATCTGACGGCGAAGCGGAGGTCGGACCGGTCGCCGAAGACCTCCTTCAGTCGCACCCGGAGCAGGGAGTGCGCCGACTCCGGAAGGCGAATCTGCGCGCCGATGCTCTGGATCCGCTCCAGCGATTCGGTGTAAAAGGCTCCGACCGTCGCGCGCAGGTCGGCGAACGCGTCGGTGAGCGCGGCGGTCTGCTCGGCGGAGAGGGCGTCGACGAACTCGCCCGCGCGGACACAGAACGCCTGCGGTACGGAGAATTCACGGCTGCTCGCCGCGAGCGCGGCGAACTTCGGGCCGACGTCGGCGACGGACACGCTCGCCCCCAGGCCCGGGAATCGCTGTCGTGCGAATTGCTTGTCGTAGTCGACGTAGATGTCACTGGACCGCGGGCCGGTCGCGCCCTGATATTTTCCGCGGTAGAGATCGACGTCCCCCTGCGGCTTCCACCACATCATCTGGCCGATGTTGAGACCGGTGTAGACGCGGACCCGGTTCAACGTGTAGAGCTGCAGGGTCCACTGTCCCTTGTATCCGATGTCGCCGAGGCTCGCGGACAGGTTGATGAACATCCCGAGCCGCGCCACGGACGACCTGGCCGCGAAGGTCGGCGCGTAGTGGTCACTGCCGAGGACCTCGATGGTGTGGGCGAGATAGAGCTTTCCCGGTTCCAGCACGTAGCCGTCGTCCGGAATCTCGATCTCGACGAATTCGTTCGGTGTCCGAGGGCTCAGTGTCTCACCCGAGTAGACCCGCAAGGTTCTGCCAAGCCGGAAGTTGTAACTGTTCGGGTTGACCTGCTCGGGAATGAACGGGTCGATGGTGATCCGGCCCTGGGCCCATTCCTTCTCGATCTCGCTACCGGTCAGAATCACAACGGTTCCCCCATGATGAAACGATGTCCGACTTCTGCGCTTCCGCTGGTCGGCACACTACTGAATAATGGTCGGCCCGGCGCCCCCCCGCGCCGCGGCGGTACGGTCATCCGGCGATGCTACGGAAATGGCTCGTCAATTCGCCGTGCTCAACGACGTGGAACACCACGCCGGGTACGTCATCGCGATCAAAAGTGTTTTCCCAGACCAGCTCGTCAGTCGTGGTCCACGGTAGACGGGTGGTGGAGAATATGCCCGGTGCGGCGATCAACGGCAGGCCGGCGAAAGTCCCTGCGGCAGCGGCGTGGGCGTGGCCGCAGAAGACCGCCCGCGGTGCGGACGATGCCCGGAGCACCGCTGCCAGATCGTCGGGGTTGCGGAGGCGGATGCTGTCCAGCAGCGGGTTGTTGAGCCGGACCGGATGGTGGTGGAGAGCGACGAAGACCGGCTCCTCGGCCTCGCCGAGAACCCCGCCCAGCCAGTCGAGGGTCTCCGGCGCGACCAGCCCCTCGTCCTCCCCGGGGATGGTCGAGTCACAGAGGGCGAACAGCAGACCACCGGCGCGCCTCAGTTGGTTGATAGGCGCAGAGCCAGCGCCGTCGAGCAATACCTGACGATACGCGGCCCGAACATCGTGGTTGCCGGGCAGCATCAGGACGGGTATGTCGGCCACCAACTCGGCCTTCACCTCGTCATATTCCGGAACGGTGCCGTGGTCGGTGAGATCGCCGGTGACGAGAATCACGTCGACGTCGCAGCCACGCAGATAGGTCATGGTCCGCCGGACGCGGGCCAATGCGCGCTCACCGCCATCGAAGTGGGTGTCGCTTATGTGCGCGATGATCGTCACCCGGCTTATCCTGCCATCGTCCGATGTCGACGTAAAGGGCTGCCGAGGACCGCCGGGGCGGGTACACTACCGCCCCGACAGCTACCATCAATCGGTGTACAACCACGAACCGGCTGGTTACGACTGCCCCTTCTGCGGCCTGGCAAGGGGGCGTTACAACCATCTATCCAGTCCGGCGACGCTGGTCTGGCGTACCCCTGTCGTCTTCGCCTTTGTCTCGCCCCGTATGTGGCCCACGAACCTCGGCCACATCCTGGTGGTGCCCAACGAGCACCACGAGAATCTGTACGACCTTCCCAGGGCCCTGGGCCACGCGGTCTTCGACCTGTCACAGCACATCGCGCGGGCGATACGTGCGACGTATCCCGACTGCACCGGCACCTCGACACGGCAGCACAACGAACCCGACGGCCACCAGGACGTGTGGCACTTCCATCAGCACGTCTTCCCCCGCTACGACCGGGACAAACTCTACTCATCACCCCCTCGGCGGGGCTACGCGTCGATCGAGGAGCAGACCCCGTACGCCGCACGCGTGCGCACGTATCTCGACGAGACACTGTCCGGATCGGACGACGGTGCGGCCACGCTCGGCACCCCCCACACCACGAAGATCCCCTAGAGTCGTACGGTGTGCCACAGTGGACACGCCGGGCGCTGGAGTGTGCAACACCCGGACCCGTCCGAGGTCGAGGACGGACAATGCCTACCGGAGGAGAATGATGCTTGCCGAATCGGAGTTGCTGCTCATTCTCGCGCCTGACCGTTACGTTCTCCGGGCCTGCCGGAAACTCGGTGTTCCGCACGTCGTGGTCTACGGGGCGCGGCACCGCGACCTCGCCTTCCAGGAGATCCCCGCCCCCGCCATCCCGGTCTTCTGCGAGGACCACCACAAGCCCGAGGCGGTTCTCACCGCCCTGCACCGCGCCGGGTTCGGCGATCGCCAGTTCACCGCGGTGCAGACGACCATCGAGCCCTTGCTGATCACGGCCTCGGTTCTCGGGCGCGCCCTGGGTGCCCGGGTGCTCAGCCCCACGACCGCGGTGCTGTTCCGGGACAAGTTCCTGCAGAAGCAGCGCATCGCCGATGCCGGCCTGGCCACGGCGCGCTGCGTCCTCATCGAGGACATCTTCGCCCTGGATCCGGACTTTTCGATGCCGTTCGAGCGGGGCGTCCTGAAGCCGGTGACCGGACTGGCCACGCAGACCACGTCGGCCGTGGACGGGTTCGACGATCTGCTCGCCACCGCCCGCCGGTACCGGCAACAGCGCATCTCGTCCCGCACCTTCGTCCTCGAGGAGTTCGTCACTGGCGACGAGTGGACCGCCGACGGCGTCGTGTCCGGCGGTGAGCTGCTGTTCTACGGCCTCGGCCGCTACGAGCAGCCGTGCCTGGCGACCCTGGAGGACAACGCGCCGTTGAGCATGCGCAAGTTCGACCCGGACACCGAGAGCTGGGCGTACCAGGCAGCCGACGACATGGTGCGCGAGGCCCTTCACGCGCTCGGCCTGACCGACGGCGTCTTCCACATGGAGTTGTTCCACGACCCGGCGAGTGGTCAGGTCGTCTTCAGTGAGTGCGCGGCCCGCCGTGGTGGCGCCCTCACCGAGGAGGAGATCCTCGCGAAGTTCGGCGTCGACCTCGGCGAGGCGGCGGTGCGGTGCGCGCTGGGGTGGAAACCCGAACTGGACGTGCGGGTGCGAGCCGGCACCGTCGGATCGGTCTACTTCACCAGCCGGCCCGGCACGCTCGCGGCCTGCCCGTCCCCCGCGGAGCTCACCGAGCTGCCCGACGTGTCGTTCGCCCGCATCGAACTACCCATCGGCTACCGGATGGCCGGCGCCGCCGACTCCACCACGACTCGGATCGGCATGGCGATGATCAACGCTGCCGACCCTCAGGCGTTGGAGCGGAGAAGGGCGGAGGTGTTGCGGTGGTTCGATGAGCGGCTCGTCGTCATCCCCGCCGCGACGACAGGCGCCGAACTCCGCGACTGGCACCGCAGAACTCGCGGGACCGACGAGTTCGCCGACGTCCTGTACGGCGAATGACCAGCCCCGGCCCCGCGCCGCACTCCACGGATGATTCCGGGAACGCCGCCGTCGGCACCGAGGAGACACCGCGACCCGACACGTCCGCGCGTGCCCGGTTCGCCCGGCTGACACGCGTGTTCCCGTCGACGGCCGCGGGAAATCAGTTGGTGTTCGTCGCGCTCATCGACTCCTTCGGCACCGGCATCTTCCTGAGCGGCAGCGTCATCTTCCTCACCCGGGTGGCCGGCCTCAGCGCGGCCCAGATCGGCCTCGGGCTCTCCGCCGCGGGGATCGTGGGGCTGATCTCGACCGTACCGATCGGCATCGTCGCCGACCGGATCGGCACCCGCAGGGTCCTGGTGGCCCTCCAGGTCTGGCGAGCGGCGTGGTTCGTGGCCTACGCGTACACGGCGAGCTTTCCCTTCTTCGTCGTCGTGGCCTGCATGCTCGCCATGGCCGAGAAGGCGACCGGGCCACTCAACCAGGCGGTCATCGCCGCCGCGGTCGGCGACGACGACCGCGTCCGCACGATGGCGCTGGTCCGCGTGGTACGCAACGTGGGCTTCTCCCTCGGCGCGCTGGCCGGCACCACGCTCGTGGCGCTGGACACCAACGCCGGCTTCCGTGGCATCGTCCTGACGAACGCGGCCTCGTTCCTGCTCGCCGGGATCCTGCTCGCCCGGATCTCCCTGGTCAACGCGACGGCAAGCGCCCGGCGGGCGGGTCCGTGGCACAGCCTGGCGTCACTGCGCGACGGCCGATACCTGACGCTGACGGCCCTCAACGGGATCGTCGTCATGCACATGACGCTGCTCTCCGTCGGGATCCCGCTCTGGATCATCATGCACACCTCGGCGCCGCCACCGCTGACCGGCGTGATCATTCTGGTCAACACCGTGCTCGTCATCCTCCTGCAGGTCCGGGTCTCCCGTGGATGCGAGGACATCACCGTGGCGAGCAGTCGGATGCGGTGGGCCGCCGGCGCTCTCGCCGGGTGCTGCCTCCTGCTGGGACTGTCCAGCGGCACGTCAGCGGTCGTGGCGACCAGCCTCATCGTGGCGGCCGTCGTCCTGCTCACCGGCGCGGAGATGTGGCAGGCGGCCGGCTCCTGGGGCATCTCGTTCGAACTGGCACCGCCGGACCGCCGGGGCGAGTACCTCTCGGTCTTCAGCCTCGGCACGACCCTTCAGTCGATCATCGGTCCGGTGCTGCTCACGGCCCTCGTCGTCCCGCATGCCACGGTGGGCTGGCTGGGCCTCGGCGCCCTGTTCCTGGTCACCGGCCTGATCCTGCCCGTCGTGGTGGCGCCACGCCGCCAACCGGCCTGACGCTCGTCGACCCGACGGCCCACGCGTCCGGGTGGTTGAACGCGATTCTCGCCTGACCCGGCGAATCTGCCCCTAGGTTCGATGCGCAGGACGCCGCCGAACCGGGGAGAGATGTGGACAGCTATCCGGCGATCGAGGATCACGGGCTCATCGGCGACCTGCAGACCGCCGCGCTGGTGACGTGCGACGGGACGGTCGACTGGTTCTGCGCGCCCCGCTTCGACTCGCCGAGCATCTTCGCCGCGCTGCTGGACAAGGACAAGGGCGGCTACTTCCGGATCGCCCCGCACGAGGTCCGGTACGTGACCAAGCAGCTCTACCTCCCCGGAACGCCGATCCTGATCACCCGTTTCATCAGCGCGGACGGCGTGGCCGAGGTGATGGACTTCATGCCGGTGACCGGCGAGCGGGTCACCGACTCGCACCGCCTCGTCCGCATGGTCACCATGGTCCGGGGCAGCATGCGGTTCCGGGTGGAGTGCCGGCCCCGGTTCGACTACGCGCGGGAGCAGCACGAGCTGGAACGCCACCGCAACGGGTACATCTTCCGCAGCCCGTCGACGGCGCTCACCTTCCATCCGGTCGACCCGGTGCGACACCTGATCTCGCAGACCGGGGACGTCCACCTGGAGGGCGGCGACCTGGTCGCGTACGGCGTCATGAACGAGGGTGACACCGGCGGGGTCGTCCTGGAGACGGGCGGCACCGAGCCGCGCATCATCTCGCCCGAAGAGGTCCAGGGCATGTTCGAGTGGACCCGGGACTACTGGCGGCGCTGGGTCGAGCGGTCCCGCTACACGGGCCGCTGGCGGGAGATGGTGGAGCGCTCGGCGATCACGCTGAAGCTCATGACGTACGCGCCGACGGGCGCGATGATCGCCGCGCCCACCGCCGCGCTGCCCGAACTGGTCGGCGGCACCCGCAACTGGGACTACCGCTACACCTGGGTCCGGGACACGTCGTTCTCGGTGCACGCGCTGCTCGGCCTCGGTTTCACCGAGGAGGTCGGCCGGTACATGGACTGGCTCGACGAGCGGATCCGCGAGGCCAGCGACCACCAGGACCCACTGAAGATCATGTACCGGGTGGACGGCTCCTCCGACCTGCACGAGGAGGTCCTCGATCACCTGGAGGGCTACCGCGGCTCGCGGCCGGTGCGGATCGGCAACGGCGCCGCCGACCAGCTCCAGCTCGACATCCACGGCGAGGCGCTCTACGCCATGCATCTCGCCGACGAGCAGGGCATCCGCGTCTCGCACCAGGTGTGGAAGAGCACCGTACGGCTCGTCGACTGGCTCTGCCACAACTGGGACCAGCGCGACGCCGGCATCTGGGAGAGTCGGCACCACCCCCGCAACTACACGTTCGGGCGGGTGATGTCCTGGGTGGCGCTGGACCGGGCCATCCGCCTGGCCAGCCGCACCGGCCGTCCCGGGGACCTGAGCTGCTGGAGCGAACAACGCAACCGGATCTACAACCAGGTCATGGAGCGCGGGTACGACCGGGGCCGCGGCACCTTCGTGCAGGCGTACGACGAGACGGTGCTGGACGCGGCGTTGCTCGCCATGCCGGCGGTCGGCTTCGTCACGCCGAGCGACCCCCTGTGGCAGTCCACCCTCCAGGCGATCGAAGGCGAACTGGTCTCCGACAGCCTGGTCCACCGGTACGACCCGGTCCACTCCCCCGACGGCCTCCCCGGCCACGAGGGCACCTTCAACATGTGCACGTTCTGGTACGTCGAGGCGTTGGCCCGTGCCGGCCGGCTCGACGACGCCCGCCTCACGTTCGAGAAGATGTTCACCTTCAGCAATCACCTCGGCCTGTACGCGGAGGAGATCGCGGCGACGGGCGAGCAGATCGGCAACTACCCCCAGGCGTTCAGCCACCTGTCGTTGATCAACTCGGCGCTGACACTCAACGATCTGCTCGACGCCGAGGCCGACTCCCGCCGCCGCCGGTAGCGCGGGGGCGCGCCGGTCGGGCCGCCAACCGTACGGCGTCGCCGCGCGGCGGTGCCCATGTCGGGAAGTGCTTGACGCGTCGAGGTCCATCACGCATCGTCGAACCGACATCGACAGTCTCGAATGTATCAACCGGGGGACCCATGAAGACCTTCGTCACCGCCGCCTCGGTCGCGGCCCTGCTCCTGACCACGGGCGGCGCGTCTTCCGGCCAGCCAGCGGCCGACGCGCCCTGCACCGGGCAGATCCACGCGAACCCCGGGTTCGAACGCGGCACGACCGGCTGGACGGCCGGCCCCCGCATCGTCGTGTTGGGCGACGCGACGCGGCCCGCGCACACCGGCCGCGCGTACGCCTCCTTCGCCGGGCTCGACGTGACGCACAGCGACCTGCTGCGCGCCACCGTCACCGTGCCGGCTGACTGCGACCTGACGGTCCGCTTCTGGGTCCGGACCATCACCACGGAGACCAGCCGCAGCGACTACCTGAACGTCGGCCTGGCGGTCACCGGGATACCTCCGAAGACCCGGTTCTCGCTGGCCTTCGACGGCGGGTCGCAGTGGCGTCAGTACAGCATGTCGACCGGGACGGCACCTACCGAACGCACCGCGACGGTCAGCTTCCTCGCCAGCGAGACGGCCGGCAACGGCGCCACCGCCTTCGACGTCGACGACGTGACCTTCACGCTGAGCTGACCGCGGCGGGACCTCCTCGCCGCCGCGGCGGCACCCCCGGCGCACCGCGCCGACCCGCGTCACCGTGACGGGACCTCGCTGGACGCCGTGGAGCTCTCCGATCATCCTGGTGCAGAATCCAGCCGTGGCATCGATCTACCGGACCACCACCGGCAGGGACAGCATTCGGCAGTGGTGCGAGGACCAGCTGAACGCCTGGCCGACTCACCACGATCGACGCGTGATTCGGGTGCGGGGTGAGGACACGCACGTGGTCACCGCCGGCGGCGGCCCGGTCACGGTCGTCGTCGTCGCTGGTGACCGCTTCACCACGGCCGCGTACCTGCCGCTGCTCACGGCCCTGGCTCGGCGGTACCGGGTGGTCGGCGCCGACATCCCGGGTCAACCCGGACTGAGTTCCGGTTCAGCGGGTACGGCCGGTGGCCGGCTCACCTGGTACGGCTCATGGCTTGCAGAGGTCGTCGAGGAGACCACCGCCGGGCCGGTCGTCGTGTTCGGGCACTCGTTCGGCGGGGCCGTCGCGCTGGCCGCGGATCATCCGCGGATCCGGGGCAAGGTCGCCGTTGCCCCGGGAGGACTGTGCCGGCTCAGGGTCACACCCCGTGTCCTGGTGGCGTTCCTGAGGTGGCTCCTGCGACCAGGAACCGCATCGAGCGTTCGGCTGCTACGCCTCCTGTCCGCTTCCGGCCGAGCGCCCCGCGCCGACCTGGTGGAGTGGATGGCGCTGGTCGCCCGGCACGCCCGTCCGGTCAGTTCCGACGATCCCGTACCGGCGCCGGCGCGCACGACGCCGATCGTGATCGCGGTCGGAGACCAGGACGTGTTCCTGCCGCCGGACCGACTGCGGTCAGGAGCACGACGGCGGTTGCACGTCGACGTCGAGATCGTTCGCGGCGGCGGCCACCTGGTCACCGACGAACACCCCGGTCAGCTCGCCGCGCTGGTCGACCGGTTGGTCACCTGAGCCGTGTTGCGCGACGCGGAGCCCCGGGACCCTCGACCCAGCACAGTCCACCACCCTCAACCACGTACGAGGAACGCCTCAGTCGACCCAGGTTGGCCGCCCCGGCAAGTTCGCGGTCGGGACATCGAGCAGACTCTTCGCGGTGTGGTGAAGGAGCATCATCAATGGCGGTGTGACGACGAGCACCGAGCGAAGGGGTGAAATGAGGGAGTTCAGATTGGGAGTCAGCACTACGGGGGCAATCTGCTCCGTGAATACGGGGCGCAGTCGGGTGTCCTTCATGATCCTCACAATCTCGTCGATAATTCGAGACTGCTGCGTGTAGTCAAGTCGAAGATTCGCGAGTGCGGCCGCCTGAGTCAACTTCAGTTCCAGGCTGTTGTGCGGGCTGTAGTCTGAAACGGCAGAGAAGGAGTCTTCGTCGAAGTCGAAGGGCTCCAGGCTGCGCAGCGCACGTCCCGGCTCGTCGTTGGCGATATGCCACCAGCTTTGAGAAATCGCGACCGAGAGGCGGAAGTCCACAGGCGTTCGCATCTCCGCGATTTCGTCGAATTCACGCACCCCGGCGGAGGACCCGAAGCTGAAGAAGTCGCCAATCGCTTTCCTTCGGATGGTTGCCGCCTTCGGCATCGCCACCAGTTTGTGCTTCAGGACTTCGCGGTACAGCCCTTCGGCGTGCCCCCAATGGCCCAGGTCCTGATAGATGTTCGCGATGGCGAGCAGCAAGCTTGAGCGACGATTGACCGGGCAGGCTGGCGCCGACTCGATCCACGCACCGATTCGTCGCAGCACCGCCGCAAGTAGTTCGGCCTCCATTTTGTACGGTAGATAGAACATGCATTGACTCAGGAACGCCCAGCCGTCATCCGGCTGGGTTTCGAAGTCTTCGGGGGCACGCATCGACAGCGACTCCCCCAACCGTGCACAGCCGAAGGCGAGTGCGGGGCTCCCCCGATGAAAGTGCTTGTGCGATTGATAAAGAAGGTTTTCGGCCGTCAGGTCGATGCTGAACTTGTATCCCAGTTCGCCACCCCACTGCCACGAGCGGTGGCCTGCGGGCCGGAGCCGGTGCTTTCTACTCAGAGGGATCAGGTTACCGAAGGAAACGTTTGCCGCGTCCCGGTCAAGGGCCACCCAGTCGCTGGTGTCGACTCCGTGTCCGTCAACTACGCACGTGCGACTTCCGTAGTACGACCTAAGCCTCAGCTCAAGCGAGGTCGACTCACTGCGGAGATCCACCACCGGCCTGGCCGGGGCGTCCTCAGAACGAGTCGAGCCGATAGTCAGGTCGAGACCGGGGGCCTGCGGCTCTGAAACTGGTTGTGATTGTCCCGCTTTAACTTCGATCAGTGCGTGAATAAGAGCCGCTTCCAGGCCGTCAGGTGTCGTCACTGTCGCCAGAGTCAGACCTTCGTTCCGGAGACGCTCTCGGAATGCAAGCTGTCGTCCCGCGTTCTCGGCGTCGATGAAGAGCATCGCTGGACCCTGCGTGTCCTCACCGAGCAAAAAGACGAGACGCGGCATCCGCGCCTGGGTTGCGACCTCGAACTCAAATTCGGTGTAGGACAACTCGCGATGGTCTCTAACCGGTGATCCGTACTGGAATCCGGCAACCAGCACATAGATATCCGACGATTGGACCGCTTCCCTGCACATGCTCGCCGGAGCCTGGTCCCCGGCAGAGAAGTAGGCCATGTCGGCAACCGCGTCACCGACACGGTTTATCGCCGACTCAGCCGCTGCGACGAAGGAGCGACCTGAGGGAAATTTGCGCAATTCAGACGTGTGGCTAAGGAATACCCTGCGCACGCGCCGCTCATGGATCATGGGCCCATCCTCAGTGCAGATCTTGGCGGCACCCCAGAAGCCCGGCTTGTATCAGGCTGACGCGGTGATCTCAGGCCTTGGGAGTCGCGACGATAAGCGCTCCGTTAGTGTAACTGTCGAGCTTTGGCAGCGGCCACTCCAGACGCCGAGGTCGACGCAGGCTGGCGTGAGACCGTAATGCCGCTGATCTGATCAGGGCGTTGGCGTTCCGATCGACACACCGGGCACCCCGGAGATCGCGTCGATCACCTTGATGGCGGTGGCGTACGTGGTCCGGGCGGAGGTGTCGGAGATGCCCGCCGCGTTCACGGCCTGCCGGGTGGCGACCATGTGCCGCACCACGTCGTCCCGGCTGGCGGAGGGGTTGCGCTCGCGCCAGTCCAGCAGCTCGGCGGTGAGGACCAGGTTCTTCAGCCCGGCCACCCCACTGTTGTGCGCCCGCATGTAGGCGGAGAACACGCCGTCGTGGAACCGGGCGGCCTGGTAGTCCACCGGATCGGCGGCGACCGCCGGACTCTGCGTCAGCACCACGACCGCGGCGACGACGGCGGCGAACAACACCCGAAGGCGCCCGCCCCGCCGACCCGGTCTGAAAAGCACACGCACGTCGGATCCTCCTGCTCTGCTCCGCGACCGCCGGTCGGCGGACGCAGGCGCAGTGTCCGAAGTGAGCGGTCCCGCCAACCAGGGGCAGGTGTCCCGGACGGGCGGGATTTCGGTACGCGCCGGCCGGATCAGCTGATCGGCTGGTCCCGGCCGAGCCGTGACCTACCCCAGCGACTGTCGGGCGCCCTCGCCCATCGGGTCGTCGCGCGTCGGCAACTCCCGGATGGTCGGCAACACTTCCTCCTGGAAGACCCCGTGCAGCCGGCGCAGCTCCAGCGCGGGATCCCCGGCGTCGTCCACGCGCACGTCCCAGAGCGGGTACGGCTGATCGCCGATCACCGTCACGGTCGCCGACCGTGCACCGTGTCGGTCACCACCGGCCACCTCACCCGCCTCGATGGCGAGCACGAGCCGCTCCGCCAGGCCGAGTTCCCGGCTGTCCTCGAACGCCCGGACGATCGCCGCGAGGGTCTGCCCGCCCACCAGGCGGTTGCCCTGCACCGTGTGACCCGGCCCGGTGTGGTGCCCCGCCCAGTCCCGCGTACGGGAGCCGGTGAAGGCGTACGAGCGACCCTGCCGGTCGACCATCCCGACCTGCCGTACCTCCCGACCCGGGTCCCGCGCCAACAGCTCGGTCAGCACGTCCTCCGGCGAGCGGCCCTCGGCGAGCAACGGCAGGCCGTCGTACGCCAGGAACGGGTTGGGGGTGGCCTGGGTCGCCCCCGCACCACCGCCGCTCTGGACGTGCGCGACAAGCTTGCCGACCGCCGGCCTGGCCGTCAGCGCTCCCACCCCGAGCTGGCCGGTACGCGGACACCGCGCGGCGATCGAGAAGGTCACGGTCGGCGCACCCGCCCTGACGCCCGGTATGCCCGAGCCCGCCGGACAGGGCCTTCGGCACCGACCCATCGTCACGAGTCGAGGGCAGGTGCGCCCCCGTCGTCGAGTCGGCCCGCTGCCGGTCGACGGGGTGCGCGTGGCAGCGTGGCCGTGGACGTGCCCTGCGCCGGCGGGCCTCCGGGATCAGCCGCTGCGGCGGTTACCCCACTGGCGCGGGCTCTGCACCGAGCCCCGGCCGCCGAAGTGCTGGCCCTTTCCCTGCGGTTGGGGCGACGCGCCCTTGCCCTTCGCACGTCGGGCGGCCCGATTGGCGGGAACGGCAGGCAGGTCGGTCTCGGCCGTCGCCGAGGTGTCGGCGTCCGAGGTGTCGGCCGTGGCCGAGGTGTCGGCGTCCGCGTTGTCGTCTCGGACGGGCTCAGGCTCCGGCATCGGTGTCTCCCTGGATTCGTGGGGCGCCCGGCGGCCATCGACAGCCGACGGACGTGGACCACCCGGTGCCGGTGGGGGCGTCCCAGACGGTATCGCAACGCCAGGGCCGGCCGATCGACGGTCTCCGGCCCGCCCCGGCGTGGCGACACCAACGGGCCCCCCGGGTCGGGGGGGGCACGCGGTGGACGGGGACGATCGACGTCAGCAGCCGAGCCGCTTCGCGGAGAGCGCGACGTCGTCGATCCAGAGGTCGAATTCGCCGGGTGTGGTGCCGCCCTGATAGAGCTGCCAACCGACCTTCACCGTGTTCACCGTCGGCAGGACGAAGGGCACGTCGTTGCCGCCGTGGTCGGTCGTCGACGCGGTCACTCCCGGGATGGCCACGCCGTCGATCCACACCGTGACGCGGTTGTCGGTCGGGTCGAGTTTCCACTCGACGCACTGCCAGGTGTCCTCGGTGACCGGGGCGGACTCCCGCCAGTTGGTCCAGTCGCCGGTCGGGCCACCGTCGGCGCCCACACCCCAGAAGGTTCCCGGGACGGTGGGGGCGTACTGGCCGCCGATCGGACGGACGACCTCCGAACTGCCGGTGCCGGTCGCCTCCACCAGCGTGAAGTGCGCCCAGTCGGGGGCGGTGGGGAACGCGTCGACGCGCAGCCGCATGCGGCCGTAGAAACGGTTGCCCGGCGCGGCGAACTCGTCGACGCGTAGAAAGGCCCGGCCGTTGTCGACCGTGTGGATGTGCAGGACCTGGTTGCCGTGGCGGGCACGTTCGACGGTGAGTGTGCCGTTGCGGGTGTCGACGCCCCAGTCCAACGTGCTGGCGCCGCCGCGGGGCAACCGCTCGAAGTCTTCGCAGAAGAGCAGGTCACTGGTGCACGACCGGTGGGAGGCACCCGACGCCCCGGCCGGGACGCTACCTGTGGTGCCGAGGATCAGGGCGGCGGTGAACACCGCGAGGAAACGGCGCATGGTCATCCTTCAGGGCGTTGGGTCCCCACCGCGCGGGCAGGGACCGGAACAGTTCTTTCGGACATCGCGATCCGCTGCTCACCGCGCCGCCAATTCAGGTGATTCGACGCGGCGCCACGGACGCCTCCGGCGTGTCGGAGTCGAACGTCTCGTGTCGTGGGGATGACCCGGCGGTGCGGCACGCGTCGGCCATGGTGGCGGCGCGCCAGCACTGCGATGCTCCCGCGCTGACCCGTTCCCAGCGCGGTTGCCCCCGCGCTGCAGCGATGTTCGCCATTCCAGCACACCGGCGACCGTTCGAGCAACATCGACGCCCGTCGCTGAATTGTGGACTCTCGTCAAGGGATCGCGATTGAATGAGGCCACAGTCGGCCCCGCAAGGGCAAGGATTGAGACACCTGTCTCTGCTGACGGATTTCCTGGCCGACGAGTGGACGCCGATCCTATGCTTGCCGCCGGAATAGCCCGCGGCTGATCCGGGCCGAGGGGGAACACCACTACAAGGGTTGGCGAATGCGCCGGAATTCTGCTCCCAACAACGGCACCGCCGGCGTCGGCGAGGTGGTGACACCGAACGGCGACCCACCGACGACTACCGGCAAGGGCGGCGCGCTCCGGTCCGCGGTCGCCGAGGAGCAGGCGTTTCTCGACCTGGCCACGGCCCGGCGCGACAGGCTGGCCGAGCACCTGCGGACCGAGCTCTCGTCGGGGGCCGTGGACGCGTTGGAACGGGCCCGGCAGCGCATGCTCCGCCAGCAGTACGACGAGCTACGGCAGGCGCGCGAAGGTCTGGTCTTCGGCCGCCTCGACGGCCTCGACGGCACTGTGCGGCACATCGGCCGTCTCGGTCTCCGCGACGATGCGGAGGACAGTGAGCCACTGCTGTTGGACTGGCGCGCCCCCGCCGCTCGGCCGTTCTACACCGCGACGGCGATCGACCCGCAAGGCCAGGCGCGGCGTCGACACATCCGCACGGAGGGATCGACAGTCGTCGGCGTGGACGACGAGCCCCTGGACGGAACCACAACTGCGGACCTCGTCGGCGAAGGCGCCCTCCTGGCCGCTCTCGACCAGCGGCGCACCGGCCGCATGTCGACGGCGATCTCCACCCTGCAACGCGAACAGGACGACATCATCCGGGCCGAGGCGAGCGGCCCGCTGATCGTTCAGGGTGGTCCCGGCACCGGCAAGACAGTTGTCGCTCTCCACCGCGTCGCCTACCTGCTGTTCACCCACCGCACGATGGCCGACCAGGCGGTCCTGGTCCTCGGCCCCTCACCGCGGTTCCTCGAGTACATCGCCCAGGTGCTGCCCGCGCTCGGCGAGACCGCCGTCGTCTCGGCGACCTGCGACACCCTGCTGGCCGGCGTCACCGTGGGGCGCGAGGAGAGCCGGCTCGTCGCCGAGATCAAGGGCCGCGCCCTCTGGCAACCCGCGCTCGAGAACTACGTCACGTCGCTGCTCCCCCGACCCCGCGAGCTGAAGGTGCGCTGGGAGGGCGAGTTCCACGTCATCGCCGCCGCGACTGTGGCGCAGGCGTTCGCCTCGGCGGTGCAGGGACGCCCGTACCACCGCGCCCGCACCGCGTTCGCCGAGCAACTGCACCACCTCCTCGCCGATGCCGTCGTCGAGCACCGCGAGGCGCTGCTGGACGAGATGGAGGAGGGCTTCGAGGACATCCTCGCCCGCGTCGACAGGAGCATCGAGCACGAGCACCACCCCGGCCGGACGTCCACCGGCAGCGAGGTGGACGGACTGTTCTCCGACGACGAGATCGAGCATCTGCGGACCCGGATCGCCGAGGACGCCACCATCGCCCGATTCGTCGAGGCATGGTGGCCGACCCTCGACGCCGGAACGCTGCTGCGTGACTTCCTGACCGACCGTGCCCTGCTGGCCCGGTTCGCCCCGCACCTCTCCGCGGAGGAGATCACCGCCGTCGCGGCCGAGCCCGCCGCGTGGGCATCGAGCGACGTCCCCCTGCTCGACGCGCTCGCCGACCTGCTGGGCGAGGTCGACGCCCCGCAACCACAGGGTGAGTTCGTCGCCGACCGCGCTCGCCGGCAACGCGGCTGGGTGTACGGCCACGTCGTCGTCGACGAGGCCCAGGAACTCTCCGAGATGCAGTGGCGGATGGTCCTTCGACGCTGCCCCAGCCGCTCCATCACCGCGGTCGGCGACATCGACCAGGCCGAGGCGGCGCACCGGCACACCAGCTGGGCACAGGCGGTTCGGGCCGTTTTCGGAGACCGTTGGACCGCCGCGGAACTGACCATCTGCTACCGGACCCCGCGTGAGGTCATGGACCTCACCGGCCCGGTCCTGAGGAAGGCCGGCAGCCACAACCCGCCGCCACGGGCGGTACGGTCCTCCGGCATCACCCCCTGGGAGCTCACGATCACGCCGGCCGAGCTTCCCGGGACCGCCGCCGAGGCGGTGCGACAACTGCGCCGACGGTGGCAGGGCGGCACGGTCGGCGTCATCGCCCCCGCCCACCGCGTCGCCGAACTCGGAGCGGTTCTGAGCGAGGTGCCGGTGCTCGCCGCGTCCCAGTCCAAGGGACTGGAATGGGACGCGACGCTCCTCGTCGACCCGCAGGGCATCGCCGCCGAACCGCGCGGCTGGAACGGCCTCTACGTCGCGCTCACCCGATGCACCCAGGAACTCGGTCAGCTGATGATCGCGCCTTGACGACGCTCAGTTGCCGCCCCGGGCGTGGGGCACGGTGACGGTGACGGTGCAGCCGACCGGCCGGCCGATCTCGTCGTGGCCGGCGTACGTGAGGTGGTACACCCGGTCCCCGTCGCTTCCGGAACGTTCGGCCCGCAGCTTGCCGCTCGTGTCCGGCTCACCGACGGCGAAACCGCTGATGTCCGTGGCGTCACCTCCGGTCACGCCGGTCAGGGTGAACGCGTTCGGGCCGAGCACACCGTCGTGCAGGTCCACTGTGAGGTTGACGTCGACCAGCTTGTGGTTCGGCGGCCACAGGACCGGCCGGTCCGCAGCGCAGTCGAGCTGCCGTACCGGCGGTGGCTCCGCCAGGGTGGCGGTGGCGTGGCCGATGGTCGCGGTGAGCCGACCGCCCGCCTCGTAGTACATGTGCGCGGTACGCCCGTCGAAGTAGAACGTCGGCGCGGCCGACCGGCCGAGGTCGGGCGCGGCGGCCATCGAGTCGTGGACGACGCCGAGGTGGGTCTCCTGGTCGAAGTCCGGCCCGACGTCCACCGCGTGCATGTTGCCGTCGGCGGCGTGGTAGATCACCAGGTTGCGGTCGTTCCAGCGCAGGAAGAACGGGCCCGAGGCGTTCGGGCCCTCGATGCCCTGCGGGGTCACGAGCGGTTCGGGCTGCATGGTCCAGGTCCGCGCGTCGTTGGAGACCGCCCAGCGGATCCGCCGCGACACCGGCCCGGTCGGTCCCGGTAGCGCCGCTGTCGGGTTGTCCATGAAGACCATCAGGTACCGGGTGCCCAGCCGGGGCACGGACTGCTCGAACACCCGGGCGTAGGAGGTCTCACCGCCGGTCGAGTCGTTCCGGCTGACCGCCGTCCCGCCGTACTCGAAGTGGATGCCGTCGTCGGAGGTCGCGTACCGGGTGATGGAGTTCTCGCCGTGGAAGTAGAGGAAGAGCTTGTTCTCGCCCTCGATCCACACCGCGTGCGGTGAGGAGATGTGGCTGACTGTGGCGTAGTGCGGCAGCCAGGTGTTGCCGATCAGGGGGTTGACGTCGTACTCCGTCCAGGGACCGTTGATCGAGTCGGAGTACGCGAGGGCGATCCCGCCGGGACGCTCGTGCGGCGCGTAGTACAGGTAGTAGGCGCCGAGCGGGTTGGGGAAGTAGTCGGCGGCCCGGATGACGCTCGGGAAGATGAACTCGTTCGTAGGGTTGTAGGCGAGGGCGCTCTTGTCGAACGCGGTGCCCTGGTAGCTGAACTGGGGGAAGTCCAGCGGGGGTTCGGCGGCTGCCGGCCGGGCGCCGGCCACGGCGGCGACGAGCAGGCCGGCGCTGGCGGCCGCCAGGACGGCGCGTCGGGACGACGGGGCGGATGGTCTCGTCATGCGGCTTCCTCTTCGGTCGGTCGGATCGGCGGCACGAACGGCGCGGGGTGACGCTCAGTAAGAACGCAGGGATCATCGATCGGCGGATGCGCCCTGGCACCGTCGAGCTAATACGTATTAGCAGCTATGTTTCTCGAATGTTGCGCGACCGACGGCGCTGCTGTCAAGAGGCGGCGTCCGACCCGGGCCGGACGCCGACCCGCCGCGAACCCCGATCGCTAATGCGCATTAGTCCCGCGAGTTCATCGGCCCGAAATCTTGCCGCCACCCCTTGACACGCGGTGGGCCTCGGGCCAAGCTGCTTCCCAACGCCGATCGCTAATACGCATTAGCACCGCCGAAGGGACCCGACGTGACTCCTCCCCCCAGACGTGTCACCCAGCGTGACATCGCGCGGATGGCCGGCGTCAGTCAGGCGACGGTGTCGCTGGTGCTCAACAACCGGACCGACGCCGACGTCCGCATCGCCCCGGAGACCCGGGACCGGGTGCTGCGGGTCATCGCCGAGACCGGCTACGCCGCCGACCCCGTGGCCCGCCGCCTCGCCTCACGGTTCAACCGGATCATCGGCGTCTTCACGTACGAGCCCGCCTTCCCCAGCGGCAGCCGGGACTTCTTCCACCCGTTCCTGCTCGGCATCGAGGAGTACGCCGAACGGGTCGGCTGCGACCTGCTGCTGTTCACCAGCGCCCCGGTGGTGGACGGGCGGCGGCGGATCTTCCACCAGGACAACCGGCTGCGGCTGGCCGACGGGTGCATCCTGCTCGGGCGCGAGATCGACGGCGCGGAACTGGACCGGCTCAACCGCGACGGATATCCGTACGTCGCCGTCGGGCGCCGCGACGACGCCGGAGGGCCGGTCCCCTACGTCGGCGCCGACTACGCCTCGGCGGTCGCCCAACTCGTCGAGGTGGCGCTGCGGCACGGTCACCGCCGCCTGACGTACCTGAGCATGGGCATCCCCGCGGAATCCTCCGAGGACCGGCGCCGTGGGTTCCATGCCGCCGCGGCGACCGCGGAGAGCGCCGGGCAGATGTCGGCGCTGGCCGGGGAGGCCGAGACGACACTCGACAAGCTGCTGGCCGACGGGACCACCGTCGCCTTCGTGGAGGACTTCGCCACGGCGATCGCGCTGGAGTCCGCCACCCGCCGGCGTGGCCTGACCGTCCCCGGCGACCTGTCGATCGTGACCCTCGGCGACCCGACCGTCCCGGTCCCCACCGACATCACGTTCACCGGGTTCCGCATCCCCCGCGAGGAGATGGGCCGCCAGTCGGTCGACGTGCTCACGGGCGTCATCGACGGCAGCGCGGACGGCGTCCAGCAGCGACTTCTCCCCTGCGAACTCGTCGAGGGCAGCACCCTCGGCACCCCTGATCCGGCGGTCGACCGGAGCTGAGCGGTCGACCGCGCAACTGGAAGGAACCACGTGGTACTCATGCGTACGGACGTCCTCGTCGTCGGGGGCGGACTGGGCGGCGTCGCCGCGGCGCTCGCCGCAGTCCGGGCCGGCCGGTCCGTCATCCTGACCGAGGAGTTCGACTGGCTCGGCGGGCAACTCACCAGCCAGGCCGTCCCCCCGGACGAACACTCCTGGATCGAGCAGTTCGGCGCCACCGCCAGCTACCGGGAACTGCGCGACGGCATCCGCGACTACTACCGCCGCCACTACCCGTTGACCGAACGGTCCCGGGCCTGGACCGACCTCAACCCCGGTGCGGGTTGGGTGAGCCGCCTCTGCCACGAGCCGCGGGTGGCCGTCGCCGTCCTCGACCAGATGCTCGCGCCGTACCTGGGTTCGGGCCGGCTGCGGGTGCTCCAGCCGTACCGGCCGGTGGCCGCGGAGACCGACGGGGACCGGGTGACCGGCGTGACCCTCGCGCACCGCGACCGCGAACAGCGGATCGACGTGGTCGCGCCGTACGTCCTGGACGCCACCGAGACCGGCGAGTTGCTGCCGCTGACGGGCACCGAGTACGTGACGGGGTTCGAGTCGCAGGCCCAGACGGGTGAGCCGAGCGCCCCGGCCGAGGCCCAGCCGATGAACATGCAGGCGGTGTCCGTCTGCTTCGCGCTGGACCACGTCGACGGGGACCACACCATCGACCGTCCGGCGGGGTACGACTTCTGGCGCGACTACAAGCCCGACTTCTGGGGCGACCGGCTGTTGTCCTGGAAGTCGCCGCACCCGCGCACGCTGGAGATCGTCGAGCGCAGCTTCACCCCCAACCCGGACGACGACCCGCTGAACGTCAACGCCGACCAGCGCGTCAACCCCGGCGACGGCAACCTGTGGACGTTCCGCCGGATCGCCGCGCGGCGCAACTTCACCGACGGCGCGTACGACAGCGACATCACGCTGGTCAACTGGCCGATGATCGACTACTTCGAGGGCCCGGTCATCGACGTGCCGAACGCGTCGTGGCACCTGTCCAAGGCCCGGGAGCTGTCGTACTCGGTGCTCTACTGGATGCAGACGGAGGCGCCCCGACCGGACGGCGGCACCGGCTTCCCGGGCCTGCGGTTGCGCGGCGACGTGACCGGCAGCGCGGACGGCCTGGCCCAGGCCCCGTACATCCGCGAGTCCCGGCGGATCCGCGCCGAGTACACGGTCGCCGAGCAGGACCTGTCCCTGGCGGTCCGGGGCGATCACGGCGCGGTCAGCTACCCGGACGCGGTGGGCGTGGGCATGTACCGGATCGACCTGCACCCGTCGACCGGCGGCGACAACTACATCGACGTCGGTTCCTGCCCGTTCGAGATCCCGCTCGGCGCGCTGATCCCGCAGCGGATGGAGAACCTGCTGCCGGCCGGCAAGAACATCGGCACCACCCACATCACCAACGGCAGCTACCGGCTGCACCCGGTCGAGTGGAACGTCGGCGAGGTCGCCGGTCTGCTCGCCGACTTCTGTCTGGCGCGGGGCGAGTCCCCGCGTGCGGTCCGCAACACCCCCCGTCTGCTGGCCGACTTCCAGGACCGCCTCACGGCGGCCGGCGTGGAACAGCGCTGGCCGCAGATCGCGGGCTACTGAACACACCCCCGGTAAGGAGAATATTGTGAGAGCAGGAAAGGCCCTGCGCGGCGTCGCCGTGGCGATGGCTGGCGCGCTCGCCCTGACCGCCTGCGGCGGCGGTGGCGAGGCCGAGGACAGCGGCCCGGCGAAGCTGCGGATGACCGTCTGGTCGGCCAACGAGGCGCACCTCAAGCTGTTCACCGAGATCGCCGACGAGTACCGCAAGAGCCACCCGGACGTCGCCGAGATCAAGTTCGACCCGCTGCCGTTCGACACCTACACCACGACCCTGACCACGCAGATCGCCGGCGGGAACGCGCCCGACCTCGCGTGGGTGTTCGAGAACTCCGCCCCGGACTTCGTCGCCTCCGGCGCGCTGCTGCCCCTCGACGACACCCTCAAGAAGGCCGACGGCTACCAGTACGAGGACATCTCCCCCGCCACGCTCAAGCTCTGGCAGGACGACGGCAAGCTGTACGCGTACCCCTTCTCCACCTCGCCGTTCGGTGTCTTCGTCAACACCGACATGCTCAAGAAGGCCGGGCAGAAGACGCCGGCCGAGCTGATCGCGGCCGGTCAGTGGACCTGGGACAACGCCCTGGCCGCCGCCGCCGCGACGGCGGCGGACTCCGGCAAGGCCGGCCTGGTCATCCGGGACTTCGACTACAAGGGTTGGGACAACCTGTCCACCTTCTGGACCGGGTGGGGAGCCCGGGCGTGGAGCGAGGACGGCAGGTCCTGCGGCTTCAACAGCCCGGAGATGGTGGACGCGATGACCACCCTGCACAAGGCCACCTTCACCCAGAAGGCGCTGCCCGGTCCGGGCACGACCGCCGACTTCTTCGCCGGTGACTCGGCCATGACGATCACCCAGATCTCCCGCGCCTCGCTGCTGAAGGACGGCGGTTTCGGGTGGGACCTGGTGCCGTTGCCGGCCGGGCCGAAGGGCGACTACGCGGTGGTCGGCCAGGCCGGCGTCGGGGTGATGAAGAAGAGCCCGCACGCCAAGCAGGCGGCCGACTTCCTGGCCTTCTTCACCAACCCCGCGAACTCGGCGAAGCTCGCCCAGTTCTTCCCGGCGCCCCGGCAGTCGCAGCTGACCGCCGAGACCCTCGCCAAGACGAACCCGAAGCTCAAGCCGGAGCAGTTGCAGAAGGTCGTCATCGACGGCATCACCAACGGCGTGGTCAAGCCCAGCCACTCCGGCCAGGCCGAGCTGAGCCAGCAGGTCCGCGCCGGGCTCGACCCGCTGTGGCAGCCGAACGCGGACGTCAAGGCCGTACTCGACGGCGTCTGCGCCAAGATCCAGCCGCTGCTGGCGAAGTAAGGCCGACGACCATGACCCAGACGGACACCAGGGTGGGCCCGGCTGCTGCCGGGCCCGCCCCGGGCCCGGCCCGGCCGTTCTGGACCAGCCGCCGCCGGGACCAGCTCGCCGCTTACCTGTTCATCGCCCCGCAGATGCTCGGCAGCGTCGTCTTCGTGATCCTGCCGCTGATCCTCGTGCTCTGGTACAGCCTGCACGAGTGGAACGTGCTCGCCGGGACCTTCGACTTCGTCGGCACCGACAACTACACGGCGCTCGCCGAGGATCCCAACCTCGGCGCGGTGCTGCGCGCCACCGGACTGTTCTCCGTCGGCCTGGTGGTGCTCAATCTCGGCCTGGCCCTGCTGCTGGCCGTCCTGCTCAACCAGAGGCTGCGGGGCACGATCGTGTTCCGCACGCTGTTCTTCTCCCCCGTCGTCGTCTCGCTCGTCGCCTGGACCATCGTCTGGGGCTTCCTGCTCCAGGACAACGGCGGCATCAACGGGCTGCTCGACACCGTCGGCGTAAACGGGCCGAACTGGCTGCGCGGGGAGGGCACCGCGATGGTGTCCGTGATCGTCGTGCAGGTGTTCAAGAACGTCGGCCTGAACATGGTGCTGTTCCTGGCTGCCCTCCAGGGTGTGCCGGGCGAGCTGTACGAGGCCGCCGAGGTGGACGGGGCGAGCCGGATGCGCCAGTTCTGGCGGATCACCGTACCGCTGATCAGCCCGACGATCCTGCTGACGTCGATCATCACCGTGGTCGGCTCGCTGCAGGTCTTCGCGCAGATCTCGGTGCTCACCCAGGGCGGCCCCGGCACGTCCACGACGGTCCTCGTCTACTACCTGTACCAGCAGGCCTTCCAGTTCCATCACTTCGGCTACGGCGCCACGCTGTCGATCGTGCTGTTCGCCATCGTGCTCGCACTCACCGTGCTGCAGTGGCAGATGCGCAAGAGGTGGGTCTTCCATGAGTCGTGACCTGTCCCGCCGGACCAAGCTGGTGCTCTACGGGGTGCTGCTGGTCCTGGCGATCCCGTTCGTCTTCCCCACCTGGTGGATGGTCACCTCGTCGCTGAAGCCGGTGGCGGACATCTTCGCCTTCCCGCCGCAGCTCCTGCCGACCAACCCGCGCTTCGACGCGTACGAGCGGGTGTTCGAGTTGCAGCCGTTCGGGCAGCAGTACCTGAACAGCCTCTACATCGCGCTTGTCGTCACGGTCGGCACGATGGCCGTGGCGGCGCTTGCCGGGTACGCCTTCGCGCGCATCCGGTTCCGGGGGCAGAACGTGTTGTTCCTGGTCGTCCTCGCGGGCCTGCTCATTCCGAGCGAGGTGACGATCGTGCCGCTGTTCCAGATGTTCTTCAAACTGGGCCTGGTCAACACCCACTGGCCGCTGATCCTGGTGCCGATCTTCGGCGCGCCGAGCGTCCTGGCGACGTTCATCATGCGGCAGTTCTTCATCAGCCTCCCCGGTGAGCTGGAGGAGGCCGCCCGGGTCGACGGGCTGGGCCGGTTCGCCACCTTCTGGCGGATCGCCCTGCCGCTGTCACGGCCGGCACTGGGCGCGGTGGCCATCTTCACCTTCCTGCACAGCTGGAACCTCTACCTGGAGCCGATCGTGTTCCTCTCCTCCCCGGAGAAGTTCACCCTGCCCCAGGCGCTCACCCAGTTCGTCGACGCCTACGGCGGCCCCATGTGGGACGTCCAGATGGCCGCGGCGTCGATGACCGCCCTGCCCGTCCTGGTGGTGTTCGTCATCGCGCAGAAGCAGTTCGTCGAGGGCCTCGCCCACACCGGCCTCAAGGGATGACCGCACCGGTTGTCGGCATCGACATCGGCGGCACCAAGACGGCGGCCGCGCTCGTCGACCGGGCCGGGCGGGTGCTGGAGCGCCGCGAGGTGCCCACGCCCGCCCGGTCCGGGCCGGCGGCCGTGCTGGACGCCGCCGCCCGGCTGGCCGCCGACCTGCTCGGCGCGACCGCCGGGCCGGTGGGCGTGGGCACCGCCGGCACCGTCGATCCCGCGACCGGCGGCATCCGGTACGCCACCGACAGCCTGCCCGGCTGGACGGGCACCCCGGTCGCCGACGCGCTGGCCGCCCGGCTGGGTCGCGGAGTGCGGGTCACCAACGACGTGAGCGCCGCCGCGCTCGGCGAATGCTGGGCCGGCGCCGGACGGGACCGCGCGCACGTGCTGCTGGTGGCCGTCGGCACCGGGCTGGGCGGGGCGGTCGTCCGCGACGGCCGCGTCGAGACCGGCGCCCGTGGGGCAGCCGGGGAGGTCGGGCATCTACCCGCCCCGGGCGCCGGACCGCTGCGGTGCGGGTGCGGCCGCTACGGGCATCTGGAGGCGATCGCCTCGGGCAGCGGGCTGGCCGCCGCGTACGCCGTCGAGACCGGCACCCACGTCACCGGCCGGACCGTGGCCGAGCGCGCGGCGAGCGGAGACGGCGTCGCCCGGCGGGTCGTGGAGCGGGCCGGGACCGCCCTCGGTGCGGCCCTGGCGGGGCTGGTGGCGCTGCTCGACCCGGACGCCGTCCTGGTGGCCGGCGGGGCGGCCGGTCCCCTGCTGCCCGCCGCCTCGGCCGCCTACTCGGCCGAGGTGCCCGCCGGCTGGGCCGACGTTCCCCTGCTGCCGGCCACGCTCGGCGCGGACGCCGTCCTCGTCGGCGCCGCCCGACTGGCCATCGACACACCGGAAAGGACCGACAGGTGAGCGTGCTCGACAACCTGGCCGGCGGGCTCGTGGTGTCCTGCCAACCCCTGCCCGACGACCCCGACGACCCGATGCGGGACGCGTACGTGCAGGCACGGGTGGCGGCCGCGGCGGTACGCGGCGGCGCGGTGGCCGTACGGGTCAACGGACCCGACGACGTCCGAGCGGTACGCGGTGCCGTCGACGTCCCGGTGATCGGGCTGTACAAGCACGGCACCGGGGACGTCTTCATCACCCCGACCGCGTCCCACGCGCTCGAGGTGGCGCTGGCCGGGGCGGACATCGTCGCGATCGACGCCACCGACCGCCCCCGACCGGACGGACGCGCCTTCGCCGACACGGTCCGCGCGCTCCGCGAACGGACCGACGCGCTGGTCCTGGCGGACGTCTCCACCGCCGCCGAGGGCGTCGCCGCCGTCGAGGCCGGCGCGGACGCCGTCGCCACCACACTGTCCGGCTACACACCGGCCAGCCCACCGACCGACGGGCCCGACCTGGGGCTCGTGGAGCGACTCGTCGCGCTGCTGCCCGTGCCGGTGATCGCCGAGGGGCGGTACCGCGGCACGGAACAGATCCGCCGGGCCTTCGAGGCGGGTGCGCACGCGGTGGTGATGGGCAACGCCGTCACCTCACCGCTCTGGATCACCCGCCGGCTCGTGCCGGCCACCCCCCGCGCGGCGAGCGCCCCCACCGAGAAGGAGTGAGCATGAGAAGACGTACCCTCCTGGCCACCGGCGTGGCCGGACTGACCACTGTGGCCATCGGCGCACCCGCGTCCGCCGGGCCCGCCAGGCGGCAGCCGACCGTGGCGCTGGTCCCGTTGGACGACCGGCCCGTCAACACGTACGCCGCGCAGATGACCGCCGCCAGCGCCGGCGCCCGGGTGCAGCTGCCGCCGCGGGACCTGCTCGGTCGCTTCTTCACCCCCGGCGACGGTGCCGCCATCGCCCGCTGGCTCGGCACCACCGACGGCGTCGACGGGTACGTGATCTCCGTCAGCATGCTCGCGTACGGCGGCCTGATCGCCTCCCGCACCGCCGCCCCGACCCTGGCCGCCGCCCTGGCGAACCTGGACGCGATCCGTGCCCTGCGCTCCACCCGGCCGGGGGCGGTGGTCGAGGTGCACGACACCATCCAGCGCCTCGCCATCACCAGCACGGGCACCGAGCTGGACCAGTACCGCGACCTGCTCGTCTCCTGGGCGAAGCTCTACGACCAGGTGGTGAACCTCGGGCAGGAGGAGCTGGGGGCCCAGCTCGAGGCCACCCGCGCGCGGATCCCCGATGAGGTCGTCGAGGACTATCTCGCCGCGCGGGCCCGCAACCACCAGGTGAACCGGCTCATGGTCGAGTGGGTCGCCGACGGCACCATCGACCACCTCGTACTCTCCGAGGACGACACCGCGCCCGTCGGCCTGGCCCGGGCCGAGCGGGTGGAGTTGGAGTCGCTCGTCGCCCAGCTCGGCGTCGGCGACCGGGTGGAGATCTTCCCCGGCGCCGACGAGGTCAACGCGCTGCTGGTCGCGCGGGTGGTCGCGGCCGGCACGGCACCCACCTACCGCGTGGAGTACGCGGGCGTCTCCGGTGAGGCCTGGACCGCACAGCTGGAGGGCATCCCCTTCGCGGAGAACATCCGGCGGCACGTCACCTCGGTCGGAGGACGGGTCGTCGACGGCGACGCGGACATCGTGCTCGCCGTGAACACCCCCTCGACGACACCCGCGCGGCGGGCCGCCGACCTGGACGCCTTCGTCGGACGGATCGGCACGCTGCTGGCCGCCGGCGCCCCGGTCATCGTGGTGGACCCGCTCATCGTGAACAAGGCCGACCACGACCTGGTCGCGCGGATGGAGAACCACCTGGATCTCGCGGCGCTGCTGTCGTACTCGGGGTGGAACACCGGCGGCAACGCGCTCGGCCTCGCGCTCGGCCACGGCACCGCCCGGTGGGCGTACCTCCGCTCCTCCGGCAGCGGGTTCGGCGTGCCCGACCTGCGCGCGCCCGCCCAGGCGCACGCCGAGTACCTGCTCTACCGGTTCGTCAAAGACGACCCGTGGAAGAACATCGTGCAGGTCGAGGCGTACGCGCACGCACGGGCGCAGGGCTGGGACCCGCTCGCGCTCACCCCCGGGCAGAAGGCCTACTTCGACCGCTGGGTCAGCGAACGGCTGGTACCCCTGACCGAGCGGTACTTCGCCGACCACTTCGCCGGGCACCGCATCGTGCTGGGCCGGCGGGGCGCGAAGACGTTCACGGCGACCCTGGCCGGCTTCGAGTCGGCGCGTGTCGAGCTGCCGTGGGACCGGCTCTTCGAGGTGATCCTCGAGCCTCGGCTGCGCCTGTCCTGACCGGCGGCCCACGCCGCACCGGGCGGTTCCGTCGGACCGTCGTGCCATGATGCCGGTCACCCCAGGGGCGAGGAGCACGGCGCGATGGCCACGGTGACGGTTCGGGACGAGACAGCGACGGGCAGGGCGATCGACCAGTGGCCGATGACCGGGCTGCCGGAGCGCATCTCCGCGCGGGAGCTGGTCCGGTTGCGCGTACGCGAGGAGGTGGCGCGGTTCAACGCCGACCAGGCCGAGGTCTTCCGGGGTCTGGTGCGGCCCACCGACGCGGAGGCGACGTTGAACGGCTACCGGGTCGGTCGGGGCCGGCGGCTGGACTGGGAGCGTCAGGCGGACGCGGCGTGTGACGCCTTCGCCCGTAACGGCTTCGTGCTGCTGGTCGGTGACCGCCAGGTCGAGGATCTGGACGAGGAGATCGACCTGCTCGCGGATCCCGAGGTGGCCTTCGTGCGGCTCGTCCCGCTGGTGGGTGGCTGACGTGGGTGACTGGAGGTCGTTGCTTCCCGCTCTGACCGCTTCGGAGCGTCGGGGGGTGGAAGCCGGCCTGGCGGAGGCCGATGCTCAGGTCCGGCCGGTGCTCCGCAAGACGACAGCTGACTACTGGGCGGCGCAGGTGACCAACACGCCGGAGTGGGCCGTCACCGGGTCGTGGCCGGCCGAGCTTCGCCGCCGCGCCGCGCTGGCCATGCATCTGGAGGCGTCGACCAGTTCGACGCCGAGCGCGCTGAACCACGTCGTGCTGAGTCTCGCCGACGGCGTGCGGACCTGGACCCGGGCGGATCTGGTGTGGTGCCTGGACGTCGCCGGACGGGGATGGGGCTACCAGAACGCCGCCGAACTGGAGTTGCCGGCGACGATCGCCGGACACCTGTCCCCTGTGGACCTGGCCGACCTGGTGCCCGCGCTCTCGGGCCTGTTCGACGACCTCGCCAGGAACCACTTCGTCTCGGCCGGTCCCCGGCTGCGGGTCGTCACACTGATAGGGGAGGCGCTCGACCGCGCCACCGGTCGCCGTCTTCCGTCCCGGTTGCTGCACAACGGGGACGAGTTCGGTCCCCTCGTCCGCGCCGGCCTGGGTGACGTCCTCGCCGCGCCGGGCGTACCCGAGCTGCTGGTGCACTGCGCCTCGCTCGAGAAGCCGGCGGCGCCGGCGGGATGGCTGCGCGCCCTCGACGGGCACCTCACGACCGCGACCGAAGGGGCGAAGGCGGTCCGCCGCGTCCTGGAGGCGTTCGTCGCCCACCGGCAGTCCGTGCACGACGACTCCGACCGACTCCTGCGTGGCCTGGTGTGGGCGCTGTCGCGGGAGTCGGACGACGACACGACGGAGCTGTTGGCGACGGTCACCGCCACCGCCGCGGGCGCTCCCCGGCACGCGTCCGGCTTCCCGCACGCCCAACGCACCGCGATCGCCGCCGTGCAGCTGCTGGCGGGGCGCGACGGTGAGGTGCCGGTGCGGACCCTGGCGCGGCTCGCGGTGACCGTCAAGAACAAGGCCGTACGCGGTCGGGTGCACACCTCGCTGGCGCGCCTCGGCGCCCTGCGCGGGTGGTCACTCAGCGAGGTGATGGAACTCGCCATCGACGATCACGGGCTCGACGCCGCCGGGGCCCGGCGGACGCAGGTCGGCCCGTACGAGGCGACGGTGCGGGTCGTGGGCGAGAAGGCGCGTCTGTCCTTCGCCCGTGGTGACGTCGGGCTCAAGGGCGTCCCGGCCGCCGTCAAGGAGACGCACGACGCCGAGCTGAAGCAGCTGCGCGACCTGGTGAAGGGCGTCAACGCGACCCTGGCCGCCGAGCGTCAGCGGGTGGAGTCGCTGCTGTCCGAGGAGCGCACCTGGGCGTACCCGGACTGGGTGTCCCGCTTCCTGGACCATCCGATCACCGGGACGTACGGGCGGCGGCTGCTCTGGGAGACCAGCACCGACGGGCGCGACTGGTCGGCGGGCCTGCCCCGCGAGGACGGCGACGGGTGGGCGATCGCCGGTCTCGACGGGCGGCCGACGCGCGGTGAGCGGGTCCGGCTGTGGCACCCCCTGCGCGCCGGTGTGGACGACACCCTCGCCTGGCGTGAGCGGGTGCTGGCTACCGGCCTGACCCAGCCGTTCAAGCAGGCGTTCCGTGAGGTCTACCTGCTCACGCCCGCCGAGGAGCAGACCGGCTCCTACTCCAACCGGTTCGCCGCGCACATCCTGCGCTACCGCCAGGCGAACGCGCTCATGCGCACCCGCGGCTGGCAGGCCAGCTACCTCGGCACGTGGGACGGCGGGTACGACAGCGACGCCACGAAGGTCTTCGGCGGGGGCGCGTGGCGGGCGTCCTTCCGCCACGAACTGGTCGACACGGACAATCTCGGCGACTACCACGTCCACTACTGCTCCACCGACCAGGTGCGCTTCGCCCGGCAGGAGGGGGCGACCTGGCAACCCGCACCGGTCACCGACGTACCGCCGCTGGTGTTCACCGAGGCGATGCGGGACGTGGACCTGTTCGTCGGCGTCACCTCGATCGCCACCGACCCGGAGTGGGCCGACCGCGGCGAGGACCGGTTCCGGGACTACTGGCACAGCGCCGTCGTCGGGGCTCTGACCCCGTCGGCACAGGTACGCCGGGACGCCCTGGCCCGGCTGCTCCCCCGCATGGCCATCGCCGACCGGGTCACCCTCGCGGAGCGGTACCTGCACGTACGCGGGAACCTGCGCGGCTACCGGATCCACCTCGGCTCGGGCAACATCATGATGGAGCCCAACGACGCCTACCTGTGCATCGTCGCGGCGCGTGGGGGCACCGGGCGGCTGCACCTGCCGTTCGACGACGACCCGATGCTGTCGACGATCCTGTCGAAGGCGATCATGCTCGCCGCCGACGACACGATCACCGATCCGACGGTGCTGCGGCAGTTCGCCTCCTGACCGACCACGTCGGCCTGATGCCGATCCACAGCGCACGGCGGGCACTCGCGCGCATCCTGGATCGGGTACGCGACCCACCCGGGTCTTGCCTCCCCCGACGTCGCCGGTGAACCCTTGTCCAGAGACGAGGGCACGCCAGTCGTCCGGAATTCGCACGGCACGGCCGGGAGGACGCGGTGAATCCGTTGCGAGCAGGCCACCAGCGGGGAATCCACTGCGTCGTGGCCGCAGCCGGTTATGGCAAGACCACCGCGCTGCACCGTTGGTTTCCCCGCGCGGAAGCCCGCTGGTGTCGGGGGGACGACGCACCCGTACGTCAGCTCGTCGCCGACGCCGTCGCGGCCGGCGACCGTCTGGTCGTGGTCGACGACCTGCCGCCCACCTCGGCGGAGGAGTTGCACCTCATGCTCAAGGACATCGTGCGGTGCGAGGATGACGTCTCCGTGGTCCTCGCCTCGAGGTGGCCACTGCCGGCACCGGCCGCCCGCCCGCTCGGCAGCGGCCTCTGGACCGAGCTGGGCCCGGCCGACCTGGCGCTCTCCCCGGAACGGGTCGCCGACCTGATCGCCGAGGAGTACGGCCTCTCCACGCCGGACCTTGCCGACCGGGTGTTCGCGGCGACCGGCGGCTGGCCGGCGCTCGTCCACCTGTCCGCCGAGACTCTGCGGCTGGGTGGGGTGCCGTCCGGGCCGCTCGCCCCGATCCTCGGTGAGCCCGGCGGGCCGATCGCGCGTTACGTCGCCGACGAGGTGCTGGCCGCGCTACCAGCGGAAGCGAACCGGCTGCTGCGTCAGGTCGGTGCGCTGACGCCGGTGACTGTGGGGCTGTGCCGCGCGCTCGGCCACCGCGGCGCCCCGCGCGTCATCGACCGGCTGCGCCGCACCGGCCTGCTGACCCGGCCGTCCCGGGCCGCGGCGGGGCCGGGCGCACCGGCGCCCGAGGAGCTTCTCGTGCCGATCGTCGTCGAGACCGCCCGGCACGGGCGCCGGGCGCCGAGCGCCGATCAGATCCGCGACACGGCCGCCGCCGCCGCAGGCTGGTACGACGCGCACGGGCCGCCGGTCGCCGCGGCCCGGGAGTACCTGCGGGCCGGCGACCACGCCGCGGGCGCGCGGGTGCTCGAAGCGCACGGCGATCGGATGATCGCGGCGGGTCGTTCCGTCGCGGTGACCGAGCTGGTCCGCATGCTGCCCGAACGGCAACGCAGCCGGCGGCTTCGCCTGCTGCTCGGCGACGCGTTGCGCACCCTCGGCGACCTCGGCGCGGCCACCCACGAGTACGAGACCGTCGCCGAGGAGACCTGGGACGCCGGCCTGGCCTGGCGGCTGGGTCGCATCCACTACCAGCGGGGTGACGCCCGGGCGGCCCTGGAGATCCTCGGCCGACCGCTCGCCCGGCCCGCCCCGCCCGCCGATCAGGCGCTGCTGCTCGCCTGGACCGCGCACACGCACCTGCTGACCGGCGACACCACGACCGCCACCGCGCACGCACGGCGGGCGCTCGCCGCCGCGACCAGCGCCGGGCGGGACGATGTGCTGGCCTCGACCCACCTCAGCGTCGCCCTGTGCCTCAGCGTGGCCGGCGACATCGCGGGCAGCCAGGAACACTTCGCTCTGGCGTTGCCGATCGCGGAACGCATCGGCGACGTCCTGCTGCTCACCCGGATCCACACCAACCGCACCCACCAGTTCCTGCGTACCGGCCGGTTCGCCGAGGCGCTGACAACGGCCGAGCGGTCGGCCCGCTACGCCGCGCTGGCCGACGCGCCGAGCCTGCGCGCCATCGCGACGAGCAACGAGGCGGAAGCGCTGGCGATGCTCGGCCGGTACGACGAGGCGGTGCGCCGGTACGAGGCGGCGCTGGGCTTCTACCAGCAGAAGGGCTCCCGCCGGTTCATCCACGCGCTGCTCGGACTTGGTGAGTTGTACCGTCGGCGGGGCTGGCGTGAGCAGGCGCGCGCCGCCTACGAGGAGACGATCCGGGTCACCGAGGAGACCGGCAACGTGCACGTCCTGGTGGCCGCGCTCGCGGGTCTGGCGCTGGTGCGACTGGACGACGACGTGCCGGCCGCCGCGCGGCACGCCGACCGGGCCGCTCGGGACGTCGGGGACGAGATCGTCGTACCGGCACTGCTGGCCCAGGGCTGGGTCGCGCTCCGGATGGCCGTGCCCGACCGGGCCACCGTTCGCGCCGACGAGGCGGCCCGCATCTCCCGCGTTCAGGGTGACCTGGCCGGGTTGGCCGACGCGCTCGAGCTGCGGGCCGCGGCCGAGCCGGACCTCGGGCGCGCCCGCGAGGCGCTGCGCGAGGCGTACGCCATCTGGGCCCGGGCCGGTGCGGCGGTCGAGGCGGCCCGGTTGCTCGTCCTGCTCGGACGGTTGCCCGGGGCGGACATCGACGATCGGCTGGCCGGCCTGCTCGCGGCCGAGCAGGTCGCCCTCGCCGGCGCGCTTGTGGATCGGACGGCGAACAGCTTCGGCGGGTGGACGCCGGGCGCCGGGCCGGTCTACCAGCGGGTGGTGATCCAGGCTCTCGGCCGGTTCGAGGTGCATCTCGACGGCCACCCCGTGCCGGCCTCGCGATGGCAGTCCCGCAAGGCGCGTGACCTGGTGCGTATCCTCGTCGCTCGGCGTGGCCGGCCGGTGCCACGAGGCGAGCTGTGCGAACTCCTCTGGCCGGACGACGACCCGGATCGCACCGGCCACCGACTGTCGGTCCTCCTGTCGATCGTCCGCGGGGTGTTCGACCCGACGAAGACGTTCGCGCCCGACCACTTCCTCGTCGCCGACCAGGCGTGCATCGCGCTCGACGTCAGCCGGTTGCGGGTGGACGTCGAGGAGTTCCTCGCGCACGTCGCGCACGCGCGACGCCTGCTGGAACGAGGGGCGCTGGCGCAGGGGCGCACGGTGCTGCTGTCCGCCGACCGGCAGTACCGCGCCGACGCGTTCGAGGATGAGCCGTACGCCGACTGGTCCGGCCCGCTGCGCGAGGAGGCGCGGGCCGCGTACCTCGGCCTCCTGCGCATGCTCGCCCAGGTCAGCAGGGCCACGGCGGACCCGGCGGCGGCGGTGCCGTACCTGCTGCGGCTCCTCGAACGGGATCCGTACGACCAGCCGGCGCACCGGGCGTTGGTGCGCGCGCTTGTCGCCGGCGGCCAGCACGGCGAGGCACGCCGGGCACTCGCCCGGTACCGCGAGGCGATGCGGGCCATCGGCGTGCACCCGCCGGACGAGATCATCCTCGCGCCGGCCCGGCCGGGCGGACAACCACAGGCCACCGTTCGCCGGGTCCCGCCGGCCACTGGCAACGGCCGGCGGGACCCGGCACCCGATCGCGGGCGTTGACCGGCGGGGACCGCTGCCGGCCGCGGGATACCGGCGCCGAACCGGGGTCGCCGGACCGCGTCCGGCGACCGGTCAGTGGAAGGTGGCCATCGTCAGGACGGCCACGGTGAGCGAGCCCTCACCGTCGTCGGCGGCATCGTCCCGGGCGGCGGCCGACCCGGGCAACTGGCTCGCCCGAACGGCCTCGGCGCCCGCCTGACGGAGGTTCGGGCTGGGGACGATCGCGCTGAGGAAGAACGGTCCCGCGCCCGTCACGCGGGCGCCGACGGCGTACACGTGGGCGGCCGGGCCGGCGTCCGCGGTGACGACCGTCTTCGGCCACGTGCCGTCGTACCCGCTGGCGGTCTCGACGCGTTCGCCGGGCGGCCCGGTCGGCTGTGTGGGCTCCTTGCAGATTCCGACAGCGGTGAGACTCGCCGGCTGGGCGCCGCCCCCCGCGTGCACCCGCACGGTCCGCAGTCCGGGGCCGAAGCCGACCTCGTCGACGTACGTCTGGTCCACCGGTCCTTCGGAGCGGAAGCCGGTGCCGACCACCCTTGTGCTGCCCGGGCAGTTCACCTCCACCGTCGACGCCGATCCGACAGTGGCCGTCGCCCGCACCGGTGGGCTCGTCGACGAGTCGCACGTGGCATAGGCCACCACCGACCACGCGCTCGCGTGCCCCGTACGGGCCTTCGCGGTGACGGTCACCGTGGTCAGCTCCGCATCGGGCTCCATCGCGGTCAGCACGACCCCGCCGTTCCCGTTCACGATCCGAGCGCCCGCCGCGAAGACGGATCGTGCCCCCGGGCAGGTCGCGGTGACGACCTTGGTCCCGCTCCCGTCGCTCTCGCTGGCCTCCTCGACCCGTACCGGTGCGAGCCCTCCCGCGTGGGCGGGCCGGTCGGGCGCGGCTGCCCAAGCCGCCGTACCCAGCACGACAGCGACCGCGCCTGCCACGGTCCGCCGTGCGATGTCCATCGTGTGCATGTCGCTCCTTCACTCACCGACCCGTCCGGGTCGGGCTCTGGTCGACCTCGCCGGCCCGGCGGGGCGGGCGAGGCCGGTCTCGCCGGCCCACTCAGGCCGGCCATCACCGATGGTCCGGTCGGACCTCAGGGTGGCGTCATGGTGCGCCCGCCCCGATCGGCCACCCGGAGCGGATCGTGACGTGACCCTGACGCTCCTGCCGAGACTCGATGACGAACGCCGCGCAGAGGTCGCGGCGCGATCGAGGAGGAAGACATGCGATTCAGCAGAACCGCGACCCGGCTCCTGGTGTTGCCCGTGGTGTGCGCACTCGGGCTGATCGGGGCGAGCCCGGCGCAGGCCGCGGTGCAGAGGACCGACAGGTTCTCCATCACCCAGCCACACTTCGACTTCGGCGAGGGCGACCTGGGCAACATCTCCGGAGATCCCAAGGCCGACGGTCGGCTGGAGTGGGATCTGGTCAACGGCACCTGGGAGCCCCGGCTGCTCGGCCGCATCTACATCAACAACGCGTCCGGCGACTGCGTCCGAGTCCAGATGGTCGTCACCTACCAGAACAACGTGGTGGTGACCTACACCGACAACGCGTCGGACTTCTGCGCCCCGAACGGGAGGACCTGGTACAGCGACGTCGACTTCCGCCCGGTCAGCTCGGCGTACGTCGCGAACGTCGTCGTCCGGCTGCAGAGCGCGCCGGCGGGCGGATGGTCCTTCTCGACCGAGGGGGCGTCGGCGCCGTACTTCGCACCGTGGTGGTTGCCCTAGGCGCTACGGGGGGGCGGAAGCGGCCGGTCTCTCCGACCGCACCGCCGCGCGGCGTCGTCCGGCGACGCCGAGGTCGAGGATGCGGGTGGGCCGCCGAGGCGCAGAGCGCGCGTCGGCGGCCCACCGTCTCAGCCGTTGTCGATCAGGCTGGCGATCTCGTTGTAGATCAGGTGCGCCTTGGCGCCCTGGTTCGACGGACAACCGCCGAGGTGGTGCAGGGCGATCACCCGGTGGCTGGCGTCCAGCACCGGTGAACCCGAGTTGCCGCCGGAGGTGTCACAGCTGTAACTGATGTTCCAGGTGTTGTAGTTCGCGTTCCGGACCGCGCAGGTCGGGCCGTTCTGAGCATCCTCGTAGATCGACAGCCGCTTCGGGCTGCCGTCGCCGTGACCCGGGACATAGATCCGGGTGCCGTTGCTGGTGGCGGTGGTCGCCAGGTACAGGGTGCCGAACCCCTGGATGGCGGCGAAGTTGTTGACCGAGAACAGGGTGTAGTCCAGCTGGCTGGAACCGCCGCTGCTCACCTTGTAGAGGGTGGCACCACTGACCTTGGTGCCGGCGCCGGGATTCGCACCGCCGCAGGTGGCGCACTGGTAGTTGAACTGCATCTCGCTGCCGCTCACGGCCGACTGCGTCGAGAAGCAGTGCTTGTTCGTCAGCATCCGGTTGGTGTTGCCGACCCTCCAGGTGGTGCACAGTCCACCGCCGCTGATCAACAGCCGCGCCACCGCCCTGCCACGGGCGTACTCGGTGGGGTGGCTGTTCTGGTAGCAGACCACGTCCCTGCGGGCGTCGGTGCTGCACACGGACTGGGTGGTGAAGTTGTGCGCGGCGATCTCCGTGCGGTCGTATCCGCGCCAGAACCGGTCGATGGTGGCGGCGCTGCCACGTGAGGCGCGGCTGTTGTGCAGGGTCACCACGGCGGTGTCGCCCTCCACCGACATCGCCCAGAACCCCGGCTGCCCGTCGGTGGTGTAGTCCGAACCGGTCCCCCGGTTCAGGTTGCGGTCGTACCGGTAGCTCTCCTTGCCGTCGCGGCTGGACACGGTGACGTAGTCGCCCTCGGCCAGTCGTAGCGCGCTGAAATGCACCTTGACGTAGGTGGCGCCGGGGTGCTGAATGATCTGCGTCCCGCCGTCGGGAGCGTAGGAGAGGGAGCTGTCGACGGTACGGAGTTCACCGACGGTGGTCACGCCCTCTGCCGAAAACTGGTCCGATTCCGGCGCCCGCTCGGACTGTGGGGCGAGAGGTGCGACCGAGTACGCCTCGGCGGCGGGTACCGACAGTAGGCTCAGCCCAAGTGTGCAGGCAGCGAGCGCGACCGCCCCCGTTCGTAGGCGGCGCAGGGCATGTGGCATCCGTCGCTCCTTCTCAGGAATCAGTACCGGGACGTGCTTTCGGCATTCATACCTGAGGCCACGCAAGACATGTAATCCCATCTATGCCATAACGTCTGGGGCTCGACGGCTCGCGGCTCTGGGCCACGCGACGGTGGGGCAGGCGGGTGCGTCCGTGGCGCTGCATCCGTTCTCGTCCCGAAGGCGGCGCCACTGCTCGTGCGCGGCGAGGATGCGGTTCAGGCCGTCATGTTCGTCGCGCAACTCCAGGAACTCGTCGAGTAGGTCGAACAGGGTCTCGACGGTACGGGCGTCCAGGTGCGGGTCCATGTCACGGACCTTCTTGGGGCCGATGGGTTCGGTCAGGTGGGCGACGATGCT
The DNA here is from genome assembly GCF_040607375.1 of Micromonospora sp. NPDC005298. Classification (NCBI taxonomy): domain Bacteria; kingdom Bacillati; phylum Actinomycetota; class Actinomycetes; order Micromonosporales; family Micromonosporaceae; genus Micromonospora; species Micromonospora sp. NPDC005298. Next base: position 107,112 of record NZ_JBEXGP010000018.1, read on the forward strand.
CCACCAGACGTGGTTGTTGAGGCAGCCGGCCCGCGTCACCAGCCACGGTTGGAAGCCGGTCAGCAACGTGCGGGCGTTTCCCTGGTCGCACCCTTCGACGAAGGCCACGACACTGGCGAAATCATCGCGGATGAGCCACATTCCTGGCCGCTTGCGGACGTTGGCGAACAGGTCCCGGTAGGTGGTGATCGTGATCGTCACAGCCGAATTCTGCCCGGCTGTCGGCCGGTACACGCGCCCCACGGTCGGGCTCTCCTCGGTCGGACAGGCTGTCCTCGACCCCGGTTCTCGGGCGGCCCGGGGTGTTATGGTCTCGATTCTGGACGGAGGTCAGCATGCACAAACTGGTGGTCCTGTATCTCGAGCCCGCCGACCCCGACCACTTCCGCGACTACTACGTGAACAACCACCTTCCACTGGTCAGGACGTTGCCCGGCCTGCTCGCGTGTCGCTACAGCTTCGACGTGGCGGCGACCCAGGGAGAAACGCCGTACTTCGCGGTCTTCGAGGCCGACTTCGCTGACGCCGCCGCCATGACCGCGGCGCGGGCGTCGCCGCAGGGCCAGCAGGTCGGCGCGGACGTCGCCAAATACGCCACCGGCGGCGCGGTCGTCATCCACTATCCGGTTCAGGACGGCACCGGCTGAGGCACGCCGGTACGGCCCCGGTCGCGTTCGGTCGGCCGTGGCCGGAGGCTCGATCGCCGGCTACCGGAACGTCATACTCGGCGCGGTACGGCTCCGTCCTGCCAGCGGTAGAGGTCACGCAGCAGGCAGATTTCGGCACCGTGATGGATCAGCTCCCTGTTGACGTGCAGGACGATGCCTTCCATGGGAAACCGCTCGAGACCCGCCGCGGGCGGATTCTCCAGGTCGGTGTCCGAGAGTTCGCGGACCCCCGCGTTCCATCTGCCATACATCTCATCGAGCTGATGTAGTGCCTCGTCGGCCGTCCCCGCGTAGGCGAATGTCTCAGAGTCGACGTCCCGGCCGCCGAAGTGCCATCCGACCCGGTAGCCCAGGCAGGACACGATGACGTGCGCCAGCCGCCAGGCAATAGTGGTCACCGGCGCGGGCACCGGGGCGGGGGACGCGAAGTCCATCGCCCATTTCCCCGCACCTGCCGCCATCGGCGTTGCCGCGTCGCGTGGGCGGACGCTCCAGCAGCCGCGCACCGGCTCCCAGAAGTACTCCTCGTCGGCAAGACCGTGCAGCCGGGGCCGCAGATTCTTCTGCCAGTGCCGGTCCAGCTGGTCCGCGAGTCGCTGACTTCTTGCCATTTCCGCACCCTACCGACGGCGGTCCAGCATGATCAAGAGTGCGGGCGGTCGCCTGAGATCACCCGAGTTTCCCGGGCGAGCGCCACGCCACAGAACTGCATGGTCGACGGTGGCGAAGAATCAATGTGCCATTGCTGCGCGCGGCACGGGCCTCGTCGATCGTCATCCCGAGCCGGAGAGGGCCGACCTCGTGCGGCGGATCCAGCACGAACTCCATCTGCTGATGATCGCAGCCCTCCCGTGGGAACAGAAACCCGGCGTGACGATCGTCCGGCCGGACGTGTCACCCACGGCGAGGAATCCTGCGAGCACTGCCGCGACATCCGCCTCGTCATCCGTCACGGTTCCGAATAACCAGCAGGCGTTCGACGACGTTCAGCACATCCACCGCGACGGCAGATCTCGACAGGTCCGCGTCGGGCCCCACCGAAGGTCAGCGAGACGGCTGCCGCCGCTGTCCCGGCTCGCCCGTGGACCCGACGATGTCCCCGGCAGCCCGGATGGCATCGAGGAATCGGCGGAAGACAGGCCAGGGGAATGTCGAGCGTCCGTGCATGGTCAGGGTCACGTGTTCGGCGGACATCGGGACGAACGGTCCGGACTCCGACCGCTCGTCGGGGACGCGGGCGTCGATGTAGTTGTTACCGGTGTTGGCCGGGTCTACCTCGTACAGCTCATAGATCCACGAATCGGCGTCGCCATCGTGAAAGTGGCTGACCTGGAAACGCTGGTCGTGGTGTGACCAGATGGTGAGCGTCAGGGGAAGCGCAGTCGCCGTCGGCGAAAGATCCCGATGCTCATCGACCAGGTCGCCGCTGGAGTCCAGCAGGCGCAGGAGCTTCTCCAGGACGACCCAGGGCACGGTGCCTCCGTCGGCATGGACCACGACGTGCCCGGTCGGCCTCGGTGTGAAGGGTCCGTCGGGCGTCGCGTCGGGGATCGAGACGGAGAGGTACGGCCCCGCGCCAGGCGGACCCGTCAGCCCGACCAGCTCGTACTGCCAGGCATCGTCGGGGTGGCTGTATCCCGAGGTGACCTCGTACAGCTTGCCGTCGTGGGACCAGGTCTCCATCGCCGGATGATCGCAGCCTCCGCCCAGACCTACGAGCGATATCCGACCGTGGCCGGCTCGCCGGCCGATGCCGGCCGGAGGCGGGCAGCAGGCCGACACCGCGGCCGACCCGAGCATGATCACCGCGATCAGGCGTCATCGCGGTGCGACGCCGGGGCGTGACCACTGCGCGGTGGGGCGGCCGTTGAGACGCCAGGGGTGCCCGGTGAGCCGCGGCCAGCCTTCGGGCGAGTTCTCCCAGTTCTCCTGCCGGCCGTACACCGTGAGGTCCAGGGCGTGGTAGGTGGTCATCAACGCCTCCACGCCCCGCCCGGTGGTCCAGTAGGTCTCGTAGACCTCGTCGCCGTCGCGCAGGTAGCACGCGATGAACCCGAAGTCACGACCGTCGGCCAGAGCCGGGTCGGAGTCTTTCGCCGAATACCAGGGGAACCTGTAGCCCATGAACTCCGCGAACGGGCCACTCTCCTCGTAGGGACCCTCGCAGAACACGGCGTAGGTGACGTCCCGAGCGTGCAGGTAGTCCAGCATCCGCACGTGACAGGTCGAGAAGGTGCACCCCTCACACTGATGCTCGTACGGCTTGCCGTCGTGCCACATGTGGAAGTAGGCGATGAGCATCCGGCGGCCCTCGAACACCTCCACCAGCGGGGTGTCCCCGCCAGGGCCCCGCACCGTCACCGTCGGCATCACGGTCATCGGCAGCTGACGACGAGCGGCGGCGATCGCGTCTCCCTCGCGGGTATGGGCCTTCTCCCGGACCAGCAGTTCGTCGCGCTCGCGCAGCCAGGTCTCCCGGTCGACGACCGGGGGCGCGGCGGCTCTGGACGCGGGGGTTGCCGTCATGGCTGTCTCCTTCGTGGAGTGGGGATCGGTCACAGGTACAGACGACCGAGTCGGCGATCGTCATCGGTGACCGATGACGGATGGGTCCGCGATCGTCAGTACGGTTGTGCGGACCACTCAGCCCCGGGGAAATGCCATGTCCGACCCACCAGATGAACAGGCGGTCTGGCTGCGGCGCGCCTTCGACGAGCACCGGCGTGAGCTGCACGTCCACTGCTACCGCCTCGCCGGGAACGTCACCGACGCGGACGACCTGGTGCAGGAGACGTTCCTACGTGCCTGGCGGGCTCGCGACCGCTTCGAGGGTCGGGCGTCGGCGCGCACCTGGTTCTACCGGATCGCCACGAACATCTTCCTCGACAGCCGCAAGGCGGCCGGTCACCGGACCGTACCGTACGGTGACCCGCTGGAGTGGTCCACCGAGCTCGGTCCCTATCCCGACGCCCTGCTGGCCGACGATCCGCAGACCGGTCTCGCCGCCCGGGAGACAGTCGAGCTGGCCGTGATCGCAGCGCTCATGTACCTGCCGCCGCGGCAGCGGGCGGCCTTCGTGCTGCGCGACGTCCACGGCTGGACGCCGCAGGAGATCGCCGCCGCGTTCGACACCGCCGTAGCGGCCGTCAACAGCCTCCTCCAGCGGGCCCGCCACACCCTCCGGCGACGCGTTCCGTCGGACCCGAAGGACTGGCGCCGCCCGCAGCTCACCAGTGCGGACGAAGAGATCCTGCGCCGCTACGCCGACGCGAAGGACCCGGAGACGATCCGGACGCTGCTCGCCGAGGACGTACGGATCACGATGCCGCCAGAGCCGCCGGTCGTCGGGATCGACGCGGTCGCGGAGTTCCTCGGCCGACCGCTCGACTGGCGTACGTTCCCCACCTCGGCCAACGGGCGCCCGGCACTGATCAACTATCTCCGCCGGCCCGGCAGCCCGCACTACGAGGCGTTGGTCGTCGACGTACTTCGGATCGAGACCGGGAAGATCGTAGAGAGCAACGCCTTCATCGGTGCCCGTCACGTCGCCGCCTTCGGCATGCCCGCCACGCTCGAGCCCTGATAGCGGCAGTGGGGCTGGATCCCATCGGGATCGTGCTCGAAGGCAGGCGGGTCTGGCAGGTGCGGCGCGGACGATTGGTCCGTCACACACCGCAGCCGCAGCCTGGCGATCCCGGCGTCGCCGTCGGCGAGCCCATTGACCTTCACGGGTTGCCTGACCACGATCATTCGTATCACCACCTCGTACGCCGGCGGACCGCACCGAGTCGCCTACCCGTGAGCCCGGCGTGCGAGGCTCAACCCCCGCGCAATTCCTGGCGCGACAGCAGCCCTCAACCCACACCCCTTGTGCCCGGAGGAACGCAGACGATGGACCACGCATCTCAGCTCATCCAGGAGCGGAGTGCCCCGCCGGCCACGCTGGTGATCTTCGGTGCCTCCGGTGACCTGACCCGACGTAAGTTGCTGCCCGCAGTCGAGAGCCTGGCTCGGCACGAGCGGCTCCCGGACCAGTTCGCGCTGGTCGGCGTCGCGCGCACGTCGATGACCGACGCGCAGTTCGCCGAGAGCGTCCTCGGCGAACGCACCCTCGCCAGCAGGCGCCAACTCCAGGGCGGCGTGCGCTACGTGGCCGGCGGCTACGACGACCCGGAGACCTACAAGCGGCTCGTGGAGGCGCTCGACGAGCTGGACGCACAGCGGGGCACGTCCGGCAACCGGCTCTTCTACCTGTCCACCCCGGCAGGGGCCTTCGAACCGGTGATCAACGGACTCGCCGGTGTCGGGCTCAACCAGCCACGCGAAGGCTCCTTCTCCCGCCTGGTCATCGAGAAACCGTACGGGCGCGACCTGGTCACGGCCCGCGAGCTGGACGGGGTCGTGCACAGCGCGTTCGACGAGCACCAGGTCTTTCGCATCGATCACTATCTGGGCAAGGACACCGTCCAGAACGTGCTGGCGTTACGCTTCGCGAACTCGATCTTCCAGCCCATCTGGGATCGCTCGTGGGTCGACCACGTGCAGATCACCGTCGCCGAGACCCTCGGCGTCGGCAGCCGCGGCGGCTTCTACGAGGACGCTGGCGCGATGCGGGACATCGTGCAGAACCACGTGCTCCAGGTCCTCGCGTTGGCACTGATGGAGCCACCGGCCTCGTTCGAGGCTGAGGGTCTGCGCAACGAGAAGGTGAAGCTGCTGCAGGCGATCCGGCTCCCTACCGACCGGGACATCGCCGAGGCGGCGGTCCGGGGGCAGTACACGCGGGGCGGCACCCGCGAGGACCTGATGGCCGGCTACCGGGAGGAGGCCGGCGTCGACCCGCTGTCGCGGACCGAGACCTACGCCGCCATGCGGCTCAATGTGGACAACTGGCGCTGGGCCGGGGTGCCGTTCTACGTACGCACCGGCAAGCGCCTCCCGGCCCGGCTCACCGAGGTGGCACTGCAGTTCCAGCGGCCGCCGCACCTGCCGATCCCGACCGACCAGCTCACCGGCCTCGACGCTGACGCGCTGATCCTGCGGATCCAGCCGAACGAAGGCATCTCGCTGCGCTTCGGTGCCAAAGTGCCGGGCCACTCCTTCCGGGTCCGCACCGCCACCATGGAATTCTCCTACGACCAGACGTTCGCCGAGGAGTCCCCGGAGGCGTACGAGCGTCTGTTGCTGGACGCGCTGGTCGGTGACGCATCGCTGTTCATCCGCAGCGACGAGGTGCAGCAGTGCTGGCGGATCGTCGACCCGATCATCGACAACTGGGAGAAGGACAACTCGCCGATCCCCACCTACGAGGCCGCCTCCTGGGGCCCGACCGACGCCGACCGGCTCATCGGCCGGCACGGCCGCAGGTGGCGTAACGCCGCATGACCCACCCGGCGTCAGTTGCTGGACTTCCTGGCCGCCCTTGAAGCGGGACCAGCGGCCGGCGATGCGTCGTGAGCGGTCGAGGCGCCGGAAGTCCGTGTCGGCGCGGCACAGTTCGCTCCGGACCCCTCTGGTCGCGTCCGTCGTGACGGCGGCCTACCCGGCAGTGCCTTGGCGTGGTCTTCAGCCGACTGGCGTGCCGACACCGCCGCGCTCCATGGTGGCGCGTAGCCGTGTCAGCGTTCGACCGAGTTCCGCGATCTGGGCCGGGGCGATCGACAGGCCGATGTGCGTGGCCAGGTGTTCCTGAAAGGTGTCTTCGGCGTCATCAACGACCTCCGCGCCCTGTGGGGTCAACTCCAAGAGGAGTGACCGGCCGTCGGCGGGGTTCGGCACCCGCCGCACCCAGGCTCGGGCCTCGAGCCGTCCCACACCCTTGCTCGTCGCTCCGACCCCGATCGCGAAAAATTCGGCGAGATCGGCGACCCGCGAACCAGGATGGTCACGGAGGTAGCGAAGAAACTCGAACTGCGAAGCCACGATGCCGTGTTTCCGACGCAACGTCTCGTTCAAGGCGTTGTAGAGCCGGGTCTCACAGCGGACCAGATCACTGAAGACCTGGTCGAGTGTGACGGACTCGGCAGCGGAAGAAGATGCCGTGGCAGGTATATTAGCTTCCACGGCATCTATTTTACGCCGAGTGGGAGGCACAGACATGAGCAGGGCACAGCGAGCGGCAATCAGCGCCAGGCTGGGCGTCGGGCCGAAGGACTTCGTGCCGGAGCCGATCGAGACGATGCGGGAAAACTTCGCCGCGTTCATGGCACTGTTCCCGGTTCCTCAGGCGCGGACCTCGAACCTGAGCCTGGGCGGCCGTCCGGCGGTGCTTGTCGAACCGGAGGGCGAACCCCGCCCGGGCACGATCCTGTACTTCCACGGCGGCTCGTTCGCGCTCGGATCTCCACAGACCGCGATGGGTCTGACCGCGAGTCTGGTCACCCGCACAGGAGTGCGGGCCTTCTCCCTCGACTACCGGCTGGCCCCGGAGAACCCGTTCCCGGCCGCGATCGAGGACTGCCTCGCGGCCTATCGAGCCCTGCTCGACAGTGGCATCGCCGCCGAGTCGATCGCGTTCGCGGGCGATTCCGCCGGTGGTGGCCTCACGGTGACCACCACCCTCGCCGCCCGAGACGCCGGGCTGCCTCTGCCGGGCGCGCTGGTCGCGTTCTCGCCCGGCCTGGACCTCACCCGCACGGGCGAGTCGATGGACACCAAAGAGGGTGTCGACCCGTTCTTCACCAGGCAGGGCATGGCCCACACGGCAGGGCTCTACCTCCGCGACCAGGACCCCAACCAGGAGCTCGCCGCGCCCGCCGTGCTCGCCGACCTGACCGGTTTCCCGCCGATCCTGCTGCAGGTCGGCACGAACGAACTGCTGCTCGACGACTCGGTCCGGCTCGCGAAACGCGCCCGCGACGCCGAAGTCGACGTCATCCTCGACATCACCGCGGGCGTTCCGCACGTCTTCCAGTCCTTCATCGGCCAGCTCGACGAAGCCGACCACGCCCTGGACCGCGCCGCCCTGTTCATCACGCAGCGACTACAAACCCCCTGAGCGCTGCCAGAAGCACACTCCTATGGACCTACGTCTTCCGTACCAAGAATGTTTGCTCGGCTGTCGATAGACGACCAGGCTGACTCGTCGGAAAGGTAGGTGGGTCCGACCGGGCTCCAGACGACGGGACACGGGACATGGCGAAGTATCTGATCCTCATCCACGGCGACGAGCGGCAGTGGGCCGCGATGTCACCGCCGGAGTTGCAGAAGCGCGACGAGGCCCACCGCGCCTTCACCGCCGAGGCCGGTCCGGCCATCCTCGACGGCCGGCAACTCGAGCCGGCGACCATCGCGACCACCCTGCGTACGGACCCGGCCGGTCGACTGGCCATCACCGACGGCCCGTTCCTGGAGACAAAGGAGGCGGTGGGCGGCTACTACCTGATCGAAGCAGCCGACCTCGACGAGGTGATCGAGCTGGCTTCGCAGCTCTACGAGGTCTCCGCAGGGCACAGCGGGGTGGAGATCCGTCCGGTTGTCGAGCACGGATGAGCGCCGAGGTCGTCGCCGTGGTCGCGCGGGCGCACCGCCGCGACTGGGCGCACGTGTTGGCGGCGACGGCACGCCTGACCCGCGATCTCGACCTCGCGGAGGAGTGCACCCAGGACGCCTACGCCCAGGCGCTGCGGACCTGGCCGCAGATCGGCGTCCCCGATCGTCCCGGCGCGTGGCTCACGACAGCCGCTCGCAACCGGGCACGGGATGTGCTGCGGCGGGAGTCGGCGATGCGTCGAGCCCTACCGCTGCTCGTACCCGATCAGGTGGTGGCCGGGCCCGAGGACGGTCTCGACGACGACCGCCTGCGGCTCGTGTTCACCTGCTGTCACCCGGCCCTGTCCCGCGACGCCCAGGTCGCGCTGACGCTGCGGCTCGTGTGCGGCCTGTCCACGGCCGAGGTGGCCCGCGCGTTCCTGGTGCCGGAGCCCACCATGGCCGCGCGGATCACCCGGGCCAAGAAGAAGATCACCAACGCCCGCATCCCGTACCGCGTGCCGTCACCCGACCACCTCGCCGCACGCGTCAACGCCGTCCTGGAGGTCATTCATCTGATCTTCACGACCGGCCACACGGCGCCGACCGGCGCGCAGCTCGTCCGGCGGGACCTCGTGGACAGCGCCATCGGCCTCGCCCGGATGCTGCACCTGCTCATGCCGAACGACGCCGAGATCAGCGCCCTGCTGGCGCTGCTGCTGCTCGTCCACTCGCGCGCCGACAGCCGCCTGTCCGCCACCGGGCGGCTCCAACTGCTCTCCGAGCAGGACCGCGGGCGCTGGGACACCCAACTGATCCGCGAGGGCGTCGCGCTGCTGACCGGTGCGCTGCACCGCCAGCCGCCGACGCGGTACGCCGTCGAGGCCGCGATCGCCGCCGTGCACACCGAGGCGCCAACCTGGCAGGAAACCGACTGGGTGGAGATCGTCGGACTGTACGACGTCCTGCTCAACCTCTGGCCGTCCCCGGTGGTCGAACTCAACCGAGCCGTGGCGGTGGGGATGCGCGACGGTCCGCAGGCCGGCCTGGACGCGCTGACACCGCTGCTCGCCGAGCCGGTGCTGGCCACCTACGGCTACCTCAGCGCCACCCGCGCCGACTTCCTGCGGCAACTCCACCGGTGGGCAGAGGCGGCCGACGCGTACCACGAGGCGATGACCCTCACCGACAACGGCGTCGAACGCGCCTTCCTCGCCGAACGGCTCGCCGAGGTGCAGCGCGCAGCGTCCGATGGCGGGCCCGTGTCAGTGTCGCGGCGGATCGCCGCGCCGGCGGCCGACATCTTCCGGATCCTCGCGGATCCACGGCGACACAACGACATCGACGGCTCCGGAATGCTGCGGGGCGCCGTCTCGGACCAGGTCGTCTCGGCCGTCGGCGACGTGTTCGTGATGAGAATGCACTACCCGCCGTACGGCGACTACGAGATGGACAACCACGTCATCGAGTACGAGGTGGACCGCCGCATCGGCTGGAGGCCCGAACCTGGCCGGGGCCACCCGGACACCGCACCCGGCAGCACGACGCCCGGGCGTTGGGGGCACTGTTGGACCTACGAGCTGACCCCCGACGGGCCGGACGCGACCGTCGTGACCGAGATCTATGACTGTTCCACCGTGCCGCAGGACCGGCGGGAGTCGATGGACGGCGGCCGCATCTGGCTCACCAGCATGACCGAGACGCTGCAACGACTTGATGCGCTCTGCGCCGGGGAACGCCACACCCCCGGCATCCACTGAGAGGCCCGGGGCGCCAGCCGCCGACGACGATGTCGCTGATCAGGCCGCCGGCGAAGCCGGGGAGTTCCGGGTACCCGACGCTGTGGGCACGGTCGATCCAGGCGCGGACGGATCTATGCCGGCTCGCGCACGCCGCCAGCGTTGCCACCGTCGTCCGGACTCGGTTCGGCCGGGGCTTCGGGCAGTTCGTCCGGCGCACCAGGCAGAAGGACGCTCGCGTCGTCGGGCACCGGTTCACGCGGGTCGATGGGGGGATACTGATCGGGGTCGAGATCCGGTCCAGTCATCAGGCGAGTATCCGTCGTCTTCCGGAATGCCGCTCGTCGGGCCCGCGAGCCGACGTCCCCTGAGCGGGAGCCGTCGGTGCTGTTACGCGGCTCTCCGGTGGTCATCCGCCACCAGGTCAGATAGCTGAGCGGCGGCTGAAGGAGTCCCTGATGACCACCACTTCCGCTTTCCGGATGATCAAGCGACGTTGCCCTGCCGAGACGCGGCACAAGGTGCCAGCCGTGCCGGTCTGTGATGGCGGCGTCGGCACGAGGGGTTCCTGGCGATCGACCGGGGTCAGATTCAGTCGGGTAGCGTCCCACTGTGTATCAGGCGATCCTGCTGGACGTGTATGGCACGCTCGTACACGATGATGAAGGCTCGGTCCATGACGTCTGCGTGCAGGTAGCGGATCTGATCGCAGTCGAGCCGTCTGCTGTCGCGGCGGAGTGGTCCCGGCTGCTGGAGGCCAGCGCCGAGATGGCGTATGGGGCGGGTTTTCGTACGCTCGCAGACCTGACGCTCGGCAGCCTCGCCGAGGCTGTGGCGAACTTCGGGGCATCGGTGGAGCTTGAGCCGATCTGCCGGAAGCAGCTGCACTCCTGGCGTCATCCACCATTGTTCGACGACAGCCGCCCGTTCCTCGATGCCGTGAAGGTGCCGGTGTGCCTGGTCTCCGACGTCGACCAGGACGACCTGACGGCGGTGCTGCGGTGGCACGGCCTCACCGTCGCCGCCGCGGTGACAAGCGAAGAAGCCCGTGCGTACAAGCCCCGCCCTGAACCGTTCCAGCTCGCGCTGGCCCGCCTCGGCCTGGGCCCAGGCGACGTGATCCACATCGGTAACTCCGCATCGTCCGATGTTGCCGGAGCCACCGCTCTGGGTATCGACACGGCATTCCTCGACCGTGCTGGGGACGGCCTGCCGCCGGGGCTCACGGCAACCTACACCGCGGCGACGCTGACGGCGCTGCTGCCCCAGGTGTTGCCATGATGAAAATCCTGGTCAGCGGCTGTCTGGGCGGCGCACCGATCCGGTTCAACGAGACCGGCGTGCCGGTCGCCTCTCCGATCTGGCAGCGGTGGGCGTCTGAGGGGCGCCTCGTGTCGCTGTGTCCAGAACTAGCCGTCGGATTCCCGGTGCCGCGCCCGCCAGCCGAGATCGTCGGCGGCAGCGCGGCCGACGTCCTCGACGGCCGCGCCCAAGTACACGAAGCGTCGGGTCGTGACGTCACCGAACTGTTCCAGGCGGCGGCGCAGCGGGCGGTCGACAAGGCACTCCAGGCCGGCGTCGGGCTCGCCATCCTGGTCGAGGGCAGCCCTACCTGCGGTAGCACCTACGTTCACGACGGAACCTTCACCGGCGTCACCGTCGCTGGACGTGGCGTCGCGGCTGAGGCGTTGCGCCGCCGAGGCATCCCTGTGTTTTCTCACCACCACTTGGACAAGGCAGCGGCTGCTCTGGCGGAGCAGGAACGGCAGCACGGCAACGGCTGACGCCCGCTCTGCCCTGCTCGGCCGGCTTTTGGATTGACGACCTGAGATGTTGGTAGCGTCCCTGGACATGGATTCGCGGATGTTCCACATCGGAGGATCTGCATTGCACGTTGGCGTGACGGGCCGCGGACCTGACGTCGTTGTCCTGACCGGCGGCCCGGGTTGTGTGCAGTATCTGCAACGGGATGAGATCTCGCCATCGGGCCACCGCGTCTGGTACCCCGAACCGCGCGGCGTTGGCCGCTCGGGCGGCGGACCACACACCATGGAAGAAGCAGTTGCCGACCTTGAAGGCATCCGTAAGGCGGCCGGTGTCGACACCTGGATCGTGGTAGGCCATTCGTGGGGATGCGATCTGGGTGTGCGCTACGCGGTCGAACATCCGCAGGTGGTGACCGCCCTGATCGGCATCGCTGGCAGAGGTCCCCAGCGTGACCGCACCTGGTCCGAGGCGTACGAAGCCGGCAAGGCGGCGGAGCCCGTTGTCGACATCGACTGGGTGCCCGAAGTGCACGCAGCCCTCAGCGACTCGTTCACCGCATGGATCCATCAACCCGATCTATGGCGCGGACTGGCCGCCTGCGTCGTGCCGATGCATTTCATCGCAGCCGGCGATGACATCCGCCCGTCGTGGCCCCTGGCCCAGCTCGCCACGCTGGTTCCACGCGGAAGGCTCTCCACCATCCCAGGCGTGCCGCATGACTTCTGGTTCACCCACCCTGAGGTGTGGACCAGAACCGTCACGGACGCCTGCGCCGATTTCGGTTCTCCGCCTCCGGGGAGTGAGTCTCCCCGGGCCGCCGTGAAATGGTTACGCTAGCAACTCTCGACTGCGACCAGTTTCGGCGTACAGAGCGACGCTTCCGTCGCCCACCTGTCCAGACTGGAGCCGTAGTCGGGCTTCCCCGCTCTTGCTACCACACGGTGGCCTCAGAGCCATTTCCGCCGTGAGCACCGTGGATTGGGCACATGAGCCTTGCCGCCGCGTCACGCCCGCCTCACGACATGCGTGCCGACCGAATCCGTGGCAGACCTTTCTCGGTCAGCGCAACCGTCAGCGCCACATCACTCGACGGTGCACTTTCGATGCTGTCCCGCAGCGACCGGTGCACAGGGCACTCGCACGACGGCTGCAGCGGATCCGGACACTGGGCGAGAACGGCGTTCAACTGTTGAACCCCGGCGGAGGCGACCGGCCACGACCAGGTCATGTCCCACGGCTCCTCCCAGGGCAGGTGGAAACAATCATGATCGAAGTGCACGAGAAGGCCAGCTCCACACTGAGGACAGACGAAGAGGCTTGTCCAGCGATAGTTGACCTGGTGCCCGGACACACCGTGCGGTACGCCCCAACTGCCGATACGAACAACGGTGCGCTGGTCCGCCCGGCAATCGACGCAGAAACGCATAGCTGACCATCCTCTGCCAGTTGACGACATCCACCACAGAGATCGACGCGACCGAGGACATCGCCAACCAGCGGCGTGCAGCGTGCCGAGGTTAGGCACAACATTCGACGCGACCGTCCACCGATACGAGGGCCGGTAGCGGGTGGACGCCAAGACGCTGGTCCCGCTCTCGATCATATGAATTCGGTACAGCTTCGGGGAAGCGCCAACCCGAACCCAAAACCGTCGATCCGGTGGCCATGGCTCACGCTGACCCACCTTCAACAGCCTGTTGTTGGCACGCCTACTCGACCAGGGCCGCTTCAACCTCGCCGCAGGTTCGTCAGCTCAGGCGGGCGGTCACCGCGGCGACCACCTGCTCCTGTTCCGGCACGAGATAGAAATGGTCACCGGGGAACGTCGCCAGCTCGAAGCCGCCGGTGGTCAACTCCCCCCAGGCCCGCACCGTCGACGTGGTGCAGGTCGGGTCCTCGGTGCCCAGGTAGGCGACGATCGGGGCTCTGACCGTCGCCGGTTCCCGCGGCAGGTGGCGGTAGAGCATCCGCAGGTCCCCCCGGAGCGAGGGCATGATCAGCTCGCGGAGCTTCGGTGACCGCAGCAGCACCGGATCGACCTCGCCCAGGGCGCCGATCCGGCCGAGCAGATATTCGTCGTCGGCCAGGTCCGGATCGAGTTCGATCTCGCAGATGTGCGGCGCGCCGTGTCCCGAGACGAAGAGCACGCTCGGCGTGAACCCGTAGCGGGACTCCAGGACCAGGGTGACCTCGTACGCCACCGACGCGCCCAGGCTGTGGCCGAAGAACGCGATCGGCCGGTCCAGGTACGGCACGAGCACGTCACTGATCCGCTCGGCGAGCACGTCCATCTGATCGACGCAGGGCTCCAGCAGCCGGTCCTGCCGACCCGGGTAGCAGACCGCCAGCAGATCGGTGGCGCCGTCGAGCAGGCCCGCCCAGGGTTGGAACACGTTGGCGTTCCCACCGGCGTGCGGGAAGCAGACCAGCCGCAGGTCGGACCGTTCAGCTCGGCGGAAGGCCCGCAGCCACCGGCCACGCACGTCGACCCCTGTCATCTCCACGTCTCCCCTCCCTCCGGCCGACGCCTCGTCAGTCCGACATCGCCACGAGGATGCGGCGACTGCCGGTGTAGGGCCGCCGACCGTGCGCCACCAGCACGTTGTCGATCAGCAGCAGGTCACCGACGTGCCAGTCCACGTCGATCGCCGCGTCCAGCCCTCGGTCGCGGATCTGGAACACGTACTCGTCGGGGATCGGACTGCCGTCGGCGAAGGTGACCGACTGGGGCAGTTCGTCAGGCGTCATCACCTGGGTCATCACCCGAGCGACCTCGTCGTCCAGAGCGGCCGGGTGCCACTGGTCGCTCTGGTTGAACCACACCTCCACACCCGTTACGGGGTGTCGGGTGGTGGCCGGGCGGACCTGGCTCACCCGCAGCCCTTCCGCGGTCCACTTCCAGGTCGCCCCGGTGCCGTCGAGGAACGCCTCGACCTCCGTCCGGTCCTCGGTCTCGAAGGTCTGCTGCCAGCTCTTACCCAGCCCCAGGCCGTCGTGCAGGTTCTGCTGGTAGCACACCCCGCCCGCGAAGGCGGCGCGGACCTCCGGGTCGAGGGACTCCAGCCAGTGATGGGCGTCGACCACCGGGGTGGCACCACCGGTCGGCGCGGCGAGCTGGCAGTAGAACAGCAGGCGGGCCGGCCAGTGCGCGGCGTACGACAGTTCGTTGTGCATGGAGATGGTGTACGGCGCCGGGTACTCGGTCGAGGTGTAGACGTTGCGGCCGACCTTGGTGCGTGGCGAGTTGCCATGCACGTAGGCGAGCCGGTTGGGCAGCACCATGTCCATCACCGGGTCCAGCGCGCCCGGCTCCACGCCGAAGCCCCGGAACACCAGCGCCTTCTCGGTGGTGAGTAATGCGGTCAGGTCCAGCTCCCGCAGATGGCCGATCAGCCCGTCAACGGTGGCTGCGCATCCGGCGCTGCTGGGTGTGATCTCGTGCGGCTGCCACGTGCCGTGCTCGCTCATCGGTCGGTCTCCTCCACGCCAGGGTCTGTCCTGTGCCGGGCAGCCTGACGTGGGCGGCCATATTTCCTCGATATCGTCGCGGGGCTCAACCGTGCGGGTCGCGACCGGCTGCCGTCGCCGCCAGCTCGGCGTCGGCCCGCTCGGCGTCGGCCCGCTCGGCAGCCACCTCGGCCCGTTCCGCCTCGGCGGCGGCACGGGTGCCGAAAGCCAGCACCGCGAACACCGCGATCACCACCATCGTCGCGCCCACGACGGCCAACGCCACCTCGATGCGCACAGCGTCCAGCAGGAAACCCGCGAACAGCGCGCCGATCGAGTTGGCACCCGAGGAGAGCAGCGTGAAGATCGAGCCGGCCCGGCCACGCAGTTCGTCGGGAGTCGTCCTGAGCAGGTACAGCATTCCGGCCACGTTGCCGATCCCGGCGCCGTAGTTGATCAACGCCAGGATGACACTGACCGCCACCAGCCCGGGTGCCACGACCAGGAGCGGCATCAGCACCGCCCACACCACGTGGATGCCGATCATCATCCGGCGGATGCCCCACCGGTGCAGGTAGGCGTTGCTGGTCATCGCGCCCGCCATACCGAAGACGCTGTTGACCGCCAGGAGCAGACCGACAGTCGCGGGCGTGCCGTCCCGGTCCTTGACCAGCACCACCAGACCGAGGCCGAGAACCTGGAAGAGGATGTTGCTGGCCGCGAAGAGACACAGCGCCCGACGCAGGTAGAGCTTGCCCCAGATGAAGACGACTCCTTCCCTGATCTGGGCGATCAGCCCGCCTGCCGCGCCGTCCGGCCGGGGCGCCCGCAGGTCCCGTCGGACGAACAGCAGGGTCACCAGCGACAGCAGGTGCACCCCGGTGGCGAACAGGAACGGTGCGAACCGGGCCACGGCGTAGAGCACGGTGCCGGTCGGCTGACCGAGGATGCTTGCGGCATTGGCCCGCGACTCGTTGGCCGCCATCGCCGCGCCCAGGTGGTCGCGGGGCACCACGGCACACACCGCGGCCCGCTCCGCCAACGCGTAGCAGATGCCGAGGGTGGCCTCCAGGAACGCGACCATCATCAGGTGCGGCAACCGCACCGCGTCGAGCAGCACCGCCGCGGCCACGCTGCCGGCGCCGAGAACGCGGCCGATGGTGCAGACCAGCATCGTCGAACGCCGGTTCCACCGGTCGACCAGCGCGCCGGCCGGTAGTTGGGCGACGAGGTTCGGCAGCAGCGCGGCGAAGGTGACGAGGCTGGCTGCGGTGGCCGAACCGGTCGACCAGTAGACCAGCAGGGTGTAGCCGATGGAGGTGGCCCGGGCACCGAGCGCGGAGAGCCCCGAGCCGGTCCAGAGCAACAGGAAGTCCCGGTTGCGGGTGAGTCTCGCCGCGCGGCGGGCGGGTCTGCCCGGCGGCTCCAGGACCGTCACCGCGTCGTCCCGCCCGCGCGCGACCGGCACCATTCAAGCACCGCCATCGCGCTGTAGAGCTTGTTCTCCGCCTGACCGAACGCGATGCTCGCCGGCCCGTCGAGCACCTCCGCGGTCACCTCCTCGCCGCGATGCGCCGGCAGGTCGTGCAGGAACACCGCGTTCGGGCTGTGCCGCCAGAGTGCCTGTTCGACCCGGAACGGGGCGAACACCTGTCGCCAGTCCGGGTCCGGCTTCACCGTGCCGGTGGTCTGCCAGCGGGTGGTGTAGATGGCGTCGAGATCGCCCGGCAGGTCGGACATGTGGCACCGTTCGATGATGCTCGCCCCACTGATCTCGGCCTGCCGGGTGGCGTCGGCCAGGATCTCGGCGGGCAGGCCGTAGCCGGGCGGGGTGCGCAGTTCCAGTTCCACGCCCGGAAACCGGGTGAGCGCCAGGGCGAGCGCGGTGGCCGTGTTGTTGGCCTCTCCCAGGTAGAGCAGCCGCAGCCCTTCGATCCGGCCGAACTGCCGCAGCAACGTGGTCAGGTCCGTCAGCGCCTGGGTGGGGTGTTCCTCGGCGCTCATCGCGTTGAGCACCGACATCCGACCCTGGGCGGCCCAGGCCCGCAACTCGGCCGGGTCACCGGCGGTGCGGGCGACCAGCACGTCGAGCATGCCGGACAGCACCCGGCCGGTGTCCGCGCTGGTCTCCCCGGTGTTGGTCTGCAGGTCCTGCGGACCGTACTGGATCACGCCGGCGCCGAGCCGCAGCGCGGCGCTGGTGAAGGCGGTCCGGGTACGCGTCGAGGTCTTGAGGAAGTAGACGCCGGCCACCTGCCCGGCGAGCGGGCTGCCGCACCCCCGCGCGGCGAACGCGGCGCCCCGGGCGACGATCGAGTAGAGGTCCCCGTCGGTGAGGTCCCGGATCGACACCAGGTGCCGTACCTGCGGGACGGCGTGGTCGGCGACGGGCGCTGAGACGCTCGGAAAGGTCATCATCACATGCCCTCCGTCCGTGCGGTCGTCGACATCAGCAGCGACATGACCTCGTCGCCGGCCTCGCCGTTGGTCAGGAGCACCAGCCCGGACCCGTCCGGAACCCGACCGGTGACGAGCGCCCGGTAGCCGGCGATGTGGCCCCTGTGGGTGAACTCCACGCGCGTTCCGGCGCCCCCCTCGATGGGGTCCACCATGCAGCCGAGCCCGAAGACGCCGCCCGGCCCGGTGGTCAGTTGCGCCCGCACCGCCTCCTGGCTGAGCAGGGCCGGATCACCCCCGTACCCGATCTGGATCTCCCTGACCAGGATGGCCAGGTCGGTGGCGGTACTCCAGAGGCCGGCCGCCGCCAGGTCCGCACGCACCTGCCAACCGTGCGGGTGCGGCTCGCCCCTGTCGTCGTGCCCGGCGGCCACCGGCCGGCCGGATGTCTCCGGGAAACACTGGTCGAAGCTGCTGCCGGTCATCCCCAGCGGCGCGAAGACCAGCTCGGCCATCAGGTCCGCGAACGGCGTCGCGGTGACGTCCTGCATGAGCTGCTGGACCACCACGAAGTGGCTGTTGCGCTCCACCGCGACCGGGTCGGGCGCGTCGAGCGCCCGCACCGGGCCGGTGGGCACGCCACGGCCGACCAGCAGGTCCGACAGCGGCGGCAGCGGGCCACCGCGCGGATGTCCGGTACTGCCCGTCGACGTCAGACCGGCGACGTGGCTGAGCAGCTGCCGCAGGCTCACCGGCCGGTCGGCGGGCAACTGCCAGTCCTTGAGGTACGCGTTGACGTCCGCGTCGAGTTGGAGTGCCCCCCTGTCGACCAGCGCCAGCGCACCCACCGCGGAGACCAGCTTGCTGACCGAGCCCACCTGGAAGATGGTCTCCGGAGTCACCGGCGCGTCCCCGCCCGACGTGGCTTGCCCCACGGCGAGGACCTGCGCCAACTCGCCGTCCATGAGCACGGCCAGCGACGCGCCGGGCACCCGCGCCTCGGCGAGCAGCGGAGCGATCTCGGGCAGCGGCGCGACCCGGGGCTGCGCCACAGCCCGTGCCGGACCGGCCGGGGTGAACGCCGCGGCGAGGTCGGCCAGTGGCCGGTCCAGCATCGCCTGTCGCAGGGTGAGCGGGAGGCCGGCCTGCCGGGCCGCGGTGACCATGGGCACCACGAGCAGCGAGTGCCCGCCCAGGGCGAAGAACCGGTCCTGACGACCGATCCTCGGCACATCCAGCAACTCGGCCCAGATTCCGGCGAGGGTGGTCTCGGCCGGCCCCTGCGGCGGGTCGGTCTCTGCCTCCGTCCGCAGTGGCGCCGCCGGCAGGGCCCGCAGGTCCGCCTTGCCGTTGGGGTTGAGCGCGATGCTGTCCACCGGCACGAAGGCGGCCGGGACCAGGGCGGCGGGCAGCCGCCGCCCGCAGTGCGCGGCCAGGTCGTCGGCACCACCACCCACGTGGTACGCGATCAGCTGGTTGCCCCCGCCGGGCGCAGGGCGGGCCACCACCGCCGCGTCCCGTACGGCGGGATGCTCGATGAGCACCGCACGGATCTCGCCCGGCTCGACCCGGTGCCCACGGATCTTCACCTGGTCGTCGACCCGGCCGAGCAGGTCGAGCTGCCCGTCCGGCAACCACCGGCCACGGTCACCGGTGCGGTACAACCGGCAGCCCGCGGGCCCGTACGGGTCGGGCACGAACCTGCCGGCGGTGTACGCGGGCCGTCCGGCGTACCCCCGGGCCAGTTGCGGCCCGCCCAGGTAGACCTCGCCGACCGCGCCCACCGGCACCGGATCCAGCCGGGCGTCCAGCACATAGGTACGCATCGCGCCCAGCGGCCGGCCGATCGGCGCGACCCGGCCGGTGAGCGCGCCGGTCACGGGGTAACGGCTGACGGCGACTGTCGCCTCGGTCGGTCCGTACTCGTTGAGCAGCACGGTCCGTGGTGCGAGTGCCCGCCACCGCGCGCAGGTCCGTGCGGTGAGCGCCTCGCCGCCGAGCACCAGCATCGGAGTCAGTGCGGCCGCCTGTTCGCTGGACACCTGCCCGGCGAGCAGGTCCAGGTGACTGGGGGTCAGCTTGATGAAGCTGAAGGGTCCCGCCTCGGCGAGCCGTGGGCCGAGTTCGTCGAGCCCGGCGTCGGCCGGCAACAGCCACAGCCGCTGCCCGGCGACCAGCGGTGCCCAGATGGTGGTCACCACCATGTCGAAGGCGACAGAGGAGAACAGCGCCGCGCCACCCGTCCGGTCGGCGACGAGCTCGTCCACCGCCCACTTCAGGTAACCGGCCAGGCTGCGGTGACTGACCTGGACACCGTTGGGCCGTCCCGTCGAGCCCGACGTGAAGATCACGTACGCGAGCTGGTCCGGGTCGGTGCGGCCGGGCGGCTGCGCGTCCGGGTGGGCCGCCACCTGTTCCGCGTCGACGTCCAGCAGCACCCGGTCGACGCCGGTGAACCGGTCGGCGTAGGCGGCGCTGGTGACAACGACCGTGGCACCGGCCTGGGTGAGCATGGACGCGATCCGCGCGGCCGGGTACGACGGGTCGATCGGCAGGTACGCCCCGCCCGCCCGCCAGATGCCCAGCAGGGTGGTGACGAGGTCCGTACCCCGGTCGAGCAGCACCCCCACCACCCGCTCCGGCCCGACGCCCCGCTCCCGCAGGTGCCAGCCGAGCCGGTTCGCCGCCGCGTCGAGGTCGGCGTAGCTCAGCTCGCCGACCGCCTCCGCGTCTGCGGCGATGGCGGCCCGGGCCCGTACCAGGTCGGGCACCAGGCCGGGCTCCGGCACGACCTCGCCGGCCGACTCGGCCCAGCCCACCAGCACGTTGTGCCGCTCCGCCTCGGGCAGCAGGACCGCACGGGCGTCGCCGTCCGGGTCCGCCACCATCGCGGCGAGCACGAGCCGGTACATCGCCGCCAACCGCTCGACCTCGGGCCGCTCCAGGTGGTCGCTGTCGCTGCTCAGCTCCAGGTGCCCGGCGACCGCCGAAACGGCCAGGGCGAACTCCGAGCTGGCGGCGGCGTACCGGGGGCCGGACTCGACATGCTCGCCGACCACCTCGTCGAAGTCGAGGTAGCTGAAGTAGACGTCGAGCAGGCGGCTGCCGGACACCGTCGGCCGGATCGCCGGCGCGGGGTAGCGCCGGTGCGGCCACATCTCGACCTCCGTGCCGTGCACCCGGCGGACCAGCTCTGTCCAGGTGGCGCAGTCGCGCTCGTACGGGAAGGGCAGGGTGTTCAGCGACATGGCATACACCCGCTCGCTGCCCGGCATGTCCGGCCGGGTGTGGCAGACCAGGCCGCTGTAGAACCGGGGTTCGTCGGTGAGCTGGCCGAGCACCGTCAGGTGCGCGGCGTGCAGCACCGCCTTGAGCGAGACCCGCGCGGCGGAGGCCAGGGCGCGAAGCTGCGGTTCCAGGTCGCGGAACGGCACCCGGGCGGTGTGGGCGGTACGCGTCTGCGGCGGCGACGTGGGCCGCCAGCCGGTGGGGAAGGTGAACTTCGCGCACCGGTCGATGCGGTCCTGCCAGTACCGCTGGTCCGCCGGGGATTCCAGGGCGCGGCGTTCCGCGGCGATGAAGTCGGCGAACCGTACCTCCGGCAGCGGCTCCGGCTCGACCTGGGCGCCGGTGCGCGTGGCTCGGTAGCGGTCGAGGATCTCCGCGACAAGCGCGTGCAGGCTCCAGCCCTCGACGACCACGTGGCAGATGGTCAGCACCAGCCGCCAACTCCGGTCGGTCTCCCGGCAGGCGGTGAACCGCAGCAGCGGCGCCCGTTCGACGTCGAACGGCGAGGCGTACTCCACGGCGACCAGGCGCCGCAGCTCGGCCTGCCGGTCGTCCTCGGACAGCCCGCGCAGGTCGTACGGCACGACCGGCACCCGCACGGCGGGATGCACCAGTTGCATCGGCACCGAACAGCCGGTCGGGTCCACCGAGGAGCGCAGCACGTCGTGCCTGTTGACCACGAGGTCCACGGCCTCGCGCAGCGTCGGCAGGTCCAGGTCGTCCTCGCCGACGAGGAAGGACGTCACGTTGTGGTAGTGGTTCCAGCCGTTGTCGGCGAGCATCTCCAGCAGCATGCCGAGCTGCACCTGGGACAGCGGGTACGCGTCGGTGAGTCCGTCCGGCAGCAGCGCCCGGTCCGGCGCGGACACCAGCTCGAACGGCTCCACCGGGCGGTCGACGTGCACCGGTCCGGTGCGGTCGACGAGCGCCGCGCAGAGCCGGGAGACGGTCTGGAGGTCCAGCACGTCCGCGACCGAGACGTCGAAGCCGGCCGTCCGCAGCGTGCTGGCCAGCACCAGCGCCTTGATCGAGTGGCCGCCCAGCTCGAAGAAGCCGTCCTCGACACCGACCGCCGGCAGACCCAGCACCTGCGCCCAGATCCCGGCGACCCGTTCCTCCAGCTCGGTACGCGGACCCACGGTGGCCCGCCCGGCGCCGGGATCGCCGTCCCGGGGGGCGGGAAGCGCGCGGCGGTCGAGCTTGCCGCTGTTGTTGCGGGGCAACTGGTCGAGCGTCACGAACGCCGCCGGGATCATGTAGTCCGGCAGTGTGCGGGCCAGGGCCGCGCGCAGCTCCCCGGTGCTCGGCCGCTGCCCGGACGCGCCGGCCAGGTATCCGACAAGTCGTGGATCGCCGGCGGTGTCCTCGCGCAGGACGACCGCCGCCTCGGCGACCTCCGGCAGCGCGGCGAGCGCCGACTCCACCTCGCCCAACTCGATCCGGTAGCCGCGCAGCTTGACCTGGTCGTCGAGCCGGCCGAGGAACTCCACACTGCCGTCGGGCAGGCGGATCCCCAGGTCGCCGGTGCGGTACATCCGGTTGCCGGCGGGACCGTACGGGTCGGGCAGGAACCGCTGGGCGGTCAGCGCCGGCTGGTTGAGGTAGCCCCGGGCCACCCCGTGCCCGGCCAGGTGGATCTCGCCGGGCACACCGAGCGGCGTCGGGTGCCCCTGCTGGTCGAGCACGTACATGCGCAGACCGGCAAGCGGACGCCCGATCCGGCTGCCCACGCCGGCTGCGAGGTCGGCGCGGGTGATCCGGTGATAGGTGGAGTAGACGGTGGTCTCGGTGATCCCGTACATGTTGACCAGGGCGATCCGGGCCAGCCCGAGCCGGTCGACCCACGGGGTGAGGTCGGCGAAGTCCAGCCGCTCGCCGGCCAGGACCACCGCGCGCAGCGCCAGCCGCCGTAGCCGCTGGTCACCGTCTGCGGCCAGCCGGACCAGGCCGCGGAAGGCCGTGGGGGTCTGGGCCAACAGGGTCACCTCCTGCTCGACCAGCAGGTCGAGCAGGTCGTCGGGCACCCTGGCCACCGCCGGTGGCACCACCACCAGGCGGCCGCCGTGCAGCAGCGCGCCCCACAACTCCCAGACGGAGACGTCGAAGGCGTACGAGTGGAACAGCGCGACCACGTCGGTCTCGTCGGTGGCGTAGTGCTCCTGCGCGCTGTCGAGCAGTCGCAGCACGTTGGCGTGGCTGACGCAGACACCCTTCGGGCGGCCGGTCGAACCGGAGGTGTAGATGACGTACAGCGGGTCGTCGGCGTCGTTCACCGGGGTCGGGTCGGTCTCCGGGTGGCCGGTCAGGTCGGTGCGGTCGAGCAGCACCAGGTGCCCGTCGTAGCCGGCAAGCGCGTCGGCGTGGGCACCCGTGGCGACCACCGTGCGGGCGCCCGCGTCGGCGAGCAGGTACGCGATGCGCTCGGCCGGCTGGGTCGGGTCCAGCGGCAGGTAGGCGGCACCCGCCTTGAGCACGCCGAGCAGGGCGGGCACCAGGTCGGCGCCCCGGTCCAGGCAGACACCGACCACCGCACCCCTGCCCGCACCAGCGGTCCGCAGGTGCCCGGCGAGCCGGTTGGCCTGGGCGTTGACCTGCGCGTACGTCAGTCGGGTCAGGCCGGCCACCACCGCTACCGTGTCGGGTGCGGCTGCCGCGCGGGCCTCGAACAGCTCGACCACCGTGCCGGTCACCGGCTCCTCGACGCCGGTGTCGACCACGCCGAGCAGCCGTTCCCGCTCACCACCGGGCAGGTGGACCGCCTGGGCGTCGCCGTCCGGGTCGGCGACCATCGCCGCCAGCACCGCCCGGTACATGCCGGCCAGCCGCTCCAGGTTGGCCCGGGAGAGCACGTCGGTACGGCTGGAGATCTGGTAGTTGCCCCGGTGCGCGAAGACCGACAGCTCGAACTCGGTGGCGCCGTCGCCGGCGCTGCCGACGACGACCGGCTCGGTGCCGTTCGTGCTCGCGCGCTGCCCGGCGCGGGAGAAGTCCTGGTAGTTGAAGAGCACCCGCAGCAGCCGCTGGCCAGCACCCCGCTGGATCTGCGCCAGCGGGAACCGCCGGTGGGGCCAGAGGTCGACCTCCCGGTCGAAGACCGCGGTCACCAGGTCACGCCACGTCCGGGCGGTGCGCTCGTACCCGAACGGCAGGGTGTTGAGATACATGCCCTGCACCCGGTCGGCCCCGAGCACCTCGGGTCGGGCGTCGCAGACCAGCCCGGCGTGGAAGCGCTGTTCGGTGGTGAGCTGACTGAGCACCTTCAGGTGCGCCGCGTGCAGCACCGCCTTGACCGAGACGCCGGCATCGGTGGCGAACCGCGCGACGGCCTCGTCCAGGTCCTCGATGTCGACGGTGGTCGAGACGGCCGTCGGGTCGCCGGGATCACCCCAGCCGGCGGGCAGGACGAACGGGCTGCTCCCGTCGACCACCGCGCGCCAGTAGTCCCGGTCCTCGTCGGAGGCGAGCGCGGCACGTTCGGCGGCGATGAAGTCGGCGTACCGCACGGCCGGCTGGTCGGTCTCGGTCGGGCTCCGCCCGTCGGCGAGGTCGGCGTAGACGGCCAGCAGTTCGGCGAGCAGCTGCGCGGTGCTCCAGCCCTCGGTGACCGCGTGGCAGATGGTGAAGCTCAGCCACCAGTTCTCGTCGCTGCCCTGGTGCGCGGCGACGCGCAGCAGGGGCGCGACAGTCAGGTCGAAGGGCGTTGCCCGCTCGGCCGCCACGAACTCCTGGAAGAGTCGCGCCTGCTCGTCGGCAGGCACGTCCCGGCCGTCCACCACCGTCACCTGCGGGGTCACCTCGGCGTGCACGAGTTGCATGGGCACCGAGTAGCCGGTCAGGTCGAACGAGGTGCGCAGGATCTCGTGCCGGGCGACGACCGTCGCGACGGCCGCCCGCAGCGCGTCCGCCGAGAACGGTCGCCCGTCGCGGACCTGGTGGGCGATGACGCTGTGGTAGGCCGCCCGGTCGCCGCTGGTGGCCAGCTCGACGAGCATGCCGAGCTGGGTCTGTGCGGCGGGGTAGGCGTCCGTCAGGCCGTCCGGCAGGGCAGCGCGGTCGGCGTCGCCCAGCAACGCGAACGGCGCCACCGGAACCCACTCATCAACGCCCTCACCCAGACTCGCTGC
>NZ_JBEXGP010000019.1:0-129150 GCF_040607375.1 Micromonospora sp. NPDC005298
GCGAAGGCCAGACCAGCAACGGACAGCACACTCTTACGGATGATCGTGGTCATGGGGGTAGCTCCTTCGGGGGTAGGAAACACCCACACCATCGGGGGAAAAGATCGGCGCGGGTGTGAGCACCTCGTCCGGCGCTGCACAAAAGTCATCAGGGGGTCGGCGGCCTGCGAGCCGGGGGGCTCACGGCGCCGGGTCCGTGTGTAACGACCCGGGGGCCGGGATGATTCCGGGCCGGCGGCACCCGCATCGAGGCGGTGCCGGGGTCTGTGTGTAACGACCGGCGGGCCGGGGTCATTCCGGGGCCGGCGGCACCCGCATCGAGGCGGCGCCTGGGGGGTCTGCAACGACCGGGCCGGGCTTCCCATTCCCACCCGTGCAGGGTGGGCCGAGCGGCCGTGGTCCTGCGATCGTCAGGGTATGTAACGACCCCCGGCCCGCCATGATTCCGCCGCACGGATGCGCCCGGTCACAGCCCAGACACCCCAAGACCGGACAAATCCCCGCAGGATACGAGCGGGGCGGGTCCCCCCAGGCGCCCAGGCGGAGATCCGCTCCAGACCGCCGATATCGCGCCGTCCGGGACGCCAACCACACCGGCCATGTCGTGTCGAGGCGTGCCCGCCGATCGGGCGCACGGAGGCCGGGGAGGGGAAAACGCCATTGGCGCGGCGGAACGACCCAGAATCCCAGGCGCGTGGAAGCGGGGCAATCGCGTTGGGCCCGACGCCAACGGTCATCGGATCGGGCGGGGTACCGCCGATCGGCGGGTGGACATATCGCGGCAGGTAAGACCGACAAATGCCTAGGATCAGACAGGAGCCTAGAGGAGGTCGGCATGACGACAGCGATGGAGATGCCCCGGGTCCAGGAGTGCGTGGTCGCGGCGTGTGCGTACAACCAGTCGGGTGACTGCCACGCCTTCGCCATCACGATCGGCAGCATGGATCACGCGCACTGCCACACCTTCGTCGAGTCGCCGGTCCGGGGCGGGGTGGACAGCCTGATCGCCCAGGTGGGCGCCTGCCAGCGTTCCGACTGTCGGCACAACGAGCAGTTGGAGTGCCACGCGTCGTCCATCAAGGTCGGCCCGGACAACGACATGGCCGACTGCATGACGTACTCCGGTCGCTGACCCGCGAAGCGGGTTCAGGGCAGGTCGTTGGCCCGCCGGATGACCGTCACCAGGTCGTCGATGATGCCGGTGAGCGCGAAGTCCTTCGGCGTGAAGACGCGGGCCACTCCGGCGGCCCGCAGCGTGTCGGCGTCGCCGGCGGGGATGATGCCGCCGACCACGACCGGCAGGTCTCCCCGGCCGGCGGCGCGTAGACCGTCGAGCACCGCCGGCACGGCCGCGAGGTGCGAGCCGGACAGCACGGAGAGCCCGACCAGGTCGACGTCCTCCTCGACGGCGGCGGCCACGATCTGCCCGGCGGTCAGCCGGATGCCCTGGTAGACGACCTCGAAGCCGGCGTCGCGGGCGCGTACCGCGATCTGCTCGGCGCCGTTCGAGTGCCCGTCCAGGCCGGGCTTGCCGACCAGCAGCCGCAGTCGCCCGCTGCCCAGTTCCCGGGCGGTGGCGGTGACCCGCTCACGGACCGCCGCGAGGCCCGGATCTCCGCCGGTCCCGGTGGCGCCGGCCAGGCCGGTGGGTGCCCGGTACTCGCCGAAGACCTGGCGCAGCGCGCCGGCCCACTCGCCGGTGGTCACCCCGGCCCGCACGCACTCCAGGGTGGCCGGCATCAGGTTGGTGCTGGTCGCGGCGTCCGCGCGGAGTCGGGTCAGTGCCGCGTCGACCGCGGCGGTGTCCCGTTCGGCACGCCACCGGTGTACGGCGTCCGTGGCGGAGGCCTCGACCGCCGGGTCGACCTGCTCGACCGCCTCCGCGCCGGCCGCGGTCAACGGGGACGGCTCGGTCTCGGCGAAGCGGTTGACCCCGACCACCACATCAGCGCCGGACTCCATCCGGCGGCGGCGCTCGGCCAGCGAGGCGACGAGCGCGCTCTTGAGGTAGCCGGTCTCCACGGCGGCGACCACGCCGCCCAACTCCAGCACCTTGTCCAGCTCGACGCGGGCTCCGGTGACGATCTCGTCGACGAGCGCGGTCATCACGTGCGAGCCGGCGAAGAGGTCGGGATATTCGAGCAGGTCAGACTCGTACGCCAGGACCTGCTGCATCCGCAGCGACCACTGCTGGTCCCAGGGGCGGGGCAGGCCGAGCGCCTCGTTCCAGGCGGGCAGTTGCACCGCGCGGGCGCGGGCGTCGCGGGACATCGTCACGCCGAGCATCTCCAGCACGATGCGCTGGATGTTGTTCTCCGGCTGCGCCTCGGTCAGGCCGAGCGAATTGACCTGCACGCCGTAGCGGAAGCGGCGCTGCCGGGCCTCGGTGACGCCGTACCGGTCCCGGGTGATCTCGTCCCAGAGCGCGCCGAACGCGCGCATCTTGGCGATCTCCTCGACGAAACGCACCCCGGAGTTGACGAAGAACGAGATCCGCTGCACCACGTCGCCCATCCGGTCGGCGGGGACCTGGCCGGAGTCGCGGACCGCGTCGAGGACGGCGACGGCGGTGGCCAGCGCGAAGCCGACCTCCTGCACGGGCGTCGCGCCTGCCTCCTGGAGGTGGTACGAGCAGATGTTGACCGGGTTCCACCGGGGCATCTCGCGCAGCGTGTACGCGACCACGTCGGCGGTCAGTCGCAGGGACGCGGCCGGCGGGAAGATGTACGTCCCCCGGGACAGGTACTCCTTGATGATGTCGTTCTGCGTGGTGCCGGCGCAGCGGGCCAGGTCGGCGCCCTGCTCCGCCGCCACGGTGCCGTAGAGGGCGAGCAGCCACATCGCCGGGGCGTTGATGGTCATCGAGGTGTTCGTGTCGGCGAGCGGGAGGCCGTCGAAGAGCGCCCGCATGTCGCCGAGGTGCGCCACCGGCACGCCGACCCGGCCGACCTCGCCGGTGGCCAGTTCGTGGTCCGGGTCGTACCCGGTCTGGGTGGGCAGGTCGAAGGCGACCGAGAGGCCGGTCTGCCCCTTCGCCAGGTTGCGGCGGAAGAGGGCGTTGGTCGCGGTGGCCGAGGAGTGACCGGCGTAGGTGCGCATCACCCACGGGCGGTCCCGCTCGGGCAGCCGCCCCGGGTATGCCGTCTCATCCATGGCCGGAGTCTAAGTTACCGTTCAGTAAAACGGGTTGTGGAAAACCACACAGGCCCATGTCGCGGACGACCTGGTCCGAAGTGCCCGTGGTGGCGCTGACCGCCACACCCCGGGCACCCGCCTGTTGCTGCCAGGACGCACACTGGACGGCATGGATGACGAGCTGGCCATCTCCGTCCGAGGGCTGCGCAAGGCGTACGGCGACAACGTGGCCGTGGCGGGCGTGGATCTCGACGTGCGGCGCGGTGAGGTGTTCGCATTGCTCGGCCCCAACGGCGCCGGCAAGACCACCACGGTGGAGATCCTGGAGGGCTACCGCCGGCGCGACGCGGGCGAGGTCAGCGTGCTCGGCACGGACCCGGCCCATGCCGACGCGGGGTGGCGGTCCCGGGTGGGCATCGTGCTGCAGGGCACCGGCGAGTTCGAGGAGCTGACCGTTGCCGAGGTGGTTCGGCACTTCGCCGGCTTCTATCCCCCTGCCGATGACCCGGACAAGGTGATCGAGCGGGTCGGGCTGGCCAGCAAGGCGAAGGCCCGGACGCACACCCTCTCCGGCGGGCAGAAGCGTCGCCTGGACGTGGCGCTGGGCATCATCGGCCGCCCCGAGCTGCTCTTCCTAGACGAGCCGACCACCGGTTTCGACCCGGAGGCCCGCCGCGAGTTCTGGGAGTTGATCCGCGACCTCGCCGCGGCCGGCACCACCATCTTGCTCACCACCCACTATCTGGA
Source organism: Micromonospora sp. NPDC005298 (assembly GCF_040607375.1). Classification (NCBI taxonomy): domain Bacteria; kingdom Bacillati; phylum Actinomycetota; class Actinomycetes; order Micromonosporales; family Micromonosporaceae; genus Micromonospora; species Micromonospora sp. NPDC005298. The sequence continues at coordinate 3,883 of NZ_JBEXGP010000019.1, forward strand.
CGAGGCCGAGACCCTCGCCGACCGGGTCGGTGTGATCGCGGGCGGCCGGCTGGTCGAGGTCGCTGCCCCGAACCTGCTGGGCAATCGGCAGGCGGCCCTCGCGACGGTCTCCTGGCGTACCCCGGAAGGGACGTGGGAGAGCGCGCAGAGCGCGACGCCGGCGGCCCTGGTGGCCGACCTGGCCGCGCGTTTCGGCGGCGAGGTCCCCGGGCTCACGGTGACCCGGCCGACCCTGGAGGACGTCTACCTCACGATGATCGGACACGCGCGATGACGACCACGACGAAGCCGGCGACGCCGGTCAGCACCCCCCGCGGTCGACGGCCGGGTGCCGGCTCGCTCGCCCTGCGCCAGGGCCGGCTGGAGATCACCCAGTTCCTGCGCAGCCGGGAGTCCGTGGTCTTCACCATGGGCTTCCCCATCATCATGATCCTGATCTTCGCGTCGATCTTCCATGGCGAGATCGGCGGCGGGGTGAAGTTCACCCAGTACTTCATCACCGGCATGATCGCGACCGGCCTGATGACTGTGAGCTTCCAGAACCTGGGCATCTGGATCCCGGTCGAGCGGGACCGGGGCGTGCTCAAGCGCTACCGGGGCACGCCGATGCCGAAGTGGGTCTGGTTCGCCGGCAAGGTGATCATGGTGGTGGTCATCGGCATCGCCGAGACGGCACTGCTGCTGGCCTTCGCGGTGGCGCTGTTCGACCTCGACCTGCCCGGCGCCGCCGGGAAGTGGATCACCTTCGGTTGGGTGTCCCTGCTCGGCGTGACCGCGTGCACCCTCTGCGGCATCGCCATCTCGTCGGTGGCCCGCAGCGCCCGCAGCGGCTCGGCGGTGGTCACCCCGGTCGCCCTGGTGCTCCAGTTCATCTCCGGGGTGTTCTTCGTCTTCACCGACCTGCCCACCTGGATGCAGCAGGTGGCGGCGCTGTTCCCGCTCAAGTGGATGTGCCAGGGGCTGCGGGCGGTCTTCCTGCCGGAGAGCTTCGGCGCCCAGGAGCCGGGCGGCTCGTTCGAGCTGGGCCGGGTGGCGCTGGTGCTCGGCCTGTGGTGCGTGATCGGCCTGGTGGTCTGCCTGACCACGTTCCGCTGGACCACCAAGCGCGACGGCTGACACGGAGAAAGGGGGCGGGCGCTGTGCGCCCGCCCCCTTTCCATGTCCCGCTCAGTACGTGTAGAAGCCCTTGCCGGTCTTGCGGCCCAGGTCGCCTGCCGTGACCATGCGCTGGAGCAGCTCCGGCGGGAAGAACTTCTCGTCGGCGGTGTCGGTGTAGATGTTCTTCGAGGCGTGCAGCAGCACGTCCACGCCGGTCAGGTCGGTGGTGGCCAGCGGGCCCATGGCGTGCCCGAAGCCCAGCCGGCAGGCCGTGTCCAGGTCCTCGGCCGACACCACGCCGGACTCGACGAGCTTGACCGCCTCCACCACCAGGGCGGAGATCAGCCGGGTGGTGACGAAGCCGGCGATGTCCCGGTTGACCACCACGACCGTCTTGCCGATCTCCTCGGCGAAGGCCCGCACGGTGGCCAGCGTGGCGTCGCTGGTCTTGTAGCCGCGCACCAGCTCGCAGAGCTGCATCATCGGCACCGGGGAGAAGAAGTGGGTGCCGACGACGGCCTCGGGCCGCTCGGTGACCGCGGCGATCTGGGTGACCGGGATGGCCGACGTGTTGGTGGCGAGCACCGCGTCGGACTTGCAGATCTTGTCCAGCGCGCGGAACACCTCGTGCTTGATCTCCAGCCGCTCGAAGACCGCCTCGACCACGATGTCCGCGTCCGCCGCCGCCTCCAGGTCGGTGGTCGAGGTGATCCGGGCGAGTGTCGCCTCGACCTCGGACGCCTCGATCCTGCCCTTCTCGGCGAACTTCTCGAGCGACTTCCGGATGCCGCCGAGCCCCCGGGTGGTGGCCGCGTCGTCCAGGTCGCGCAGCGTCACCTGCCAGCCCGCCTGCGCCGCCACCTGGGCGATGCCGGAGCCCATCAGCCCGGCCCCGACGACCGCGAGTCGACCCGCCATCTACTTCTCCCTCGCTGCGAATGAGTGCCTTCCTGCACCCTAGCCGGCGAGCCTGAACGATGACTAAGTGGCTGCGGCGTCAGATCTCCACCGACGGTTCCTCCGGCGCGGTGCCCCGCTCCACCGCCACCCCCAACGCCCGCAGATCGGCCACGAAGTCCGGGTAACCCCGGTCGACGTGGTGCACGTGGGAGACCTCGGTGACCCCGTCCGCGCAGAGACCGGCGATGATCAGCCCGGCGCCGGCGCGGATGTCGGTGGCCCGCACCGGCGCGCCGGACAACCGGTCCCGGCCCCGGACCACCGCGTGGTGCCCGTCGGTCTTGATGTCCGCGCCGAGGCGCATCATCTCGTTGGCGAACATGAACCGGCCATCGAAGATGTTCTCGGTGATCAGCGAGGCGCCGTCGCTGACCGCGGCCAGCCCGATCGCCATCGGCAGCAGGTCGGTGGCGAAGCCGGGGTACGGCAGCGTCACGACGTCCACCGCGCGGGGCCGGTCGTCCATCCGTACCCGGAAGCCGTCCCCGCGGGTCTCCACCAGGCCGCCGGCCGCGACGACCTTGTCCAACGCGACCTCCAGGAAGGCCGGGTCCAGACCGGTCACCGTGACGTCCCCCCGCGTCATCGCCGCACCGAACGCCCAGGTGCCGGCGACGATCCGGTCCCCCACCGTGGCGTGGCGCACCGGGCGCAGCCCGGCGACACCGGTGATCCGCAGGGTGGACGTGCCGGCGCCGGAGATCCGCGCGCCCATCTGGTTGAGCATGGTGCAGATGTCGACGATCTCCGGCTCCCGGGCCGCGTTGTCGATCATCGTGGTGCCCTGGGCGAGGACCGCCGCCATCACCAGGTTCTCGGTCGCGCCCACGCTCGGGAAGTCAAGCACGATGTCGGCCCCGCGCAGCCCGTGCGGCGCGGACGCGATGACGAACCCGTGCTCACCGGAGATCTCCGCCCCCATCCGGGTCAGCCCGGAGATGTGCATGTCCAGTCCACGCGAGCCGATCGCGTCACCGCCCGGATGCGCCACCCGCACGAACCCCCGGCGGGCCAGCAGGGGACCGAGCACGCAGATCGACGCGCGCAGCCGGCGGACCAGGTCGTAGTCCGCGTCCGCTCCCGGCTGCTCGGGCACGTCGATGGTCACCGAACGGGACCTGGCGACGCCCCCTCGGGCGACCATCGGGTCGATCGGGTCGTCGGCGTCGAACTCGACCTCGCAGCCCAGCCGGCGCAGCACCTCACCCATGATCGCGATGTCGGTGATCCGGGGAACGTTGGTGATGACGCTGCGACCAGGAGCGAGCAGCGCGGCGGCCATCAACTTCAACGCCGAGTTCTTGGCACCGACCACGTGCACGGTGCCGGTCAGCCGCGCGTCACCCCGTACCCGGATGACGTCGACGTCGCTGACCGCCGGATCGCCGGCATCGCCGGGACCCACCACCGCCGGCCAGGCGGTCGTGGCGTCCGGGCGCGCCGGGATCGTCAGGTCCGGTATCCGTAGGCTGTGCGTCATGGCCGTCCACCTCACGCGCATCTACACCAAGGCCGGCGACGCCGGCATGACCAGGCTGAGCAACAACGAGCAGGTACCGAAGACCGATCCGCGGATCGCCGCGTACGCCGACGTCGACGAGTGCAACGCGGCGATCGGTGTCGCAATCGCCCTGGGGCAACTCGACGAGGAACTGCGGGGCGTGCTGGGGTCGGTGCAGAACGACCTGTTCGACGTCGGCGCCGACCTGTCCACCCCGGTCGAGCCGGACCCGAAGTACCCGCCACTGCGGGTCACCGAGGAGTACGTCGAGCGCCTGGAGGGCTGGTGCGACGAGTACAACGCACGCCTGAGCAAGCTCGACTCCTTCATCCTCCCCGGCGGCACCGCTGGTGCGGCACTGCTGCACGTGGCGCGTACCACTGCCCGGCGTGCGGAACGAGCGGCGTGGGCGCTGGTCAGCCACGATCCGGACCGGACCAGCCCGCTCCCGGCAAAGTATCTCAACCGGCTCTCCGATCTGCTCTTTATCCTGTCAAGAACGGCAAATCCGGCGGGAGATGTGCTATGGGTCCCGGGCGGTACGCGCTGACCGTCGGCGGCCTGCACCACGTGGAGGTGTGGGTTCCCGATCTCAGCGCGGCCACGCGTAGTTGGGGCTGGCTCCTCGGCGAATTGGGCTGGACACCCCACCAGGACTGGCCGGCCGGCCGATCCTGGCGCCTGGGCGGGACCTACCTGGTGCTGGAGCAGTCGCCAGCGCTCTCCGGCGCGGTCCACGACCGGCTCGCCCCGGGGCTGAACCACCTGGCCTTCCACGCTGGCCCGCCGGCCGCCGTGGACCGGCTGGTGGCGGCCGCCCCGGCGTACGGCTGGAGCCTGCTCTTCCCGGACCGCCATCCACACGCCGGCGGCCCGGACACCTACGCCGCCTACCTCACCGACAACCAGGGCTACGAGGCAGAACTGGTCGCCGACGACAACAGCGGAAGATAAAGAGAACGCCAGACCGACGCACCGCGCCCGAGACGGGTTTCCGGGGGAACCCCAGGAGCAACCACAGACCACCGGCGGGCTCCCCCGCAAACCCCACCATCGACCAGAGAACGGCGGATCAGGCAGCCGGCCAGTCCTGGGAGGCCATACGCGGCGAGACCGCCCCCGGAGGGGCGGCCTCGAGCCAGGATAGGAATCCGGTCACTGTCGACCGCGCCATGGCGATCTCCACCGGTGCGTGGTGACTCGTACAGCGAAGGATCACCCAGTCGGCCGGCATGGAGAGCCGTTCCTGCCCTTCGGGCAGACGGCGGCGCTCGACCGCGAGGTCCTTGCGGGAGAGGACCCGCTTGGGGCGCAGCGCGAAGCTGAACATTCGATACCAGCGCAGTTCGTCACCGGCGAACCGGCCAAAGCCGGGCGACCAGCCACGGCCGTCGAGCACTGTGGTGACCCGGACGCTGAGCCGGATGATGCCACCGCTGCGGGTGACCACGGCCCGCCTGACGAAGAGGACGAGGAGTGCGACGAGGATGACGGCGACGCCGATCCCGATCCCTTCGACGATCTGCATCCCCGGTATGGCTCAGCGGCTCGGTGCGGAAACCGGGGTCGCGCTCTCGGCCAGCACGGTGACGCCGTCGGCGCTCACCGAGAGGAAGCCACCGGCCACCTCGTAGGCGACCTGCTCACCGCCGGCCAGCTTGATGCGGACCTGGCCGGGCTCGGCGAGCTGGCCGAGCAGCGGAGCGTGCCCCGGCAGGACACCGAGCTCACCCTCGGTCGTGCGGGCGACGACCATCTCGGCGTCACCGGACCAGACCTTCTCCTCGACGGCGACGAGCTCGACGTGAAGCTGCTGTGCCACGCTGTCTCCTTGCTGCGGCGGCGGATTGCCGAAAGTCTAGCCGTGACTCCGGCGCACTCCCCAGCCGGGTGGGAAAAGAGCGACCGGCTACTTGGTCTTGTTCTGGAATTCCGGATGCTCCAGGAGGAACGGGTCGAGCTGCTCGTTGTGCAGTGCCGTGAAGAAGTCGGGTACGCCGTCCTGGAACTGCTCACCCAGGTACTTCTTACCGTCGAACACTCCCCCACCGGGCAGCTTGATCATCTGGATGGTGTTGGGGCGGATGTCCTTCAGTGCGATGCCGAAGTCGACGACACTGTTACCCCGACCGTTGAAGATCAACGACTGTCCGGCCGCGCGGAGCACCTTGTCGAGCTTGATCGGGTTGGCGACCACGTCGGCGCTGAACGCCTGACCCACCATGGCCTTGACGAACTGCTGCTGGTGGCGCTGCCGACCGTAGTCGGCGTCCGGGACGCCGTTCTTCGGGTAACGCTGCCGGACGTAGTCCAGCGCCTGCCACCCCTTGAGGTGGTGGGTGCCCTTCGGGTAGACCGCCTGCGGCCCGACGTAGCCCTCGCCGCGGGTGTTGCCGGGGCGCGGCTTGCCGTCCGGCTGCTTGTGCTCGGACCGCACCTCGCGCTCGACGTACATGTCGACGCCGCCCATGGCGTCGACGATCTTCTGGAAGCCGGTGAAGTTGATGATCGCGCCGGCGTCGAACCGCTTGATGCCTGTCACGTTCTGCACCGTCGTGGCCAGCAACTCGAAGCCGCGGGCCGCGTCGGGGTTCGCCCCCGGCACCCGGCTGCCGAACGACATCGCGGCGTTGATCTTCGTCTTCTCGCCGTGGAAGTTGGCCTTCTTGAAGGCGGGGATGTCGACGTAGAGGTCACGTGGCAGCGAGAAGAGATACGCCCGGTCCATCGACGCCGGCACGTGCAGAATCATGATCGAGTCGGCAAGCGGCGCCGCCGTGGGCGTACGGGGGTCGATGCCCACCAGCAGGATGTTGAGCGGGCCCTTGATGTCGCTCTTCTTCTCCTTGGCGCCCGCCGCCTGGTCGCCGAAGAGGTCGGCCTTACCGACCGCGCCCTCGTAGCGGGCCATCAGCATCTCGGTGCCGACCAGTGCCGTACCACTGAGCATGGTCAGCACGGCGCCGAACACCGTGCAGATCCTGGCCCAGCGTGGCACGCCCCGCCACACGGACTTCCTGCGGCCACTCTTGCCGGCCTTAGCCACGAGCATCTCCGTTCGTTACGCCCACGTGGGGAAGACGGGCGCACGTCGCCGAAAGGTTGCCAAGATGAACGCTCGTTCACGTGAGCGCGCGGAACGACCGTAGCTCGGCCGGCGCGCGAGCGACGACCGCGAGGAACGGACCGCGACGATGATAGGGCGCGAAGATGAACAAAAGACTGCCCCGGCATTGCCGGGGCAGTCTTTTGGTGACGAATCCGATGGGGCTGGTCAGCCCTTCATCAGCTCCTCAGCCTTGCGCTCCAGGTCCTCGAGACCGCCGCACATGAAGAACGCCTGCTCGGGGAAGTGGTCGTACTCGCCCTCGCTGATCTTGCGGAACGCCTCGATGGTCTCCTTGATCGGGACCGTCGAGCCCGGCACGCCGGTGAACTGCTCCGCGGCGTACGTGTTCTGCGAGAGGAAACGCTCGATCCGCCGCGCGCGCTGCACGGTGATCTTGTCTTCCTCGGAGAGCTCCTCGATACCGAGGATGGCGATGATGTCCTGCAGGTCGCGGTAGCGCTGCAGGATCCGCTTCACCTCGGTGGCGACCTGGAAGTGCTCCTGGCCGACGAACTCCGGGGCGAGGATCCGGGACGAGGACGCCAGCGGGTCCACGGCCGGGTAGATGCCCTTGTCGGAGATCGACCGCTCCAGGTTGGTGGTCGCGTCGAGGTGGGCGAACGTGGTGGCCGGGGCGGGGTCGGTGTAGTCGTCCGCCGGCACGTAGATCGCCTGCATCGAGGTGATGGCCTGACCCCGGACGGACGTGATCCGCTCCTGGAGCTCGCCCATCTCGTCGGCCAGGGTCGGCTGGTAGCCCACCGCGCTCGGCATACGACCGAGCAGGGTGGAGACCTCCGAGCCCGCCTGGGTGAAGCGGAAGATGTTGTCGATGAAGAGCAGCACCTCCTGCTTCTTCACGTCCCGGAAGTACTCCGCCATGGTCAGCGCGGAGAGCGCCACCCGCAGACGGGTGCCCGGCGGCTCGTCCATCTGGCCGTAGACCAGCGCGGTCTTGTCGATGACGCCGGACTCGGTCATCTCGGCGATGAGGTCGTTGCCCTCACGGGTCCGCTCACCCACGCCGGCGAACACCGACGTACCACCGAAGTTACGGGCGACACGGGTGATCATCTCCTGGATGAGCACCGTCTTGCCCACACCCGCGCCGCCGAACAGGCCGATCTTGCCGCCCTTGACGTACGGGGCGAGCAGGTCGATGACCTTGATGCCGGTCTCCAGCATCTCCGTCTTCGGCTCCAGGTCGGCGAAGGCCGGGGCCTTGCGGTGGATGCCCCACCGGTCGTCGGCCTGGATGGTCTCACCCTCGGTGAGGTTGAGGCACTCACCGATCGCGTTGAACACGTGGCCCTTGACCGCGTCGCCCACCGGAACGGTGATCGGCTCGCCGCGGTCCTGCACCTCCGCGCCACGGACCAGACCGTCCGTCGGCTGCATCGAGATGGCGCGGACCAGGTTGTCACCCAGGTGCTGGGCGACCTCCAGGGTCAGCGTCTTCTCACCGCCGGACAGGTTCACCTTCACGTTGAGGGCGTTGAACAGGGCCGGCATGGCGTCGCGCGGGAACTCGGCGTCGACGACCGGGCCGATGACCCGGACCACGCGACCCGTGGCCGTCTTGGTCTCTACTGGGGCAGTCATCACACTTCACTTCCCGACGCGGCCAGCGCGTTGGCGCCGCCGACGATCTCGCTGATCTCCTGGGTGATCCCGGCCTGCCGGGCCGAGTTCATCTCACGCGTGTACTTGTCGATCATCTCTTCGGCGTTGTCGGTGGCACTCTTCATCGCCCGCCGACGCGACGCCGACTCACTCGCCGCCGACTCGATCAACGCCGCGTAGATCCGCGTGTTGATGTACCTCGGCAGGAGCGCGTCGAGCAGCGCCTCCGCCTCCGGCTCGAACTCGTACGCCGGCAGCAGCCCCTCGGAGCGCGGCCGGTCCTCCACCTGCATCGGACCGATGACCTTGGTGACCGGGGTCTGCGTCATCAGCGAGTGGAACTCGGTGTAGACGATGTGCAACTCGTCGACACCCAGCACCCCGTCCGCACCGGCGCCACCGTCGACGTCGTCCGCACCAGCCGTGAACGCCTTGATCAACGTCTCACCGACGGTACGGGCGTCCTCGAACGACGGCTGCTCGCTGAACCCGGTCCAGTTCTCCTCGATCGGCCGGTCACGGAACCGGTAGTACCCGACACCCTTGCGCCCGATGACGTAGAGCACCGGCTCCTTGCCGTCCGACCTGAGGCGCGCGATCAGCGACTCGGCCATCCTGATCGCGTTGGAGCTGTAACCGCCGGCCAGGCCACGGTCGCTGGTGACCAACAGGACGCCCGCCCGCCGCACCCGCTCGCGCGGGGTGAGCAGCGGGTGGTCGATCCGCGCGTTGGACGCCAGCGCCGTGAGCACACCGGTGATGGCCTGGGCGTACGGCAGGGACGCCTGCACCCGGGCCTGGGCCTTGGCGATCCGGCTCGTCGCCACGAGCTCCATCGCCTTGGTGATCTTCTTCATCGACTTCGCCGAGCGGATCCGTTGACGAAGAACGCGTACCTGGGCCGCCATGGGATCAGCTCTCGGCCGGGCGGTCGGTCGCGCCGTCGCGGAAGCGGGTCACCGTCTCGCGGTTCTGCTCGCCCTCGAGCGGCGTGGCCGGCGCGTCGTTGACCTTGCGCTCGTCCTCCTTGCCGAGGAAGACCTGCTTGAACTCGGCGATCGCCGCCTCCAGGGAGCCGATGATGTCATCGTTCCACTGGTTGTCGGCGATCCCGGCCAGCACACCCTCGTGCTTGTGCCGCAGGTACTGGAGGAACTCCGCCTCGAAGCGCCGGACCTCACCCACCGGGATGTCGTCAAGCTTGCCCTCGACGCCGGCCCAGACCGAGACGACCTCCTGCTCGACCGGGAACGGCGAGTAGTTCGGCTGCTTGAGCAGCTCGACGAGGCGCACACCGCGGTCGAGCTGGGCCCGCGAGGCCCGGTCCAGGTCGGAGGCGAAGGCGGCGAACGCCTCCAGCTCGCGGTACTGGGCCAGGTTGAGCCGCAGCGAACCGGCGACCTTACGCATCGGCTTCACCTGCGCGGCGCCACCGACCCGGGAGACCGAGGTACCGACGTTGATCGCCGGGCGGACGCCCTGGTTGAACAGGTCCGTCTCCAGGAAGATCTGGCCGTCGGTGATCGAGATGACGTTGGTCGGGATGAAGGCCGAGATGTCGTTGGCCTTCGTCTCGATGATCGGCAGACCGGTCATCGAGCCGCCACCCAGCTCGTCGGAGAGCTTCGCGCAACGCTCCAGCAGGCGGGAGTGCAGGTAGAAGACGTCACCCGGGTACGCCTCACGGCCCGGCGGGCGACGCAGCAGCAGCGACACGGCGCGGTACGCCTCGGCCTGCTTGCTCAGGTCGTCGAAGACGATCAGAACGTGCTTGCCGCCGTACATCCAGTGCTGCCCGATGGACGAGCCGGTGTACGGGGCGAGGTACTTGAAGCCGGCCGGGTCGGACGCCGGCGAGGCGACGATGGTCGTGTACTCCATCGCGCCCGCCTCCTCCAGCTGCCCCTTGATCGAGGCGATGGTGGAGGCCTTCTGGCCGATGGCGACGTAGATGCAGCGGACCTGCTTCTTCGGGTCGCCGGTGCGCCAGTTGTCCCGCTGGTTGAGGATGGCGTCCAGGGCGACAGTGGTCTTGCCGGTCTTCCGGTCACCGATGATCAGCTGCCGCTGGCCCCGACCGATCGGGGTCATCGCGTCGATCGCCTTGATGCCGGTCTGCAGCGGCTCGAACACCGACTGCCGGGACATCACGTTCGGAGCCTGCAGCTCCAGCTCGCGGAAGCCCTCGTTGGCGATGTCACCGAGGCCGTCGATCGGCTGGCCGAGGGCGTCGACCACGCGGCCGAGGAAGGCGTCGCCGACCGGAACGGAGAGAACCCGCTCGGTGCGCTTGACGCGCTGCCCCTCCTCCAGCTTGGCGGAGTCACCGAGAACGACGACGCCGATCTCCCGAACGTCGAGGTTCAACGCCACGCCGAGCGTGCCGTCCTCGAACTCCAGGAGCTCGTTGGTCATGGTCGAGGGCAGGCCCTCGACGTGGGCGATACCGTCGCCGGTGTCGGCGACGGTGCCGACCTCCTCGCGGGAGACGTCGGACGAGTAGGAGGAGACGTAGCGCTCCAGGGCGCCGCGGATCTCCTCCGTCGAGATGGTCAGCTCGGCCATCCTCTGCTTCCTTAAAATTCAGGGGCCCGGGATACCTAGTACCGACCGGTCCGAATGGCGTCTGTCAATCCGGGCGCTGCGCGGCGGTGCCGCCCTTGCATCGGGCGGCGGAGCCGCTCAGCGCTTCGCGAGCGCGTTGCGGGTCTCGTTGAGGCGGCGAAGAATGGTGCCGTCGTACAGGTCGGAACCGACCCGCACGCTCACGCCACCCAGGACGTTGGGGTCGACCGTCTGCTTGACGGAGACCTCTCGACCGTATATCCCAGCGAGGCTCGCACCCAGCCGGCGCTCCTCGTCGTCACTCAACGGGGCCGCCACGGTGACGTACGCCACCTGACGGTCCCGCCGTTCGGCGGCGAGTTCCACGAGCCGGGTGAGCGATCCGCTGAAGGAGCGCCCCCCGAAGCCGGACAGCGCCACCTCGATGAGGCGAACGGTGGCCAGACGGGTCTTGCCGGCCAGCAGCTGGCCGACCAGGACCCCGCGCTGCTCCACCGGGGCCGCCGAGTTGGACAGCACCGCCGCGAGCTGGGGCTCGCCGGCGACGACCTGCCCGAATCGGAACAGCTCGTCCTCGACCTCGCCGAGGTCACCGGAGGCCTCGGTGCTGGCGAGCACCGCTTCCACGCCGAGTCGCTCGACGGCGTCGAGCAACTCCGACGGTGCCGACCAACGGCCGGACACCAGCGCGGCGAGCAGCTCGAGCGCACCCTCGCCGACCTTGCCGCGCAGCATCCCGCCGAGCAGTTCGGCGCGATCCGCGCCGGACCGGGCCGGGTCCGAGAGCGCCCGGCGCAGCCGGGGCTCCCGTCGCAGCAGCCCGCCGACAGCGAGCAGGTCGTTCGCGGTGTGTGCCACCGCGACCGCGTCATTGCCGCGGACGTACGCGTCGAGGCGCTCGGCCGCGACCTTGTACGACTCCCGGCTGGCGGCCTGCATCAGCGGGCCCCCGTGCTCTCGAGACCGCTCAGGAACCGGTCGACGGTGCCCTTGCGCCGCGCCTCGTCGGCAAGCGACTCGCCGACGATCCTGCTGGCCAGGTCCACCGCGATGGTGCCGACCTCGGCACGCAGCTCACGCACGATGGTGGCCCGCTCGGCGGCGAGCTGGTCCTTGCCGGCCTGGATGACCCGGTCGGACTCTTCCCGCGCCTTGGCGAGGATGTCCTGCCGGATGCCCTCGGCGTCGGCCCGCGCGTCGTCACGGATCTTGGCGGCGTCGGTCCGGGCCTCGGCGAGCTGGGCCCGGTACTGCTCGAGCAGCTGGTTCGCCTCGGCCTGGGCGGCCTCGGCGCGCTTGATGCCGCCCTCGATCGCGTCGACCCGAGCCTGGAACGTCTGCTCCATGCGGGGGAAGACGAACTTCATCAGCACGAAGCAGAGCACGGCGAAGGCGACCGAACCGACCACGATCTCCTGCCAGAGCGGGATGATCGGGTTGTGGGTCGACTCACCACCCTCAGCGGCGAGGAAGTACATGGTTACCTCCCGGTCTATGGGCGGGATCAGCCGGCCCAGATGAAGCCGAAGGCGATGCCCAGCAGCGCCAGCGCCTCGATGACGGCGAAGCCGATCCAGACGTACGGCAGAGTCATCCGGGACGACTCCGGCTGGCGGGCGGTCGACTGGATGTAGGCGGCGAAGACCAGGCCGACGCCGATGCCCGGGCCGATGGCCGCGAGGCCGTAGCCGATGGCGGCGGTGCTGCCCTCTACCGCGGCGAGAACGCTAGCGTCCATTGGTGTGGTTCCTCCTGGTTATCACGCGTGACTCTCACGCGGGACGACAACGGTTGGTGCGGTGGATCAGTGCTCGTCGGCGAGCGCGCCCTGCACGTAGCTGGCGGTGAGGACGGTGAAGACGTATGCCTGCAGGCAGATCACCAGGAACTCGAGGAAGGTGAGCGCGATGGTCATCACCCAGGAGAGCACCGAGACCGGAGCCAGCCAGGCGTTGGCGCTCAGCATGGCGAAACCGCCGAGCGTGAAGACCAGCAGGAGCATGTGACCGGCGAACATGTTCGCGAAGAGACGAACCGCGAGCGAGAACGGCCGGACGATGAAGGTCGAGAAGAGCTCGATCGGGATCAGCAGCGGCAGGATGTACCAGGGTGCCGGCGGGATCAGCGAGTTCTTGAAGTACTTGACGAAGCCGTGGTGCTTGATGCCGATGTAGTTGAACAGCACGTAGCTGATGATCGCGAGGATCGCCGGGAAGGCGATGTGCGAGTTCGGCGAGATCTGGAAGAACGGGATGATCGCGAACGCGTTCGTCAGCAGCACGAAGCAGAACAGCGTCGTGAAGTAGGGGGCGAACCGCACACCCGCGTGGCCGATCATGTCGACCGCGATGTTGTTGCGCACGAAGCCGTAGATCGACTCGGCGAACCACTGCTTCTTGGTCGGGACCAGCTGCGGGTTCCGGTAGGTCGCCAGGAAGAAGATGATCAGGACGCCGACCGCGATCCAGACCATCGCCGTGATCTTGGTGAACCAGTACGAGTCGTGCGCACCCCAGGGCAGGATGCTGGGCAGGTAGAAGTCCTCCACCGTGGGTGGGAAATTCGCCTGGCCCGCCGCCAGGACATTCGCCTGTCCGAACACCGCGTCCCTTCCTAAGTAGGCGTGCCGAGTCGGCGGACGACCAGGATGATTCCCCCGGCCATGCCGAGCACGACGCCGATCCCGGTGGCGACGCCACCGGTGTCGAGCCACTGGTCGACCAGCCAGCCGATGAAACCCCACACGAGCATGCCTCCGATGAGGTAGCTGAGCGCGGTCCAACCCTGACCGGCGCCGGACGGAATGTCGTCCGATTCACCGGCGGGACGGGGGGTTTGGTCACCAGCCATGACGGGGCGAACGATATCAGCCGGGAAGACGAGGCTGTGCCTCACCCCCCGCACAACCGTCGTTGTGTGGGCATCTCTGGGCTCGCGTCGTCTGTGGGCACGCTACTCCCCTTCCGCCCGTCGGAGAATGACCGGAGGCCGACACATTGCCGCGCGTCCGAAAGCTGGGACGACGCCCCGCCGATCGCCGGGTCAGCTCCGCGGTCGGCGGGCATGCACGCTGGTCAGCCACCAGATGTGCACCGCCGTCCACACTGCCACCCCGGCGACGATGCCGAGGCAGAGCGGGACCAACCCGGGCCAACCGGTCGACGCCACCGCCACCATGACCACACCCAGGAGGGTGAACTTCAGCGCGTACAGGCCCAGCCCGAGCGGCAGCAGCAACTGCGGGTTGATCTGGTCGGCCCAGGCCAGCACCACGGTCGTGAGGGTGTAGCTGAGCACCGTGACACCAACGCCGGCCGCCGCGCCGAACGCGGCGGTCACACCGCCGGTCGCCCCACCCACCACCGCGGCGACAGCGGCCAGCGCCACCGACGCGACGAGCAGCACCGGCAGGTGCCGCAACCGCCACCGCCGGTCGGCGTCGGGCTCGACCACCCCGGGCTCAGCCACGGGGGTACGCCGGGAACGCGGCGACCAGCTCGGCCACCTCGGCACCCACGCGGGCCAGGTCGTCGGCGCCACCCGGGGCACCCGGATCGGTACGCACCGCACGGGCGATCAGGGTGGCCACCTGCCGCAGCTCCCCCTCGCGCATCCCCTGCGTGGTGACGCTGGGCGTGCCCACCCGGATGCCCGAGGCCACCAGCGGCGGTCGCGGGTCGTACGGGATGGCGTTCTTGTTGAGCGTGATCGACGCGGCGCCGCAGCGGTTCTCCGCCTCGGCGCCCGTCACGCCCAGCTCCCGCAGGTCGATCAGGGCCAGGTGGGTGTCCGTGCCGCCGGACACCGGGCGCATCCCCTCGGCGGCCAACCCGGCGGCGAGCGCCTGGGCGTTGCGGACCACCTGACCGGCGTACGTCTGGAACTCCGGTTGCGCCGCCTCGCGCAGCGCGACGGCCTTCGCGGCGACCGCGTGCATCAGCGGGCCGCCCTGGGTGAACGGGAAGACCGCCTTGTCGATCCGCTGGGCCAGCGACTCCCGGCACAGGATCATGCCGCCGCGCGGGCCGCGCAGCACCTTGTGGGTCGTGGCGCAGACGACGTCGGCGTACGGCACCGGAGACGGGATCGCGCGCCCGGCGACCAGGCCGATGAAGTGCGCGGCGTCCACCATCAGGTACGCGCCGACCTCGTCGGCGATCTCCCGGAACCGGGCGAAGTCGATCAGCCGGGCGTACGCCGTGGCACCACAGATGATCATCTTGGGGCGGTGGGCGCGGGCCAGGTCCCGTACCTCGTCGTAGTCGATCAGCTCGGTGTCCGGGCGGACCGTGTAACCGACCGGGTGGAACCACTTGCCGGAGAAGTTCACCCGGCTGCCGTGGGTGAGGTGCCCACCGTGCGGCAGGTCCATCGCCAGCACCGTGTCCCCCGGCTGCACCAGCGCGGCGTACGCGGCCAGGTTGGCGCTCGCCCCGGAGTGCGGCTGGAGGTTGGCGTGCTCGGCCCCGAAGAGTTCCCTGGCCCGGGCGATGCCGATCTCCTCGGCCCGGTCCACCTCGGCGCAGCCGCCGTAGTAGCGCCGACCCGGATAGCCCTCGGCGTACTTGTTGGTCAACGTCGAACCGAGCGCGGCCAGCACCGCCGGCGAGGTCAGGTTCTCGCTGGCGATCAGCTGGAGGCCACCCCGCAACCGGTCCAGCTCGCCAAGAACCACCTCGGCGATCTCCGGGTCGGTGGCCCTGAGCTGGGCGAAATCCGGCCCCCAGAAGGTGCTCGTCTCGGTCTCCACAGCGAACGAGTCTAGGGGGCCGCACACTGGGAGCCGTGAGATGCCTCGTCACCGGAGCCACCGGATACATCGGCGGGCGACTGACGCCACTGCTGCTCGCCGACGGACACACCGTGCGCTGCCTCGCCCGCAAGGCGGTGCGGCTGCGCGACGTGCCATGGGCCTCCGCCGCCGAGATCGTCGAGGGCGACCTCAGTCGGCCGGAGACGCTGGACGCCGCGTTCGCCGACGTGGACGTCGCGTACTTCCTGGTGCACTCCCTGGGCCGGCCCGACTTCGAGGCCGCCGACCGCACCGCCGCGACCAACTTCGCGCGGGCGGCCCGCGCGGCCGGCGTACGCCGGATCGTCTACCTGGGGGGCCCGGAGCCGGCAGCCGACGCGGAGGTCCCCTCCCCGCACCTGCGGTCCCGGGCCGAGGTGGGCCGGATCCTGCTGGACAGCGGGGTCCCCACGGCGGTGCTGCGCGCCGCGGTGATCATCGGGTCCGGCTCGGCGTCGTTCGAGATGCTGCGCTACCTCACCGAGCGTCTGCCCGCCATGGTCACCCCCCGCTGGGTGCGGAACCGGATCCAGCCGATCGCCGTCCGCGACGTGCTGCGCTACCTGGCCGGCTGCGCCGCGCTCCCGCCGGAGGTCAACCGAGGCTTCGACATCGGCGGCCCGGACGTGCTCACGTTCCTCGACATGATGCAGCGCTACGCCCGGGTGGCCGGGCTGCGGCGGCGGATCATCGTGCCGGTCCGGCCGCTCACCCCGTCGCTCTCCTCGCACTGGGTCGGTCTCATCACGCCGGTGCCGAACGCCATCGCCCGCCCGCTGGTGGAGAGCCTCATCCACGAGGCCGTCGCACACGAACACGACATCGCCCGGTACGTGCCGGACCCGCCCGGCGGGCTGACCGGCTTCGACGACGCGGTGGCGCTGGCGCTGGCCAAGGTACGCGACGCGCAGGTGGAGACCCGCTGGTCGACCGCGAGCGGCCCGGACGCGCCCGCCGAGCCGCTGCCCAGCGACCCGGAGTGGTCCGGTGGCACCGCGTACACCGACGTTCGTGAGCGGGCGGTGGACGCGTCGCCGGCGGCGCTGTGGCGGGTCATCGAGGGCGTCGGCGGCGAACACGGCTGGTACTCGTTCCCCCTCGCCTGGTCGATCCGCGGCTGGCTGGACCGGCTCGTCGGCGGCGTCGGACTGCGCCGGGGCCGCCGCGACCCGCACCGCCTCCAGGTCGGCGAGGCGCTGGACTTCTGGCGGGTCGAGGAGATCGTCCCCGGTGAGCTGCTGCGGCTGCGCGCCGAGATGCGGCTGCCCGGCCGGGCCTGGCTGGAGATGCGGGCCCTACCGTCCGACGACGGCCGCAGCCGCTACCAGCAGCGCGCCGTCTTCCTGCCCCGAGGCCTCGCCGGCCACGCCTACTGGGGCTCGGTGGCCCCGTTCCACGCGGTGGTCTTCGGCGGAATGGCCCGCAACATAGCCCGCAACGCCGAACAGACCCCCTGACCCCCGGGGGGGGTTAGTTGCCGGCGCGGGGTTGGGTCTGCTGGAAGGCGGTTCGTTCGCTCGGCGGGACGAAGTCGCGGACCGGTTGGTCGCGCAGGGCCACGGAGAGGACCTCGCCGACCGCGTCCACCATCCGCGACTGCACCGCCTGACCGACCGCGTCGCGGGGATCGTCCGGGTTCGCCGCCATCGAGGCGACCGCGAGCTGCGGCGTGAACGCCACCACCGTCTCCGTCTCGTACCGCTCCGAACTGCCGGTCTTACCGGCGACCGGCCGGCCGAGCCGGGCACGCAGACCGGGCGCGGTGGCCCCGTCGCAGCGCCCGTACATCGACTGGTCGCCGACCGGGCAGCGGGCCGCGTCGGTGGCCGCCCGGGCCACGTCGGCGTCGAGCACCTGCCGGCAGTCCGGTTTCGCGGCGTCGACCGGCCGGCCACCCGAGTCGGAGATCGAGACGACCGGCAGCGGCGCGCACCAGGTCCCCTCGGCGGCCACCGTGGCGTACGCCGTGGCCAGGTCCAGCGGGGTCGTCGCGGCCACGCCCAGGGTGAACGGACCCCAGTCCTTCGCGCCGTACCGGGCGAGCCGGGCGTCGGAGTCGGCACGCAGCACGATGCCCAGCCGCTCGGCCATCTCGACCACCCGGTCGGCGCCGACCCGCTCGGTGAGCCACGCGAAGTAGGTGTTCACCGAGCGGCCGAACGCCGTCCACATGGTGCGCGGGCCGTCCATCGACGAGGGGCTGGCGTTCGCCGGACACCAGCGGCCGTCGCAACTGCCCGGTCCGGTGACCGGGAAACGGGTGAGCAACTGGGTGGGCGCGACGAAGTCCGTCGACAGCGGCATCCCGGACTCCAGGGCGGCGAGCAGGGCGAAGAGTTTGAACGTCGAACCGCCCTGGTACCCCTCGATCGCGCCACCGCCGGCGACCAGCTGGTTGACCGTGTTCGGGTGGTTCTTCTGCCCGACCGGGTTGTCCTCGACGCTGTAGTTGCGGTTCACCGACATCGCCAGCACCCGCCCGGTGCCGGGCTGTACGACCACGGTCGGCACGGCCCGCGCCTCGGTCGGCCGGTAGATCCCCAGCACCTGCTCGGTGGTGGCCCGCTGCACCCCCGGGTCCAGCGAGGAGACGATGGAGAACCCGCCCCGGCGCAGCGTGCGTTGCCGCTCGTCGGCGGTCGACCCGAACGCGGGCTGGTCGCTCCACCATCTGGTGAACCAGTCGCAGAAGAATCCCCAGTCGTTGTGTCCGTCCGGCACGGCCGTGCAGTCGTTCGGGGTTTCGCTGGGCCGCAGCTGCAACGGCTCGGCCCGGGCGGCGGCCGCCGCCTCCGCCGACACCTGGCCGGTCTCCACCAGCTGCTCCAGCACGTACGTGCGCCGGTTCAGCGCGCTGTCGGCGTCGCCGTTGATCGGGTCGTCGCTGTCCGGGGACCGGACCAGGCCGGCCAGCAGCGCGGCCTGGGCCAGGGTGAGGTCGGCGGGGCTGCGGGAGAAGTAGCGCTTGCTGGCCGCCGCGATGCCGTACGCGCCGGCGCCGAAGTAGGCGATGTTCAGGTAGCGGGTGAGGATCTCCTCCTTGTTCAGCTCCCGTTCCATCGCCAGGGCGTACCGCATCTCCTGGAGCTTGCGGGCGGTGGTGACCTCGGTGGCCGCGTGGCGCTGCCGCTCGGTCAGCCGGGGGTCGCTGCTCAGGACGTTGCGGACGTACTGCATGGTCAGCGTGGAGGCGCCCTGCCGGGTCTGGCCGTCGCGCTTGTTGACGGTGAACGCGCGCGCCACTCCACGCAGGTCCACCCCGCTGTGCTGGTAG
This sequence comes from Micromonospora sp. NPDC005298, assembly GCF_040607375.1. Lineage (NCBI taxonomy): Bacteria > Bacillati > Actinomycetota > Actinomycetes > Micromonosporales > Micromonosporaceae > Micromonospora > Micromonospora sp. NPDC005298. The sequence continues at coordinate 22,805 of NZ_JBEXGP010000019.1, forward strand.
AACCGGACGTCCTCGGCGGCCACGATCGCCTGGCGCATCACCGGTGCCACCTCCCGCAGCGGCACGTCCCACCGGTCCTCCTGGTAGAAGGAGGTGATCAGGGTGGTGCCGTCGTTGGCGTAGAGGTTGGAGCGCTGGGCGGTGGGCGGCGTCCGCAGGGTGTTCGGCAGCTCCGAGTAGGGCGTGGACAGGGCGCTGAAGCCGATCCCGAAGACCAGGGCCGCGGGTAGGGCGGCCACGGCCAGCACCAGCCCGGCCAGTACGCCGGCGATCACCACGGTCAGCAGTTTGTCGAGATGGGCCCGGATCATCAGCTCTCCCCGCAGGAGCCGGTCACGCTAGGACCCGTTCAGAATGACCCGGAACACCCCTTTCGCCCCGGGTTTTCCCCAAACCCGGAGGAAACTCGCACGGCGCTCAGGGCAGCAGCGCGCCGGCCAGCGGGTGGACCGTCTCCTCGATCTCGTCGGCGACCCGGCTGAAGCACTGGTCGCCACGACCCCACGGGTCGTCGAGATCGTCCGTCGGCAACGCCGAGACACCCAGCCGGGCGTCCTGCGCCGCGGCCACCAGCGCCACGCCCCGGGCGTACACCGCCTCCGGGGTCGCCTCGGCCGGCGGCAGCGCGCCGACGTCCACCGCCGCGAGCAGCCGACCGAACTCGCCGAGCACGAAGGTGCGGGCCGCCGCGTCCGGCCGCAGCGCCACCACGTACTCCTGCTGGTCGGCGGTCGCGGTCAGCACCAGGTCGGCGGCGTCGATGTGGTCCGACCGCAGCTTGCGCGCCGCGAAGCCCTCGACGTCCCCGCCACGCCCGACGACCTGCCGCGCCGCCGGCGGGTTCATCTCCTCGCCCGCATGCCAACCGCCGGTGCCGGCACTGTGGCTGAACAGCAGCTCCTCCGCCCGCGCCGGGTCCTGCTCACGCCGGGCCAACCGCTCCCGCACGGCGAGGGCGAGCAGCCGCTCGGCCATCGGCGACCGGCAGATGTTGCCCATGCAGACGTGCAGCACGGTGAACGGGGGCACTCAGGCCCCCTGGCCGTCGACGAGATCCGGAACCACGTCGCGCAGCTTCTCCAGCGGGATCGCGCCGGCCCGCAGCAGCTGCGGCACCTCACCGGTCAGGTCCACGATCGTGCTGGGCACCGGGTCCGGGCAGGGCCCGGCCTCCAGGTACGCCCGCACCGAGTAGCTGAGCTGGTCGCGCGCCTCCTCGGCGGTCACCGCCGCGGGCTGACCCGTCTTGTTGGCCGACGACACCGCCATCGGGCCGGTCTCCCGCAGCACCTCCAGGGCCACCGGGTGCAGCGGCATCCGCACCGCCACCGTGCCCGTCTTGTCGCCCAGGTCCCACTGGAGGCTCGGCGAGTGTTCGACGACGATCGTCAACGCACCCGGCCAGAACGCCTCCACCAGGTCACGCGCGGCCGTGGGCAGCGAGAAGACCAACCCGTCCAGGGTGTGCCGGGACCCGATCAGCACCGGCGGCGGCATCTGCCGCCCCCGGCCCTTCGCGTCCAGCAGCGCCTTGACCGCGTACGGGGTGAACGCGTCCGCGCCGATCCCGTAGACGGTGTCCGTCGGTAGGACGACCAGTTCGCCGTTCTTGACCGCCTCGATGGCCGCAGCGATGCCGCGGTCCCGATCGGCGGGCGACCGGCAGTCGTAGAGCATCACGAGGAGTCAGTCTGCCACGCCGCCGCGCCCGGGGCGTGCTGGCCGTCCGCCCGTCGGGACGCGGTGGCGTACCGGGGCCGGCCGGTGAGGTCCCGATGCTCCGCGACGGCGGCGAACCGGCCGTCCCCGACGAGCAGGTCGGGCACCGCCGCGCCGTGCGTGTCGTCGTGCTCGACGCCCACCACCCCGCCCGCGCGCAGCAGCGCCGCCGCCCGGGTGATCACCGGACGGATCACCGCCAGGCCGTCCGACCCGCCGAAGACCGCCTCCGCCGGGTCGTGCGCGGCGACCTCGGGCGGCACCACCACCTCGACCGGCACGTACGGCGGGTTGCAGAGCAGCACGTCCACCCGACCGACCAGCTCCGCCAGCAGGTCCGGGGCGGTGACGTCGGCCTCGACCACCTCGATCGGGCGGTCCCCCGCCGCGGCCCGCTCCGCCGCGTTGCGCCGCAACCACGCCAGCGCCGCCGGCGACCGCTCCACCGCCACCACGCGGGCCCCCGGCAGTTCCTGCGCCACCGCCAGCGCGATGGCGCCGGAGCCGCTGCACAGGTCCACCACCAGCGGGTCGGGCCGGCCCTGTGCCTGCTCGACACCCCAGCCGGCCAGCAACTCGGTCTCCGGACGGGGCACGAAGACGCCCGGGCCGACCGCCAGCTCCAGGTGCCGGAACGCGGCCCGGCCGGTCAGGTGCTGCAACGGCTCCCGCCCGGCGCGCCGGCGGACCAGCTCGTCGAGCCGCGCCAGGTCGTCGGCGCCCAGGTCGTCGGCGAGCGCCAGCCGGCCACGGGGCACCCCCAGCACGTACGCCGTCAGCAGTTCCGCCTCCACGCGCGCCGGACCCACCCCGGCGGCGTCGAGCGCCCGTGCCGCGCGGGCCACCGCGGCGGACGGACGGAGCCGTCCTGTCCCTTCGGGGGGGTGTTGCGGCAGAGTGGTCACGCGATAATCATGATGCGTCGCGGGCTACGTGACGAACGCGTGCGTCGAGACGCACACGACGGGAGGTTTGCGGGTGGGCTGGCTCGACCGGGTCGATGACCAGGTTGACGCCCTCACGCGTGCCCGGGCATTGCAGGAGGCCAGCCGCTCGGCGGAGTCGTACGCCCTGCTGGAGCGGGTGATCCGCACCACCAGCGACCCGGCGGCGCGGGCGGACGCCATGGTGCAGCGGCTGTCCGCGCTGATCAATCTCGGTCGGACGGCGGAGTTCACCAGGGCCATCGAGGAGGCGTCGGCGGCGGTCCGGGATCTCGCCGAGCCCTACCTGCACGGGCACCTCAACGCGCTGGCCGCGCTCGCCGCCCACCACCAGGGCGCACTGGACCGCTGCGTCACCCACCTGGTGAAGGCCGCCCGGGCGCTGAGCGCCGTGGAGGACCCGGACCGGGACACCGCCTGGGGCTGGCACGACCTCGCGATGGCGTACAGCTACCTCAGCTTCCACGGGTACGCCCTGGGCGCGATCGAACGCGCCCGGCAGCTCGGCCTGACCGCCGGAATCCCCGAGGAGACGTTCGCCGCGCCGGGCATCCGGCTGCGCAACGCCGTGGCACTCGACCACAACGGCGACAGCGACGGCTGCCTGCGGGTGCTGCGCGACGTCGCCGCCGACCTGACCCGGTTCGTGCACAGCGGGCGCGCCGACCAGCTACGCCCGAGCAGCCTCGCCGCGTACGGGTACGCGGCGGCCCGGCAGGCCGCGCTCGGCGACCGGGTCGAGCCGACGGTGGACACCGACCCGTCGCACCTGCTCCAGAACGGCGGCGACAGTGCCCGGGCCCGGGACATGCGGCACCTCGGGCAGGTCTGCCTGGCCGTCGCCGCCGGCCGGCCGATCGAGGCGGTGGCCCGGCTGGACACCATCCGGGTCTCCACCGAGACCCTCGGCACGGCGGAACCGGCCCGCCTGCGCAGCATCGCGCTCGCCCGCGCCGGGGACCACGTGGCCGCGCACCGGGCCGACCGGCTGGCGTTCCGGCTGGCCGCGCAGCGCAACGACCGGCTGCGGGACGTCTACATCGACGGCATCGCCGCGCGGATCGACCACGAGGAGATGCGCCGCGAGGCGGCCCGGTTCGAGGGTGAGGCACTGACCGACCCGCTCACCGGCCTGCCCAACCGCCGCCGGCTCGAGCGGTACATCACCGCCGTGGTCACCCGGGGCGAGCGGGTGGTGATCGGCGTCTGCGACCTGGACGGGTTCAAGGCGGTCAACACCAGGCACGGCCACCACTCCGGCGACCTGGTCCTGCAACGCATCGCCGGGGTGATCAACAGGGTGATGCGCCGGGGCGACTTCGTGGCCCGCTACGGCGGTGACGAGTTCGTGGTGGTGCTTCCGGACACCGGCATGGCCGAGGCCGCCGAGGTGGCCCGGCGGATCGAGGCGGCGGTGCGCGCGGAGGACTGGGAGTCGCTGGTGCCGGGCACCCCGGTCGGGGTGAGCATCGGCTTCGCCGAGGTCTCCGGCGGCGGTGGGCTCCGCGACGCGCTCAGCGTCGCCTTCGAGGTGGCCGACCGGGAGATGCTGCGCGCCAAGTCCCGCCCTCGGGCGAGCTGACCACCAGGGGCTGGGCCGGGAGGCTCAGCGGCGGGTCAGTTCGGTGTCGCCGGCCAGGCGGGCGGCTCGGTCGGCTTCGGCCAGGGCGTTCAGGACGCCGTCCAGCTCACCGGCGAGCGCCAGGTCCAGGTTGTACGCGGTGTAGCCGATCCGGTGGTCGGTGATCCGGTTCTGCGGGAAGTTGTAGGTGCGGATCCGCTCCGAGCGGTCCACCGTGCGCACCTGCGCCTTGCGGGCGTCCGAGGCGGCGGCGTCGGCCTGCTCCTGGGCGGCGGCGAGCAGCCGTGCCCGCAGGATCCGCATGGCCTGCTCCCGGTTCTGCAACTGGGACTTCTCGTTCTGGCAGGACACGACGATGCCGGTGGGCACGTGGGTGATCCGCACCGCCGAGTCGGTGGTGTTCACCGACTGGCCGCCCGGCCCGGACGAGCGGAACACGTCGATCCGAAGGTCGTTCTGGTCGATGGTGACGTCGACGTCCTCGGCCTCGGGCAGCACCAGCACGCCGGCGGCGCTGGTGTGGATCCGGCCCTGCGACTCGGTGACCGGGACGCGCTGCACCCGGTGCACGCCGCCCTCCCACTTGAGCCGCGACCAGACGCCGTTGCCGCCCTCGGGCACACCCTTGGTCCGGATCGACAGGGACACGTCCTTGACCCCGCCGAGGTCCGAGTCCTGCGCGTCGATCACCTCGGTGACCCAGCCGTGGCGCTCCGCGTACCGGGTGTACATCCGCAGCAGGTCACCGGCGAACAGCGCCGACTCCTCGCCGCCCTCACCGGCCTTGATCTCGACGATCACGTCCTTGGCGTCGTGCGGGTCCCGGGGGATGAGCAGTTCGGCGAGGCGTTCCTCAAGCGCCGGCAGGGTGGCCGCGATGGACTCCGCCTCACCCGCGAAGGACGGGTCCTCGGCGGCCAGCTCACGGGCGGCGACGAGGTCGGCGCGCGCCTGCTCAAGCTCGTCGGCGGCCTTGTGCAGCGGCACCAGCTCGGCGTACCGGCGTCCGACGCGGCGGGCGGTGCCCTGGTCGGCGTGGATCGCCGGGTCGGCCAGCCGCTTCTCCAACTCGGCGTACTCGTCGAGGAGACCGGCCAGACGCTCGCTGCTCATGCTGCGGATGCTCCTTCGAGGGTGCGGGCGCCGGCCGGGCCAGGCGAAAGACCGGGTGGAACGCGGACGGCGCCCGCATCCGGTGCGAAACCGGACGCGGGCGCCGAACGTGGAGTTACTTGGCCTTCTTGGCCTGAACCTTGGCGTACTTCTGCTGGAACTTCGCGACCCGGCCGGCGGTGTCGAGAACGCGCTGCTTACCGGTGTAGAACGGGTGGCAGGCGCTGCAGGTCTCGACGTGGATCGCCCCGCCCTTGGCGGTGCTGCGGGTCGTGAACGTGTTGCCACAGGAGCAGCTGACCTCGGTGGTCACGTACTCCGGGTGGATGTTTGCCTTCATCTCGCCTCGGTCCTCTCGTTGGTGGTCGCCGGGTCGCCGTCACCGCTCGTCGCGCCGTACGCGACGGGCTCGGGCGTGAACCGGAACCGGTGGCCGATTGACCAGTGTGCCATGGGCCTGAGCCGACCCGGTAATCGGGCCGCACACCTCGTCCGGCATCGTCAACACGTGCCTACCCGTCCGCATTCCCGCCGCCCAGCGGGGCATTCGCGCGTCCGACGAACCGCCGTCGCGTGCCCCGCCGGGGGTACCCGGATCGAGCCGGAGGCGCGCCGATGACCCGCCTGATCGCCACCCGGGGACTGCCCGCCTCGGGCAAGACCACCTTCGCCCGGACGCTCCAGCCGTCGGTGGTCCGGGTCAACCGGGACGACCTGCGCCGGATGCTGCACGGCGAGCGGCTGTTCACCCAGTGGGCCGAGGCGCAGGTGACGGTCGTGCAGCGGGCCCAGGTCGAGGCGCTGTTGCGGGCCCGGGCGGACGTGTGCGTGGACGACACCAACCTGCGGGCCCGGACACTGCGGGAGTGGGCCGACCTGGCCGCCCGGCACGGCGCGGAGTTCGAGGTGCACGACTTCACCGACGTACCCCTCGACGAGTGCCTGCGCCGCGACGCCGCCCGCCCGGAGGCCGAGCAGGTCGGCGCGGACGCCATCCGTCGGCTGCACGACCGGTACCTGGCGGGGCGGACCCTGCCGTTGCCGGTCCCGCAGGCCCGCACCGGCCGGCCCGCCGCCGTGCACCCGCCGTCGACCCAGCCGCCGGAGATCGTCCTGGTGGACATCGACGGCACCGTCGCGCTGGCCGTGTCACGCAGCCCGTACGACATGACCCGGGTGGGCGAGGACCGGCCGAATCCGGCGGTGATCGCGGCGGTCCGGGCCATGCACGCGGCCGGGTACGGGGTGGTCTTCTGCTCCGGTCGGGACGCCTCCGCGCGGGCGGCCACCGAGGCGTGGCTGGCCCGGCACGTCCGGGTCCCCCACCTCGGCCTGCACCTGCGGGCCGTCGGCGACTCCCGCAAGGACTGGATCGTCAAGCGGGAGATCTACGACCGGGAGATCCGGGACCGTTACCGGGTGGTCGGTGTGTTCGACGACCGTGTCCAGGTGGTGCGGATGTGGCGGGAGCTCGGCCTGACCGTGTTCCAGGTGGCCGAGGGCGACTTCTGAGGTACGTCCGGACGGGCCCACGACGCGCGGGACCCGTCCGGACGGTTCACCTGGTGACGGCGACGGTGGCCTGGGCGAGGACGCCGTTGACGGCCACGGTGAGACGTACCGGGCCGCCGGGCCGCAGTGCCGTCAGCGTGCCGGTGAGCGGGTCGAAGCGGGCCGTGTGCCAGGGACGTACCCCGGCCACGCCGCCGATGTGCACCTGCGGGGAGGCGGACCAGTCGGCGCTGACCGGTGCGGCCACCGGGACCGTACGCCCGCCGGGTTGGGTGAGCGTGGCGGTGACCGTGGCCGGGGTGCCGACCGCCACGCTGGCCGGGGCGTTCAGCGCGAGCCGGTCCACGTGGGCGTGGAACTCCGCGTCCACCCAGGGCGGCCCCTCGGCGAGCGGGTTTCGGCGGGCCCGGTCGGCCTCGGCCGGGGTGACCGGGTCCACGCCGAACTCCGTCCAGCCGGTGAAGCCGCCCTCTTCGGCGGGGGTGGACGGGGTCTTGCCCGAGTTGCCGTTGATCACGTACGGCACGCCGTCCACCCGGTCGGCGTGGAACGTGCCGACGTGCCCGCCCACGAACAGCGCGCCCTTGCCGGTGCGGTGCTGGAAGTCGGCGAGCCACTGCTCCAGCAGCGCCGCCTCCTTGCGGTCGGTGAGCTGGCTGGCCTGCGCGGGGCTGGGGTCACGGGCCGGGTGGTGGTGCAGGACGACGACGGAGCCGACACGCCGGTCGGTGGCCGCCACGTCGAGCGTCTCGCGCAGCATCCGCACCTGGTCGAAGCCGCCGCCGCGCAGCGTGCCGGTGGACGAGTTCAGCGTGACGAAGCGGGTGCCGTTGTGGTCGAACACCCGCGAGGTGGCACCGAACGCCGCCTGGAAGTTGCTGATCGGGGCGCCCATGATCTCGTGGTTGCCGGGCACGTAGTACCAGGGCAGCGCGTCACCCAACTCCTCGTCGAGGATCCGCCTGGCCAGCGCGAAGTCGGCCGGGTAGGCGGTGTCCACGAAGTCCCCGTTGATCAGCAGGAAGTCCGGCCAGGCGGCCTTCACCTCGCGCAGCGTCCGCCGGGCCTGGGCGACCAGGTCGCTGTCCGGGTCGGCGGCCACGAACTGGGCGTCGGAGAGCACCGCGAACCGCCACGGCGCGCCGTCCACCGTGCCGTCCCGGACCACCACCCGATCGGTACGCGGGGCCACCTCCGGCACCTCGACAGTCGGGGGCACCTTCGCCACCAGGTCGTCGATGATCACCTCGCTGGTGTACTGCGCGGCGGCGTTCGTCTCGGCCACGTAGAAGCGGCGCACCCGCACCGGGTACTGCACACCGGCGGGCACCGCGAACTCCACGTACCGCCAGCCGGTCCAGGTGATCAGCGGGCCGCGCAGCACGTGCTGGGTGTCCTGCGCGTCGTGCAGGTGCAGGCTGGGCCACTCCCCGGTGCCGTTGCCGTGGATCCACATGCCGAACGCCTGCGGCTGGCCGGGCACCTCGATCCAGGCGGGCGGGTCGGCGTACGCGGCCCGGGTGCCGGTGGACTGGCTGAAGTCGTACGACATCCGCAGGCCGGTGCCGGTGTGCCCGGGGGCCGGCGCGACCGACCCGCTGGCCCGGGCCTGGCTGAACCGCCAGGAGGCGGCGTCGTCGAAGCCGGCGACCGGTACGTCGGTCAACCCGACGGTGACCGGCAGGACGGTGCTCTTCCGTCCGACGTGGACGGTCAGCAGGGCCGAGCCGGTGGCCCGCAGCGCGGTGACGGTCAGGTTGCCGTCGCGGGTGGGGGTGATCCGCAGCAGGTCCCGGTCGTAGTCGAGGGTCACGTCGGCCGGCTCGATCGGGGCGGTGTTGCCCTCGGCGTCGTACCCGACCACTCCCACCAGGGCGTTGCCGTCCTGCCCGGTCAGGCCCACGCGGGGCACTGTGGTGCCGACCCGGGCCAGTGGGCCGAGCACGGTGAGGTTGAGCGAGCCGGTGACCCGGCCCCGCGCGGCGGTGACCGTGCTGGCCCCCGGCGCGCCGGCGTGGAACACGCCGTGGCGGTCGACCAGGCCGCGTACCGCCGGGGTGGCCCGCCAGGTGGGCGTGCCGGCCGCCGGGCCGTACGTCTCGTCGTAGCCGGCCGCGGTGAGGGTCCGGGTCAGTCCGGGGAAGACCCGGTCGGGCCGGCCACCGCGCACCGGCGAGACGCCCGGGGCGGCGGTGGGGTCGCTTGCCGTCTCGACCCAGTAGCCGGTGAGCCGGCCGCTGCCCTTCGGCGCGTAGATCGCCAGGCCGTTCGGCACGGCGCGTTCGCTGCCGTCGGAGGGGCCGTTCTCCACCTGCACGGCCGGCGCGCCCGGTTCACGGGCCAGCAGGGTGGACGAGCCGCCACCGTCCAGGTTGAGCGCGTGGTGGGCACCCAGCTCGGCCATCATCCGGCCCATCTCGGTCTGGGTGACGCCTCGGCTGTCGACCTGACGACCGTCCACCGTCAACATGATCATTTTGCGACCGTCGGCGCTGAACCCGACCGAGGTGCGCGGTGCCAGCGTCGGGTCGGCGATGCTCTGCACGACGCCGTCGCGGACCAGGACGTTCCCGCCACCGACCGCCGCGTGCAGGTCGCCGCCGTCGGACGGCTTCGGCCGCCACGCCACCGCCACCGGGTCACCGGGGCGCAGGCCGGCGAGCGCGTCCGCGCCGGCGTCGCGGCCGAGCAGCACCGTGCTGCCGGCGACGATCGGGCCGCTGCCGGCCGCGTCCGCCACCGCCGCCACCCGACCGCCGGTCACCGTGACCTCGACCACCCGGGCCGCGCCCTCGACGGCACGCTGCCGGGAGTACGTCCCCCACAGCTCGGTGAACGCGCCGACGCCGTCGGCCTGCACCAGGTTGTTGAACTGGGTCAGCGAGACCGGCCCGGTGGGCAGGGTCGCGGTGCCGTCGAAGTTCACCTCGATCACCCGGCCGAGCCCGTTCACCGTGATCGCCACCGCGTTGCGGTGACCGCTGACCGCCGACTGGATCAGCTCGCCGTCGCGGACACCCACCCCCTGGGCGGCACCCGAGTTGTTGATGTCGAAGAAGTCGCCGTTGACGGCGGCGACCGCGCGCGAGCCGTCCACCGCCGTACGCAGCGGCTCAGCCCGGCTGACCGCACCGGAGTTGACGTAGTCGACCGTGGAGCCACCGGCGAGGTCGGTGGTGAGCGCGTCGGCGCGCAGCCAGCCGTCGGCGTCGTACCTGTCGAAGGAGGTGAGCTGCACGCCCGGCGCGACCGGCCGGGTGGCCTTCGTGGTTTCCAGGCCGCCGGCCGGCTCCAGACCGCCGGCGGTGGTGGCCGGCGCGGTCGCGGCGGTCGGGTCGGCGGCCAGGCTGACCGCGCCGCCCGTGCGTGACGACGCGGGCGGCGCGTCCTCCGCGACGGTGGGCGAGCCGACCGTGGCCAGGGCGGCGGGCCGGGTCGCGGGTGCGGCGGTGGCCGGCGGTGACACGGCCAGGGCGAGCAGCGGCGTCAACAGCAGGACGCCGGTGCGGCGGGCGGATCGTCTGCGGGTACGCATGGACGACAGTCAACCCGGCTATGAATAGAAGTTTCAAGACCTGTCGAGCAAACCGAAGGAAAATTCCAGCCGCGGTGGGCGGGCATGACGAAGGGGCACGGCCTCGTCGGCCGTGCCCCTTCGTCGTCGGTCACCCGGGGATGGTCACTCCCCCGGCGTCGACTTCGCGATCTGCATCAGGAACTCGATGTTGGTACGGGACTGCTTGAGCCGGTCCAGCAGGAGGTCCATGGCCGCCTGCGAGTCCAGCGAGTGCAGCACCTTGCGGAGCTTGTGGATGATGGCCAGCTCCTCGGGTGCGAGCAGGACCTCTTCCTTACGCGTACCGGACGGGTTGATGTCGATGGCCGGGAAGGTCCGCTTGTCGGCGATCTTCCGGTCCAGCTTCAGCTCCGCGTTACCGGTGCCCTTGAACTCCTCGAAGATGACCGTGTCCGCCATGGACCCGGTCTCCACCAGCGCCGTGGCGATGATGGTCAGCGAACCGCCGTTCTCGATGTTGCGGGCCGCTCCGAGGAAGCGCTTCGGCGGGTAGAGCGCGGTGGAGTCGATACCACCCGACATGATCCGGCCGCTGGCCGGCGCCGCCAGGTTGTACGACCGACCGAGCCGCGTCACCGAGTCGAGCAGTACGACCACGTCGTGCCCCAGCTCGACCAGGCGCTTCGCCCGCTCGATCGCCAGCTCGGCGACCGTGGTGTGGTCCTGCGGCGGACGGTCGAACGTGGCCGCGATGACCTCGCCCTTGATCGACCGCTGCATGTCGGTGACCTCTTCGGGCCGCTCGTCCACCAGCACCACCATCAGGTGGCACTCCGGGTTGTTGCGGGTGATCGCGTTCGCGATCGCCTGGAGCACCATCGTCTTACCCGCCTTGGGCGGCGACTGGATGAGCGCCCGCTGGCCCTTGCCGATCGGCATGACCAGGTCGATGACCCGGGTGGTCAGGATGTGCGGCTCGGTCTCCAACCGCAGACGCTCCTGCGGGTAGAGCGGCGTGAGCTTGTAGAACTCGGGCCGGCGCCGCGCCTCCTCCGGCTCCATCCCGTTGATCGTGTCCAACCGCATCAGCGGGTTGTACTTGTCCCGCCGCTGGTCGCCACTGTTGCCGCCCTCGCGGGCCGCGCGCACCGCACCGGTGATCGCGTCACCACGGCGCAGGCCGTACTTCTTGATCTGGGACATCGAGACGTACACGTCGTTCGGGCCGGCCAGGTAGCCGGTGGTCCGCACGAAGGCGTAGTTGTCGAGCACGTCGATGATGCCGGCCACCGGGACGAGCACGTCGTCCTCGCCGACCTGGGGCTCACGCCCACCGGTGTCGCCACCGGTCTCGGCGCGCTCGCCACGCCCACGGCGACGGTCCCGGAAACGGCTGCGCCGGCCACGCCGACCGCCGCCCTCGTCGTCGTCGTCGTTGTCGCGCTCGGCACGCTGGCCACGATCGTTGCGGTCGCCCCGGTCGCCCCGGTCGCCCCGGTCGTTACGGTCGCCCCGGTCGTTGCGGTCGCCCCGGTCGTTACGGTCGCCCCGGTCGGAACGCTCGGCCCGCTCACCACGGTCGTTGCGCTCACCACGGTCGGAACGCTCGGCACGGTCGCCACGGTCGTTGCGCTCACCCCGGTCGGCACGGTCGCCACGGTCGTTGCGGTCGGAACGCTCGCCCCGCTCGCCCCGCTCGTTGTTGCGCTCGCCACGGTCGGCACGCTCGGCCCGATCCCGGCGGTTCTCGCCCCGGTCGGTCCGCTCGCCGCTCTCGGCCTCATCGGTACGAGCCTCGGAGCTGCGCCCCTCAGAGCCACGCCCCTCAGAGCCACGCCCCTCAGAGCTGCGCGCCTCAGCGCCACGCCCCTCGGAGCCACGCCCCTCGGAGCTGCGCGCCTCAGCGCCACGAGCCTCGGAGCTGCGCGTCTCGGAGCCGCGAGCCTCCGTGCCACGCGCCTCAGTGGTGCGAGCCTCCGCCGTGGCGGTGCGGCTGCGGCGGGTACGACCCCGGCTCTCGGTCTCGGCGGCCGGCTCGGCGGGCGCCTGGTCGGCGCTGCGTCCTTCGGCTGCCGGCCGGTCGGCGGTCTCCCGCACGTCGGCGCGTACCCCCTCACGGGTCGGAGCGGCCGCAGCCGCGACCTCGGCCCGCGGTCGAGGGGTCCCGGCGGCGTTGCCGCCCTGCCGCTCGGAGATCGCGGCGATCAGCTCGCCCTTGCGCATGCGAGCCGTGCCGGAGATGCCGAGCGACGCGGCCAGGCTCTGCAGCTCTGGCAGCAGCATCGCCGACAGACCGGTGCCGCTACGCCGACGACGGGCGGGAGCAGCGGTGGTGGCATCGCCAGCGACGTTGGAAACATCCGACGTCACGTCGGTGGTGTCGCTCAATGGATTCCTTCCCTCGATAGGCCGGGACTGCCCGGAGTCGGAGCTCAGGTGGCCGGGCGGCCTCGGTGCACCCGCCTCGCAAGGACGCGTCGCGGGAGTCTGTGACACAGCAGCCGGGCGGTATCCCGACTCACCAAGGGTCGGTGAGCAGGTCTCGCCGTCTGCGGCGACCTGTGGAAACTGCGGCGCGGCGTGGGCCTTTGGCAGGGGTGACGGGCTGACCGCCGAGAGCTTCGGGGGTGCGCCGCCCCGCAGGAGATCGCGTGCTTCGCGGCTGTGCTAGGCCTAGAGCGTAATCAACTCTTCCGACCTGCGGCAACAGGGTCCCGCTCGGCGTGTCCAAGTCTACCCCGGGCGACCCGGGCGCCGCTGACGTCTATCGGTAACTGCCAGATCTGCCAGTCTGTTCCCGGCGTGTACCCCTCAGGTGGGTCGGTGAGGGCCAGCACGGTCGGCCCGGCCCCACTGACCACGGCCGCCACACCAACCTCTCGCAACGCGTTGACCAGGGCCGATGTGGCCGGCATCCCGGGTGCGCGATAGTCCTGGTGGAGTCGGTCGACGGTGGCCGGGAACAGCAGCGTCGGGTCCGTGGTGAGGGCGTGCACGAGCAGCGCCGCCCGCCCGGCGGTCAACGCAGCGTCGCCGTGCGGCACCGTGGCCGGCAACGCGGCACGCGCGGTCGCCGTCAATCCACGCTCGGCCGGCACGAAAACTGTCGGCTGTACGTCGGCGGCGACCGGCAGAGACACCGCCCGGGCGCCGGCCAGCTCGGACCAGGCGAGCGTGAAACCGCCGAGCAGGCAGGGGGCGACGTTGTCCGGGTGGCCCTCGATCCCGGCGGTCAGCCGGAGCACACCGGCGGTGTCCAGCCGCTGGTCGCCGTCGACCACCAACGCGCGGGCAAGCAGCACACCGGCGACGATCGCGGCGGACGACGAGCCCAGCCCGCGCGCCTGCGGGATCCGGTTGACGCACTCCACGCTCAGCCCCGGGGGCTGCTCGCCGAGCACGTCGAAGGCGGCCCGCATGGCTCGTACGACCAGGTGCCGGTCGTCGTCGGGCAGCTCGCCGGCGCCCTGCCCGGTCACCGTCACCCGGACCCCGGCCGGCGTCACCTCGGCCGCGAGGTCGTCGTACAGCCCCAGGGCGAGGCCCAGCGCGTCGAAGCCCGGGCCCAGGTTGGCACTGGTCGCGGGAACCCGGACCCGGACCGGCCCGGCGGTGAAGTTCGTCGGCACGCGCCCATGCTAGGGGTCGGCACCGACCATCCCGTCCCGTGCCCGCTGCGTGGGACCGGTCGGTTCAGCCGGCCGGGTCGGGAACCGGCTCGGTACTGGGGTCGGTCAGCGACAACTTGCGAGTGGCGATCCGCCAGCCCACCGCGTAGACGAGGGTGACCAGGCCGCAGCCGGCAAGCACGACGCGCTCGTCCACGACGTCCACGACCAGGGCCACCGCCAGTTGACTCACGGAGATGGCCAGCGTCGCGAGCATCATGTCGGTGGCGAAGACGCGACCGCGCAACCGGTCCGGCACCTCGCCCTGGAGGGCGAAGTTCGACATCACCCAGTTGCTGCCGCCCGCGAAGTGCGCCAGGAAGACCAGCAGCAGCACCAACGGGAACCACCGGACCACCGACGCGCCCAGGTAGGACACGCCGTAGAGCGACATGGAGAGGGCGAGCCCGGGCAGCAGCCAGGACCTGTTGGTCAGCACCCGACGCATCAGGATGGGCCCGACCAGCGCCCCCGCCCCGCGTACCGCGAAGAGCAGGCCCGCGCCCAGCGAACCGACCCCGTACACGCCGGCAAGCAGTGGGAACACGGTCAGCACCCCGTTGCCGAGCCCGACCGCCGACTTGACCGTGACCAGCGCCAGGACGCGCGGCCGGTGGCCGATGTAGCCGAGCGCCTCGCGGACCGCCGCCCAGGTCCGCTGGACCGGGAGGGCGCTGTCGCGTGGCGCCTGCAACGGCCGGCGGATCCGCGTGGCCAGGCCCGCGGCGATCGCCAGGCCCACCGCCGCCACCCAGAAGCAGGCGTACGGGCCGGTGGCCGAGCTGAGCACACCGCCGAGCGAGGCGCCCACCACCGTCATGGTGCCCCACGCCGAGCCGGCCACGGCGTTGCCGGCGGCGAGCTCGTGCGGCTCCAGGACGTTGGGCAGGGCGGCCTGGGCGGCCGGCGAGTAGAACGCCTTGGCCACCGCGACGACGCCGATCGCCACCAGTGCCAGCCAGGCGGTGCCCCGGCTCCGCACGCCGAGCAGCAGCAGCACGCCCGCCAGGGCCGCCACGTTCGCGCCGATCATGATCTTGCGGCGGTCGAACCGGTCGGCGATCGTGCCGGTGTACGGCAGCAGCAACGCCACGATGCCGGTGTCCACGGCGAGCACCAGCGCGCCCCACACGCCGCTGCCGGTCAGCTGCGGCAGCAGCACCAGCAGCGGCACCATGACGAACCAGTCCGCGCCGAAGACCACCAGCTCGGCGAGGAAGAGATTGCGAAAGCTCCGATTGCCGGTAAGGACCGAGAGGGTGGACGCCACGGAGCGCGACCCTACCCGGTCCGGGTCGGGGTGACACCCGCTCCCAGCAGCGCCGAGACGGTGACGAAGGTGTAGCCACGTGCCCGCAGGCCGATGATCATGTCGGGGAGGCCACGGAGCGCCACCAGGCGGCGCTGGTCGCCGACGTCATGCCCGAGCACGATCGCCCCGGGTCGGACCTCGGCGACGATCCGCCGGGCGTGACCGGCCGGGTCGTGCGGATACTCGCGCTCCACCATCTGCAACGACCAGAGCACCAGCCGGTAGTCCAGCCGTGCCGCCGCGTGCAGCACCGCCCCACCGAGGTGGCCGTACGGCGGGCGGAGCAGCCGGGGCGAACTCCCGGTCACGTCGGCGATCGCGTCGTGGCTGCGGCGCAGATCGTCGTACACCGCCGTGGTGTCCAGCTGGGCCAGATCCCGGTGCCGCCAACTGTGGTTGCCCACCTCGTGCTCGGCGAGCCGGCCGCGTACGACATCCGGGTACTTGCGGACCTGCGCGCCGACCAGGAAGAACGTCGCCGGCACCCGGTGCCGGGCCAGGGTGTCCAGCACCATCGGCGTCCACTGTGGGGCGGGTCCGTCGTCGAAGGTGAGCGCGACCAGCCGCCGCGTGGTCGACACCGACCAGACGACCGGCAGGGTGCCGGAGCCGACGTCCTGCTGGCCGTTGCCGCTCGTGGCGCTCGCCGGTCCACCGGCCAGCGGCAGCCGGCGCCGCGTGGACCACGCCTCGGAGGCTCCCGCCCCGGCGACCGCCCCGGTGGCGACAAGCGCGGCCCGACGCAGCAGATCGCGTCGAGACCACCCGTACGCGCCCTCGGTCATCCACCCGCCCCACTCGCCGGCACCCCCAACACCTACAAGGAGTATGCAAGACGTGACCCAAGGTGCAGGTTCCGTCGTGTGGGTCGGTGTGTCCCGGTCGACGACGGGAAACGCCCCCGGCGGGTCGAGCCTGCCGGGGGCGTTCCGCGCTGTCGGGACGACTACTCGGTCGGCTCCGACGGGGGCAGCGGCGAGGTGCGGCTACGGGGCAGCCGCAGCACCTCGAACTGGTCCGTGCCGTCCACCAGCGCGCCCGACGGGGCCGGACGCTCCGCCGCCGACTGGGAGCCCTCGGCCCCGGCCGGGCGGGACGTGCCGGTCGACGCGGGGGCACCGGTCGGCACCGCCACCTGGTTCGGGCCGTCCGGCTCGGCCTCCGCCGGACCGGTCGGCCCGGTCACCGCCGGGTCGCCGGAGCGACGACGCCGACGCCGCTCACGCAGCGACTCCTTGGTGTGTTCCACCATCGTGTACAGCGTCGGCACCAGGATCAGCGTCAGCAGCGTCGAGCTGAGCAGACCACCGATCACCACGACCGCCAGCGGCTGCGAGATGAACCCGCCCTCGCCGGTCAACCCGAGCGCCATCGGCAGCAGCGCGAAGATCGTCGCCACGGCGGTCATCAGGATCGGACGCAGTCGACGCCGGCCACCCTCGACCACCGCCTCCCGGACCCCCATGCCCTGGGCGCGGTACTGGTTGATCAGGTCGAGCAGCACGATGGCGTTGGTCACCACGATGCCGACCAGCATCAGCACGCCGATCAGCGCCGGCACGCCGAGTGGCGTCCCGGTGGCCAGCAGCAGGCCGATCGCGCCGGTCGCCGCGAACGGGATGGAGATCAGCAGAATCAGCGCCTGGGTGAGGCTGCGGAACGTGGCCACCATGATCAGGAACACGATCGCGATCGCGGCCAGCACCGCCAGGCCCAGATCACCGAACGCGTCCGCCTGGTCCGCGCTGACCCCACCGATGGTGAAGGTCGCCCCGGGTACGTTGATGCCGTCCAGCCGCTTCTGCAGCTCCTGGCTCGTCGCACCCAGGTTCGAGCCGGTCGCGGCGCCGGTCACCGACACGCTGCGCTCACCGTCGATCCGGCTGACCTGCTGCGGCCCCTCGCCCTGCGTGACCTCCGCGATGTCGCCCAGCTTGACCGGACCCACCGGCAGCGCCCGCAACTGCTCCACCGACACCGGCGGCTGCGTACCCAGCCGCAGCACCACGTTCTGCTGCTGGCCGTCGACCGTGACCTGACCCAGCGGCGCGCCCCGGAACGCCTGCGACACGAGCTGCCCCACGGCGGCCTCGGTGAGCCCCACCCGACCGGCCGCGACCCGGTCGACTGTCACGTCGACCCGCGGCACCTGCGCGGCGAGGCTGGTGGTGACATCCTCGACGTCCGGCACGCCGGCCATCGCCGTACGGGCCTCCTCGGCCGCCCGCGCCAGCACCTGCGGGTCGCTGGCCTGGACGATCACCTCGAGCTGGCTGGTCGACGCCTGCTGCCCGCCGCCAAAGCTGATCTCGCCCAGTCCGCTGCCGAGCTTGTCGAACTCCGCGCGCAGCACCTCACGCATCTGCTTCGCGTCGGTGTCGCCGTCGAGCGCCAGCGACCAGGTCGCGATGTTGTTGCCGCCGCCCCCGAACGGGTTGTCCCCGCCGCCGGCGGTCACCTGGTACGTCTGGACGCCCTCGGTCCGGGACAGCACCGACTCGACCTGCTTGGCCGCCGCGTCGGTGGCCGCGAGCCCGCTGCCGGCCGGCAGCTCCTGGCTCATGTTGAGGGTGTCCTGGCCGGAGTCGTCCAGGAAGTTGGTCTCCAGCTTCTGCGCGAGGCCGAAGGTGCCGAAGAGCACCAGCAGGCCGAGCCCGACGGTGATCCAGCGGGTCGACCGCTTGCGGGTGGCGAACCCGATCACCGGCAGGTAGGCCCGCTGCAACGGGCTGCGCAGCTCCTTCTCCTCCGCGCCGCGCCGCACCGCCTCGTCGTCGACGGTGCCGCCGCGCGGCTTGAGGAACCAGTACGCCAGCACCGGGATCACCGTCAGTGACACCAGCAGCGAGGCGAGCAGGGCCACCGTCACGGTGATCGCGAACGGCGCGAAGAGCTGCCCGACGAACCCGCCGACCAGAGCGATCGGCGCGAACACCGCCACCGTGGTGAGGGTGGACGCGGTCACCGCGCCGGCCACCTCACGGACGCCGGTGACGATGGCCTGCCGCTTCTCCTCGCCGTACTCCAGGTGTCGTTTGATGTTCTCCAACACCACGATCGAGTCGTCGACCACCCGGCCGACCGCGATTGTCAGCGCGCCGAGGGTGAGCAGGTTGAGCGAGTAGTCGCCGATCCACAGAGCGATCAGCGCCACCAGCACGGACAGCGGGATGGAGACGGCGGTGACCACCGTCGAGCGCACCGACAGCAGGAAGACCAGGATGACGATGACCGCCATCACCAGGCCCAGCAGGCCCTCGGTGGTCAGCGACTCGATCGACTTCTCGACGAACGGGGCCTGGTCGAAGACCACTGTCAGCTCCGCGCCGGAGGCGTCCTTCAGGTCGTCGAGCCGGTCGCGGATGTCGTGCGAGATCTGCACCGCGTTGCCGTCCGGCGCGGCGGTGACAGCGATGCCGAGGCTGTCCTTGCCGTTGGTCCGGGTGATCGCGGTGGCCGGGGCGAGCTGCTGCTCGACGCTCGCCACGTCAGCGAGACGCACCGGCGTCGCGCCCGGGGAGACCACGATGCCGCGCAGGTCGTCCAGGGTGGCGATCGGCGTGCCGACCTGCACCGGAAGGGACAGCGCGCCGTCGGTCACCGCGCCGGCGGGAACCGCCACGCCGTTCGTCTTCAGCGCCGCGCCGATCGCCGTCGGCTGGACCCGCGCCGCGGCCAGCTTCGCCGGGTCCGGGGTGACGAGCACGACGTCGTCGCGGGTGCCGGTCACCTCGACCGTGCGGACCCCCTCGACGCCCTCCAGCTCCGGCACCACAGCCGTCCGCAGCTTCTCGGCCAGCGCCCGCTCGTCCCCCGCGCCGGTCGCGGCCAGCACGACCGCCGGCAGGTCGTCGGTGCTACCGGCGATGACCTGCGGGTCGACGCCCTCCGGCAGCTGGGAGTCGATCCGGCTTAACGCGGTCTGCATCTTGTTGACCACGTCGTCCAGGTCGGTGCCAAACTCGTACATCACCTGGACGGTGGCCGAGCCCTCGCGGGACGTGGAGGTGACCTTGTCCAGCCCCGGGATGCCCTGGAGGGCGTTCTCGATCGGCTCGGTGACCTGCGACTCGACGATCTCGGGGCCGGCACCGGGGTAGGGAGCCACGATGAACGCGGCCGGGAACTCGAGCGACGGCAGCAGTTGCTGCTTCAGCGATGGCACGGCGAACGCTCCGAACGCCGTAATCACCACCGCGATGAGGGCGACGAGCCCCCGGTTGGCGAGGCTGAATCTGGCGAGCAGCGACATCGGCCTGGCTCACTCCTGAACGAGAATGCGGGCGGGGATACGTGAAAGTGTGCCGGACACGATCACCAGAACCCCCGCCGCCCCCACGCCCGTCCCGCGAACCGGCCGGCTGCCGCCGGTCACCGACCAGGCGGTGGCGCGCTCAGGCCAGGTCGAGGGCGCGGGCCGCAGCCATCGGGTCGTTCGCGATGGTCAGCGGCGCGGGCGCCGTGGAAATCGCCCATTCGGGGTCCTTCAGGCCGTGGCCGGTCACCGTGCAGACCACCGTCGAGCCGGGCGGCACCATGCCCGCCGCGGCCTGCTGGAGCAGGCCGGCCACGCTCGCCGCGCTGCCCAACTCGACGAAGACGCCCACCTCGCGGGCGAGCAGACGGTACGCCGAGAGGATCTCCCGGTCGGTCACCGCCGCGATCAGCCCGCCGGAGGTGTCCCGCGCGTCCAACGCCTTGGTCCAGCTCGCCGGGTTGCCGATCCGGATCGCGGTGGCGATCGTCGACGGCTCCGGCACGACCTGACCGGTGACGATCGGGGCGGCCCCGGCGGCCTGGAAGCCGTACATCCTGGGTGCGCGGGTGGTGGCGCCGGCGGCGCGCTCCTCCGCGTACCCCATCCAGTAGGCGGAGATGTTTCCGGCGTTGCCGACCGGCAGGCAGTGGATGTCGGGCGCGTCACCGAGTGCCTCGACGATCTCGAAGGCGGCGGTCTTCTGGCCGTGCAACCGGTCGATGTTCACCGAGTTGACGAGGGCGACCGGGTGGTCCTGGGCGAGCTTGGCGGCGAGCGCCAGGCAGTCGTCGAAGTTGCCGCTCACCTGGAGCAGCTTCGCGCCGTGCACGAGCGCCTGGGCGAGCTTGCCCAACGCGATCTTGCCCTGCGGCACCAGCACGGCGCAGGTCAGCCCGGCCCGGGCCGCGTACGCGGCGGCGGAGGCGCTGGTGTTGCCGGTGGACGCGCAGATGATGGCCTTGTTGCCGGCCTCGACCGCCTTGGAGACCGCGAGGGTCATCCCCCGGTCCTTGAAGGAGCCGGTCGGGTTGGCGCCCTCGACCTTGAGGTACACGTCGCAGCCGATCCGGGCGGACAGCACGGGTGCCGGCAGCAGCGGCGTGTTCCCCTCGTGCAACGTGACGACGGGCGTTGCCGCGGTGACCGGCAGCCGATCCCGGTACGCCTCGATCAGACCCCGCCACATGTCGTTCTCCTCGCCTCTACCGCCGCCTCGACCCGAGCACACGGCCACCCTGGACCACCCTGCCGGCGGCATCGACGGCACACCCCGGGTTACCCACCTGGCGGGACGCGCGAACCGACCCACCGACGGTTCAACGACTCACGCGCCGCCCTCGACCCGCAGCACGCTCGTCACCGACCGGACAATATCCAGGCCACGCAGCTCGGCCACGGTCGCGGCGAGCGCCGCGTCGGGTGCCACGTGGGTGACGATGACCAGCTCGGCGTCGCCACTGCGGCCGGGTGACCCGCTCGCCGAGCCCTGCCGCACGGTCGCGATGGACACGTCGTGCCGGGCGAACACGCTCGCCACCGCGGCCAGCACACCGGGACGGTCGGCCACGTCGAGGCTGACGTGGTAGCGGGTCAGCGCCTCCCCCATCGGCCGGACCGCCAGGTCCGCGTACGCGCTCTCGCTGGCCGCGCGCACCCCGGCGAGCCGGTTGCGGGACACCGCGACCACGTCACCGAGCACGGCGCTGGCGGTCGGCGCGCCACCGGCGCCCCGACCGTAGAACATGAGCTGACCGGCCGCGTCGGCCTCCACGAAGACCGCGTTGAACGCGTCGCCGACGCTTGCCAGCGGATGGCTGCGCGGGATCATCGCCGGGTGCACCCGGACGCTCACCGTCTCCCGGCCGGCCGGGTCCACACCCCGGGCCGCGATGCACAGCAGCTTGATGGTGCAGCCCATCGCCCGGGCGCTCGCCACGTCCGCGGCGGTGACCTCGGTGATGCCCTCCCGGTGCACGTCGGCGGCGGCGACCCGGGTGTGGAACGCCAGCGACGCGAGGATCGCAGCCTTGGCCGCCGCGTCGAAGCCCTCCACGTCGGCCGTCGGGTCCGCCTCCGCGTACCCCAGCTCGGTGGCCTCGTCGAGGGCCTCGGCGAAGCCGGCGCCGGTGGCGTCCATCGCGGAGAGGATGAAGTTGGTGGTGCCGTTGACGATGCCGGTGACCCGGGTGATCCGGTCGCCGTGCAGCGACTCGCGCAGCGGGCGCAGCAACGGGATGGCCCCGGCCACGGACGCCTCGTAGTAGAGGTCGCCGCCGCCCTCGGCCGCCGCGTCGTGCAGCGCCGCGCCGTCCTCGGCGAGCAGCGCCTTGTTGGCCGTGACCACGCTCTTGCCGGCGCGCAGCGCCTCGACCAGCCAGCTCCGGGCCGGCTCGATCCCGCCGACGACCTCGATCACCACGTCCACGTCGTCGCGCTTGATCAGGCCGAGCGCGTCGGTCGTGAACAGCTCGTCGTCGACCGGCAGGTCACCACGGTCCCGGCCGAGCCGGCGGACGGCGATGCCGGCGATCTCCAGCGGGGCGCCGATGCGGGCGGCCAGGTCGGTCGCCTGCTCGTGCAGCAGCCGGACCACCTCCTGGCCGACCGTGCCGCAACCGAGCAGTGCCAAGCGCACAGGTGACGTCATCCAACATCCAATGCCAGCAGGTCCTCTTCGGTCTCCCGCCGGACGATCAGCCGCGCGTGGCCGTCGCGCACCGCGACCACCGGTGGCCGGGGTACGTGGTTGTAGTTGCTGGCCATGCTCCGGCAGTACGCGCCGGTGCCGGGCACTGCGACAAGATCTCCGGGCTGCACGTCGGCGGGCAGGAATTCATCCTTCACCACGATGTCCCCGGACTCACAGTGCTTTCCCACCACGCGGGCGAGCAACGGCTGCGCGACGGACGCCCGGGAGGCGAGCGTGGCCGAGTACGACGCGTCGTACAGGGCCGTGCGGATGTTGTCGCTCATCCCGCCGTCCACGCTGACGTACGTCCGGATGCCGTCGAGGTCCTTGACCGTGCCGACCTCGTAGAGGGTGAACACGGCAGGCCCGACGATGGCCCGGCCCGGCTCGATCGACAGGTGCGGGACGGCCAGGTTCTCCGCCGCGCACTCCGAGTCGACGATCTTGCGGAGGCGCTTGGCCAGGTCCTGCGGGCTGGCCGGGTCGTCCTGCGAGGTGTACGCGATGCCGAAGCCGCCGCCCAGGTCCAGCTCGGGCAGCTCCACGCCGCGCGCGTCGCGGATCTGCGCCTGGAGGGCGAGCACCCGGCGGGCGGAGACCTCGAAGCCGCTGGCGTCGAAGATCTGCGAGCCGATGTGCGAGTGCAGACCCCGCAGCTCCAGCACACCCTCGTCGAGGATCTTGAAGGCGGCGTTCGCGGCGGCACCACCCGCGAGGGAGAAGCCGAACTTCTGGTCCTCGTGGGCGGTGGCGATGAACTCGTGGGTGTGCGCCTCGACGCCGACCGTGACCCGGACCAGCACCCGGGGCCGCACCCCCCGCTCGCGGGCCAGCGCGGTGAGCCTGTCGATCTCGGTGAACGAGTCGACGATGATCCGCCCCACCCCGGCGTCGAGCGCCCGGGTCAGCTCGGCGACCGACTTGTTGTTGCCGTGGAAGCCGATCCGCTCCGGGGGCATCCCCGCCGACAGCGCGGTGGCCAGCTCGCCGCCGCTGCACACGTCCAGGTGCAGACCCTCCTCGGCGATCATCCGGACCACCGCCCGGCACAGGAACGCCTTGCCCGCGTAGTAGACGTCCTCGGTGGGGAAGGCCGCCCGGAAGTCGCGGCAGCGCGAACGCAGGTCGGCCTCGTCCAGGACGTACACCGGGGTGCCGAACTCGGCCGCGATGTCGCGGACGCTCAGGCCCGCGACGGCGACCGCGCCGTCGGCGCCGCGCGTCACGCTGCGCGGCCACAGCGCCGGCATGAGGGCGTTGACGTCGGCCGGGGTACGCAGCCAGGCCGGCCCCTGATTGCTGATGTCCGCGTGCAGCGCACCAGCCTCATGAGCCCTCATGTCACATCCTCTCCGGTGCGGAGACGCCGAGCAGGTGCAGGCCGTTGGCGATCACCGTGCGGGTGGCGTTGTTGAGCCAGAGCCGGGCGCGGTGCAGGTCGGTGACCTCCTCGTCGCCCAGCGGCAGCACCCGGCAGTTGTCGTAGAACCGGTGGAAGGACGCGGCGACGCTCTCCTCCAGGTAGCGGGCCACCCGGTGCGGCTCGCGCAGCTCGGCGGCCGTGGCCACCACCGCCGGGAACTCGGCGAGCGCCTTGAGCAGCTCGTTCTCCTTCTCGTGGTCGAGCAGCTCGGGGCGGAACGCGTCGGCGTCACCCGGCACCAGCCCCACCTCGGCGGCGTTGCGGGCCACGCCCGCCGTCCGGGCGGCGACGTACTGCACGTAGTAGACGGGGTTGTCGCGGGTCGCCCGGGTCCACAGCTCGATGTCGATGTCGATCGGGGAGTCGCTGGAGTAGCGGGCCAGCGCGTACCGGGAGGCGTCCACGCCGATCGCGTCGACCAGGTCCTCCAGGGTGATCACGGTGCCGGCCCGCTTGCTCATCCGCAGCGGGGCGCCGTCGCGCACCAGGTTGACCAGCTGCCCGATGAGGATCTCCAGGTTGCGCTCCGGGTCGTCGCCGAAGCAGGCGGCCATGGCCTTCATCCGGCCGATGTAGCCGTGGTGGTCGGCACCCAGCATGATCACGACCCGCTCGAAGCCGCGCTCGCGCTTGTCCAGGTAGTAGGCGCAGTCCGCGGCGAAGTACGTCCACTCGCCGTTGGACTTGCGCAGCACCCGGTCCTTGTCGTCGCCGAAGTCGGTGGTCCGCAGCCAGGTGGCGCCCTCGGACTCGTAGAGGTGCCCCTGCTGGCGCAGCCGGGCCAGGGCGAGGTCCAACTCGCCCCGGTCGTGCAGGTCCTTCTCGTTGAAGTAGGTGTCGAACTCCACCCCGAAGTCGCGCAGCGAGGAGCGAATCTCGTCGAACATGAGCGCGACGCCCTCGACCCGGAACACCTCCCGGGCGGCGGCGTCGTCCAGGGTCAGCACGTCCGGCCGGCGGGCCCGCACCTCGGCGGCGATCTCGGCGATGTACGCCCCGCCGTACCCGTCCTCCGGCGCCGGCTCGCCCTTGGCGGCGGCGAGCAGCGAGCTGGCGAACCGGTCGATCTGCGAACCGGCGTCGTTGAAGTAGTACTCCGTGCCGACCTGCGCGCCGGTGGCTCGCAGCAGCCGGCTCAACGCGTCGCCGACCGCCGCCCAGCGGACGCCGCCGATGTGCACCGGGCCGGTCGGGTTCGCCGAGACGAACTCCAGGTTGATCTTTTCGCCGGCGAGCCGGTCGCTGCGGCCGTACTCGGCGCCGGCCTCGACGATCAGCCGGGCGAGCTGGCCGGCGGCGGCGGCGTCGAGCCGGATGTTCAGGAAACCCGGACCGGCGATCTCCACCGATTTGACGCCCGGTGCCCGACCCAGCTCGTCGGCGAGGGCGGTGGCCAGCTCACGCGGCGGGACGCCCACCTTCTTGCTCAACTGCAGGGCGAGCGTGGAGGCGTAGTCGCCGTGCTCGGGGTTGCGCGGTCGCTCCACCACCGTGCTCGCCGGCAGTGCGGCGCGGTCCAGGCCACGCTCGGTGAAGACGGCGTGGGCGGCGGCGAGGACGACCGAGGCGAGTTCTGCAGGAGTCACCCTCCCATGTTATCGGGGGTAGACTCGGGCACTCGGCGGCTACCCTGCGCGTCAACCGGCCCGCCATCTCCCCTGACCGACCGACTTGACGAGGCACGATGAGCATCAGCACCCCGGGTGGCCCTGAGCGCCGCCCGACCGTGGTCAGCACCGGCAAGAAGCCGGCAGCGGGCCGGC
Organism: Micromonospora sp. NPDC005298; assembly: GCF_040607375.1. Classification (NCBI taxonomy): domain Bacteria; kingdom Bacillati; phylum Actinomycetota; class Actinomycetes; order Micromonosporales; family Micromonosporaceae; genus Micromonospora; species Micromonospora sp. NPDC005298. The sequence goes on from NZ_JBEXGP010000019.1 coordinate 48,305, forward strand.
CGGCGTCCGGCGCCAAGGCTGCTTCCGGCAAGCCGGCGGGTAAGCCCGCGGGCACCCCCCGGGCAGGTGGCAAGGGCCCCCGCAAGCCGGTCACCCCGGTCAAGGTGAGCCAGGGCCGGGCCTGGGGCCCGATCGCGCTCTTCGTCGCGGTCGGCGTGCTCGCCGCCGGCATCATCGGCTACGGCGCCTGGGCGTCGTTCCAGGGCTCCAAGCCGTGGGACAAGCGGGCCAACGCCATCGACGGCATCACCAACATCCGCAAGGCCGACCCCGACAGCCTCAAGTACGAGGCGCACAAGTCGGGCCCGTTGACCTGGAAGTACTCGCCGCCGGTGGGCGGGGTGCACAACGCCGCCTGGCAGAACTGCATGGGCGACGTCTACGACGCCCCGATCGCCAACGAGCACGCGGTGCACAGCCTGGAGCACGGCGCCGTCTGGATCACCTACCGGCCGGGTCTGCCGCAGGACCAGATCGACAAGCTCGCCGGCAAGGTGCGCGGCGTCGAGAAGATGCTGATGAGCCCGTACGAGGGCCTGGACAAGCCGATCTCGCTCCAGGCGTGGGGCTACCAGCTCAAGGTCGACAACGCCGACGACAAGCGGATCGACGACTTCATCAAGGACCTGCGCGTGAACGCCTCGGTCGAGGGCCCGACCGCTCTGTGCAACACGGGCATCACCGCGACCGGCACCACCCCCCGCGAACTCCAGCAGCAGCAGCCGACCCAGTAACCGAGGACCGCGATGACCGCTCCCGCCACCACCGACAGCGAGTACGACGAGGTCGAGGCCACCCCCGAGGAGGGCGGCCGGGCGTCGGCGCGGCGCTACGGCGTGCCCGCGCTCGCCGCCCTGCTGGTGGTGGGGCTGCTTCTCGGGTACGCCGGGGGTCTGCTCACCCCTCGGCTCACCCGACCCGGTGACGCCTCGGTCGAGGCCGGCTTCGCGCGGGACATGACGACGCACCACGCCCAGGCGGTGGAGATGAGCCTCATCGCGTACCGGTCGGCGACGCTGCCCGAGGTGCGGCAGATCGCCGTCGACATCGCCACCGGGCAGCAGGGGGAGATCGGCGCCATGCAGACCTGGCTGCGCGAGTGGGAGTTGAGCCCCACCGCGTCCCGGCCGCCGATGGCGTGGATGTCCGACGGGGCGACGGTCAAGAACGGGCTGATGCCCGGGATGGCCACCCCGCAGCAGATGACCGCGTTGCGCGACGCCCGGGGCATCGAGGTCGACCGCCAGTTCCTCGCCCTGATGTACGACCACCACCTGGGCGGCATCCACATGATCGACGCCGCGCTCGGCGAGACGGACAACGACGAGGTGCTGCGGGTGGCCCGGACCATGAAGGCCACCCAGCAGAGCGAGCTGAACAACCTCCGGCAGCTCCAGGCGCAGGCCAAGGGCTGACCCGAGCCGGGCGTACCGGGCCCGCGTCACCGCCGCACGTCGGCGGGGCGCGGGCCCGTGCCATGTGGGTGCCGAACGCCCAGCGTGTCCCCTGTGGGCGTTTTGCGCGGTCCAGGCGATTACGTTGCTTAGAGAGTTTTCTCCCCACATATCGTGACCAGTTGCGATTCGGGCTCGTTGCCCAAGACGTGGGGGTTGCACTCAGAGACGCACGGCGCTCGGTCACCAGTTGGTGCCGACGCCACACCATCGGCGGTGACGGGGCGGTGGCAGCCGTCCGTCGCGGACAGCGGCAGGGCGAGCCGGGAATGCTCAGCCGCGAACAGGAACTCGAACTGATCGACGTGTTGCGGGGCGTCCACCCCGACGAGTTCGGCCTGGACGAGGAGTTGTGGACGCGGCAGAGCCTCACCACGCTCATCCAGCGCCGGTTCGACCTGCCGCTGGACGCCGGCGCGGTCGGGGCGTACCTGCGGGCCTGGGGGTTGGGTCCGCGCGAGCCCCGCGAGCGGGCCTGCGGGCTCTGCGTCAGCGCGGTCGAACGCTGGGTACGCAGCGAATATCCGGCGATCACCCGGGCCGCCCAGGAACACCTCGCCGAGGTCTACTGGATCGGGCGGGTACGACTGCGCGGGACCATGCCGGCGGCCGACGTGATCTCCGCCGTGTCGTCGCGGGGCCGGGTGCGCTTCATGATCACCACGCCGACGGTGGACCCACCGCTCCCCCGCGACTTCGTGCTGCGACTCAGCGGCGAGGAGGAGCGCACGGTGCACCTGATCGTGGACGGCTCCTGGCCCCGCAACGAGTGGCCGCGCCGGCTTCCGCGCCGGATCGTCCTGCACCCGCTGCCGAGCTGCGGCCGGGTCATCGCCGCCGCCTGACCGGGTCAGCGACACGATCGGGGCACCGATACCGATTCGGTGTTCCTGGAGGAGGTTTGCTAGTCTTCTCCAGTCGCTGAGCCCCCGTAGCTCAGGGGATAGAGCACCGCCCTCCGGAGGCGGGGGCGCAGGTTCGAATCCTGCCGGGGGCACACTTGCTAAGAAGGCTGTGACAAGCGGCCAAGGCCCTTGATCAGGGGAAACCCGGGTCGAGGGCCTTACTCGTGTGTCCGGCCGTGTCCGGCCGTCACCGGAAACCCCGATCGCCGGCAGCCGCACGGCGGCAGACCAGAGTCTGCGACCTTGGCGATTTGGCCGGCAAGCGCGGTGACGTCAGGTCCCGCCGAGGAGGTCCCACCGGTTGCCGGCGATGTCGAGGAATACCGCGACCCGACCATAGGGCTCGGTCCGCGGGGCCCGGACGAAGGTGACACCGGCCTCGGTCATCCGCCGGTGAGCGGCGTCGAAGTCGTCGACGCGGAGGAAGAACCCGACCCGGCCGGCTACCTGGTCACCGACAGCGGCACGCTGGTGTTCCCCGTCGGCGCGAGCGAGCAGAATCCCGGTCTGGGCACCCGGGGGCCGCACGACGACCCACCGCTTGGGTCGCCCGTCGTTCGTCAGCGAAGGGGAGTCCTCGACGAGGTCGAAGCCAAGTACGTCGATGAAGAACGCGATCGCCGGGTCGTACTCCTCGACGATCAAGGCAACCAGGTCGATCTGCACCAGGGCAGCCTACGCAAGGTGGCCCACTGGACCTCGACCGCGCGGCCGGCGCGCGCAGAGTCCGCCAGGGGCCTTGTTCGTGTGGGCGTCCACCATCCCGAATCTGTTAACAACCCTTGCTAACAGCTGTCACGGACGTCAATATGTGGAGGTCGCGGGTCGTCGATGCCTGGGGAGTCAGCATGAGAAGCCGTCGGATCTTCGCAGTGGTGGCCGGGGCGGCGATGACCGTCGCGGCGGCCGTCGCCTTCGTCCCCAGCAGCATGGCAGCCGTGTCCTCGGCGGCCGCCGCCCCGATGGTCGCCTGCACGGCCCCGGGCTGGGCCGAGGGCAACACCTACACGGCAGGTGCCCAGGTGACCTACGGCGGCCGGCTGTACCAGGCGCTGGTCACCCACACCGCCCACCCCGGCGCCGGCTGGAACCCGGCCTCGACCCCGTCGCTGTGGCGTGACCTGGGCGCGTGCTCGGGAGGCACCCCGCCGCCCACCACCCCACCACCGCCGACCACGCCGCCGCCCACCACCCCACCACCGACCACACCCCCGCCCACCACTCCCCCGCCGACCGGCGGGACCTGCGCGGTGAAGTCCCGACCCGCAGGCAAGGTGTTGCAGGGCTACTGGGAGAACTGGGACGGCGCCTCCAACGGCGTACACCCCGGCCTGGGCTGGATCCCGATCACCGACGGCCGCCTCGGCCAGCACGGCTACAACGTGATCAACGCGGCCTTCCCGGTGATCCGCTCGGACGGCACGGTGCTCTGGGAGAACGGCATGGACGCCGGCGTCAAGGTGGCCACCCCCGCCGAGATGTGCCAGGCCAAGGCGGCCGGCGCCACCATCCTGATGTCGATCGGCGGAGCCGCCGCAGGCATCGACCTGAGCTCCAGCGCGGTCGCCGACCGGTTCGTCGCGACGATCGTGCCGATCCTCACCGCCTACCACTTCGACGGCATCGACATCGACATCGAGACCGGCCTCACCGGCAGCGGCAACATCAACACCCTGTCCACGTCGCAGGCCAACCTGATCCGGATCATCGACGGGGTGCTGGCCCGGATGCCCTCGAACTTCGGCCTGACCATGGCACCGGAGACGGCCTACGTCACCGGCGGCAGCGTGGTCTACGGCTCGATCTGGGGGTCGTACCTGCCGATCATCAAGAAGTACGTGGACAACGGCCGGCTCTGGTGGCTGAACATGCAGTACTACAACGGCAGCATGTACGGCTGCGCCGGCGACTCGTACCCCGCCGGCACCGTGCAGGGCTTCACGGTGCAGACGCAGTGCCTGAACAACGGCCTGACCATCCAGGGCACCACCATCCGGGTGCCGTACGACAAGCAGGTACCGGGTCTGCCCGCGCAGACCGGCGCGGGTGGCGGCTACCTGTCGACGTCGCTTGTCACGCAGGCGTGGAACTCCGTACCCGGTCTCAAGGGTCTGATGACCTGGTCGGCGAACTGGGACGGGTCGAAGGGCTGGACGTTCGGCGACAACGTGAAGCGCCTACAGGGGCGTTGAGCCCGAAGCCCACCGCCGGCCCGGAAGGATCGGCGGTGGGCTTCGACGCCGCTCAGTGCGCGTCGGCCGGCACCAGCCGCAGGGGCGCGTCCGGTGCCGGCGCGGCATCCGGGCCGCCGTCGGCACCCGAGCGGCGCTCGCGGCGCTCGAGCCACTTGTCGATCACCAGGTTCAGGACGAGCCCGACCGCCCCCCAGACGGCGATGACGAGCAGGTTCTGTCCGACGCCGACGCCGTCGAAGTACCGCAGTGACCGGGCGATGTCGACCGCCGCGGGCAGCGGCAGCACGTCCTGGAGAGGGCGGAACACCTCCGGGACCAGGTACACGGACATGCCGCCACCGGAGGCGGGCACGCCGGCCATCATCAGCACCACCATCATCGGGATGATGCCCGCCAGGCCCACGGTGCGGGTGAGCACGCCGGTGGCAAGGGAGACCGAGAAGATGGTCAGGGCGCCGTAGCCGATCATCTCCAGGGCGTTGCCGCTGATCGCGCCGATGATCACGTCGAAGAGGAACCACAACCAGACGGACATGCCGATCGCCCAGCCGCCCAGGAGGGGCAGGAACTGGGGCAGGCGGCGCACGTGCGGGGCACCGCCGCGCAGGACGGCCAGGAACAGGAAGCCGGCCATGATCCAGGACATGCCGACGTACATGCTGTTGCTGCCGCCGGTGTCGGTCTCGCTCAGGGGCTGCACGTCGGTCAGGGTGAGCGGAAGGTCCTGGGCCGCGGCGATCGGCTGGAAGATCGAACGGATCGTGGACTGTTGGCTGGCGTTGGCGGCGGATGCCGAGTACAGCGTCGCCGGGGTGTCGGGTGCCGACGGCAGGACGAAGGCCGCCACGGTGTCCCGCGCGCGGATCTGCCGGGTGGCCTCCTCGACCGTGTCGGCGACAGTGACGTCGAGGATGCCGTCAAGCTGTGCGTTGAGACCGGTAGCGGTCTGCTGGGCCTGCCCCGGGGCGGCGGCGACCACGACGACCGGGATGTCGTGCGGTTGCGGTTTGTGCATGGAGAAGCCCATGGCACCCACGACGGCCACGAGGATACCCAGCGGGAAGCCGGCCGCTGCCACGTACCGGAATCGCTTGGAGCGCGGCGGCCCGCCGGCGAGGGCCGGGGCCTTCGCGTCGGGGTCGGGGATCGGCGGTACGCCGGGGATGGTGGCGCCGCTCGCGCCGCGCTCCTTGAGCACGCAGAGCGCGAGGGCGGCCACGGCCCACGCGGCCAGGACGAGCAGGTGGGTGCCCAGACCGTTGCCGTCGAAGTACAGGACCGAGCGCAGCCCCTCACCGGCCGCCGGGAGCGGGAGCACGCCGTGCAGGAACTGGAAGAAGCCGGGCATGTTGTGCACGGACAGCGCCAGGTTCGACGCGGGCATGCCGAGTACCACCCAGAACAGCATGCCCGGCAGCACCGCGAGGGGCCCGACCAGCTTGGAGAGCAGCAGCTGGGCCAGGCCGACGGCCGCGGTGGCGAGCATGCCGACGCCGAGGAAGGTGAGGTAGTGGCCGTCGACGGCGCCCACGATCGGCCCGAGGATGAGCCAGATGATCGAGCTGGTGACCGCGGACCAGCCGGCCAGTACGGGGAGGAACCGTCGCAGCCGCAGCAGGTGGGGTACGCCCATCACCATGATGCTCAGCGGCACGTAGCCGGCGAGCATCATGCCCATGGCGGCGAACAGGACCGCGATGCCGGCCCGGTCGCCGTCGGGTAGCGGTGCGACGTCCTCGGTGGTGGTCTGCCAGCTGTTCTGGACGGCAACGGGCGCGAGCAACTGCTGGACTGTGGCGTTCTGCGATGCTCCGGCCGCCGAGGCGGTCAGGATCGTCGCGTCGACGCCGCCCTCGGTGGGCAGCACGAGCGCGCCGGCGGCTTCCTGGTCGTGCAGCAGGTCGACCGCGTCGTCGCGGGTCGCCACCAGCGTGGCCTCGGTGCTGTCACCCGGAGCGGCGTTGAGCCCGTCGACGACGGCCTGTGCCGTGGCGCCGCTGCCGACGACCGCTACCGGCATGTCCCTGGGGTGCGGCGAGTGCATGGTCGACATGTAGGTCGCGAACATCATCGTGACGATGAGGAACGGCATCACGAACAGGGCGACCATCCGGATGATCTGTTCCTTGCGCTCCGCGCCGGGCGGGCGGCCGTCCACCACGTCGGCAGCCTCGATCACGGCTTCGGTATCCATGCACGCTCCAGCTCAAGTTTGTACGCCAGTTGACTTACAAACTGTAGGGGGCGAATGCCGGGACCGGGAATCCGGCTAGGTTGACCTGAGTCACAGTCGGCGAACAAGCGAGGGGGCCGGTCATGAGGCGGTCCGAGGCGGCCCGCACCGCGCTGCTGAACGCGGCAGAGCGGCTGTTCGCCGAGTCGGGAGTCGCGGAGATCTCCGACCGCCGGGTGGCCGAGGCAGCCGGGAACACCAACCACTCGGCGGTGCGCTACTACTTCGGTGGGCGCGAGGGCCTGCTGAAGGCGCTCATGGCCCGCCACGTGCACGAGGTGGCGCAACAACGCGTCGGCATGCCCCCCACCGACGACTCCGTCCTCGGCGACATACGCGGTCTCGTGGCGCCGAGCATGCGGGTCCTCGACCAGCTACCGCGCCCGAGCTGGCGGGCCCGGTTCCTCGACCACGTCCTCCACAACCCCGCCACCCAGCCGATCATGCGGGAGGCGCAGGACACCACGCCACAGGCACTACAGCTGCGCGGGTCACTGGCCGGGCGGCTACGGCACCTCGACCCGGAGGTGGTCGCCGGCCGGGCGCGCCTGATCACCCGAATCGTCAGCACAGCGACGGCGGAGGTCGAGGCACGCGCCGAACGCGACGGCGAAGACCCGCGATGGCCCGAGGTCGGCGACTTCCTCGTCGACGCCATCACCGGCATGCTCAGCGCTCCCGTCAGCCGGCCACGCCGAGCCGACCGCTGAGCGCACGTCCCTGGCCGCCTACGAGATCACCGACGCCGTTCAGCCGGCCTCGCGGCGGGCACGGGCCCGGCGCTTGCCCTCGTGCATGGCCTGCACACGGGCCACCGGGATCGTCCGGCCCTCCGCCACCAGGTCGGCGGGGAGCGGCTGCGGCGCCGGCATCGCCGCCGCCCACGGGTCGGTGCCGGCCAGCAACGACGGCACGGTCCGGATGGTGAAGTCGGCCGGGGTCACCCCGCTCAGGTCGGCCCAGTCGACCGGGAACGAGACCGGCACCCCGGGGCGCAGCCGTGGGCTGTAGGCGGCCGCCACCGTCGCGCCGCCGGCCCGGGTGGCGTCCACGAAGACCCGGCCGCCGCGCTCCTCCCTGATGTACGCCGTGGTGGCCAGCGCGGGGTCGATCCGTTCGGCGCGGACGGCGAGCGCCCGGGTGGCCGCGGCCACCTCCTCGGCGTCGGGGTCGCCGGCCAGCGGGACGAAGACGTGCACGCCCTTGGCGCCGCTCGTCTTGACCGCCCCGGAGAGGCCGGCGTCGGCGAGCGCCTGGCGGACCAGCAGCGCGGCGCCGACCGCGGCGGAGAATCCGCCACCCTCGGGTGGGTCCAGGTCGAGCACCAGGTGGGTCGGGCGGTGCTGGTCCGCGACGGTGTTCAGAGTCGGGTGGTATTCCACAGCCCTCTGGTTGGCGAACCAGAGCAGGGTGCGCCGGTCGTCGCAGAGGGCGTACGAGATCTCCCGGTGCGACGCCTCCGCCCAGATCGGCACCCGACGCACCCAGTCGGGGGTGTACCGGGGAAGGTTCTTCTGCATGAACGGCGGCTGGCCGGGGCGGACCCGGATCACCGACAGCGGCCGGTCCCGCAGCTGGGGCAGGATCCGGTCGGCGACCGCGTCCAGGTAGTCGACCAGGTCGCGCTTGGTCGCGTCGCCGCCGTCGGACAGGGGCTGGTCCAGGTTGGTCAGGGCCACCCCGTCGCGGGTCTCGTCAGCCTCGCTCATCCGATCACCCTTTCGGCCCCGGCGTCGTCGGTCAACCGGGCGCGTCGTTCCGAGCCGGATTGTTTCCGGTGACCGCCGTCGCCGGCCGGCGCGCCGGCGTCGGTCAGCGGGCCGGCCGGCCGTCGCGGCAGCGTGCCCAGCGCCACCAGCAGTGCGGCGACGACCAGGGCGGCGGCCACGGCGAACGCCGTCCGGTAGCCGGCCGCCAGGGCGGCCGTCTCGGCCGAGCCACCGGCCCGCAGGACGTCGCTGCGGGCGGCGGCCAGGGTGGCCAGCGCGGCCAGCCCGACCGCGCCGCCGACCTGCTGGGTGGTGTTGACGAGCCCGGACGCGAGCCCGGCGTCCGCGTCGGTCGCGCCGGTCATGGCCAGCGTGGTGACCGCCGGCAGGGTCAGGCCGCCGGCGACCCCGAAGATCACCATCGCGGGGAGGACGTCTGCCAGGTAGCGACCGTCGGCGGGCAGCCGGGCGAGCAGCAGGAAGCCGACTGTCGCGAGGCCGAGCCCGGCCAGCAGGACGCTGCGGGCGCCCCAGCGGGCGATGAGTCGCCCGGCCAGCCCGAGCGAGATCACCGCGATCACCACGGGGGTGGGCAGGAACGCCCAGCCGGTCGCCGCGGCGTCCAGCCCGAGCACCAGTTGCAGTTCGACGGCGAGCAGGAACTGGAAGCCGAAGAACGCGGCCGCCACGAGGAACTGCACGGTGTTCGCCGCGACCAGGCCCGGCACGCGCAGCACCCGGCCCGGCAGCAGCGGGGTGGACGCCGTCCGCTGGCGTACCGCGAAGCCGCCGAGCAGCAGCGCCGCGAGCGCCGCCGCGCCGAGGGTCCGCGGGCTGGTCCAGCCGTGCTCGCCGGTGCCCACGATGGCCAGTACGGCGGTCATCAGGCCGGCGGTGGCGAGCAGCGCCCCCGGCACGTCGAGGCCCGATCGCAGGCCGATGCCCCGTTCGGCGGGGAGTTGGCGGACGGCGGCGAGCAGGATCGCCAACCCGATCGGGAGGTTCACCAGGAAGATCGAACGCCAGCCGGCGAGTTCGGTGAGAACACCTCCGGCCACCATCCCGACCGACGCGCCGGCCGCACCCGTGAAGCTGAAGACGCCGATGGCGCGAGCCCGCTCGGCCGGCTCGGGGTAGAGCCGCACGATCATGCCGAGGCTGACGGCCATCGCGAACGCGCCGCCCACGCCCTGCCCGAAGCGCGCGGCGATGAGCTGCGCCGTCCCGGTGGCCGTCGCGCAGGCCAGTGAGGCCAGTGTGAACAGGGCGACGCCGGCGAGGAAGACGTGGCGCCGGCCGAGCAGGTCGCCGAGGCGGCCGGCGAGCAGCAGCAGCCCGCCGAACGCGACCAGGTAGGCGTTGACCACCCAGGCCAGGTCTGCGGCGGTGAAACCCAGGTCGCGTTGGACGGCGGGCAGCGCCACCGAGACGACACTGCCATCCAGGATGATCATCAGGCTGCCGGCGCACAGCACGAGCAGGGCCGGCCAGCGGGCCGGGGCGGTACGGGTCATCGAACTTCCTCCTTGGTGCACGCTTTGTTACTGGTGCCATCGTCTGTGACCATGAGGCTGAGCGGAAGGAGGCACTGTGATGTCCCAGAGGAACAGCGATGTGTCCGTGCAGGTCGAGGCGGAGTTCACCTGTGCCGCCGGGAGCGTGCCGTTCACCCCCGGGCAGGCCCGGGCGTGCACGGTCCGCGAGGTCCTCGACCGGGTCGGCGGCAAGTGGAGCATCGGCATCCTGGTGGCCGCGTCGAACGGCCCGGTGCGCTTCACCGAACTGGAACGGCACATCGAGGGCATCAGCCGCCGCATGCTCACGCTGACCCTGCGCAACCTGGAGCGCGACGGTCTCCTGCACCGCACGGTCTACCCGACCGTTCCGCCGAAGGTGGAGTACACGGCGACCCCGATGGCGATGGAGCTGTACGAGTCGCTGGTCGCCCTGACCAGCTGGGCCGAGCGTCATCGCCGGGCCATCGCCGAGGCGCGGACCAGGTACGACGCCGAGCACACCGGCTAAACCAGGCGGTGGTGTGGGGAACGCCACGAGCCTTTTCTGACCGATCGGTCAGGCTCTGACCGATCGGTCAGGCATGCTGGTCCACGGAGGTGGACCGGTGATGGCAAGAGCGGTGTCCGAGACGCACGGCGAGATCCTCGCCGCCGCGGCGCGACAGTTCGCGGTGACCGGCTACCGGGGCACCTCGTTGCAGGACATCGCCCGCGAGGTCGGCGTCTCCAAGGCCAGCGTCCTCTACCACTTCGCCAACAAGGAAGCCCTGCTCGCCGAGCTGATGGCCCCGGCCATCGCGATGTTGCAGTCCCTCGACGACAAGCTCGCCGGCCTGACCGGAGCCGCCGCCCAGGAGGTCGCCGCGACCGGCTTCGTCGACCTCGCGGTCCGGTTCCGCCGGGAGATCGCGGTCCTGCGCGGCGAGTTCCCCGAGCTGCTGTGCCAGCCGGCGTTCATGCACATCCAGGAGATCTCCGACCGGCTGCGGAACGCGCTCGCCGGGTACTCCGACCGGCCAAGCGCCCAGATCGCCGCGCTGGTGCTGCTGGCCGGCATCTCCGAGGCGTGCGCCGAGTTCGTCGACGTGCCCGACGACGACCTGCGCCCCGCCCTGCTCACCCTCGTCCGGCGGGCCGTCGAACCCGTCGACGCACCCCAGCCCCAACCACCCACGACCGAGGACAAGGAATCCTGATGGCCACCCTGCTCTACCGGCTCGGCCGGGGCGCGTTGCGCCGGCGACGGCTCGTCGTCGCGCTCTGGCTCGTCGTACTCGTCGGCGCCGGCATCGCCGCAGCGACCCTGCGCGGCCCGACGGCGAGCAACTTCACCATGCCGGGCACCGAGAGCCAGCAGGCACTGGACCTGCTCGCGGAGCAGTTCCCGGCGGCCAGCGGCGCCACCGGCACCATCGCGGTCAAGGCACCGGGTGACGGCCAACTGGCCACGCCGGAGGGCCAGGCCGTGGTGCGGGAGCTGGTCCAGCAGGCCGCCACGCTGCCCGGCGTGGTCGGCGCCGTCGACCCGTTCCAGGCCGGCGCGGTCTCACCGAACGGCCGGTACGCGCTGATCCAGGTCCAGTTCGCCACCGGTGGTGACGAGGTGACCGACGAGCAGCGCACCGCGTACGAGGAGGTCGGCTCGGCGGCCGAGGCGAAGGGTTGGCAGGTCGCCCCGGGTGGTGAGGTGCTGGGTGGTGAGCCGGAGATCGGCTCCACCGAGGCGCTCGGCGTGCTGGTCGCCGCGATCGTCCTGATCATCACCTTCGGTTCGCTGGTGGCGGCCGGGATGACCATGCTCAACGCGCTGATCGGCGTGGGCGTCGGCATGGCCGGCCTGTACGCGCTGAGCGGCGCCATCGAGTTGACCACCACCGCGCCGATCCTGGCGCTGATGCTCGGTCTCGCGGTCGGCATCGACTACTCGCTGTTCATCACGTCCCGGCACCGGCAGAACCTGCTCGAAGGCCTGTCCCCGGAGGAGGCGGTCGGCCGGGCCGTGGGTACCGCCGGTTCCGCAGTGGTCTTCGCGGGTGCCACCGTGGTCATCGCGCTCGCCGGTCTGGCCGTGGTCAACATCCCGTTCCTCACGGTGATGGGTCTCGCCGCCGCCGCCACGGTCACCATCGCCGTGCTCGTGGCGATCACCCTCCAGCCCGCACTGCTCGGCTTCGCCGGCAACCGGGTGCTCCCGCGCCGGCTGCGCTCGGCTGTCGACGCCGCCGCCCCGGGCGACCCGGTCGGCGAGGAGAAGCTGCCGGTCGAGGACCGCTCCGGGTTCGGCTTCCGCTGGGCGCGCTTCGTCACCCGTTTCCGCGTACCTGTCATCCTGGTCGCGCTGCTCGGCCTGGGGCTACTCGCGCTGCCCACGCCGGACATGCGGCTGGCCCTGCCGGACGCCAGCACGGCGACCGAGGGCTCCCCGGCCCGGGTGGCGAGCGACCTCACCACCGAGGGCTTCGGGCCGGGCTTCACCGGCCGCCTCGCGGTGGTCGTGGCGGGCGACGACGCGCAGGCCACAGCGGCCGCGCTGCCGCAGGTCACCGCGCTGATCCAGCGCACCGAGAACGTCCTCGCGGTCGCGCCGCCGCAGCTCAGCCCGGACGGTCGGACGGCGCTGCTCGGCGTGGTGCCGAAGACCGGCCCGACCGACGAGGCCACCGAGACCCTGGTGCACGAGGTCCGCGACGCGGTCGGTGGTGTCAAGGACGTCGACGTGCTGCTCACCGGCGTCACCGCCATCGGCATCGACGTCTCCGAGAAGCTGTCCGACGCCCTGCCGATCTACCTGCTGCTGGTCGTGGGGCTGTCGGTGCTGCTGCTGATGCTGGTGTTCCGCTCGCTGCTGGTCCCGCTCAAGGCGGCGCTGGGCTTCCTGCTCACCGTGGCCGCCACGTTCGGCATCACGGTGGCGATCTTCCAGCAGGGCCACCTGGCCGACCTGGTCGGCCTGGACACCCCGGCGCCGCTGGTCAGCTTCCTGCCGATCCTGCTGATCGGCATCCTGTTCGGGCTGGCCATGGACTACGAGGTCTTCCTGGTCTCCCGGATGCGGGAGGACTTCGTGCACGGCGACACCGCGCGTGAGGCCACGATCAGCGGCATGGGCCACGGCGCCCGGGTGGTCACCGCCGCCGCGCTGATCATGATGTCCGTGTTCGGCGGCTTCGTGTTCCTCGACGACCCGATCATCAAGTCGATGGGCTTCGCGCTCGCCATCGGCGTGGCCATCGACGCGTTCGTGGTCCGGATGACCATCGTGCCGGCGGTGATGTCGCTGCTCGGCGACCGCGCCTGGTGGCTCCCCCGCTGGCTCGACCGGGCCCTGCCCAACGTCGACATCGAGGGCGAGGGCCTGCGGACCCACCTGGAGGACCACGCTCCGACCCGGGTCTGACAGTCGACGACGGAGGTGCGGCGCCCGCGCGGGTGCCGCACCTCCGTCGCGTTCTCAGACGCCGGCCGGGTAGGTCTCCATCTCGCCGGCGGCGGCCGGGGCCGGGAGCGGGTGCAGGGCCGTCGTCTCGTCGCACCAGATGAGGGCGTCGTAGCGTTCGCCGAGGCGGGTGGGCACGTAGTTGCCCCACGACTCGAACGACGGGTCGTACACCACCCCGATCGCCCGGTGGTCCGCCGTCCCGGTGACCCACTCCGGCTGGTCGTCGCCGCCGAAGACGAGCACCGCCCGCTCCGGCATCAACTCGTGCAACCGGCGCTCCACCGAACCTTCCCGGGCCGGTGGCACGACCATCGCCTCGGCCGGTGAACCCCACCGCGGCGCGGCGATCACCGTGCCCCGGTAGCTCCCGAACCCGACGAGCGCCACCGCGTCGTCGCCGTGCCGCTCCCGCGCCAACTGACCGATGTTGACCATCCCGTCGGCGGCCATGTCGGTGGCCCGGGCGTCCCCGACGTGCGTGTTGTGCGCCCAGACGATCCCCCGGGCGTCCGGGCCGTACCGGTCGAGCAGCCGGTCCAGCGTGCCCTGCATGTGCGTGTCCCGGATGTTCCACGAATCCGGCCCACCGGCCACCATCGCCCGGTAGTAGCGCTCCGCGCCGGCCACCACCTCCGCGTTCTGCCAGGCCGAGAAGCGGTCCGGGCCGTCCGACATGGCCTGTTCCCGGGTACGCGCCAACAGCCGCACGACCTCCTCCTCGCAGCGGGCGGACACGAACCGGCTGGCCGCGCCGTAGTCCTCGACCCGCTTGCCGTACGGCTCGAAGCACCGGTACGCGTCCTGCGCCGCCTCCAGCGAGGTCGGGTCCTCCTCCCCCAGGTAGTCGAAGATCGCCTGCATCGACTCCCAGAGGCTGTACACGTCGAGACCGTGGAACCCGGCCCGCCGGCCCTCCGGCTGCTCCTGGTTCCACGCACGCAGCCAGCGGCAGAACCGGGCCACCTCGGCGTTGGCCCACATCCACGTCGGCCAGCGCTCGAACCCCTCCAGCGCGGCCTGCGGATCGTGGGCGCCACCGGGCGCGGCGGTCACCGAGCGGTGCACCCGGTCGCAGTCCGGCCAGTCGCCCTCCACCGCCACGAACGAGAAGCCGCACTCCGCGATGAGCCGGCGGGTGAGCTGTTCGCGTAGCCGGTAGTAGTCGTAGGTGCCGTGCGTGGACTCGCCGATCATCACCACCCGGGCGTCCCGGACGCGCTCCAGCAACGGGTCGAAGTCGCTCGGCGCGCCGAGCCGCTGAACCAGCATGGCAGCGGCTACCCGGCGCTCGCACCGACAAACCGTCGGCGCGCCGCCCGGCGACACGCCGTCGGCGTGTACGGGTGGTCCGAGCGGGTAGCCGGCCGGCATGACCGTCACCGGGGTGCAGTTGCAGGAGTACCTGGCCGGGCTCGACTACCCGGTCTCCCGCGAGGACCTCGTCCGCTGGGGGCAGGAGAACGGGGCCAGCACCGCCATGTTGCAGATGTTGCAGGCGTTGCCGGCCGAGCAGTTCGAGTCGCCGGCCGAGCTGAGCGAGGCGCTCACCACCCTCGCCTGACAGCCCGCGCCTGCCCGCCCGCCTCACCGCGCGTGCAGCAGCCGGAACAGCACCAGCCACTGTTCCGGCCAGACGTACCCGACGGGGGTGTCCGACGCGAGCCGCGTCGCCCGCAGGGCGGCGGCGACCCGGGCCGGCGGGTGGTGCCGGCGCAGGGACGCGGCGAGGGAACCGCCGACGCCCTGGAAACCCAACTCCACGAGCCTGCGGTACGCCGGCAGCGCCGCCGCCGGCAGCAGTGGCTCCGGACGCCGACCGATGCGCAGGATCCCGGCGTCGACGGCCGGCACCGGCCGGAACGCGGTACGTGGCACCCGCCCCGCCAGCCGCCATTCGTACTCCGGCCAGGTCCGCACGGTGAGCCGGGTCCACCGGCCGTAGTCGCCGCTGCGTCGACGGGCGTACTCCAGTTGGGTGAGCAGGGTCGCCGAGCGCAACCGGGGCGCGGCCAGGCACCAGCGCACCACGGCGGAGGTCAGCGACCACGGGATGTTGCCGACCACCGCGAACGGCTCCGGCGGCGGCTCGGCGGCGAGGAAGTCGGCCGGCCGGTGCTCGACGTTGGGCAGGGCCGCGCAGACGGCGGCCAGTTCACGGCCGGCGACCGGGTCCACCTCGTACGCCGTCAGTCGCCCACAGCGGGCGGCCAGCGGCCGGGTCAGCTGGCCACGGCCGGCGCCGACCTCCAGCAGGAGCCCGGTGGGGTCGGGGTCGGCGGCACCGACCAGCCGCGTGACGGCGGCCCGGTCGGTGAGGAAGTTCTGGCTGAGTACGCGACGGGACCTGTCGCGTTCGGTCGGTCGGAGGTTGCGGGGCGCCACGGGTCGTCGTCCTGTCTGTCGCCGATCGGCGACGGGCTGGACAGGCAGCCGGGATTGCCGGGCCTGTCCGAGTGGATCGGGACTCGGACGGCCCTGGACGATGGCGCGGGTACGCGAGACGAGGCGACAGCCTCGTGCCGATGCGGAAGATCAGCGGTGGCCCGGCGGTGCCCCGGACTCACCGCGCGGGTGGACCGATCAGCGGCAGGTTGCGTCCCAGCCGGCCAGGGCCGGACGCCGGGTTCGCGGACGGGACGCCAGGAGGGCACCCCGGGCGGCCGGCGTACCGACCCCCTCGATCAGGGCATGCGTGAACATGCCCGCCACCCTACCGACCCCGTCGGCCCACCCCCACCAGATTTCCCCCACCGGCCAGCCGGGTGGGGTGGGTGACCGGGCGGGGTCAGGGGAGGGTGACGGTGCGGGATTCGGTGCGGGCGGTTTCGGCGGCGGCGAGGATGGTGACCACCTCGCGGCCGAAGCGGACGTCGCAGCGGTGGTCGCGGGTGCCGGCGCGTACCTGCTCGACGAGCTGGTCGATCGCGACACCGAACGCGGTGGCGGCGTCGTTCTCGCCGTGCGGCACGGTCTCGATGCCGTTCTCGCCGTAGAACACGAACTCGCGGGTCATCGACTCCGTCGGCGCCTCCAGGGAGAGCGAGGCGCTGCTGGTGGCGCCGCCCTCGTGGGTGAGCAGCAGGTGCACCATCCCGCTCGGCCCGTCCGTCGCCGTCACCCGGGTCACTCGACCCAGCACCGGCAGGAGGATGGAGAGCGCGTGCGGGGCGATGTCCCAGAGCGCGCCGTGCTCGCGTCGCCACAACGAGCCGCCGTACGGGCTGCCGTCCTGGAAGATCGACGCGAAGGCGACGGTACGACCGTGCTGCCAGCCCCCGGCGGCAGCGGTGGCGGCGAGGAACGCCGTCACGTTCGGCTGGAACCGCTGCGTGAAGAAGACGACCGAGGCGACCCCGGACGCCTCGGCGGCGGCGACCACCCGGTCGGCGTCGGCGACGCTCAGCGCCAGCGGCTTGTCCAGCAGCAGGTGCCGGCCCGCGGAGGCGGCCCGGACCGCGATGTCGGCCTGGACGTCCGGGGGCAGCGCCACGGCCACCGCCTCGCACTGCTCGACAAGCGCGTCGACGTCGCCGTACGCGGGCACCCCGTACCGTTCGGCAAGCGCGGAGGCCCGCTCCGGGTTACGCCCCCACACCCCGACGAGCTCGGCGTCCGGGTGCGCGTGCAGCGCCTTGCCGTGCGTCTCGATCGCCCAGTGACCGGTGCCGAACAACCCGAACCGCAGCACGTGTACCTCCGCTGTCTCCCCCGTCCGGGGCAACGCCACGGACGTGATCCACGCTAGTCGCACCGGCTGCCATGACGGCGGCGGGTTCAACCAATCGAAGCAGCTCGCCCTGGCCTGATCCCGGTAGCCTCGGGTCCGATTGCCGCCAGACACACCGGGTGCGGCGGGGCAGTCTCGACGACATGCCGAGCACCGATCCAGCGATCACCAGCGGTGTCGCGACGTTCGAACACTGGTACGACTTCACCGAGGGCGGTCCCGTGCACCGCGCGCTGCTGCCGTTCCCGTCGACGGCGCCCGCCCCGTTCGAGGTTGCCCGCTGGTCGGTGGCCCCGAACACCTCGAACGACCTCGACGTCCATCGGTCCCGGGAGGTGTGGATCATCGTCTCCGGTACCGGAACCGTGACGTTCGCCGACCGGACCGACGTCCTGCGGGCCGGCGACGTCGTGGCGTTCGACAGCACGGTGCCGCACCGGATCCGGAACGACGGACCGGAACCGCTCCTCGCCGTGTCCGTCTACTGGCTCCAGGCAGGCGACTGACGCCGACCCGGGAAACGGGAGGGCTCGAGGAACGCGGCACCTCGACGGGCGGGCGTTACACGCGGAGAGGCAGAGCACGCCTTTACTACGACGGTTAGTAGGCTGTGCCGGTGACCGAGGCAACGACCGGGTGGGTCCGGTGACCGGCGTGGGCGCCGACTCGCCGGTGGACGGGATCGTCGCGACCGTGCCGATCGTGCTGTCGCTGCTCGTCGCGGCGTGGGCGCTGGTGGCGGCGGTACGCCACCGGCCACCGGACCGGGTGCAGTTCGTCGGTCTGGCCGTACTCGAGGTGGCGTTGCTCGTGTTGGGCGTGCTGGCGCTCGTCGCGGTCGGCGGCGGGGATCGGCCCGGCGAGCCCGGCGCCTTCTTCGGCTACCTGGTGACGCTCGTCTGCCTGCCGCCGCTGGCCTGGGTGCTGGCCCGGATGGAGCCGACCCGTTGGGGTTCGGCGATCGTGTGCGCGGTCTGCCTGGTGGCCCCGGTGGTGGTGGTCCGGTTGCAGCAGACCTGGGAGGTGCTCGGTGGTTGAGACCGGAACGGCCAGACCGCGCACGAACTCCGGCCCCGGTCGACTGCTGATCGCGGTCTACCTGCTGTTCGCCATCGCGGCGACGAGCCGGGCGGGCCTGCAGATCGCCACGAAGTTCGACGAGGCGCCGGTGGCGTACCTGCTGTCCGCGCTTGCCGCGCTCATCTACATCGTGGCGGCGGTGGGCCTGGCCCGCGCCGGGCACACCGGCCGCCGGGTCGCGTTGGCCTGCTGTTCGGTGGAGCTGGTCGGCGTGGTCGCGGTCGGCGTCCTGAGCCTGGTCGACAGGGAACTCTTCCCCGACGAGACGGTCTGGTCGCAGTTCGGCAGCGGGTACGGCTACATTCCGCTGGTGCTGCCGGTGCTCGGCCTGCTCTGGCTGTGGCGCACCCGCCACGACCACGCCTGACCCCGGTCAGTCCCGCGGGCCGCCCGCGACGTAGATGACCTGCCCGGACACGAAGCCGGCGCCCTCGCTCACCAGGAACGAGATGGTGTGCGCGACGTCCTCCGGGCGGCCCGGTCGGCGGACCGGGATCTCGGCGGCGGCGTGCTTCTGGAAGTCCTCGAAGTCGACCTTCATCCGGGCGGCGGTGGCCGCGGTCATGTCGGTGACGATGAAGCCGGGCGCGACCGCGTTGGCGGTGATCCCGAACGGGCCCAGCTCGATGGCGAGCGTCTTGGTGAAGCCCTGGAGGCCGGCCTTGGCGGCGGCGTAGTTCGCCTGACCCCGGTTGCCCAGCGCGGAGGTGCTGGACAGGTTGACGATCCGCCCCCACTTGCGGTCCACCATGTGCTTCTGGGCGGCCTGGCTGAACAGGAACGCCCCGCGCAGGTGCACCCCCATGACGGTGTCCCAGTCGGCGCTGGTCATCTTGAACAGCAGGTTGTCGCGGAGCACGCCGGCGTTGTTGACAAGCACTGTGGGCGCGCCCAGCTCGGCGGCGATCCGGGCCACCGCCGCCTCCACCTGGTCCCGGTCGGACACGTCCGCGCCCACGCCGAGGGCCCGGCCGCCGTCGGCCGCGATGGCGTCCACGGTCTCCTTGGTGGCCGACTCCTCGATGTCGACCACGGCGACGGCCAGACCGTCGGCGGCCAGCCGCCGGGCGGTGGCCGCCCCGATACCGCGTGCGGCTCCGGTGACGATGGCGACGCGGGGCTCCTCCGACATGATTACCTCCGGGTAACGTGGGGTCGACCGGAGGAGCTTAACGTCAACAGGCCGGCCCCCGGCATAGGCGAATCCACCGGTATCCGTGCCCGGAGACCTTCACCGCGCCGAGCTTGCCGAGCTCGCCGTAGCCCCGGTCGGAGAGCACGTCGATCGGCATGTCGGCCTCCGACTCCAGGCTGCTCAGGTCGACCTCGACGTCGTCGGTGCCCAGATTGTGCACGAAGACCATCGTCCCGGTCGGCCCGTCCGCGCGGTGGGCGAGCACACCGGCCGGCATCGCCACGTCGATGTGGGTGGTCGAGCCGGACCCGATCTCCGGGGCTTCGCGCAGGGTACGGATCATGCGCTCGAACCAGCCGAGCAGCGACCTCGGGTCGGCACGCTGGGCGGTCACGTTGACTGTCTGGTAGCCGAACTCACCCTTGTCGATCACCGGGCGGACCAGCTTCTCCGGGTCCGCCGTGGAGAAGCCGGCGTTCGGCTGGTACGACCACTGCATCGGGGTACGGATCGCCTCCCGACCGGGCAGCGACAGGTCCTCGCCCATCCCGATCTCCTCGCCGTAGCGCAGCACCGGCGTGCCGCGCATCGAGAACTGCAACGCGTACGCCAGCTCGATCCGGCGCCTGTCGTTGCCGAGCATCGGGGCGAGCCGGCGGCGGATACCCCGGTCGTAGATGCGCATGTTCTCGTCGGGGCCGAACTCCGCGTACACCTGGTTGCGTTGTTCGGTCGTCAGCCGGGACAGGTCGATCTCGTCGTGGTTGCGCAGGAAGGTGGCCCACTGCCCGCCGACCGGCAGCTTCGGGGTGTCCCGCAGCGCCTCGATCAGCGACTCCGGGTCCTGGCGGGCCAGGGCGAGCATGAGCCGGCCGTTGAGCATGAAGTCGAAGAGCATGTGGATGCGGTTGCCGGAGCCGCTGCCGTCACCGAAGAACGTCGGGAGCTGGTCCGGTTCGACGTTCGCCTCGGCCAGCAGGACGGCGTCACCGCGACGCCACTGCACGTGCTGGCGCATCTCGGTGAGGAACTCGAAGTCCTTCGGCGAGTTCGGGTTGCCCGGCTCGGTCAGCTCGATGATGAACGGCACCGCGTCCATCCGGAACCCGGAGACGCCGAGCTGGAGCCAGAACGACATGATCTTCTTGACCTCGGCCCGGACTTCCGGGTTCGCGAAGTTGAGGTCCGGCTGGAACTTGTAGAACCGGTGGTAGAACCACGCCTTCGCGGTCCGGTCGTAGCTCCAGGTCTCCTTCTGCTCGCCGGGGAAGACCATGCCCTGGTGCCGGTCGTCCGGCTCGGTGTCGGACCAGACGAACCAGTCGCGGTACGGCGAGTCCGGCGACGAGCGGGCCGACTGGAACCACGGGTGCTCGTCGGAGGTGTGGTTGACCACCAGGTCGATGATCACGCGGATGCCCCGGTTCTGCGCCTGGTGCAGCAGCTCGGCGAAGTCACCGAGGGTGCCGAAGCGCGGGTCCACGTTGTAGAAGTCGGTGACGTCGTACCCGTCGTCGCGGTTCGGCGACGGGTGGATCGGGTGCAGCCACAGGCAGGTCACGCCCAGCCGGGCCAGATAGTCCAGCCGGCCGATCAGCCCACGGATGTCGCCGACCCCGTCGCCGTCCGAGTCGGCGTACGTGTCGATGTCGAGGCAGTAGACGACGGCTTCGGAATACCAACGGTCACCCATGCCGGAGGAACATCTCCGAACGATCACCCCGGCAAACCGGGTTGCGGCAAGTACCGTGCCGTCATGGACCTCGACCTCGTACCGCCCGGCGAACCGTTGGACTGGTCCCGGGGCCGGTGGCTGCACCCACCGCTGCGCGCCGAGCAGGGCCCCGCCGGCGAGCTGGTCGTCGAGGCCGCGGCGGAGACCGACTTCTGGCGGCGGACCAGCTACGGCTTCTTGCACGACAACGGCCCCGCCCTCCTGGCGCCGCTGCCGGTCGGCAGCGCCATGGAGGTGAGCTTCCGGCTGGACCTGAGCGGGCAGTTCGACCAGGCCGGCGCGCTGGTCCGGGTGGACGAACGAACCTGGACCAAGGCCGGCGTCGAGATGAGCGACGGCGAACTGCAACTCGGCGCGGTGGTGACCCGGGAGTTCTCCGACTGGTCGGTTGGGCCGGTGCCGGGCTGGGCGGGTCGGCAGGTGACCGTCCGGGTCAGCCGGGCCGGTGACGCGTTGACCGTACGGGCGCGGGCCGACGACGAGCCGTGGCGACTGGTCCGCCTCGCCCCGTTGGATCCGGCGGCCGACGCCGTGGCGGGCCCGTTCTGCTGCGCTCCGGTCCGCGCCGGCCTGAGCGTGGTGTTCACCGCCTGGCGGCAGGGGCCGGCCGACACCGCGCTGCACCCGGAGCACTGAGCGCAGGTGTAGGACGGCGGCTGTCGGGTATCACTCTCCGATCCCCGACAGCCGACACGGAGAGGACGACCATGGCGTACGCCCAGGCTGGCGACCCGTCCGAGTTCACCGGGTTGACCGGTTGGGTGGCCACGGTGATCGAGGCGATGGGCCCGGTCGGCGTGGCGTTGCTCGTCGCCCTGGAGAGCATCGTCCCCCCGATCCCCAGCGAGATCGTGCTGGCGATGGCCGGCTTCCTGGCACACGAGGGCCAGTTCAACGTCGTACTCGTGATGGTCGCCGCGACGGTCGGCTCGCTGGTCGGCGCGCTGGTGCTCTACTGGCTCGGCGCGGCGCTGGGCGAGGAGAGGCTCAAGCGCTGGCTGGACCGCATCCCGCTGGTGGACCGCGACGACCTGGAGAAGGCGGACCGCTGGTTCGAGCGGCACGGCCGGTGGGCGGTGCTGATCGGCCGGGTGGTGCCGGTGGTCCGCAGCCTGGTGTCCGTTCCGGCCGGGGCCAACCGGATGCCGCTTGGCGAGTTCGTCCTGCTCACCACCATCGGCAGTGGGCTGTGGAACGCCCTCATCGTCGGCGCCGGCTACGCGCTCGGCAGCCGCTGGCAGGACGTGGAGCGCTACAGCGACTGGTTCAACTACGCGATCGTCGCGGTCTTCGCCGTGATGCTGGTGAGCTGGGTGATCCGCAAGATCCGCCGCCGCCGGGAACGCGACGACCGGCGGTCGGTGACCGCCGGTCGCTGATCCGCGTCCGCTCAGCCGAACTGGGCGGTGATCGAGGTGAACTCCCAGGTGTTCTGCGCGATGCCGGAGCAGTTGGAGACAACTCCCCCACCCGGGCACGGCCGGTCCCGGTTGACCGACCAGAACGTGAAGCGGCTCAGGTTGCGCGCCTTCGCCCAGTCCCGGATCTGGGTCCAGGTGGCCGGCGAGGTCAGCTCCTGCTGGTCGGAGAGCCCGTTCATCCCGGAGATGCCCATGTGCGCGTAGGCCGTCGCGTCGGACCAGCCGAAGGCCGTCTTCAGCGTGTTCTTCAGCCCTTCAGCGGCGTTGATCGTGCTCTGGTACATGTTGGCTCCGCCGCCGAAGTCGAACGGCATGATGGTGAAGGTGTCGATGTTGGCGCCCAGCGCGGCGGCCTGGTTGATCAGCCGGGTGCCGTAGTACGACGGCCCGGTGGTGCTGGTGCCGAACGTGATGATGGTCTTCAGACCCGGGTTGTTCTGCTTGACGATCTTCAGCGCGCCCAGGATCCGGTCCTGCACCACCTCGTTCTCGAACTCGTCGCTGTTCTCGATGTCGATGTCGATCGCCTTCAGCCCGAACGCGTTGATCACCTGCTGGTACGCGCCGGCCAGGGCGCTCGCCGAGGAGCAGTTCGGGCCGAGCTTGTTGCCGCTCCAGCCGCCGATGGACGGGATCACGTCGCCGCCGGCCGCCCGGATGGCCGCGATGGTGCTGGCGTGCGCTCCGCCGGTGAGCGGGCCACCGCCGTCCCAGGCCGGGGTGCAGCCGCCACCGGAGAGCACGAACGCGATGGTGAACCACTTCACGCCGGTCGCCGACATGACAGTCGCCGGCGCGGGCGGGTCACCCCAGCCCGGGTAGAGGTAGGGCGCGACGGCCATCGAACCGCCGCCACCGGTGCAGCCGGCGGTGCTCGCGGCGACCGTCGCCGACCGCGCCGACTCCCCCGCCGAGTTGTACGCGGCGACCGTGTAGCTGTGCGCCGAGCAGGCGGCCAGGCCGGAGACGGTGGTCGAGGTGCCGGTGACTGTGGCGCGCACCGTGGAGCCCTCGTACACCCGGTAGCCGGTCACCGTGCCGCCGACCGCGTTCCAGGCCAGCGAGACCGCCGAGCTCGTGGTGCCGGTGACGCGCAGGCCGCCGGGGGTGGCGGGGGCGCCGGGCGTGGTGGGACCGCCGGTGCAGGACGCGCCGTTGACGGTGCAGTTGGTTGGGTCGCCCGTGCCGGCGACGATGAAGCCGAACGAGGTGCTCGCTCCGGCCGACAGGGCGCCGTTCCAGGACAGGTTGCGGGCCGTCACGTGCTGGCCGGAGCTGCTCACCTGGGCGTCCCAGGCGGAGCCGACCGTGCTGCCGGCGGGCAGGTCGAACTGGACGTCCCACGAGGTGATGGCCGTGGACGTGTTGTTGGTGACTGTGAACTTCGCTTCGTACCCGCTGCTCCAGCTGCTGGTGCGGACGAAGGCGGCGGTGGCCGCCGACGCGGCCGGCGGCGCCACGACGGTGGCCGCGACCAGGGCGGCGGTGAGCGCGACGGCGAACGTCGCCGCGCGGGGGGATCGGAGTTTCACGGTGGCCTCCAGGGACCGGTGTGGTGGGGGATGGTGCCCTGCGCGGCCGGGTGGTGCGCCGGCCGCGCAGGTGGTGCGCCGACGCCGGTACGGGCGTCGGGGCCGCTCAGGGCAGGGTGTCCAGGTGCGGGGCGACCGTGCGGGCGAAGCCGTTGCCGTTGCTGACGTCCCAGTTCACCGACCAGGTCATCGCGCCTCGGATGCCGGGGTAGGTGCGCGGCGGCCGGAAGCTGCCGCAGTTGGTGCCCCGGGCCAGGCAGTCGAGCGCGGCGTTGACCACGCTTGGCGCGACGATGCCGCCACCCGCCGCGCCCGGTCCGGCGGGCAGCCCGAGGCCGACCTGGTCGGGGCGTAGCCCGGCCTCCAGTTGGATGCAGGCGAGCGCGACGATGAAGTTCACCGTGCCCTGGCCGTACGCGGCGTTCTGGTCGCAGCCGAGCATCGCGCCGGAGTTGTAGAACTGGGTGTTGACGACGGTCAGGATGTCCTTGATGTCCAGGGCCAGCTTGAAGTAGCCGCCGGCCGGGTTCTGCATGTCGATGGTCTGCGGGGCCATCGCGATGATCAGATTCGGCCCGACCTTGGCCCGCAGCGCGCGCAGCCCCTGTGCCATGTACGTCGGGTTGAGCCCGTTCTCCAGGTCGATGTCGATGCCGTCGAAGCCGTAGCGGGCGATGAGCGCGGCGGCCGTGTCGGCGAAGACGGCGGCCGAGGCGGCGTCGTTGACTGTGACGCGGCCGGTCTCACCGCCGACGGAGAGGATGACCCGCTTGCCCCGTTCGTGCAGGGTGCGTACGTCCGCGGTGAAGTCGGCGTCGGTGTAGCCGCCGAGCGCGGCGGACAGGCCCGGGTCGATGCCGAAGGTGAGCGCTCCCGGCGTCGTGGTGGCCTCGGCGAAGGCGACCGCGACCAGGTCGTAGTCGGCGGGGACGTCGCGCAGGCGCAGTTCCACGGCGGGGTTGTCGAAGTTGTGCCAGTAGCCGGTGAGCAGGTGCTTCGGCAGCCCGCCGGTCGGCGGTGGCGTGGTCGGCGGCGGGGTCGTCGGAGGCGGGGTGGTCGGCGGTGGCGTGGTCGGCGGCGGGGTGGTCGGGGGCGGCGTGGTCGGGGGCGGGGTCGTCGGGGGTGGGGTGCCGCCGCCGCAGGCCGCGCCGTTGAGCTGGCAGCCGGTCGGCGAGCCGGAGCCGGTTGCCAGGAAGCCGAAGGAGACCGAGGCGCCGGGGGCGATGCTGCCGTTCCAGGAGCGGTTGGTGAAGGTGTGCCGCTGGCCGGCGGAGGTGAGCAGGGCGTCCCAGTAGCTGCCGAGGGTGGTGCCGGCCGGCAGGTCGAAGGCGAGGCTCCACCCGTTGATGGTCGAGCCGCCGCCGTTGGTGATCGTGTACTTCCCCTCCCAACCGGAGCCCCAGTCGGAGGTCTTGACGAAACTGGCGGTGCCCCCGGCGGCGAACGCGGGCAGCGCCACCCAGGCCGCGCCGAGGGTCGCGGCCAACGCGGTGACCAGGGACAGGACAAGGGATCTGGCAGGCTTCATACGGCCCTCCGCGCCCGGCTGGGCATCCATGTGCGTCAACGTTGGCGCTAATTATTAAGACAGTTAACTGTTTCTGTCCAGAGGTCGACGCGAATGAATGGGTCTCCCGTCGCGCGGCAACGCGACGGGAGACCCCTACCGGACCGCCTCAGCGGCGGAAGGTGAACCAGTTGACGTTGACGAAGTCGTTCGGCTGACCGCTGGTGAAGGTGAGGTAGACGGCATGCCGGCCGGTCACCGCGGCGACGTTGCCCGGTACCGAACGCCAGCTCTGCCATCCGCCGGTGTTACCGATCGCGAAGCTGCCGATGGGCGTCGCGGTCGGACTGTCCAGCCGCACCTCGACGAGGCCACTGACCCCGCTCCCCGCGCCGGAGGCCACCCGCGCCACGAAGTCCCGTGCCGGGGTGGAGCCGAAGTCGACGTTGTCGTAACGCGCCCAGTCCCCGTTGCGCAGCGCGCCGATGTTCTGCCCGCCCTCGGCGCACGCCTCGACGAACACCCCGTTCTGGCCGTTGAACGACTCGGCCTCGATCTGCCCGTACGCGTCCCTCGTCCCGCCCGGGGGCGGGGTGGTGGGCGGCGGGGTGGTGCCGCCACCCCGGCGGTACACCGCCACGTAGTCGACGAGCATCGGCCGGCCCGGGACGGTCGCCGCGGTGGGCGTGCCACTGCCGGCCACCCCGTTCGGGAACGCGCCACCCATCGCCACGTTGAGCAGGAGGAAGTAGCCCGCGTGCGACGTCATCTGCGACCAGGCCGGCTCGCCGACCCGACTCTGGGTGACGGTGTGGAAGAGCTGACCGTCGACGTACCAGCGCAGTTGTTGCGGGCTGATCGAGGCGTCCCACTCGAACCGGTAGGTGTGGAACGCGGACTGGCAGCTCGCGCCGGGGCAGGCCCGGGACGCGCCGATGCCGTTGAACTCGTCGCACGGGCCGCCGGGGGCGACGCCGCAGTGCAGCACCCCCCACACCGAGTTGATGCCGTTGACGTTCTCCATCACGTCGAACTCGCCGATGCCCGGCCAGTTCTGGTAGTTGCCCCGGTAGGGGGCGCCGAGCGCCCAGAACGCCGGCCAGTAGCCGGCCGCGGCCGCGCCTGTGACGTTCGGCATCTGGATCCGGCCCTCGATGGCCAGCACGCCGCCGGCCGGGGCCTTGAAGTCGCTGCGCACGGTCTCGATCCGGGCGGAGGTCCAGCCGCCCCCACCGTCGCGCAGCGGCGTGATCCGCAGGTTGCCGCCGCCGTCGTGGCTGACGTTCGCCGTGCTGGCGGTGTAGTTCTGGATCTCGCCGGTGCCCCAGTTGGCCGGGCCGCCGGGGTAGTTGTGCCCGGTGTCGATGATCCAGTTGGCGGCCGACGGCAGGGTGCCGGCCGCGCCGGTGAAGTCGTCGCTCCAGACCGTGCTCCAGCCGCTGGCGGGGGGCGGTACGGCGGCCTGCGCGCTCATGGTGACGCCGGCCAGGGCGGTGGTGGTGGCGACGAGCAGGACGGACGCCAGCAGGCGGCGTCGGGCGGGCGGGGCGGCGGTGGCCGCCGGACGAGGTGACATGGACGTGCCTCTCTGCGGGGGACGGGGTCGAGAGAGCGCTCTCTCAGTGGTTGTACGTCCCACCGTGACAGTTGTCAACGTCGATCTGCTTCGGCCCCCGCCGGAGCCACCTGCGGCCGCCGGAGCACCACCTGCTCCAGCGCCGACCAGGCGGTCGTGGTCACCAGGTAGATCACCGCGGCGAGCGGCAGCACCAGCGCCACAAGCACCGTCGTGAACGGCAGCAGGGGCAGCAACCGACCCAGCGTGGCGGCACCCGGCCCCTCGGTGGGCGTACCCGCCACCGTGCCGACCGCCGCCGACGCCCGGCGCGCCCGCCGCGACGACCACCAGGCCAACACCAGCAGGACGGCGAGCAGGACGCCGAAGAGCGGACCGGCCGCACCGCCCAGACCGTCGCCGAGGTGGTGGCCCAGCGGCACCCCGGCCAACCGCTCGGTCAGCAACCCCGTACCGCCCTCGGTGGTGGTGAACAACCGGTAGAGGACCAGCAGGAACGGCGCCTGGATCAGCAACGGCAGGCAGCCGGTGATCGGGTTGGCGTCGGCCTCGCGGTACAACGCGAACACCTCACGCTGGAGCGTCGCCGGGTCGCCTGCGTACCTCCGCTGGATGTCACGCACCTGCGGGGCGAGCGCCGCGCGGCGCCGCTCGCCGCGGACCTGCGCGACGGTCAACGGCGAGATGAGCAACCGGACGGCGATGGTGAAGAGCACGATGGCGGCGGCGGTGGCCATGCCGCCGGCCAGCGGTTCGAGCAGATCGGTGAGCCAGGACAGCGCCGCGCCGGCGGCGGTGACCGTGTCGTGCAGTGGTGCGAAGGCGAGCATGGGAAACCCCTCGGTCCGATTCCGGTGGGGTCCTCCCCCGCGGCGTTGGCTCGGCGGGAGGACCGGTGACGGCGGGATCGGCCGCGCGACGCGACGCGCTACGCGACCGAGGGGTGCCCGGGTGCGCGGGGACGGGGTCGACCCGCGGCGTCCGGGTCGACCTGCCGGGGCGTCCGTCGACCGCGGGACCGGGCGCGCAGCCCGATCCAGCGCCGCCCGGCGCCGGGCGCGTTCAGACCGCCCGGCACCCGCGTCGCGACCAGCGCGGCGAGCAGCGCCAGAGTGGTCAGGGCGGCACCGGCGAGCAGATCGGCCGGGCGGTCCGCGAGGAGCGTCACCTGGGCGAACGCGAACATCCACGCGACCCCGACGAAACCCACTGGCACCGGCACGGGATCAGCCTAGGACCCGGTGTCACGGTGGCGGGCCGGATCACCGCCAGCCCGGTCTCCTGGCGCGGACGCGCGGCCGGCCGGCGCGCGGGGAGCGACGCACGACGCGCCGCCATCACGTTTCCCGGCATCGCCACGTTGGGTAACCGACAGCCGAACCGACGCGGACGGGCCGCGGGCGGCAGGAACGGACGGTGGTGTCGATGACCGGCCAGGTGGCGGAGGCGCCCAGCGGAACGACCGCGGGGACCGATGGGCTCACCGTGGGTGTCGAGGAGGAGTTCCTGCTCGTCGACCCGCACACCGGAGCCGCGGTGCCCGCCGTCGACCTCGTGCTGGACCAGGTGCCGGCGGAGCTGCGCGGCCAGGTCGAACGCGAGTTCCAGACCAGCCAGATCGAGATCGGTTCGCCGCCCGGCCTGGAGCTGTCGTCCATCCGGCACTCGCTGGGCGTGCTGCGCGGCGCGCTCGCCGACGCGGCCGAGCGGGCCGGCGTACGACTGCTTGCCATCGGCACCGGCCCGGTCGACGGCCCGGTGCCGCCGGTGGTGGACAAGCCCCGCTTCGACCGGATGATCGAGCGGTTCCGGCTGCTCGTGCCCGGCCCCGGCAACAACGGCATGCACGTGCACGTCGGCGTTCCCGACCCGGAGACCGGCGTGCAGGTGCTCAACCACGTACGGCCGTGGCTGCCGATGCTGCACGCGGTGACCACCAACTCCCCGTTCGCGCGGGGCGAGGACACCGGCTACGCGAGTTGGCGGTCGGTCGAGTGGGAGCGTTGGCCGTCGGTGGCGCCGACGCCGTGGCTGGAGTCGCACGAGCACTACCTGCGGCTGATCCGCCAGTTGATCTCCAGCGGGGTGATGCTCGACGAGGGGATGCTCTACTGGTACGCCCGGCTGTCGGCGAAGTACCCGACCGTGGAGCTGCGGATTGGCGACGTCTGCCCGTCGGTGGACGACGCGGTGCTGGTCGCCGCGCTGGTGCGGGCCCTGGTCGCCACGGCCATGGCCGACGTCGAGGCGGGCCGGCCGGCGTTGCGGACGGACCACCACCTGCTGGTCGGCGCGCACTGGCGGGCCGCCCACGACGGGCTGGAGGGCGAGGGCGTCGACGTGACCACCGGCGAGCTGCGCCCGGCGTGGGAGCTGCTCGACGAGTTCGTGCAGCGGATGCGGCCGGCGTTGGAGCAGCACGGCGACTGGGCGGAGGTGACCGACCTGCTGGGCGGGCTGCGCCGGCACGGCACCGGCGCGGCCCGGCAACGCGCGGTGTTCGCCCGCACCGGGAAGCTCACCGACGTGGTGCAGGACGTGGCACGACAGACGCGCGGCTGAGCACCTCGTGACAGGATGAGCCAGTGGCGCAACGGCTGATCGTCATCGGCGGGGACGCCGCCGGCATGTCCGCGGCGTCCCAGGCCCGACGCCGCCGCGGCCGTGACGACCTGGAGATCATGGTCTTCGAACGCGGCCACTTCACCTCCTACTCGGCGTGCGGCATCCCGTACTGGATCAGCGGCCTGGTCCCCGGCCCGGACGCGTTGATCGCCCGGGAGCCGGAGACGTTCCGCACCACGTACGCGATGGACGTGCGGATGCGCCACGAGGTCACCGCCATCGACCTGGAGCGCCGCGAGGTGGTGGCACGGGACCTGGAGGGCGGCGGCGAGGTCCGCGAGCGCTTCGACGACCTGATGTACGCCACCGGCGCGGTGCCGGTGAAGCCACCCTGGGCCGACACCGACGCGGGCGGCGTGTTCGGCATGCAGACCCTCGACGACGGGGCGGCCCTGCGCCTCTGGCTGGACGCCGAACCGAAGCCGCGCCGGGCCGTGGTGGTGGGTGGCGGCTACATCGGCGTCGAGATCGCCGAGGCCCTGATCCAACGCGGCCTCTCGGTGACCCTGGTCGAGGCGGGCGACCAGCCCATGTCGACAGTGGACAGCGACATGGGTGAGCTGGTCGCCGAGGCCATGCGCGGCCTCGGCATCACGATCCGCACCGGCCTGCCGGTGACCGGCCTGGAGCAGCGGGACGGCCGGGTGTCCGCGGTGGTCACGGCCGAGGGGCCGATTCCGACCGACGTCGTGGTCCTGGGTCTGGGCGTACGCCCCAACGCCGCGCTCGCCGAGGCGGCCGGGCTGCCGATCGGTCCGACCGGCGCGATCCGGGTGGACCGCCGAATGCGGGTGGTCGGTGTGCCGCGTGTCTGGGCGGCCGGCGACTGTGTGGAGACGCTGCACCGGGTCAGCGGGCTGCCGGTGAACGTGCCGCTGGGCACGCACGCCAACAAGCAGGGCCGGGTCGCCGGGATCAACATCGGCGGCGGTTACGCCACCTTCGCCGGTGTGATCGGGACGGCGGTGACCAAGGTCTGCGACCTGGAGGTGGGCCGGACGGGCCTGCGTGAGCGCGAGGCTTCGGCGTCCGGCTTCGACTTCGTCTCGGTGATCGCCGAGTCGACGAACCGGGCCGGCTACTACCCCGGCGCGCGGCC
Organism: Micromonospora sp. NPDC005298; assembly: GCF_040607375.1. NCBI lineage: Bacteria > Bacillati > Actinomycetota > Actinomycetes > Micromonosporales > Micromonosporaceae > Micromonospora > Micromonospora sp. NPDC005298. The sequence continues at coordinate 79,194 of NZ_JBEXGP010000019.1, forward strand.
GATGACGGTCAAGCTGATCGCCGAGCGGCCCAGCGGCCGGTTGCTCGGTGCGCAGATCGTCGGCTGGTCGGAGGCCGCCAAGCGGATCGACACGCTGGCCGTGGCTCTGTGGAACGGCATGACGGTGGACGACATGACGGCGCTCGACCTCGGCTACGCTCCGCCGTACGCGCCGGTGTGGGATCCGGTGCTCATCGCCGCCCGAAAAGCGGTCGACGCGCTCGCCGCCCTCGACCGCTGACCCGCGCCCTCCGTGGAGGACCACCCCGTGACGCAGACCCCGACCCGGTCGGCCGCGCGCCGACGTCCGACGATGGTCGACGTGGCCCGGCTCGCCGGGGTCAGCCTCAAGACGGTGTCCCGGGTGGTCAACGACGAACCGGTCGGGCAGGAGTTGGTGGGTCGGGTCCTGGCCGCCATCGCCGAGTTGGGTTTCCGGCGCAACGACATCGCCCGCAACCTGCGCTCCCGGCAGCTCAACGCCACGGTGGGGCTACTCATCGAGGAGATCGCCAACCCGTTCTACGCGACGATCGCCAGCGTGGCGGCCGAGATCGCCGCCGCGCACGGCACGATGCTGATCACCGCCTCGTCCGAGGAGGACCCGGAGCGCGAACGCGCCCTGCTCCAGGACTTCACCCAGCGCCGGGTCGACGGGCTGCTCGTGGTGCCGGCCGGCCCCGACCACTCGTTCCTGCGCCGGGAGGTCGAGTTGGGCATGCCTGTGGTGTTCCTGGACCGGCCACCGCAGGGTTTGCAGGCGGACGCCGTGCTGCTGGACAACCGGGGTGGCAGCCAGGCCGGGGTCGGCGCGCTGCTCGCCGAGGGGCACCGCCGGGTGGGGTTGCTGCTCGGTGCGCCGAGCGTGTCGACGATGCGTGAACGGCTGGTCGGGGCGCGGGCGGCACTGGCGGCGGCTGGTGTGGAGCCGGACGAGTCGCTGGTCCGCGAGCGCCTCATCGCGCCGGAGGAGGCCGGCCGGGCGGTCGCCGAGCTGCTCGACCTTCCGGAGCCGCCGACCGCGTTCTTCTGCGCCAACAACCGGCTCACCGTCGGCGCGCTCCAGGAGTTGCACCGGCGGGGCAGTGACGCCGCGCTTGTGGGTTTCGACGACTTCGAGCTGGCCCACCTGATGCCCCGGCCGCTGACCGTCGTGGCCTACAACACCCGCGAGCTGGCGAGAGTCGCCACCGAGCGCCTCTTTCAGCGGATAGCCGGCGACGACGACAGCCCTCCGTCGACCACGGTTCTCCCCACCCACCTGCTGCCCCGCGGCCTGTCCTGACCGCGCCCCGCCCCGCCCGGCGTCACCACCGCGAGCGTTGAGCAGCGCGTCTGCGCCCGCGGGTACGGCACCTGCCCCCTGCCCCCTTTGCTCTGCACCCGGATGTGCACCGGTCGCGGACGGTAACCGTCGCATCCGTGGGTGCAGAGCAAAGTGTGGTCAGCCTGCGGGTGTGAGGACGGCCTCCACCTCCGCGCGGCGCGGCGGGTCGGCACCCCGCCGGCCGCAGGTCAGCGCCGCCACCGTCGCCGCTTGCCGGAGCACCGCCGCCCACTGCTGCGCGCTCACCGCGGCGAGCCGGTCGGCCGGGCGGTCACCGAGCGCGTCGAGGTCGGCCAGCGCGGCCAGCAGACCGCCGGTGAACGAGTCGCCGGCGCCGACGGTGTCGACAACCGTGGTGGGTACGGCCGGCTGCTCGTGAAGTGAGCCGTCCGGGGCGAGCAGCACGGCACCGTCCCCGCCCCGGGTGACCACCGCGCAGGACACGCCGGCAGCACGCCACTCGGTCATCACGTCGGCGAGCGTCCGGTCCGGGTGCAGCCAGGCCAGGTCCTCGTCGCTGGCCTTGACCAGGTGCGCCAGCCGTACCTGCCGCCGTACCCTCTCCTGCTCCGCCGCCCGGTCCGTGACGATGCTCGGGCGCAGGTTGAGGTCGATGGAGAGGGTCAGCCCGCCCCGGCGGTGTTCGGCGGCGAGCAGGTCCTCCAGCACCTGCCCGCCGGGTGCCAGCGCGAGCGCGAGCGACCCGGTGTGCAGGGCGGTCGCCGGTGACCCGGTCAGGTCGGGTAGTTCCCTTGGGGTCCACTGCCAGTCCGCCGCGCCGGCCAGCCGGAACTCGTAGCTGGCCTGGCCGACGGCGTTCAGGGTGGCCACCGCCACCGAGGTGGGCTCCTCGGCGCGGACCGCCCACCCCAGGTCCACCCGGTTGGCGCTCAGGTACTCGGTGAGCTGGCGGCCGTACGCGTCGGTGCCGATCCGGGCCAGCAGCCGTACCGGTTCGTCGAGCCGGGCCAGGGTCACGGCCACGTTCGCCGGGGAGCCACCCGGCACGGCCCGCTCCCCGTCGGCGGTAACCACCAGGTCGATCAGGGCCTCTCCCGCGACCACGATCACGCGGTCACCTCGCCGGGGGCGAGCGGCCCGGGACCGCCGAGCCCGTGGGCCGAGCGGGACAGCAGCACGGCCTGGTACGCGTGGTAGACGTCCGGTCGGCCGTGCCAGACCGTGTCGGCGGGCCGGTTCCCCGGGTCCAGCTCGTGCCGCCACCCGGTGCCGTCGACCAGGTACTCGCGGGCGTACGCCCAGAAGACCCGGTACCAGTCGGCGTAGACGGTGTCCCCGGTGCGCCGGTACAGGGTGATCGCCGCGCCGATGGCCTCGACGAGCACCCAGTGCATCCGGGCGCGCACCACGGGCCGGTCGTCCCAGTCGATCGTGTAGACGAAGCCGTCCGTGCCGTCGACCGACCAGCCGCGCCGCACCGAGGCGGCGAACAGCGCCCGCGCGTCGTCGAGCAGCCAGCGGGGTGGCTGCGGCAGCACCGCTTCGAGTTCGACGAGCAGTCGAGCCCATTCGAGCCAGTGGCCGATGGTGGAGCCGTACGGCCGGAACTGGTCGGCGGGCTGGTCCCGGTTGTAGTCGGGCAGCGGCGTCCAGTCGGCGGTGTAGTGCTCGGGTAGCCGCCAGTCGTGCCGGGCGGCTTCGCCGTGCACCAGGTGGTCGGCGATGCGCAGGGCCCGGCCGGTCCAGCTCGCGTCGCCGGTGGCGGCGGCAGCGGCGAGGTACGCCTCGACCATGTGCATGCTGCTGTTGGCGCCGCGGTAGTCCTCGGTGACCGTCCAGTCCCGGTTCCAGGACTCGCGGACCGAGCCGGTCTCGTCGTCCCAGAACCGGTCCCGCACCACGGCCTGCGCGTCGGCGAGCAACCGGTCCGCGCCGGGTCGACCGGCGCGTACGGCACTGGACGCGGCGAGCAGGACGAACGCGTGGTCGTAGCCGGCCTTGCGGTCGTCGACGGGTACGCCCTGCTGGTCCACGGCACCGAACCAGCCGCCGTACCGCTCGTCGCGCAGCAGTGTGGTGAGCGCGGCGACCCCGTGGTCGACGAGGGCGGCGGCGTCCGGGTCGCCGTCGCGGTGGGCGAGGGCGGCCACGTGGGTCATCCGGCAGGTGATCCAGGTGAAGACCGGTTCGCCGCGGTCCGGGGTGCGGTCGTCGGTCAGCCACCAGAAGCCGCCCTCGGGTCGGACCGACAGGCGGGCCGTGTCGAGCAGCGTGCGGGTCTGCTCGGCGAGGAAGTCGTCGAGGTCGGGCAGGTCGGGTGACCCCGGCGGGGCAGGGGCCGGTTCGGCTGCGGATCGGGGCACGTGGGTCATCTCAGTTGCTCACCGCCGGGTAGGGAAGGGGCATACGGCCAGGATCGGTGGGCGGACCGGGTCCGCGCCGGAAAACGCCAGGGGACACCGCGATCCGGCCGGCCGCGCACGGATGGGACGGGGAAAAATCGGAACAGGGTTTACGCCTTTTGTCCGTTGACATCGTTGTCAGCTCTCCAGCCTGCTCCGGCAGCCGGTCGACTGTCAAATGCCGTGCTCGATCGCGTCGAACGCTCGGTTCACACGCTCCTGATGCGCCGTCGCGATGGCGGCGAGGTCGTCGCCGGCGAGCCGCCGCCGGACGGTCGCGACCGCGACGACGCGGTACGCGGCGACGAGGAGCGCGGCGAGGAGCGCGGCGTCCCCGGTGAAGCGCGTGTCGCTCTCGAGTTCCTCGGCCAGCGCAGCCTCGACCTCGTGCTCGAACACGCGGAGCCGCGCGATCAACGTGGGGGCCTCACCGACGATCCGCAGGAACTCGTCGATCCCCTCCTCCAGCACGGACAGCCCGTGCCGCTCGTCGGCGAGGGCGAGCAGAGTGCGCCGGACGGCTTCGACGACGCCCACGTCGTCCGGCCGCTCGCGTACGGCCGTACGCGCGATCTCGACCACGTCGGGAAGGCGGTCCAGCAGAAGATCCTCTTTCCGGTCGAAGTGCGAGAACACGGTCACCTTCGACACGCCCGCCGCGGCGGCGACCTCGACGATCGTGACGTTGTCGAAGCCGCGCTCCAGGAACAGCCCGGTCGCGACCTCCGCGATGTGCGCCCGGGTCCTCGACCCTCCACGGTCTCCTCGGTTGGGCATGTACGGCGACCCCTCCACGTGCTAGCTTTACCCGGTAAGTTTACTCGGTAAACAGACCGGGTCGGTCCGGTACCGAGACTAAGGGTTGAGCCGTGCGGCGGACGGCCCTGACGACCGACGCCACCCTGTCCCGCCCTTCTCAAGGAGCACCCATGCCCCCACCAGTCACGATCATCGGCGCCGGCCTCGGTGGCCTCACGCTGGCCCGCGTCCTGCACCTGCACGGCATCCCGGCGACGGTCTACGAGGGCGAGACCTCGCCGACCGCGCGCACCCAGGGCGGCCTGCTCGACATCCACCCCCACAGCGGCCAGTCGGCCCTGCGGGAGGCCGGCCTGCTCGAGGAGTTCCGCCGCCGCGTGCTCACGGGCCGCCAGGCGAGCCGGTTCCTCGACCGGGACGGGACCGTCCTGGCCGACCTGCCCGACGACGACACGGGTGGACGCCCCGAGATCCTCCGCGGCGACCTGCGCCAGATCCTGCTCGACTCCCTCCCGGCCGGATGTGTCCGGTGGGGCCGCCGGGTCAGCGGCGTGGCCGCCCTCGGCGCGGGCCGCCACGAGGTCACCTTCGACGACGGCTCCACGGTTGTCACGGGCCTGCTGGTCGGCGCGGACGGCGCCTGGTCGCGGGTCCGCCCGCTGCTGTCCGCCGCCATCCCCCGGTATACCGGCATGTCGGCCATCGAGACGCACCTCTTCGACAGCGAGACCCGGCATCCCGCGACCGCGAAGGCGGTCGGCCCGGGCGCGATGTACGCCCTCGCACCCGGCAAGGGCCTCCTGGCGCACCGCGAGCGGGGTGGCACCCTGCACACGTACGTGTTCCTCACCGAGCCGCTGTCCTGGTTCGCCGCCATCGACGCGACCGATGCCCGCGCGGCGGTCGCGCGGATCGCGCGGGAGTTCGACGGGTGGGCCCCCGAACTCACCGCGCTGATCACCCACAGCGACACCCCGCCCATCCCGCGCCCGCTCCACACGCTGCCGGTCGGACACCGGTGGGACCGGGTGCCGGGGGTGACCCTGCTCGGGGACGCCGCGCACCTCGCGGCTCCGAACGGCGAAGGCGCCAACCTGGCCATGTACGACGGCTCCGAGCTCGCCAAGGCCCTCGCCGCCCACCTGGACGACCCGGAAACCGCGATCACCGAGTACGAGCGGGCCATGTTCCCCCGCAGCACCGAGGCCGCCACCGACGGCGCCCACACCCAGGAACTCCTCTTCGGCGCGGGCACGCCCCACGTCCTGCTCGGGACGCGGGCGGCCGACCGGCCGCGGGGGCGGTGGATGCTCCAGGATGACCGGATGGATCTACCCACGGGGCTCGACTGGGTACGCGGCTCGCCGGCCGGCCGGGACTGGCTGGACGTACTTCCGAGGTGGCTGGCGGAGTGCACCGAGCGATGGTCGCTGCGACCCGGGCCACCGTTCGAGCAGGCGTACGCCTCGCTGGCGCTCCCCGCCGACCTACCCGACGGCACGCCGGCGGTGCTGAAACTCCAGTACCCGGACGACGACAGCCGGTACGAGGCCGACGCGCTGGCCCACTGGGACGGCGACGGGGCGGTCCGTCTGCTCGCGCACGACCCGGAGCGCCGTGCCCTGCTCGTGGAACGCTGCCGGCCCGGCACCGCCCTGTACGAGCTGCCCATGGATCGGGCGCTCGACGCGGTGACCGGGCTGCTGCCCCGCTTGTGGCGACCGGCCGGCGCGCCGTTCACCCCGTTGGCCGAGGAGGCCGCCGGCTGGATCGACCGGATGCCCCGGGCCTGGGAACGGGCCGGTCGGCCGTACGAACGGCGGCTGCTCGACGTCGCGAGCGACCTGTTGGCCGGACTCGCGTCGAGTCAGGGCGAGCAGGTGCTGGTCAACCAGGACCTGCACGCCGGCAACGTGCTCGCCGCCGACCGGGAACCGTGGCTGGTGATCGACCCGAAGCCGCTGACCGGCGAGCGGGAGTTCTCGGTCGTGCCGATGGTGCGTGGCCGGGAGCTGGGTCACTCGCCGACCGCCGTCCGGCACCGGCTCGACCGGCTGAGCACCGACCTGGGGTTGGACCGGGAGCGGGTACGCGGTTGGACGATCGGTCAGACACTGGCCTGGAGCATCGCCGGTGAGGTCGTCTTCGCGCACCAGGTCGAGGTGGTCCGCTGGCTGCTCGACGGGGACTGACAGCTCAGCCGGCCTGGCAGGTACGGCACCAGTAGAGGTTGCGGCCGGCCAGCTCGCCACGGCTGACCTCGGTGCCACAGATGTGGCAGGGCGCGCCGGGGCGGCGGTAGACGTACACCTCGCCGCCGTGCCGGTCCACGCGGGCCGGGCGGCCCATCGCCTCGGGCAGGTGCGCGTCGCGCACGGTGTCGATCCGGCCGCGCTCGGCCGCGAGCCGCATCAGCCCGACGAGGTCGGCCCAGAGCGCGTCGAAGCCGTCGCGGGTCAGCTGTCGGCCGGGCATCGTCGGCGGCAGCCCGGCCCGGAACAGCGCCTCGGTCACGAAGATCAGACCGGTGCCGGCCACCACCGACTGGTCCAGCAGCAGCGCCGCGAGGGGCGTCGGGCTGCGGGAGATCCGGGCGTACGCCCGCTGCGGGTCGGCGTCGGCGCGCAGCGGGTCCGGCCCGAGGCGGTCCCGCAGCACTGCCACCTCGGGTGGGGTGAGCAGTTCGCAGGCCGTGGGGCCGCGCAGGTCCAGCCAGTTGCGGTCGCTGGCCAGCCGGAGCCGGATCTGGCCGACCGGGTCCGGTGGCTCGCCCGACCCGTCGGTGACCTTGCCGTACAGCCCGAGGTGCACGTGCAGGGTCAGATCCGCGGCGTAGTGGTGCAGGAGGTGCTTGCCGTACGCCTCGGTGCCCTCCAAGACGCTGCCGGAGAGCCGGGCGGCGCCCTCGGCGAAGCGGCCCTGCGGGCTGCTGGCGTGCACCTTGTCCCCGGCAAACAGCTCGGCGTGCCGGGCCGCCAGGCGGTGGATCGTGTGTCCCTCTGGCACGGGTGCCAAGGATAGTCAGCAGCGTCCGGAGGGGCCGGGTGAGCCGGGCCGCTGTGTGCCCGCGCGTCGCGTCAGCCCTGGCGCTGCCCCTTGACGACGGCCACGAACGCGGCCCAGGCGGGCGGGGCGAAGGTCAGCGCGGGACCGGCCGGGTCCTTGCTGTCCCGGACGCCCACGACGCCTGGCAGGTTGTCGGCCACCTCGACGCAGTTGCCGCCGCTGCCGCCGCTGCGGGTGCTCTTGCGCCAACTGGCACCGGCAAGGTCAGTCATGATGCTCCTCGATGATCGAAGTGATCATTTTTTCTGATTCTGCCTCACCCGACGCGAGTGCCTCCAGATCCGACCAGACATGTTCGTAGGCGGTCACCTCGGCCGGCTTGTCCAGGTAGAGCGACTGGTGAGTGTGGACCCGCGCCCGACGTACCACGGATGGGTCTGGCTGGTCGGCTACGTCCTCGACGACAAGGGCCTCGCCGTCGACAAGCGGGAGGTGTACGTGCGGCGGGCCGGGTTGGAGGTGCTCGGCACCCCCAGCCGTGCCCCCGCCCGATCCGGCGAGACCAGAGCGACCGGCCCGTGATCGACCCGTCGTCACCCCACCGCACCGACAGGCGTACCCCGTGCTGGTGTCAGGAAACGCCCAACGGGGTACTTCGGGGCGGTACCGCGTGGATGCCACCCTCTCCGTCGGCCACCACGCATTCATCAGGAGGTGTGTAGTGGTCAGGATTCCTTCGCTGTCCCGCCGGTCCGAGCCGGCACCGACGCGGGACGAGAACCTCGACGGCCGCGTGGACGGCCGCGACACCCCGGTCACCGACCGGGACGGCACGGCGCTGACCGGAGGCCGGACGGACGACGAGACCTCGGGCCGCCCGGTGGTGACCGACCGGGACGCCGACCAGACGACGTACCGCAGCAGCACGGTGACCGGCGACCAGGCCGGCGACGCCGAGCGACGGGCCTCCGAGCGCGCGGCCGTGGCCCGCGCCGCCACCGCCCGGCCGGTGGACGGCGACGCCCGAGCCGTCGCCACGCCGACGCCGACGCGTGACCGCACCGCCGACCGGGACGTCGACCTCGACCGGGACCGGGTCACCCGGCCGGCCGACACGACGGACCGGGCCACCCGCCCGACCGACACGACGGACCGGGTCACCACCGATCGCCCGGTCGACCCGACCCCGGACCGGGCCGAGCCGGAACCGCAGGTGACGCGCGGCCCGAAGCCGCGGGCCAGCCTGCTCGCCACCCTCGGCCTGATCGTCGCGGTCGCCGGCGCGCTGTTCGTGCTGACCGGCACCCTGGCCGGCTACGGCATCGGGCTCGGCGCGTTCGGCGCGGTGCTCGCGGTGTTCGGCCTCATGGCCACCCGCCGCCGGCACATCGCCGGCAAGACCGACGCCCTGTTCGGCGTGCTGATCGGCCTGGGCGCGGTGGTGGTCGGCGTGCTGGCGATGACCGGCCAGTTCGACTGGCCGACCACCGACGGCGACTGGGTGCAGCGCTTCCGCGAGTGGCTTGACTCACAGTTTGTCGATCGTTTCTAGCGGGCACTGTTCCGCTCGCCGGTGACGCACCGGCGAAAAGCCGGCGGTTCGCCGGCAGCCCGAACACCCGGTGGTTCACCGGCCGGGCGACACCCTTTCAGGGGCGGCGGTTCGCCGCCCCTGAAGTGTTTCCGGGGTACGGCACGCGCTGACGCAACAAATCGCCTCCGGCAGCCCTCCAGACGCAACGAATGTTCGGTCTGCGCAACTGTCGGTGGTGGATCCTGCCGCTGACGCCGCATAACGTTGAGCAACGGCGCCAGCCCGTGGGCCACGGTGGCCGGGCGCGCCCGACCCCTGGGAGCAGGACTAATGACGATGGACGCCACCAGCCAGCGCCTGTTGATGTGCCGGCCGACGTACTTCGCCGTCGACTACGCCATCAACCCCTGGATGGACCCGAGCGCGCCGGTCGACGCCGCGCTGGCCGTCCGCCAGTGGGAGCAGCTGCGCCAGACGTACCGCGACCTGGGCCACACCGTCGAGGAGATCGCTCCGGTGCCCGGCCTGCCCGACATGGTCTTCGCCGCGAACGGCGGCACCGTGATCGACGGCAAGGCGCTGGCCGTGCAGTTCCGCGACCCGCAGCGCGCCGACGAGGCACCCGCCTACCGGGCCTGGTTCGAGGCCGCCGGCTTCGAGATGTACGACCCCAAGCACGTCAACGAGGGCGAGGGCGACGTCCTGCTCGCCGGCGACCACCTGCTGGCCGGCACCGGCTTCCGCACCGCGCACGCCACGCACGCCCAGTTGCAGGAGGTCTTCGGCTACCCGGTGATCACCATGCAGCTCGTCGACCCGCGCTTCTACCACCTGGACACCGCGCTGACCGTCCTCGACGAGCAGACCGTGGCGTACCTGCCGGAGGCGTTCAGCCCCGGCAGCCAGGCCGTGCTGCGTCGGCTCTTCCCCGACGCCGTGCACGCCACCATGGCCGACGCCGAGGTGCTGGGCCTCAACGCGGTGAGCGACGGCCGGCACGTGGTACTGCCCGCGCAGGCCACCGACCTCGCCGCCAAGCTGCGCGACCGGGGCTACGAAACCATCGGTGTCGACCTGTCCGAGCTGCGTAGGGCCGGCGGCGGACCGAAGTGCTGCACGCTGCGACTCCGTCAGGGAAAGGCAAGCAAGTGATCGTGGATGACATCCTGCGTACGCCGGGCGCGGTCCGGGACGCCGAGCGCTGGACGGCGCACAACTACCACCCCCTGCCGGTGGTGATCTCGTCCGCCGAGGGCGCCTGGCTCACCGACGTGGACGGCAAGCGCTACCTGGACTGCCTCGCCGGCTACTCCGCGCTCAACTTCGGCCACCGGCACCCGCAACTCATCGCCGCCGCGCACGCCCAACTGGACCGGCTCACGCTGACCAGCCGCGCGTTCATCCACGACCAGTTCGCCGACTTCTGCCGGGAGCTGGCCGAGCTGTGCGGCAAGGACCTGGTGCTGCCCATGAACACCGGCGCCGAGGCCGTGGAGACCGGGATCAAGGTGGCCCGCAAGTGGGGCTACCAGGTCAAGGGAGTGCCCGCCGGACAGGCCAACATCGTGGTCGCCGAGGGCAACTTCCACGGCCGGACCACGACCATCGTCAGCTTCTCCACCGACGAGGACGCCCGCGCCGACTTCGGGCCGTACACCCCGGGCTTCACCGTCGTGCCGTACGGCGACCTCGACGCGCTGACCGCCGCGATCGACGAGAACACCGTCGCCGTGCTGCTGGAGCCCATCCAGGGCGAGCAGGGCGTGGTGGTGCCGCCGGAGGGCTACCTGCCGGGCGTACGCCAGGTCTGCACCGACCGGAACGTGCTGTTCATCGCCGACGAGATCCAGTCCGGTCTGGGGCGTACCGGCACGACCTTCGCCTGCGACCACGAGGGCGTCGTGCCCGACATGTACCTGCTGGGCAAGGCCCTCGGCGGCGGCATCGTGCCGGTCTCCGCGGTGGCCGCGAACACCGACGTGCTCGGCGTTCTCAAGCCCGGCCAGCACGGCTCCACCTTCGGCGGCAACCCGCTGGCCTGCGCGGTGGCCGTCGAGGTGGTCCGGCTGCTGGCCACCGGCGAGTTCCAGCGCCGCTCCGCCGAGCTGGGCGAACGGCTGCGCGCCGGCCTGGAAGCTCTGCTCGGCGACGGACTCGTCGCCGTACGCGTGCGTGGCCTGTGGGCCGGTCTGGACATCGACCCGGCGCTGATGAGCGGCCGGGAGGCGTGCGAACGGCTCGCCGAGCGGGGCGTGCTCGCCAAGGACACCCACGGCTCCACCATCCGCCTCGCCCCTCCGCTGGTGATCACCGAGGAGGAGATCGACTTCGCGGTGGCCCAGCTCGCCGAGGTGCTGGCCGGCTGACCCGGAACGAACCGAAAGGCGGGCGTCGACGTCGACGCCCGCCTTTCGCGGTCAGGGACGGGGCAGGCGCATGGCCATCGTCGGGGCCTCGGCCATCACCGAGGTGGGCGTGAACGGGGCGCCGGTCGGCAACTCCTCGGCACGACCGATCTGCACACCCGGGTACAGCTCCACCATGTCGTTCTCGCCCAACACCCGGGACTGCTGCGGGGCCAGCGGGATCCGATCCGACTCGACCATCGAACCAGCCGGCCGGATGCCCGAGCCGTTGGTACTCACGTCCGTCACGATGACCTCGCCCACCCGCAGCTCGAACCGGACGTGACCCCGGCTGATCCACCGGCGGGCCTCGTCGTTGAGCCACTGCCCGAGCATGATCCCGCCGTCCTGCTCGGGTGCCCGACCGGCCACCACCGGCTGCTCCTCGCTCAGCACGAACCGCCGCCGGACCAGCCCGCCGACGCGCACTGCGAGCACCTCCGTACGCGGCCGGGGGCCGCCGTCACCGAGACGCGCGCCATGTCGGGGGCAGGTCGGTACGCCGTTGCGCAGCGAGGGCGGCGGCTGCGCGGCGGGGCTGCGGTCCGCACCCCCGGCCAGGTCGGCGAACGCGCCACCCCCACCACCGCCGCCGAACAACGCGCAACCCGACTCCGGGCAGCGCCACTGGCGGGCCAGCAGCTTCACCCCGGTCGGCGAACGCTTGCCGGCCACCGGCGAGTGCCCGCCGCCGACGTGCGCGATGAACACCGGCCCGCCGGCGCCCGGCACCGGGGCGACCACCCGACCGGGCTGCTCGACCAGCCACGGGAACCGACCGCGCAGCCCGTCGAACCGCACCCGGCTGAGCACCGGCAACCCGAGCAGGTCGGCCACCTCCAACATCCGGTCGCCCGGATTGTCGAGCACCTCGACGAGCCCGTCGTCGGCCCAACGGCGGACCACCATGCGTTCGTTGGAGGTCAGGTCGGCGTCGGAGAGCAGCGCCCGGTGCACCACCGCGTAGACCTGGACGCTGTCCTCCTCCAACTCGCGGGAGAGCGCGTCGATGACCATGCCGAGGCGCAGCAGGCTGGCCGGCCGACCACCGTCGATGTCCTGGTAGCGGATCACCTCGGCCAGGTCGACGACCGCCCGCGCCAGCGACGGGTCGGTGCAGACCCGCCCCTCGATGGCGTCCAGGACCTTGCTGATCTCGAATCTCATGCCGCGCTCCGGACGATGTCGTCGATCCGCCGGGCCAGCTCGATGTCCCGGTGGGTGACCCCACCGGCCGAGTGGGTGACACAGCGGAAGGTCAGGGTCCGCCATCGGATGTCGATGTCGGGATGGTGGTCGAGTTCCTCGGCCACCGTCGCCACCCGGTCCACCACCGCGATGGCGTCCGGGAAACTGCTGAGCTGGACGGTACGACCGATGCCGGTCGGGTCACCCGACCAGTCGGACAACCCGCCCAGCTCGTCTCGCACCGCGTCCGCGGTGAGCAGGTCTGCCATGACCAGACCCTACCGGTGGCGCGTCCGGGGAGCCGGACGCGTCCCGCCGACCCGCCTCGCGTCAGCCGCGCAGCGGCCGGCCCACCTCGTGCAGGTGACCGAGCGCCTGCCGGTACGACTCGACCAGCCCGGTCTCCGCGTACGGGATGCCCTGCTCGGCGCAGTAGGCGCGGACGATGGGCTGCGCCCGGCGCAGGTTGGCCCGGGGCATGTTCGGGAACAGGTGGTGCTCGATCTGGTAGTTGAGCCCGCCCAACACGGTGTCCACCAGCCGGCTACCCCGTACGTTGCGGGAGGTCAGCACCTGCTTGCGCAGGAAGTCCAGCTCGTCCTCTGCGGTCGGCATCGGCATGCCCTTGTGGTTCGGCGCGAACGAGCACCCCATGTAGAGGCCCCACAGCGCCTGGTGCACGACGGCGAAGAGCAGCGCCTTCACCGGCGACATGACCGCCAGGAGCAGCGCCACGTACCCGACGGTGTGCGCGACGAGCAACACCGCCTCGACCGCCCGGTGCCGCATCGACGTCGCGTACCGCCCGTTCTCCCGGCCGACGATCGCCCGGATGCTCGCCACGTGCAGGCTCAGACCCTCCAGCAGCAGCATCGGGAAGAAGAAGTACGCCTGCCGCCGGGCCATCCACCGACCGAACCCCCGGGTCTGGATCGCCTGCTCGGGCGTCCACACCAGGGCGCCAGCGCCGACGTCCGGGTCCTCGTCCTCGTGGTTCGGGTTGGCGTGGTGCCGGTTGTGCTTGTCGACCCACCAGCCGTAGCTGATCCCGACCGCCATGTTGCCCGCGAACAGGCCGACCAGGTCGCTGGGGCCACGCCTGCGGAACATCTGACGGTGCCCGGCGTCGTGCCCGAGGAACGCGACCTGCGTGGTGGCCACCGCCATCAGCGCGGCGAGCGGCAGCTGCCACCAGGAGTCGCCGAGCAGGAACACGCCGACCCAGCCGGCCACGAAGGCGCCGAGGGTGAGCACGATGCGGGTGACGTACCAGCCGGGGCGCCGCTCCAGCAGGCCCGCCTGGCTGATCCGTCGGGACAACTGTGCGTAGTCACTTCCTCGCCGTCGTACCGGCGGTTCCGTCACCGCTCCGAGCGCCATCGCTGCTCCCGTTCCGCTTGGGCCCGTCCGGGTGGACGGGCTCACCACCAATCCTGTCCGCAACGGTTGCGCAGAGTAACCCTGGATACCCCCGGATCGGGGGTAGGGCGAGCCCTACCCCCGACTCAGCCGAGCCTGGTCACGGCGGCCCGCAGCCGGGCCAGATCGCGGCGGCGCCGCTCGTAGGTGGCGGCGAGCCCGACCAGCGCGAACCCTCCGACGGCCAGGTAGATCCACCGGGGCAGCAGGTCCCACCCCCGGGCCAACTCGTGCAGGGCGAGCAGCGCCAGCACGCCGCCGCCGAGCACGACGGGCGCCTGCCAGCGGCGGGCCGCGCCGGCCAGCACCACACCCAGCGCCGCCGCGCCGAGCAGCAGCCGCCGCCACGGCTGTGGGTCCGGCCCGGCCAGCACCGACATCAGGCTCGGCAGCAGCGCCGCGACGAGCCCCGGGCCGAGGGCCGGCCAGCTGGTCAGCCCTGGCCTGGTCCGCAGCGCCAGCAGGCCCGCGCCGAGGGCGAGAGCCGCGGCCGGCAGGGTGTACGCCTCCAGCACCGTCACCCCGCCGGCGGCCAGCAGCACCCACGCCCCGAGCAGTTCGCTGCCGGCCGCGATGCCGGCGAACGCCCACCGGCGTCCGGCCGGCTCGCCCCGGCGCAGCAGCCGCAGCGCCACGGCCACACCCCACAGCACGCACACGGTGGCGAGGTGCCGCGCCGCCTCGACGGTGAGCACAGCCGCCACCAGCGCCACCGCCTGCGCGGCGGCGTCCAGCACCCGCCCGAGCAGTGCCCGCACCGCCAGCACCTCGACCGGCCGCGACGGGCTGGCGGCCTCGACCGCCGACGGGCCGGCCGCGACCGCGCCGGACGAGCTGGTCACCGCGGCGACAGCGCCGGACGAGCTGATCACGGCCGCGACAGCCAGGACCAGCGCGGCCACCGCCAGCAGGGGGTACGCCGCCGCGCGCAGCGGCTGCCCGCCAGCGAGCGGTGCGGTCACCGCCAGCGCGCACGCCGCACCCACCGTGGCGAGGCATCCCGCCACCCGCGTCTCGACAGCCCGCGCCCCCACGGCGACGACCACCGCCGCCACCAGCAGGACCCCCTCGGCGGCGAGCGTGCCGGCCCGCGTGGCCAGCAGCCACACCACCCCGGCGGCGAACAGCACCACCCCCACGGGTACGGCGGTCGGCGCGAGAGCCGGACGCGGCGCGGCGAGCGCGGCGAACAGCAGCGCGGCCACACCTGCGAGCAGCACGGCACCCGGCATCACCGGCCAGGGCGCGCCGGCCGCGACGAGCAGCACCGGCAGCGCGGCAGCGGCGAACGGCAGCGCGGCCAGCAGCGGCGGGCGACCCCGTCGACCAGCCAGCACCGCGGCCACCGCCAACGCGACGAGCGCCAGCCCGGCGGGGTACCCCGCCGGGTCCGCGACGGCGGCCGGCGCACCCGACCAGACCGATCCCCCGCTGACGTACGGCGACGTGAGCGCGTTCAGCACCGCGGGCAGGGTCGCCAGCACCGCCACCGCCGCCAGCAGACCGCCCGCCAGCACCAGCACGCCCGGCCGGCCGACCGCCGCCGGCCCCCCGACCGCCGACGGCCCCTCAACCACCGACGGCCCCCCGACCGCCGACGGCCCCCCAACCACCGGCAGGTCCCGTTGTGCCACGAACGCCACGCCCAACGCCGCCAGGGCCGCGTACAGCGCGATCGGTTCGTCACCCGCCGCCACCAGCGGCGCGAGGCCTGACACAGCCACCGCGACCACCGCGCCGGTCACCGCGTACCCGGCCAGCTCCACCCGCTGGCGACGTACCGCGAGGACCGCGACCAGCGGCAAACCGGCGGCGGCCAACGCGAGCCGGACCTGCCACCAGGGCTGCGCGCCCGCGACGAACGCCGCCAGCGCGGCGATCCCGGGCAGCGCGAGCTGCGCGACCAGGAGGCCTGCACCGGCCACCCGGCGGTACGGCCCGGACGCCCGCCGCACCGTGAGTGCCAGACCGACAGCGGCCAGGACGCCGAGCGCCACGAGGGCACCCACCGGATCGGCCAGGGCCACCAGCAGTCCGTGCCCGAGCAGGACCGTGCCGCCAAGGGCGCGGCTGGCCAGCGTGCCGGGTCGCGCCATCGGACGGGCCAGCACGGCGAGCAGCAACGCGGCCCCACCGAGCAGGTCCACGGCCAGCACGGCCGACCAGGAGGCCGGCCAACCACCGGGCACGGCGAGCACCACCGCCACCGCGCCGACCGTGGCCAGCAGCTCCCACACCCGGCGGGGCACCAGCAGCGCCGTCGCCGCGAACGCCAGCGCGAGGGCAGGCGCCACCTGCCAACCCCCGTCCAGGTCGGGTCCGGTCCCCGCCCCGCCCCACGGCGGCAGGGACCGGCCGACGGCGGCGACCGCAAACGCGACGGTGACCAGCGCGGCGACCTGCGCCGTTCCCGCCGCGACCAGCAGCGCCCCCACGCGCGGGCCGGTCCACGAGCCGCCGCCCCCAACTGCCGCCGCCCCGGCCGTCTCCGACCCGGCCGCCACCGACCCGGCCGTTGTCGATCCGGCCCTTGTCGATCCGGCCCCCTCCGACCGGATCGACGCCGGCAGCAGTCGCACCGCACCCGCCAGGACGACGGCCACCACCGCCGCCGCGATCAGCAGCAGCGCCGGCCGCAGTTCGGCCACCGGACGCAGCACCGCGACAGCCAGCACCGGCACCAGCAACCCGGCGGCCAGCGCACGCAGCACCGGCCCGCCGACCAGCCGGGTCGCGCCGAACGCGGCCAACGCGACGAGCAGCAGCGGCGCCCCCGCCAGCAGCGGGGTGCCCGCGGAACGGCCGAGCAGCAACGGCACCAGGGCGCAGGCGGCGGCGCAGCCGAGCGCCACGACGTGCCCGACGCCCGCCACCACCCGGCCGGCCAACGGCACCGTCCCCGGCCGGCCACGCAGGGCCACCACCACGGCCAGATCCAGCAGTGCCACCCCGAGCAGGACCAACGCCCACCCACCCGCGTCGGGCCGTGCCTCGGCGGCGAGCAACGGCAGCACCGGCTGGACGCCCAGCAGCCCCGCGAACCATGGCCCGGTCAACCCACTGGACCGCCCGTACGCGACGGCGACCGCCGCGCTGACCCCCCCGACCAGCGCGGCGTACCGGCTGCCCGGCCAACCGGCCACCCCGGCCAGGTCCACCGACCAGGCCGCGTAACCGTCCAGCACCACGAGCAGCAGCCCCACCGCGGCGAACGTCTCCGCCGTGCCGCGCAACCCCCGACGAACCGCCAGCAGCGGCACGGCCAGCGCGAGCGCGGTGAACGCCGCCAGGATCAGCGCCCGCCCACCGACCCCGACTGCCGCCCAGGCGACGGCCGTGAACACCACCGCGGCGGTACCCAGCAGGAGTCCACCGAGGACGAACAGCAGACCCTGGATCGTCTTCGTCGAGGCCTCCGCCGCCCCCGGCGCCGGGGGCGTCCCGACCGACGCGGCCGTGCCGACCATGGGTGCCGGTGCGCTGCGCGGCACCGGCCCGACGACGGACGCCGCGACCCCGGCGCGGACCACCGCCGCCAACTCGGCCCGCCGGCGCGAGGCCGCCGCCAGTCGCCCGGACAGTTCGGTGTACGTCCGACGGGCCTGCTCCACCTGCGGCTCGAGCTGGACGACCTCCCGAGCCAGCCGCACCACCTCGGCGGCGACCGGGTCAGGCGGGCGGCGGCAACCGGCGCAGCCGGCGGTCAGATCAGCCGGGGCGCCACAGGCGGGGCAGGGATAGCGGGTGTCGTCCACCCGCACATCATCGAAACACCACCCCGTCGTGGCCCAGAGTGCGCGTACTCATGGTCGGGTGTGCTCGTGTACCCACGTCGCGTAGCCGGGGTCGCCACTCTCCACCCTGGACACCAGGATCTCCGGCACCTCGTACGGGTGGCTGACCCGGATCTGGTCGACCAACGCCGAGAGCCGGTCCGGTGCGGTCTTGAACTGCACCGACCATTCGGTGCTGGTCTCCACACCGGAGCGCCACCAGTAGGTGCTGTCCACCTGACCGCCGACCTGTGCGCAGGCGGCCAGCCGTCCGGCGACGGCCGCGGCCGCCAGCACGTCGGCGACCGAACGCGCATCCACCACCGTCGTCACCACGCAGATCTGGTCCACGACCGCACCCTACGCGGCGGCGTCCGCCAGAGCCCGCTTTTCGTTCGCGACTGCGGGGCTCCGCTGCGCTGCACTCCTCGCGCTCACCTGAGCCCGCTTTTCGTTCGCGGCTGCGGGCTCCGCTGCGCTGCACTCCTCGCGCTCACCTGTTGGCGGCGATCCAGGTGTCGATCTGCGCCCACCAGTCGTAGAGCCAGTCGATGCGCTCCTGCCGGCCGGCCGGGACGTCCTCCGGGGGCACCGACCAGAACCGCATCACGATCCGCTTGTCCATCGGCAGTTCGCGCCACACGTCGGCGACGGTGAGCATCCGGTCCAGGCCGGTGTGCGCGACGAAGATGACCCCGGCGTCCGGGGCGGCGTCGAGCGCGGCGAGCATCCCACCAGGCTGCGGAGCCAGCACGTGGCGCATCCGTTCGGCACTCAGCGCCATCCGTTCCAGGCCGAGCGACCGCAGCCGGGCGATGGCGCGCAGCCGCCGTGTGGGCGTGAAGTTGCCGCCCTCCGGGAAGATCACGAACGCGTCGTTGTCGTCCAGGCCGTTGGCGAGGTGCCCGACCTGGCGTACCGTCTCCTCGCCGCGCTCCGGCGTCGGGGCGATGAAACGGTTGGGCAGCCGGTTGAGCAGCACGTCGATCGCCGGGTCCCACTGGAGGCTGTCCTTGAGCACGATCCGCGGTTCCCGATTGAACCAGTTGACCAGCCCGTGGATCAGGATGAACGAGTCGCCCGGCCCGGCGTGCCGGCACAGCACCAGCTCCGGCCGGCCGGGCAGCGCGGTGTCCGGGTCGGTGCCCACCACGTCGATGGTGAGCCGCAACGCCCAACGGGCCTGCCAGAACAGCACCCGCAGGAACCAGCCGGCCAGCACGTAGTGCGCGCGTTGGAAGGCCGGTGAGCGGGTCCGCCAGCCACAGCCGGAGACCACCCAGAGCAGGAACAGCGCGAGCAGCGCGGCAGCGTCCCACACCAGGTAGACGCAGCCGATCCAGAGCAGCCGCAGCGGCCGGAACCGGCCCGGGAACAGCGGCGAGACGGCCGCCGCGAGCAACGCCCAGACCGGCAGCGTGGTCACCACGAGGAACGCCAGCACTACCACGGCGGGGGCGATCAGCAACCGGCGTAGCCACCTGGGGGGCAGCGGCATCAGCGTTCCACGTGGGTCGCGAGGTAGCGGCGCGAGGCGGTGTACGCCCGGCTGATCCGCCGGCCCACGGCCGCCATGTCCCGGTACGCCCACGGGGTGTCGTCGCGCGGGTTCAGCCCGCCGGTCGGCAGGACGTGCACCTCCACCCCCTCGGGCAGCGCGGCCATCTCCCGGAAGAAGCGGTGCCGGCGGGATATCTCGAACGCCACCTGGGCGATCTCCCACGGCCGCCGGGGCGGCGTCAGCTCGCGTTCGATCCGGCCCACCTGGAGGACGAAGATCCGACCGGCGCCGGCCGTCACCGCCTCGCCGATGGGGATGGAGTTGACGATGCCGCCGTCCACGTAGTGCGCGCCGTTGATCTCCATGGGTGGGAGCAGCCCCGGCACCGACGCCGACGCCAGCACCGCGGGCACCACCGGCCCGCTGTCGAACCAGTGCTCGGCCGCCCGCTCGATGTGCGCGGCGCAGCAGCGGAACGGCACCCGCAGGTCGGCGAACGTCGTGTCCACACCCAACTCGGATTCGAGCAGCCGGCGCAGGGGTCGCGGCGAGTGCAGATGGGTACGGGCGGCGAAGCGGCGCAACTGCCGGGCGACGGAGTCGCCGTACACCTCGCTGGCCTCCGGCGACGCCCAGAGCCGGACCAGCCGGTCGGTCACCGCCTCCGTCGGGTCGGCGGCCACCAACGCGCCGTTGACCGCGCCGATGGAGGTGCCGAGCACCAGGTCGGGTTGGATGCCGGCGCGGAACAGGGCGCGCAGCATGCCCACCTCGACCGCGCCGAGGACTCCCCCGCCGCCGAGCACGAACGCCACAGGTCCCCCCGCCATGTCTCTCATCCTGGCACGGGCCCGCCGCCACCGGCATTCGGTGCAGAGCGGGCACCGCCCGTCGACGGCCGGCGGGACGCCGTTGACAGGCCGGACACATTCGCGCAACCTGATACCGCTCCCACCCCAAGGCAGGTGCGATCCGTGAAGGCAGCGCTGCACCCGGGCCGACTACTGGCCCGCAGGTACCGGCTTGTCGACCAGATCGGCGCCGGTGGAATGTCGGTCATCTGGCGTGCCCGTGACGAGGTGCTCGACCGGGTCGTGGCGCTAAAGGTGCTCGCCCCGTCGTTGGCGGCCGACGCCCGCTTCCGCGACATGGTGCGCGAGGAGGCCCGCGCCGCCGCCCAGTTGGTGCACCCGCACGTCACGTCGGTGCACGACTACGGCGAGACGGTCGACCCGGACGGCTCGATCACCTCGTTCGTGGTGATGGAGCTGCTCAGCGGCGAGGAGCTGGAGTTGCGGCTCACCGAAGGGCCGCTGCCGTGGGCCGAGGCGGTCGAGGTGGGCGCGCAGATCGCCGACGCGCTGGCCGCCGCGCACCGGCTCGGCATCGTGCACCGCGACATCACCCCGGCCAACGTCATGATGACCGCGACGGGCGTCAAGGTGCTCGACTTCGGCATCGCCACCCGGATCGGCGCACCGGACGAGGACGAGGACGGCGGCACCTTCGGCACCCCCGCCTACGTGGCCCCGGAACGGCTCGACGGCGCCCCCGCCCAACCGGCCAGCGACGTGTACTCGCTCGGCGTTCTGCTGCACGAGGCGCTCACCGGCCGCGTCCCGTACCCGGCGGACACCTGGGAGCAGCTCAGCGCCGCGCTGGCCGACGGCCCGCCGCCGACCCTGGCCGACCTTCCGGAGCTGCCCCCGGCGGTGGCCCGGATCTGCCTGCGCTGCCTGTCCCGTGACGCGGCCGGCAGGCCGACGGCACGGCAGGTGGCCACCACCCTGCGCGACCAACTGCTGCCCGCCGAGGCGCCCGCCCCGGTGCCCACCCTGCCCCTGCCACCGGGGCCGGTCCCCGTGCCGGCGACGGTCGACGTCCCCGCCGAGCACGCGGCACAGCCCTCCGGGCGGCGACGTCGACGGCTGGCGCTGCTGCTGGTCCCGGCGGTCCTCGCCGTCGGCCTGGCGCTGGCCGGGGTGGCCCTGCTACCCGACGAACGGTCGACGCCCCGGGCGCAGCCGTCGACCGGCCCGGTCGCACCCTCGCCGTCCGACCCGCCGGTCGTCGAGTCGTCCGCACCCCCGACCCCGGCATCACCCACACCGCCGAGCACCCGTGCGGCCACCGCGGACCCCGGCACCCTGATCGAGGCCGCGAACCGCGTCGACCGGCTGATCGGCGACGGGCTGAACGCCGGCGAGATCCGCTCCGACATCGCCCTGGACCTGCGCAACGAGCTGCGCAACCTGACCGTCGCCGTCGGATCCGGCAGGGACGAGCTGGCACCGCCGGTGGCCCGGCTACGGGAGAAGGTCGCCGTCCGCCTCGGCGAGGGCGGGATCAGTCCGGCGTACGCGCAGCGGCTCGACGTCGCCATCGTCGAGCTGGGTGCGGCCCAGGTCTGACCCCGGTCAGCGGGCCGACACCCGGGCCGGTTCACGGATGTCGTACCGGCTCGCGGCGAAGCGGCGGTAGATCTCCTCGTAGCCGTACGCCATCCGTTCCACCGAGAAGTTCTCCGCGACGTGCGCCACACAGTCCTCCGGGTCGATCCGCTCCGCCGCCCGCAACGCGGCCGGAAGCTCGTCCGACGTCTCGCACACCAGCCCGGTCAGGCCGGGCCGGACCAGCTCCGGCACCGCACCCCGGTTGAGGGCGACCACCGGGGTCCCGGTCGCCATCGCCTCCACCATCACCATGCCGAACGGCTCCTCCCACTGGATCGGCATGATCAGGCAGCGGGCGCCGACGAGCATCCGCAGGGTCTGCGCGCGGTCGGCGTTGAGCACGACGGTCACGTCGTCGTCGATCAGCGGGGCGACGACCTGCTCGTAGTAGCGGCGCTCGGCGGGCTCGTTGCACTTGCCGGCCAGCAGCAGCGGCAGCCCGGCCTCCCGGCACGCCCGGATGGCGACGTCCGGGCCCTTGTCCGGGCTGAACCGCGCGAGCCACAACACCGGCCCGGGGCCGGGTTCGGTCTTGCGGGGGAAGCCGCGGATGTCCAGCGCGTTGTGCACCGTGCCGGCCCAGGGCAGGGCGGGGTTCAGGCCACGCTGCGTGTGCGAGATGGCCACCAGGCCGACGTCCTCGTCGGCGTCGCCGAGCACGTCGCCGTACTCCCCCACCGGGTTGCCGTGCACGGTCGCGACCGTCGGAACGGCCCGGCGTCCGGCGACCAGCGGACCGATCGTGGTGTGGTCGTGGATCACGTCGAAGTCGGCCGCGGTGATCAGTCGGTTCACCCGGGCCAGGTGGGCCAGCTCCGGCAGCGACTCGCCGAGCCGCTCGTACTGGACGTCGGCGACGGTGGAGACGAAACCACCGGCGGCGGTGCCGTGCTGGGCGCCGGCACCGAACAGGGTCACCGCGTGCCCGTGCGTGGTCAGCGCGTCCACCAGGGCGGCGACCACCTGCTCCAGCCCGCCGTAGCCGGGCGGCGGCACGGACAGCCAGGGCGGGACCACCATCGCGATGCGCAACGACCGCTCTCCGGAGCGGTCGGCGGGCGGGTGGTTCACGGCCACGAGTCCTCCCCGATTGTCCACGGTTCCGGTGTCACCGCCGGTCGGCGTGGTCCGCGGCGGTTTCCCCGTGGCGTCGCCGGTAAACCGGACAAGACGGACGCTCACCCGCCGACCAGGAGCTGGTCGTGGACGACCCGGACTCCCGGCGCGGACCACGCCACCCGCTGGACCTGGTCGCGTTCCCACCACGAGCGCACGACCCCCGCGAGGACCAGCGTGTCGCCGTCCACCTCGACGGTCACCCGGTCCGCGCCGATCGTGCGCAGCAGCGCACGCTCCACGTCGTGCGGCAGCCGGTCGCCGGCCGGCGGCGCCGGCGGGCACACCTCGACCAGGTTGGTGAGCCCCCGCACCCCGTCCAGCCGGCGCAACTCCCCCTCGGCGGCGCGCCGCTGCCAGCCGAACTCGACCTCGCCGCGCAGCATCAGCCAGCCGTTGGCCACCGTCACGGTCAGCCGCTCGGCGGGCACGAAACTGTCCCACTCCAGGGCACGGGAGGCCGCGAGCGCGACGTCCGCGTCGGTACGCCCCGGTGTGTCCGCCAGCCGTACCTCGATCTCGTCGGCCACCGCCCGCACCCCGCGCACCCGCTGCGCGCAGCGGGCCGCCGCCCACCGCCGGGACATGCTGTCCACAAACCCGTGCAGGGTGACCACCCCCTGGTCGACAGTCACCCCGACCTCGTTCGGCTGCACCCGCGCGTCCCACGCCAGCTCGGCCAGGACGTCCCGCTGGACCCGCTGGTCGTCGTCGGCATCCACCGGCCCCACCTCCGTCTCGCCTCGTCCAGGCGAACCTGCCGGGCGTACGGGTGACGGCGGTTCACCCGATCCGGGTGAACCGCCGTCGGTGCGAGAAGAAGCGGCGGGTGACGGAGCCAACCCCCTTGGCCCCGCCACCCGCCGCCGAAGGGAGGAGGCAGGTTCTGGTGTTACGACGTCTCGGAGAGCGTCACGGTTGCCGACTTCTCGACACCGTTGCGCTTGTACTTCACCTCGACACGGTCGCCGACCTTGCCAGCCTGCACCGCACCGACCAGGTCGTCCGAGTCGTTGATCGCCTTGTCGCCGAAGCGGGTGACGACGTCGCCCCGCTGGAGGCCGGCCTTCTCGGCTGGGCTGCCCGCGGTGACCGAGGCGACGAGAGCACCGCCGCCCTCGGCCTGGTTGACGCCCACCCCGAGCGACGGGTGGCTGACCTTCTCGCCGCGCTGGAGCTTGCCCGCGACGTCCTTGGCCTTGTTGCTGGGGATGGCGAACCCGACGCCGATGTTGCCGGTGCTCTGCCCGGAGGTGGCGATGGCGGTGTTGACGCCGATCACCTCGCCCCGGGTGTTGACCAGCGCGCCACCGGAGTTACCGGGGTTGATCGGCGCGTCGGTCTGGAGCAGGCCCGAGATGGAGCTGACGGCCTGGCTCTGCTGGCTCGGGTCCTGCGGCTGACCCTCACCGGCCCGGATGGTGCGGTCCCGGGCGCTGAGGATGCCCGCGGTCACCGAGCCCTGCAGACCCAGCGGGCTGCCCAGGGCGAGCACCTGGTCACCGACCTGCATGGCGTCACTGTCGCCGAACCTGGCCGGCTTGAGGTCGCTCACCCCGTTGGCCTTCACCACGGCCAGGTCGGTCTTCGGGTCGGTGCCGACGATCTTCGCCTCGGCGCTCTTGCCGTCGGCGAAGACCACCCGCACGGTGTCCCCGGCGGCGGACGCGACCACGTGGTTGTTGGTGAGCACGTACCCGTCGGTGCTGAGCACCACCCCGGAGCCCTCACCGCTGTCGGTGGTGATCGAGACGACGCTGTCCTGCACGGACGCGGCGATCTTCGGCAGGTCCGCGCTGTTGAGCACGGGGGCCGCCGAGTAGGTACGGGTGACACCGCCGCCGTCACCGTCGAGCGCGAGCGCGAGCGCCCCGCCGGCGACACCGGACCCGAGCATCAGGGCGAACACGGCGACACCCGCACCTGCGAACTTCGCGATGCGGCTCGGCCGGGGGCCACTGCCGGGCGGCGCGACAGGCGGACCCCACGGCGGGACCGGCTGACCCGGCTGGTGCGCGTGCTGCTGGTGCTGCTGGTGCGGGTAGGCAACACCCGGCTGGCCCCCGCCGACCCAGCCGGACTGCTGCTGCTGGCCCGCGTACCAGGGGGCACCGGGAGCCGTCGGCTGCGGGTAGCCGTACTGGCCGGACGTCGGGTGACCGGAGACCGGGTAGGGCGGCGCGGAGGGGGTGGCGGCGGTCGGCGGCTCGTACCCCGTCGGCTGCTGCCCGGCGGCCGGCTGCCCGGCGTACGCGGTGGTCGGCGCGTCGTACCCGGTGGTGCCGGCGGGCGCGCTGGTCGGCGCCGCGTCACCGGCGGTCGGCGCGGGAGTGGTCGGGGAGTCGGACTGCGCGCGCGCGTCGCGCGGCAGCTCGGCGGTGGGGTGCGACGGCTCGGCGTCGGTGGGGGCCGGCCGGCGCTGCGGGTCGGACTCGAACTCGGTCATGCCACTACCTTCTCCCCGGGCACTGCGATCAAGCTGGAACCGTCCTGGAAGTTGGCTGAAAGTCACTCGCCGGCGTCATCGGTGGACGGCAGCAGGGGCAGCCGGACCCGGAAGGTGGCCCCACCGCCCGGTGTCTCGGCCACCTCGACGGAGCCGTGGTGGGCGGCCACCAGAGCAGCCACGATGGCCAGGCCGAGCCCGGTGCCGGTGTTGCCGTCGGCCCGGCGGGTCCGTGCCGCGTCGGCCCGGTAGAACCGCTCGAAGACCCGTTCCGCCTGCTCCGGGGTGAGCCCCTGACCGGTGTCGGCCACCTCCACCACGGCGAGGTTCCCCACCTCGGCGCGCAGCCGCAGGCTGACCCTGGCGTCCGCCGGGGTGTGGGTGAGCGCGTTGGTCACCAGGTTGCCGATGACCTGACGCAGCCGCGCGTCGTCGGCCAGCACCACGAGCGGCCCCGACCCGGGTTCGATCTCCAGGTCGATCTGCCGATCCGGGGCCATCGCCCGGGCGGCGTCCACCGCGTCGGAGGCGAGCACCGGCAGTTCCACGGGCGCCAGGGACAGTGGCCGTTCCCGGTCCAGCCGGGCCAGCAGCAGCAGATCCTCCACCAGCAGGCCCATCCGGGCCGCCTCGTCCTCGATACGGCGGAGCAGACCGGCGGTCTCCTCCGGCGCCCGCGCGGCACCCTGCCGGTACAGCTCCGCGAAGCCCCGGATGGTGGTCAGCGGGGTCCGCAGCTCGTGCGACGCGTCCGCGACGAACTGCCGCATCCGCTCCTCGGAGCGCCGGGCCCGCGCCTCGGACGCCTGCGCCGCCGCGGCGGCGTCCCGGGCGGCGCTCTCCGCCCACCGCGCCGCCGTCTCCGAGGCCGCTCGGGCGGTGAACGCCGCCTCGATCTGGGTGAGCATCGCGTTCAACGCACGGGAGAGCCGGCCCAGCTCCGAGGTGGGATGTTCCTGGCCCTGCTCCGGGTCGGGTACGCGTCGGGTCAGGTCACCGCCGGCGATGGCGGCGGCGGTCCGCTCGATCTCCACGAGCGGTTTGAGGCTGGTCCGGACGATCGCCGCGCCGACCGACGCCAACATGATCAGCACCGCACCGCCGACCAGCAGGTCGATCCAGGCCAGCCGCTTGACGGCGGAGTCAACGTCGGCGAGGTGCTCGCCGATGGCCGCCATCTGGCCGTTGGGCAGCTCGGTGTAGAGCATCCGCCAGCGCACCGAACTGTCCCGTGCGTGAACGGTGCGCGGCTTGCCGTCCTGCTCCCGCTCCTGCGCCGCGAAGCCGGCCGCGTCGTCCGGCCACGGCGGCAGATCGACCGCCCGGAAACGGGACTTGTCGTACGCGAAGTTCGTCACCTTGCCGCTGGTGGGGCTGGTCAGCACGACCACGTAGTCGCTGGGCAGCGAGACGACGTCCGACGAGGGCATGATCGACTGGATCCGGCCCGCCGAGTCGCGCAGCTCAAGGTCGATCTGGCCGACCAGGTAGTTGTGCAGGAAGTACGCGGTCGAGACGCTGATCACCAGCAGGGCGCCGGAGACCAGGGCGAGCACCGAGGTGACCAGCTTCACCCGCAGCGGAACGCTGCGGACCCGCCCCTTGGCCTGCTGGACCGGGTTCACGCCGCCGGCTTGCGCAGCACGTATCCCACACCGCGGAGGGTGTGGATCAGCCGGGGTTGAGTGGTGTCGACCTTGCGCCGCAGGTACGAGATGTAGGACTCGACGATGTTGTCGTCGCCCCGGAAGTCGTAGTTCCAGACGTGGTCGAGGATCTGCGCCTTGGACAGCACCCGGTTCGCGTTGAGCATCAGGTACCGCAGCAGCTTGAACTCGGTCGGCGAGAGCTGCACCCGCTGCCCGGCCCGGTGCACCTCGTGGGTCTCCTCGTCCAACTCCAGGTCGGCGAAGGTGAGCCGGGACGGGGCCTGCTCGCCCGTCGTGGTGCGGCGCAGCACCGCCCGGATCCGGGCGGTCAGCTCCTCCAGGCTGAACGGCTTGGTGACGTAGTCGTCGCCACCCAGGGTCAACCCACGGATCTTGTCGTCGGTGGCGTCCCGCGCGGTCAGGAAGACCACCGGGGTACGCGTACCGCCCTCGCGGAGCATCCGGATGACCTCGAAGCCGTCCAGGTCCGGCAGCATCACGTCGAGCACGACGAGGTCGGGCCGGTGGTCCTTGGCGGCGTTCAGGGCGGCGCTGCCGCTTGTCGCGGTGGCCACGTCGAAGCCCGCGAACCGCAGGCTCGCGGAGAGGAGTTCGAGGATGTTGGGGTCGTCCTCGACGACGAGAAGTCGCGCCTCGGTCTGGGTAGCGGGCATGGCCCCATCATCGGTGACCTCACTGCGGCGGCGCTGGACGCTTCCTGCAAAAACCCTGTGAGTCGCCGTCGGCGTGTCGCTCAGCGCAGCAGGCGGCGCAACCCGTCGAGCGCGCCGTCGAGCAGACGGATCGCCGTCCGCAGCTGGGTGTCGCTGAACTGCCGGGCCCGCGCCAGCCGGCCGACCTCGGAGGTGAACGCCGCCAGCCGCTGGTCGAGCTCGTCCAGCAGCGCGGTGCGTGGCCCGTCGGTCGACGACGGCCGGGGCGGTGGCGGGGGCGCGTCCCACCGGGCACGCCGGGTCTGCCGGGTCGCCTCGCTCAGCTCCCGCTTGAGGTCGCGTACCGAGCCGCGTACCTCACTGCGGATCTCGCCGGCCAGGGTGGAGAGGTCCGCCACCGAGGCGGCGATGTCGGCCTCCAACGCGATCAGCTCGTCGGCCCGCTGGCGCAGCTCGGCACGGCCGGCGTCGGTGATGTCGTACGTCTTGCGGCCGCCGGCCGCGGTGTGGCTCACCAGCCCCTCGGCCTCCAACCGTTGCAGGCGGGGGTAGATGGTGCCGGCGCTTGGCGCGTAGAGCCCGAGGAAGCGGTCCTCCAGCAGACGGATCAGCTCGTACCCGTGCTTGGGGCCGTCGTCGAGGAGCTTGAGCAGGTACAGCCGGAGCCGTCCGTGGCTGAACACGGCGGTCACGGCAGCTCCTCGGAATCGGCGTCGACAGCTCGGGCGAGCAGGGCGATGCTGCCGGAGGTCGCGGAGGCCCAGAGCTTACCTTCGCCGTCGCCGAGCACCCCCTCGCTGGTCGGCATCGGGAACGTCGACCCGCGCACCTGCGGAAACCCGCTGGTGATCCGACCGGAGGCGGTGTTCAGCCGGACGGCGAGGTCGCTGTCCTCGCGGACCCGGACGGTGATGCTGCCGGAGATGGTGGTGAGCCGGATCTCGCTGCGTCGGGGATTGTCCAGGTCGCAGGTGATGGCGCCGGAGACGGTCTGCGCCCGCACCCGCCCGGCGGCGCTGTCGGCGAGGATCACCTCCCCGGAGACGGTCTCCAGGGTGAGGTCGCCACGCACACCGAGCGCCTCCACCGGGCCGGAGGTGATCTTCGCGGAGGTGGTGCCCCGCAGCCCCATGAGGGTGATCTGACCGGCGGCGACGTGGACGCTTGTCTGCCTGCGCAGGCCGGAGACGACCACCGAACCCGCGCCCAGCCCCAGGTCGGCGAGGACATCGGCAGGCACGGCCACGGAGACGTCCACCCGCGGGTAGCGGTGCAGCGACCGGAGCCAGCGCAGGGCGTCCGACCAGCTCCGGCCACGTTCCTGGCGGATGCTGAGCCGGCCGTCGGAGTGGTCGACCAGCACCGGCCGGCGGGCGACCTGGGTGATGTCGACCCGGGTCGGACCGTCGGCGGCCACCACGTTGAGCCGCCCGCTCAGCAGACGGACGTCCAGTCGCGTGACCCGCCCGTCCACGGTGAGCCGCTGCGGCCTCTCGACCGTCCATCCGGCCATGGCGTCCTCCCTCGACGGCGCGCCGACGCGCGCCCGACGAGAAGACACTAACGCGATACATCGCGACACCACAAGACTGTCGCGAGTTCGCCGCGCCACCGGCTCTGCGCGAGGCTCCGCGCAAGGTCCCCGATGCGGCGGATCGTGCCCGGCGGCCCGGCCCGCGCCTCAAGATCGCACTCGATCATGGATGCAGTGGCATCCCCACCCCACCGAAGCCACTACTTCCTGGATCGAGCGCGATCTTGCCGGGGCTGGCGCGGCGCGGGGCGCGGGCACGCGGGCGGCGCGGCGCGCGGGCGACGCGGCGCGCGGGCGACCCGGCGCGCGGGCGACCCGGCGCGGCGCGCGGGCGGTGCGGGCGGGCGACTTGCTCAGGCCGCCAGGTCGAGCTCGTTGCCTGGGGCTGGCGTCGGGGCGCGAGGGGCCGGGGTCACGGTGGGTAGCGGGCGCAGCCGGGTCCGCGTGGCGTCGGCCGGCGCCGGCACCAGGTGTACGGCCGACTCGGCGGCCCGGGCCAGCAACCGCCGGTCGGCGTCGCGGGCCGGGTGCAGGGCTGCGGCAATCGTCACCGAGACCACCAGGTCCCGGGCGGCGGCCACGCGGGCCACCGAGCGCAGCAGGGCGTCGGCGCCCAGGAAGGCCGCCGCCGTGGTCGGCGAGCCGGTGGCCGCGCACCGGTAGCTCAGCCGCAGTGGCACCACGGGGCTGCCCGAGTCGATCGCCGCCTGGAACATCGCGGGTCGGAACCCGCCGCCGGGGCGGCAGCCGGCCGCGTCCTGGCCCGCGCACCAGGTCGTACCCTCCGGGAAGACCGCCACCGACCGGCCGGCCCGCAGGGTGTCGGCGAGCCGGCGCACGGTGGCCGGCAGTTCCCGCGGCCGGGACCGGTCCACGAAGACGGTGCCCGCCGCGGCGGCCAGGAGGCCGAGCACCGGCCAGGTGCGGACCTCCCGCTTGGCCACCATCCGGGTCGGCGCGACCGCCAGCACCGCGAGGATGTCCAGCCACGACACGTGGTTGGCGACCAGCAGCGCGCGCCGCCGGGGCAGCCGTCCCCGGATCTCCAGGCGGACGCCGAGCGCCCGCGCGGTGCCCCGGGCCCAGCCTCGCACCGCCGCCTGCCGCTCCCGCGACGGGAGTACGGGCAGCAGCACCGCCAGGCCCACTCCGCCCAGCAGCATGCCGGTCGCGGCGATCAGCCGGAGTGTCCGGCGGGCCACCGGCACGTCGGGCACCTCGCCGGCGGCGGGCAGGCACGTGTCGTCGCACCCGGAGGTGGGCCGCCACAGGTTGCGCGGCGCGGCGGTCACCGCTGCACCTCGCCGAGGAAGTGCCGCAGGTAGCGCGGGTTCATCCGGTCCAGCGAGAAGAGGACGTAGAAGTCGGCGCAGCCGAAGTTCGGGTCGTACGACGGTTCGCCGCAGATCCAGGCGCCGAGCCGCAGGTAGCCGCGCAGCAGCGGCGGCACCACGACACGTTCGGCGGGGTCGGCGGCGACGGCGCCCGGCTCGGCGAACCAGGGGCGCAGCGGGCGGACCCGCAGCCGCGGTGGCGACAGGTGTCGGGCCTGCGCCTGCGCCCACACCTCGGCGACCGTCCGACCGCCGTCGGCCACCGGTACGGAGGCGCAGCCGCCGAGCCAGCGGGAGCCGCGCAGGTGCAGGTACCGGGTGATGCCGGCCCACATCAGGTTGATGACCGCGCCGGAGCGGTGCTCGGGGTGTACGCAGGACCGTCCCGCCTCGACCAGGTCGTCGCGGAGCGGGTCGAGCGCGCCGAGGTCGAACTCGTCCTCGGCGTACCGGCGGTCGGTGCGCCCCGGCGGCAGCAGCCGGTACGTGCCGACCACCGCACCGGTGCTGTCCTCGCGCACGACGAGGTGGTCGCAGTGGGCGTCGAAGGGGTCCACGTCCAGCCCGGCGGCGGGTCGGAGGGTGGCGCCGAGTTCGGTGGCGAACACCTCGTGGCGCAGGCGTTGCGCGGCCGCGACCTGGGTGGGGTCGTCGGCGATCAGCAGGGTGTATCCGCTGGTCGTCAGTGGTGCGCCAGCGGCATGCAGAACGGCCATGGGTTCTGTGTAGGTGCCCCGGGTTGCCATCCACGGGCACCGCTGGTGTCGGCGGGATGAACGCCGGCCGGCAGATGCGTCCCACCGGCGGCGTGGAAGGCTGCGGGACGAACCGGCGACGGCGCCGGAACGCCCCACCGGAGGTCGACGATGCTCATCGGATCCCGCTACAACGGGCCTCCCGGCTCCGGCAACGGCGGCTGGAGCGCGGGTGTCTTCGCCGCGGCGGCCGGCGGCACCGGGCCGGTCGAGGTGACGTTGCGGCGGCCACCGCCGCTCGACACGGAGCTGCGGCTCACCGACGGCGAGGTCCGCGACCCGGACGGGGAGCTGGTGGCGGAGGTGCGACAGGTGGCGACCGTCGACGCCGTCGTACCCCCGGTCGACCTGGAGACCGCGCGCGCCGCCGCGACCGGCTACCCCGGCCTGGTCGAGCATCCGTTTCCCGGCTGCTACGTCTGCGGACCGGACCGGGCCGACGGGCTCCGGATCTTCCCGGGCCGGCTTCCGGACGGCCGGACCGCCGCCCCGTTCCGGGCGCCCGACGAGGTCGGCGACGCCGCGGTCTGGGCGGCGCTGGACTGCCCCGGCGGCTGGACGGTGCTCGCGCCGGGCCGCCCGTACCTGCTCGGCCGGATCGCCGCAGTGGTCACGGCGCGGCCCGCGCCCGGCGACGAGTGCGTGGTGACCGGGAGGTTGATCGGCGTCGACGGTCGCAAGGCGTCGGTGCACACCAGCCTGTACGGGCCGGACGGCTCGCTGCTCGGCGCCGCCCGGGCCACCTGGATCGCCCGCTGACCCCCGACGTCGTCCGCGCGGATGAGGCGCCTCCCCCCGGAGGGGGACCACGCCGTACGGACCGAGCCTGATTGACCTTGTTGCTCGGTGCCGTCACGCTGTGCCACGGCGTACCTCGACGCCGCTCACGGGAGGAGAACGATGACTGACGGGCAGCGAAGCCCCACCAGCGATGGTCAGATCGTGGTGTCCGGTCTGACGAAGCAGTACAAGAACGTCCGGGCGGTGAACAACCTGTCCTTCACCGTGGCACCGGGGCGGGTGACCGGCTTCCTCGGCCCGAACGGCGCCGGCAAGACCACCACGCTGCGGATGCTGCTGAACCTGGTCACGCCCACCGCCGGCACGGCCACCATCAGCGGCCACCGGTACGCCGACCTCGCCGACCCGTTGCGGCACGTCGGCGCGATCCTTGAGGCGTCCAGCGCGCACAAGGGCCGGACCGGCATCAACCACCTGCGGGTGATCTGCGCGGCGGCCGGTCTGCCCCGGGAGCGGGCCGACGCGGCGCTGGAGCTGGTGGGGTTGACCCCGGCGGCGAAGCGCAAGTTCAAGGGCTACTCGCTGGGCATGAAGCAGCGGCTCGGTATCGCCGCCGCGATGCTCGGTGACCCCCGCGTGCTGATCCTCGACGAGCCGGCCAACGGGTTGGACCCGGAGGGCATCCGGTGGATGCGTGGGTTCCTCAAGAACCTCGCGCACGAGGGCCGCACGGTGCTGGTCTCCAGCCACCTGCTGTCGGAGATGCAGTTGCTCGCCGACGACGTGGTGATCATCGCGGCGGGGCAGCTGGTCCGGCAGGGTCCGGTCGAGCAGGTGCTCGGGTCGATGGCGCAGGGCGCCCGAGTGCGGGTCCGTACCCCGCAGGCCGAGGCGCTGACCGCGGCGCTGAAGGCGCAGTCGGCGACCGTCGACACCGACGAGCACGGCGTCCTGCTGGTCAGCGGGGTGGACGCCCCGGCGATCGGCCGGGCCGCCCTGGCCGCCGGTGTGGAGCTGCACGAACTGACCACCGAACGGCCCGACCTGGAACGGGTCTTCCTGGAGCTGACGGCCGGAAAGGCGGGCATCCGATGAACCTCGTCCGATCCGAGCTGCTCAAGATCCGTACGACGAACACCTGGTGGATCTTCGCGCTCATCACGCTGCCGCTGTGGGCGCTCACCCTGCTCATCAACTGGTTGCAGGCCGACGCTCTCACCAGCAACAACATCGGCGACGTGACGGCCGAGCAGGCCGCCCAGTTCGAGGCGGCGGCCAGCCCGGACGCGTTGTCGTCCAACCTGTTCACCACCGGGCAGTTCTTCGGCCTGCTGATCGTGATGCTGCTCGGCATCATCGTGGTGACCAGCGAGTTCTTCCACCAGACGGTCACCACGACGTTCCTCACCAGCCCGCACCGCACCGCGGTGATGGTCGCCAAGCTGGTCGCGGCGGGTGTGCTGGCGCTGCTGTTCTGGCTGGTCACCACCGCGCTCAACCTGGTCGCCGGATCGGCGGTGCTGAACGCGGTCGGGGTGGAGTCGCAACTGGGCAACGACGCAGCCTGGCGGGCGATCGGGTTGAACCTGCTCGCGTACCTGCTCTGGGCGGTGTTCGGCGTCGGCATCGGCGTGCTGATCCGCAGCCAGATCGGCGCGACCGTGACCGGCATCCTGCTCTACCTGGGTGGCTCGATCGGCGCCATCTTCGTCATCGCGATCCTGGCGGACCGGTGGGGCGACTGGATCAACAACCTGCAACTGCTGGTGCCGTCGCTGGCCTCGTCGCTGATGGTCACCGGGGCGGACATTCCCGGCAACCCGCCGCGTTGGGCGGGCGCCGCCGTGCTGATCGGGTACGCGGTGGTCACCGGTGTGGTCGGCAGCCTGCTGATGCGTCGGCGCGACATCTCCTGACCGACCGGGGTGGCGGCGGCACGGCCGCCACCCCGGAACGGCCCGTCGGTCAGCCGCCCGGGCAGCCGTGACCGCCGCTGCGCGGTATGCACTGCGTGATCGCCGGAGCGGGCCCGTCGTCGGCGGGGGTGTGGCCGATCAGGACGCCGGTCGCCATCCGGCTGGCGAGAACGACCAGCAGGTAGAGCACCACCATCCCGCCGATCGCCCAGCGGAAGTGCCGCTGCCAGCCCTCGTCCCCGGCCACCTCGGCGAAGAGCAGGCCGATCAGCGGGAGCGCGTTGAGCAGGAGACCGACGATCAGCAGAGCGTCGGTGGTCGCGCCGAACGCCTGCGCCGCCTCCCGGGTCGGCGCGTACGGCTTGGCGGTTCGCCGGACCAGGCCCACCAGAAGCAGGAACGGCACCCCGTACAACCAGACGAAGAAGAGCCCTCCGAGGCCGAGCCGCCTCACGAGCGCCCCGCGTACACGGCGGCGCAGATCGTGACGGTGACCAGCGCGGACAGGGTGCCGGTGAGCACCGCCGAGGGGACCAGGCGCACGATCAGCGCGGTCACCAGCGCCGTCACGACGAGCAGCCCGACGAGCACCGGCCCGCCCCACACCAGCAGGACCAGCGCCAGGGACTCCCCCGGCGACAGGCAGCTGAACCAGGCCGAACAGTCCGTCGACGGCGGGTTCGGCACACTCGCCAGGCCCACCGCGAAGGCCGCCCCGACCGTCACGTACCAACCGGACGCCACAGCCATGCTGCGGCCGTAGCGCCCCCGTACCCCGTTGTGATCCATGCGCCCGATCCTCGTGGGCGCTTGCACCCAGAGCATCGGTACCCGTACTCAGGTGGCCATACCAGTCGCCGAACGGGCACGCCGAGGTTGCCGAACTTCTGGCATCTTCTGTGAAACCGGCCACCTGACCGAGGCGGAAATGCCTGCGCGATCCGTACGGCGTAGCCTGGGAGTCGTCCTGTCCGTAGTCCTCAACAGGGCGCGACGGACACCGCGTGACACACAACCCGCGTGAAAGAGGCGATTACCGGCCGTGTCGACCCAGCAGACTTCGCAGGAGAACCCACTGGCGGGTTTCGGCCCGAACGAGTGGATCGTCGAGGAGATGTACCAGCGCTACCTCGCCGACCCAACGAGTGTCGATTCGGCCTGGCACGACTTCTTCGCCGACTATCGACCGGCGCCGGGCGCCGCCACACCACGCGGGGCTGAGGCGTCGGGCAAGCCGGCTGCCGCGCCGGAGCCGGACGGGCAGCCGGAGGCGTCCGCCTCGGTCAGCCAGCCGAGCACCGCCGCGCCGGCCAGCAAGCCGGCCGCCACGCAGGCGGCGCCGGCCAAGCCTGCCGCCGCGCCGGCCAAGGCCGCCGAGAAGGCACCGGCGAAGGCGGCCCCGGCCAAGCCGGCCAGCAAGCCCGCCACCCCGGCCGCCGACGGTCCGCAGACCACGCCGCTGCGCGGTGTCGCCGCGAAGATCGTCCAGAACATGGACGCCTCGCTGAGCGTGCCCACCGCGACGAGCGTCCGCGCGGTCCCGGCCAAGCTGCTCGTCGACAACCGCATCGTGATCAACAACCACCTCGCCCGGGGGCGCGGTGGCAAGGTCAGCTTCACCCACCTCGTCGGGTACGCGATGGTCCGGGCGCTGGTGCAGCACCCGGAAATGAACAACTCCTTCGCGGAGGCGAACGGCAAGCCGGCGGTGGTCCGCCCGGCGCACGTCAACCTCGGCATCGCGATCGACCTGGCCAAGCCGGACGGCAGCCGCAACCTGGTGGTCCCCTCCATCAAGGGCTGCGAGCAGATGGACTTCCGGCAGTTCTGGCAGGCGTACGAGGACGTGGTCCGTCGGGCGCGGCGCAACGAGCTGACCATGGAGGACTACTCCGGCACCACGATCTCGCTGACCAACCCCGGTGGCATCGGCACCGTGCACTCGATGCCGCGGCTGATGCAGGGGCAGAGCGCGATCATCGGTGTCGGCGCGATGGAGTACCCGGCCCCCTACCAGGGCATGTCCGAGGCCACCCTCGCCGAGCTGGCGGTCAGCAAGGTCATCACGCTGACCAGCACGTACGACCACCGGATCATCCAGGGCGCGCAGTCCGGCGAGTTCCTCAAGGTGATGCACGAGCTGATCCTGGGTGAGCACGGCTTCTACGACCAGATCTTCACCTCGCTGCGCATCCCGTACGAGCCGGTGCGCTGGGTGCGCGACGTGGCGGTCAACTCCGAGGGTCAGATCAACAAGACCGCCCGGGTGCACGAGCTGATCCACGCGTACCGGGTGCGCGGTCACCTGATGGCCGACACCGACCCGCTGGAATTCACCATCCGCAAGCACCCGGACCTGGACGTCCTCCAGCACGGGCTGACCCTGTGGGACCTGGACCGGGAGTTCCCGGTCAACGGCTTCGCCGGCCGCCAGCGGATGAAGCTGCGCGAGATCCTCGGCGTGCTGCGCGACTCGTACTGCCGCCGGGTCGGCATCGAGTACATGCACATCCAGGACCCGGAGGAGCGGCGCTGGATCCAGGAGCGGATCGAGCGCAAGTACGAGAAGCCGTCCGCCGACGAGCAGAAGCACGTCCTCAACCGCCTCAACGCGGCCGAGGCGTTCGAGACCTTCCTCCAGACCAAGTACGTCGGGCAGAAGCGGTTCTCGCTCGAGGGTGGCGAGTCGCTGATCCCGCTGCTCGGCGAGGTGCTGGAGTGCTCGGCCGAGAACGGGCTGGACGAGGTCGTCATCGGCATGGCGCACCGGGGTCGGCTCAACGTGCTGGCCAACATCGTCGGCAAGCCGTACGAGAAGATCTTCTCGGAGTTCGAGGGTCACCTGGACCCGCGTTCGACGCAGGGCTCCGGCGACGTGAAGTACCACCTGGGGCAGAACGGCAAGTTCACCACCCCGGCCGGCGAGCACGCCGTCAAGGTGTCGGTGGTGGCCAACCCGTCGCACCTGGAGGCCGTCGACCCGGTGCTGGAGGGCATCGTCCGGGCCAAGCAGGACCGGATCGACCTCAAGCTGGAGGGCTACACCGTGCTGCCGCTGTCGGTGCACGGTGACGCCGCCTTCGCCGGGCAGGGTGTGGTCGCCGAGACGCTCAACCTGTCGCAGCTGCGCGGCTACCGCACCGGTGGCACCGTGCACGTGGTCGTCAACAACCAGGTCGGTTTCACCACCGCCCCGGAGTACAGCCGGTCCAGCCTGTACAGCACCGACGTGGCCCGGATGATCCAGGCGCCGATCTTCCACGTGAACGGCGACGACCCGGAGGCTGTGGTCCGGGTGGCCCGGCTGGCCTTCGAGTACCGGCAGGCGTTCAACAAGGACGTCGTGATCGACCTGGTCTGCTACCGCCGGCGCGGGCACAACGAGGGCGACGACCCGTCGATGTCCAACCCGCAGATGTACAAGATCATTGACTCGAAGCGTTCGGTGCGCAAGCTCTACACCGAGGAGCTCATCGGTCGCGGCGACATCACCGTGGAGGACGCGGAGGAGCTGCTGCGCGACTACCAGTCGCAGCTGGAGAAGGTCTTCAAGGCCACCCGGGACGCCGCCGCCGCGCCCCGCCAGCTCAACCGGCCGCGCCGCGAGGAGGAGCCGGAGCCGCAGGTCGACACCGCCACCGACGCCGCCGTCGTCAAGGCGGTCGGCGAGGCGCACGTCAACCTCCCGGAGGGCTTCACCCCGCACAAGCGGATCCAGCAGTTGCTCGACCGGCGGGCCAAGATGTCCGTCGAGGGCAACATCGACTGGGGCTTCGGCGAGATCATCGCGCTCGGGGCGCTGCTGCACGACGGGGTCACGGTCCGGCTCGCCGGCCAGGACTCGCGTCGCGGCACGTTCGTGCAGCGGCACGCCTCGGTGGTCGACTCGCGCACCGGCGAGGACTACCTGCCGCTCAAGTCGCTGACCGGCGACGGGGAGCGTTCCCGGTTCTTCGTGCACGACTCGTTGCTCAGCGAGTACGCCGCGATGGGCTTCGAGTACGGGTACTCGGTGGAGAACATCAACGCGCTGGTCGCCTGGGAGGCCCAGTTCGGTGACTTCGTCAACGGCGCCCAGTCGGTGATCGACGAGTTCATCTCGTCCGGCGAGGTGAAGTGGGGTCAGCGCTCCGCGGTCACCCTGCTGCTGCCGCACGGCCACGAGGGTCAGGGCCCGGACCACACGTCCGGCCGGCCGGAGCGGTTCCTGCAGATGTGCGCCGAGGACAACATGCGGGTGTCCATCCCGACGACCCCGGCGAACTACTTCCACCTGCTGCGCCGCCAGGCCCTGTCGCCCAAGCGCAAGCCGCTCGTGGTGTTCACGCCGAAGTCGCTGCTGCGGCACAAGCTCTGTGTCTCCTCGGTGGAGGACTTCACCACCGGCACCTTCCAGCCGGTGCTGCGTGACACGGCCGCCCCGGCTCCGGAAGCGGTGAAGCGGGTGCTGCTCTGCTCGGGCAAGGTCTACTACGACCTGTTCCAGGCCCGGCAGGAGCGTGGCGTCAGCGACACCGCGATCCTGCGGATCGAGCAGCTGTACCCGCTGCCGGTGGAGGAGATCCGGGCCGCCCTGGCGCAGTTCCCGAACGCGGAGGACTTCGCCTGGGTGCAGGAGGAGCCGGCCAACCAGGGCGCCTGGTCGTTCGTGGCGCTCAACCTGCTGGAGCACCTCACGGACGTCCGGCTGCGGCGGATCTCCCGCCCGGCCGCGGCGGCCCCGGCGGTCGGCTCGGCCAAGACCCACGAGGTCGAGCAGACCGCGCTGATCGAGGCGGCTCTCCCCCGCCCGTGACCTGACCGCACCGCGTGAGCCGGGGCAGGGCCGTTTCCACGGTCCTGCCCCGGCTCACGTCGGTCCATCCGCCCGGCCACGCGCCGGGCCGAGCACGAGGACGTACGCGATGTACTTCACCGACCGTGGCATCGAGGAGCTGGTCGAGCGCCGGGGTGACGAGCAGGTGAGCCTGGAGTGGCTGGGCGAGCGGCTGCGCGACTTCGTCGACCTGAACCCGGAGTTCGAGACGCCGATCGAGCGTTTCGCCACCTGGCTGGCCCGGCTGGATGACCCCGACGAGGACTGACCAACCCGGCGTCGCCCTACCGGACACGGCCGGTGGGGCGCGATCGGTGGACCCCCGGGGTGGCCGACCGGGACGCCGTCGACGCGCTCTGGCGAAGCTCAGCCGGTGCGGGAGGCGGCCGGTTCCAGGCCGGTACGGCGCAGTTTCTGCCAGCCCAGCCGGCCGCCGGTCAGCGCGGTGACCACCGCCTGGATCATCACCAGGTACATCAACTGCCGGTAGACGAACTGTTGGAGCGGCAACACCCACAGCACGCCCAGCTTCTCCCGGTCCAACCGGAACGCCACGATCGCGGTGACCATCTGCACGCCGAGCATGACCAGCCAGGCGACGGCCGTGGCGGTCCGGTCGAGGAAGAGCAGACCGTACACGGCCAGCAGGTCGATCACCGGCGCGAGCAGCGGCAGCAGCACCCCGAAGAGGCTGAGGAAGAACAGGCACCGCCTGGTGAACCGGCCCGACGCGCCCCTGTCGAACACGGACCGGCGGTGCTTCCACATCGCCTGCATGGTGCCGTAGCTCCACCGGTAGCGCTGTTTCCAGAGCTGCCCGAGGCTCGTCGGCGCCTCGGTCCAGGCGCGCGCCGTCTCCTCGTACACCACCTTCCAGCCGGCCCGGCCCAGGGCCATGGTGATGTCGGTGTCCTCGGCGAGGGTGTCGTCGGTCATCCCGCCGGCGTAGCGCAGAGCCTGTCGCCGGAAGCCGCCGATCGCCCCGGGCACCGTCGACATGCAGCGGAGCGTCTCGTAGAGGCGCCGATCCAGGTTGAAGCCGATGACGTACTCGATGTGCTGCCACTTGGCGATCAGGCTGCGCCGGTTGCCGACCTTCACGTTGCCGGCGACCGCGCCCACCTGCGGGTCGGCGAAGGGCTGCACGAGCCTGCGGACGGCGTCGGGTTCCAGGACGGTGTCCCCGTCGACCATGACGATCAGGTCGTGGCGGGCCAGCGCCACGCCGGTGTTCAACGCGCTGGGCTTGCCGCCGTTGGGCTTGCGGACCACGCGGACGTTGGGCAGACCGAGGGCGTCGACGATGTCGGCCGTCCCGTCGGTGGAGCCGTCGTCGACGACGACGACCTCGATCCCGCCGGGATGGTCGCCGCCGGCCAGGGAACGGACCGTGGCGGCGATGCCCTCCTTCTCGTTGTACGCCGGGACGATCACCGACACCGGAGCGGTGACGGGCGGCCCCCACGTCCAGTCCCTGGCCCGACGGCGGCGGGCGTGCCGCCCGGCGAGCAGGAACAACACCGCGGTACGCCCCACCGTGAGCACGCCGACGAGCACGAAGAGGATCCCGAACACGCTCAGCACGTGGTCGGCGCCCCGGACCGCCCAGACCAGCATCCGGCCGCGCCAGCGGTCCCCCGAGGTGGCGGCCACGGCGGATTCCATCCGGTGCTCGACCCCGGCGGCGGAGAAGGCCAGGTTCAGTCCCTCGGTCGCGGTGACGAAGCGGTACCCCCGTTGCTTCATCATCGGGATGAACCGGTCGAGGGCGGCGACGGTCTGCGCGCGGTCACCGCCGGCGTCGTGCCAGAGGGTGATCGCGCCCGAGGCGCCGGCCGGGGTCGCGTTCTGGATGATCCGGTCGACGCCGGGCTGCGCCCAGTCCTGACTGTCGGTGTCGTTGAGCACGGTCAGGTAGCCCCGGTCGCCGGCGGCGGTCAGCACCGGCCAGTCCTCGTTGTCGATCGCGTCGGCGTGCGAGGAGTAGGGAAACCGGACCAGCGAGGTCCGCACACCGGTGACGGCGGCCAGGGCGAGCTGCGTCTGGGCGTACTCCAGGTCCCGCCGCCATCCGGGCAGCTCGGCGAGGTCGGGGTGGGTGAACGTGTGCACGCCGAGTTCGTGGCCGCCGCCCACCAACTTGCGGGCCAGGTCCGGGTGCCGGGCGACCTGCGAACCCAGCACGAAGAAGGTGCCCTTGACCTGGTGGGCGTCGAGCACGCGCAGCACCTCGGGGGTCCAGACCGGGTTGGGTCCGTCGTCGAAGGTGAGCGCGATCGTCCGCTCCGGCAGCCGGTAGGAGCGGACCAGCTCGCTGTTGGCACTGATGATCGGTCCCCCGGTCACCACCGAGGTGGGGACCTCGCGTTGCCCGCGGTTGCTGCGCTGGTGGTCGGGGGTGAAGGACGCGTTGGTGTACGCGTTGACGAGGAGCACGCTGGCCAGCACCGCCAGCACCATGCCGAACAGGATCCAGCGCGGCGGCGGTACGGCGCGGCGGCGGCGGGCTGCCGTGGCTGTCGGCTCAGCCATCGGCGGGTAGGTCGTCGGGCCCGACGAGCGTCTCCTCGGGCGAGGGCGGTGGGTCCTGGGTCGACGGTGAGCCGGCGGGTGTCGGGGCCGCCGGGTCGGTCGTTCGCGGCGTGGTTGTGGGTGTGGTCGGTGTCCTGGCGGGTCGGCCGGTCGAGGGGGTGAGGCTCGGCGACCGGCTGGGGACGGCCGGGCGGGGGGCCGCCGGGGCGACGCTGGGGGCCACCGTGGCCGTCGGGGCACGGGGGACCGTCGACGGCTCGGGGGTGGTGGTGACCGCCTCGGCCTGCGGCGACCGGGGCCGTTGGGGCTGCTCGATCTCGTCCACGAAGGGGAGCACCGTGCGCGGGTCCACCACTCCGCCGGCGAAGCTGACAGCCACCAGCCCGGTGTAGAGCAGACCCACCAGGCCGACGGCGTACGCGAGCCAGCGCAGGCGGGAGCGGCGGCGGCCGGTGGGGTCGACGAAGACCGGCGGTGACTGGGGTACGACGGCGATCAGCGCGGTGGGTCCGTCGGACGGACCGAGCACCGTTGTCGGCTCGTCGACGGGTGCGGTTGGTCGGGTGGGTTCGCCATCGGGCATGCCTGCGGACGTCGACCTTCCGGTCGCTGCGTCGTCGCTGCTCAGGTGCCGGGCGGTCATGGGAGGCGAGTGTAGGCGCGAGACTTTTTCGGCTCTCGCGGCGGCGCGTGGATGAGACGCCGGACGCACCCCCAGCCTGCCCCGATGACTCACCGTTGCCGATTCAGTACGCGGAGCGCTCACCGGATCCTCCGGTGAGCGCCGGGTCGGCAACGACCGTCGCCGCCGACCGACCGGATCGTGGCCGCGACCCGGCGGCCGGTCGACGGCACCCGTCGACCGGGCCGCCCCGACCACCCGGCCCGGCAGCCCGGCGAGGCGAAGGCGGCACGTTTTTCGTCGTCCCGGACCACCCACGCCCGACCGACGGCGGGCGGACGGGACACGTCAGGGCCATTGGACCCCGGACGGGTCCGGCGGTGATCTTCTAGGGTGGGTGCGTGGCCCGCAGCGTCTATCTGACCAGCGTGGGGTCCGGCGGCGGCAAGTCGACAATCGCCCTCGGCCTCGCGGAACTCCTCTCTCGGCAGGTCGAACGGATCGGTGCGTTCCGACCGCTGGTCTCCGGCGCCGGCCCCGACCCGATCCTCGCCCTGCTGCACGACCGCTACCGGATCGACCTGCCCCAGGCCGAGCTGACCGGCGCGACGTACGCCGAGGCGGCGGCAATGGTCGCCGACGGACGCCGGGAGGAGCTGATCTCCCGGATCGTCGAGCGGTACCGGGCGGTCGAGCGGCGCTGCCCCGCCGTGGTCGTGGTGGGCAGCGACTTCGCCGACGGCGGGGACGGCGCCGGCCCCCGCGAGCTGGCCTTCAACGCCCGGCTCGCCACCGAGTTCGGCAGCGTGGTGGTCCCGGTGGTGGACGGCTTCGGGCAGCAGCCGGAGGCGATCGCGGCGACGGCGCGTGGGGCGTACCACGATCTGGCGGACCTGGGCGCGACGGTGCTCGCGGTGATCGCCAACCGGGTGACCGGGCCGATGACGCTGCCGGAGCTGCCGGTCCCCGCGTACGCCATCCCCGAGGTCCCCACGGTCTCGGCGCCGACGGTGGCCGAGGTGGCGGCGGCGCTCGACGCCACCCTGCTCGCCGGCGACGACGCCGCGCTCGGCCGGGACGTGCTCGACTACGTCGTCGGAGCGGCGCACGTGCCCATCCTGCTCGACCACCTGACCGAGGGGGCGCTGGTCATCACCCCCGGTGACCGCGCCGACCTGCTGGTCGCCGCCAGCGCCGCGCACGTCGCCGGACAGGTCTCACTGGCCGGCGTGGTGCTCACCCTCGGCGAACACCCGGACCCCCGGGCGATGCGCCTGGTGCAGCTGCTCAACACCGGTGTCGCCGTGCTCTCGGTGCGCAGCGACAGCTACGACACGGTGGAGGCATCGAGCCGGATCGAGGGACGGCCGAGCGCGGCCAACCCGCGCAAGGTCGAGGCCGCGCTCGGCGCGTTCGAGGGCCACGTGGACACCGCCGACCTGGCCCGCCGGCTGCGGGTCAGCCGCTCCGAGCGGGTCACCCCACTGATGTTCGAGTACGACCTGATCGACCGCGCCCGCTCGAAGCCCCGGCACCTGGTGCTGCCGGAGGGCTCCGACGAACGGATCCTGCGGGCGGCGGAGATCCTGCTGCGCCGGGGCGTCGCCGAGCTGACCCTGCTCGGACGACCGGACGACATCGCCAGGCGTACCCGCGAACTGGGCATCGACCTCGGCGACGCCACAATCGTCGACCCGGTCACCAGCGGGTGGCGGGACGACTTCGCCGCCGAGTACGCGCGGCTGCGCACCCACCGGGGCGTCACCGCCGAGCTGGCGCACGACATCGTGGCCCAGCCCAACTACTTCGGCACGCTCATGGTGGCCACCGGGCGGGCCGACGGCATGGTCTCCGGCGCGACGCACACCACCGCCGCGACGATCCGCCCCGCGTTCGAGATCATCCGTACCGTGCCGGACGTCTCGGTGGCGTCGAGCGTCTTCTTCATGCTGCTCGCCGACCGGGTGCTGGTCTACGGCGACTGCGCGGTCAACCGCGACCCGGACGCCGCCCAGCTCGCCGACATCGCGATCTCGTCGGCAGACACCGCAGCCCGGTTCGGCATCGAACCCCGGGTGGCCATGCTGTCGTACTCGACCGGCAGCTCCGGCGCGGGCGCCGACGTGGAGAAGGTCGCCGCGGCCACCGCGCTGGTCCGGGAACGCCGGCCCGACCTGCTGGTCGAGGGCCCGATCCAGTACGACGCGGCGATCGACCCGGCGGTGGCGGCCACCAAGCTGCCCGACAGCGCCGTCGCCGGGCACGCCACGGTCTTCATCTTCCCGGACCTGAACACGGGCAACAACACGTACAAGGCGGTGCAGCGCTCGGCCGGTGCGGTCGCCGTCGGCCCGGTCATGCAGGGCCTGCGCCGGCCGGTGAACGACCTGTCCCGGGGCGCGACCGTGCCGGACATCGTCAACACCGTTGCGATCACCGCCATCCAGGCGGCCACCGAGGAGGCCTCGTGAGTCGGGTACTGGTGCTCAACTGCGGGTCGTCGTCGGTGAAGTGGCGCCACTACGACGGCGACCGGGTGCTCGACCAGGGCACCGTCGAACGCATCGGTGAACCCGACGGCGGCCCGACGGACCACTCCGACGCCGTCCGACGGATCCTGGACGGGCTGGACCTGACCGGGCTGACCGCGGTCGGGCACCGGGTGGTGCACGGCGGCCGCAAGTTCACCGAACCGGTGCTGATCGACGACGCGGTGCTGGCCGCGGTCCGGGACCTGATCCCGCTCGCTCCGCTGCACAACCCGGTCAACCTGGCGGGCATCGAGGTGACCCGCGCGGCCCTGCCGGACGTGCCGCAGGTCGCCGTCTTCGACACCGCGTTCCACCACACCCTGCCGGACGCCGCCGCGACCTACGCGATCGACCGGGACACCGCCGAGCGGTACGGCATCCGCCGGTACGGCTTCCACGGCACCTCGCACGCGTACGTGTCCCGCCGCACCGCCGAACTGCTGGGCTGCCCGTACGACCAGCTGACCACCATCACCCTGCACCTGGGCAAC
This sequence comes from Micromonospora sp. NPDC005298, assembly GCF_040607375.1. Taxonomy (NCBI): domain Bacteria; kingdom Bacillati; phylum Actinomycetota; class Actinomycetes; order Micromonosporales; family Micromonosporaceae; genus Micromonospora; species Micromonospora sp. NPDC005298. The sequence continues at coordinate 124,079 of NZ_JBEXGP010000019.1, forward strand.
GGAGCCAGCGCCTGCGCGGTGTCCAACGGTCGCAGCGTCGCCACCTCGATGGGCATGTCCCCGCTCGAAGGTCTGGTGATGGGCACCCGCAGCGGGGACATCGACCCCACCGTGATCTTCCACCTGCGCCGGGAGGGTGGGCTGTCGGTCGACGACATCGACGACCTGCTCAACCACCGCAGTGGCCTGCTCGGCCTGACCGGCGTGAACGACATGCGCGAGGTGCTCCAGCGCCGGGCCGCCGGGGATCACACGGCGGCGCTGGCCTTCGACGTGTACTGCCGGCGGATCACCGAGTACGTCGGGGCGTACTACGCGCTGCTCGGCGGGGTCGACGCGATCACCTTCACCGCCGGGGTCGGCGAGCACGCGGCGCCGGTGCGGGTCGCCGCGCTCGCGGGCCTGCACCGGCTCGGCATCACCGTCGACGAGGCCCGCAACGACGGCGCGGGCGACCGGCTGATCTCACCCGATGGAGCCGGGGTGAGCGTCTGCGTCATCCGCACCGACGAGGAACGGGAGATCGCCCGGCAGACCCGGGACGTGGTCGGGGCGGGCTGACTCAGCCCATCGCCAACCAGGCGACCAGGGCCACCAGCAGCACGACGACCACCGCCGCACCGACGATGAGCGGCAGGCGGGACGGCGCGTCCACCGGGCCGGCCGCCTCCGGCGTCTGGGAGAAGGCGCGGAACGCCTCGGTGTTGCCGCTGGGGTCGGTGTAGTTCTCAGGCATGCGGTGACCCTAGCGAAGCCGGTGGCGGAGCACCGCCCCCGCCCACGTCACCCCGGCGGGTCGACCCGGCTGGCGGAGGTGACCCGGCCGGGTGGCGGCAACAGCCGGTCCGGAAGGCGGGGTCGCCGTGCCCTCCCCGGCACCTACCGTGGAACGATGGGGGCGGGGCGGCTCGCGGCCGTACTGGTGACAGCGCTGCTGGCCGGTTGCGCACCGGCCAGCGCCGTGGCCGGCACGGCCGGCGGGGCGGTGTCGGCACGCCGGGCGCCCGAGGGGTCGTACGCCGTCGGCGTGCGTACGCTCACCCTCGATCCGCGCTCGGCGCGCCCCCTGCCGGTGACGATCTGGTATCCGGCGTCGACCGGTCAGGTGGCGGCCGGGCGGTTCCCGGTGGTGGTCTACAGCCACGGGCTGGGCAGTCTGCCCGAGCTGCACGCCGGCCTGACCACACGCTGGGCGGCAGCCGGTTTCGTGGTGGCCGCACCCGCGTACCCGCACACCCGGCAGGGCGCCGCGCGCTTCACCCGGGCCGACGTACGCCACCAGCCGGCCGACGCGTGGCGACTGGTCCGCCACCTGGGCCGGCTCGACACCGAGCGCGGCGACCCCCTCGCCGGGCACCTCGACCTGACGTCGGTCGCCGCCGCCGGACACTCGGCGGGCGGCTTCACCAGCTCCGGCATGTTCAGCGAGGGCCACCCGGCCCGGTTGCGCGCCGGGATCGTGATCGCCGGAGGCGGGCTGCCCGGCAGCTTCGCCGGACCGCCCGCGCCGGTGCTCTTCGTGCACGGCACGGCCGACCCCGTGGTGCCGCTGACCGTCGGCCGGGCCGCGTACGCGCGCACCCCCGGGCCGGCCGCGTTCCTCAGCCTGCTCGGTCAGGACCACGGCGCGTACCTCACACCGGGCCACCCGGGCTTCGCCCAGGTCCTCGCCACCACCACCGACTTCCTGCGCTGGACCCTCTACGGCGACCGGGCCGCCGGTGCCCGCCTCCCCGCCGACGCCCACTCCCCCGCCCTAACCGGTTACGAGTCCCGCCCGGCCCACTGACCCCGGTACGGTCTTGCGGTGGACGAGCTTGCGCGCCGGCAGTTGGCGAGCATCGCCGAGATGGTCGCGGTGGCCGGGGCGGGTGGCATCCCGGTGTGGCTGCGTGGCGGCTGGGCGATGGACTTCCAGCTCGGCACGGTGACCCGCCGGCACGTCGACGTCGACTGGTACTGCTGGCGCGAGGACGCGTACCGGCTGGCCGACCTGCTGCTGGCCCGGGGCTGGCTTCCCGACCCGCGAATGCCTGTGGAGTCGCAGCTCGACCTGTTCGCCGCCGACGTGGAGGTCAGCGTCGCGTACCTGGGTCGCGACGCCGCCGGCCGACCGACGGTGGGCGCCGGAGCCTGGGCCGGCACCCCGCTGCCGGCGGGGATGCTGGCCGCCCCACCCGGCCGGATCGGCCCGCTCACCGCGCCGACCATCTCGGTGGCGGCCCAGATCGAGTTCAAGCAGATGTACCCGGTCTGGATGCCGGAACGTCCCCGCCGCCCAAAGGACGCCGAAGATCTGGCCCGGCTGCGGGCCGCCCCTGGTCGAGCAGATCCTCGTACACCCCGACCTTGAAGGTGATCAGGTCCAGGCACTGGGCGAGCCGGCCCATCTGGTCGGTGACGCGCCCGTGGTGCTCGCGCAGGAGCGCGAGTCGCTCCTCCTCGTTGCCCTCGCCGTCGCGAACGAGGTCGGCGTAGCGGCGGAGCGCCGGCAGCGGCATGCCGGAGGCGCGAAGGATGATGCAGACGTTCAGCCAGTCGACGTCGTCCTGGCTGTAGACGCGACGCCCGGCAGCACCACGGCGTACGGGGCTGACGAAGACGCCCTGCTGCTCGTAGAAGCGCAGCGTGTGCACGCTCAAACCGGTGCGTTCGGCGACCTGTCCGATGCTCAGACCCGCGGTGACCACAGCCATGCCGAGCAGGGTAGCGAGGGTTGACCTAGAGCCGACTCCAGCTCCTACCGTGCCAGGTGATCACCACCGAACCACCCAGGAGAATCGGCATGCGCTATCGCACCCTCGGCGGCACCGGCATCGAGGTGAGCACCCACTGCCTCGGGACCATGATGTTCGGTGCCGTCGGCAACCCCGACCACGACGACTGCGTCCGCATCGTCCACGCCGCCCTCGACCAGGGCATCAACGTCGTCGACACCGCCGACATGTACGGCGCGGGCGAGTCCGAACAGATCGTGGGCAAGGCGCTGCGCGGGCGCCGCGACGACGTCGTACTCGCCACCAAGGTGCACTTCCCGATGGGCGAGGGCCCCAACCAGGGCGGCAACTCGCGGCGGTGGATCCTCAAGGCGGTCGAGGGGAGCCTCCGGCGGCTGGACACCGACTGGATCGACCTCTACCAGGTGCACCGTCCCGACCCCTCGACCGACATCGAGGAGACCCTCTCGGTGCTCACCGACCTCGTCCGCGAGGGCAAGATCCGCGCCTTCGGCTGCTCGACGTTCCCCGCCGAGGAGATCGTCGAGGCGCACCAGGTCTCCGAACGCCGCGCCCTCGGACGCCTGCGCACCGAGCAGCCGCCGTACTCGATCCTGGCCCGCGGCGTCGAGACCTCGACCCTGCCGGTCTGCCAGCGCTACGGCATGGGGGTGCTGGTCTGGAGCCCGCTCGCCTTCGGGTTCCTCAGCGGGAAGTACCGCAGGGACCAGCCCGTCGACCTGTCGACCGGGCGTGCCGCCCTGCGGCCGGCCCAGTTCGACCCCACGATCGCCGGGAACGCCGCCAAGCTCGACGCCGTCGAGCAGCTCGTCGACCTCGCGGACAGCATCGGCTGCACGCTCCCCCAGCTCGCCGTCGCCTTCACGGTGGCCCATCCGGCCGTCACCTCGGCGATCATCGGACCGCGCACCATGGCGCAACTGGAGGACCTGCTCAAGGGCGCCACGCTCACCCTGGACGACGCGACCCTCGACCGGATCGACGAGATCGTGCCGCCCGGCACCAACCGGTACGACCCGAACGCCGCCTTCCCACCGCGTTCCCTCACCGACACGGCGCTGCGGCGACGCCCCCTCGCCGACCGTGCCGCCGCCTGAGTACGCCCGACGCGGGGACGCTGCGGCGCGTGACCGGGTGGGCACAGCGCGCCGAAGCCCGCCGGGCGGGTCCGCCGGGCAGGGCACAATTGGATTCATGTCGCGTCGCGTCACCCCCGCACTGATGGCCAGCACCGTGCTGCTGGCCGGTCTGGTCGGCTGCTCAGCGGACACCCGCCCGAGTCGCGGGGAGGCACCGCCGGCCGAGCCGAAGGCCGCCGCCACGCCGACGCCGCAGGTCCCCGCCGGAAAGGCCCCACAGCGCACCTTCGCTGTCGGCGTACGCCAGCTCAAGCTGAACCGGGACGGCCGTGCGCTCCCGACGACGCTCTGGTATCCGGCGGCCGGGCAGTCCGGCGGCGCCGCGAAGCGGTCGGCGGCTGCGGCCGAGGGCCGGTTCCCGGTGGTGATGTTCAGTCACGGCCTGGGCGGGCGGCCCGACGACTACGCGACCCTGCTGACCCGCTGGGCGGCGGCCGGTTTCGTGGTGGCCGCGCCGACGTTCCCGAAGACCTCCCGGGGCGGCGACAACAACGTCCTGGACGTGCTCAACCAACCGGCCGACGTGTCGTACGCGCTGACCCAGGTACTCGCCCTCGACGGCCGGGCCGGCGACGCGCTGCGCGGCAGGTTGGACGCCGAACGGGTGGCCGCCGCCGGTCACTCGGCCGGCGGCGTGACCACCATCGGCCTGTTCACCGCCGGCCGGGACGAACGCCTGGACGCGGGCGTGGTGTTCGCCGGCACCGCCCTCGGCGTGGGCACCGCGTTCGCCGGCACTGCCGCCCCGCAGCTCTTCGTGCACGGTGAGCTGGACGAGGTGGTCGAGTACGCGGCCGGCAAGGCCGCCTACGACAAGGTGCCCTGGCCCAAGGCCATGCTGAGCCTGCCCAAGGGCGACCACGGGCGGGCGCTGCTCGGCGACAGCGCGACGCTGCGGGTCGTCTCGGACACGACAGTGGAGTTCCTCCGCTGGTCGCTCTACGGCGACGCCGACGCCAGGAAACGCATCTCCACCGACGCGACGCGCGGCGACATCGCCACCTTCGACGACCACCTCTGACATCCGCCCACGCCGCGCGGTCCGCGTGCTCCGCGCGGTCCGCGCGGTCCGCGTGCTCCGCGTGCTCCGCGTGCTCCGCGTGCTCCGCGTGCTCCGCGTGCTCCGCGTGCTCCGCGTGCTCCGCGTGCTCCGCGCGGTCCGCGTGCTCCGCGCGGTCCGCGTGCTCCGGATCGG
>NZ_JBEXGP010000020.1:0-121436 GCF_040607375.1 Micromonospora sp. NPDC005298
AACGGCGGCAACTGCGTCGAGGTCGCCACCAATCTCTCAGGTGTGGTACCCGTCCGCGACTCGAAGGACCGGCGGGGTCCGGTGCTGCTCTTCCCCCCGAGAGCCGTGGGAAGCGACGACGCCGGGCCGTTCGCGTCGATCCGGTGATCCCCGGAACTGAGCCGATGAGCAGCAGTCCCATCGATTCCGACGAAAGCGAGAGCAGCATGCCGCCGAACACCCCCGCAGCCGCCGCACCGGCCGTCTCCAGCAGCGAGCAGGCGGAGATCGCCGCCGTTCCCGCCCGCATGGTCAAGGCCTGGGCCGCGCACGACGCCGAGGCCTTCGCCGACCTCTTCACGCCGGACGGGACGATGATCCTGCCGGGCGTCTACCAGAAGGGCCGGGAGGCGATCCGCGCGTTCATGACCGCCGCGTTCGCCGGGCCGTACCAGGGGACGCGGGTCACGGGCACCCCGATCGACATCAAGCCGCTGGCCGACGGCGCCGTGGCGCTGCTGACCACCGGCGGTGTGCTTGCCGCCGGAGCGACCGAGCTGGCGGACGCGAGCGCCATCAGGGCCTCCTGGATCCTGGTCAACCGCGAGGGCCGGTGGCAGCTCGCCGTCTACCAGAACTGCCCGCGCGATTGAGCCGCTCCACCGGCTCCACGGGCGACCGACGCTCACCGCGGCGTCGGTCGCCTTTCGCGTCTCTACCGCAGGCCATCGGGCCACCAGCACCGCGCGGAGTCGCGCGGTGCTGGTGGCCCGGTGTTGTCGTCGAGATCAGCGCGGGAGCGAGCGGGCGAACGTACGGATGTCCTCGACCAGCAGCCCCGGCTGCTCGAGGGCCGGGAAGTGACCACCGCGGTCGAACTCCGTCCAGTGGCTGAGGGTCGGAAGGATCCCCTCGGCGAAGCGGCGCACCGGTCGTACCGCGTCCTTGGGGAAGGACGCGACTCCGACAGGCATCGTCAGGGGCCACGGCCCCGCCCAGGTCCGGACGAAGTCCTCGTCCAGGTGGGTGGACTCGTAGTACAGCTGGGCGCTGGATCCCGCCGTCGCCGTGAGCCAGTAGATCGTGACCGCGGTCAGCAGGTGATCGCGGCTCACGGCGTCCTCGGGCACCTTGTCCGAGTCGGTCCATTCCTTGTACTTCTCGGCGATCCACGCGAGCTGGCCCACGGGCGAGTCGGTCAGGGCGTAGGACAGCGTCTGCGGGCGCGTGGACTGGATCTTCTGCCACCCCATCCCGTCCTGCGCGAACCGGGCGGTGAAGTCCAGCCGCGCCAGGTCCGCCGCGTCCAGGTCGGCCATCGCCGCCGGATCGGGCGGGGGGAACGTCACGCACATGTTGATGTGGACGCCGGCGACGTGGGCGGGGTCGGCCAGGCCCAGTCGCAGCGAGATCGGCGAGCCCCAGTCACCGCCCTGGACGGCGTAACGGTCGTAGCCGAGGCGGTGCATCAGCTCCATCCAGGCCCGAGCCACCCGGTCGGTGTCCCAGCCGACCTGGCCGGTCGGACCGGAGAACGCGAAGCCAGGGATCGAGGGGATGACCAGGTGGAAGGCGTCGGCCGGGTCGCCGCCGTGCGCGGCGGGATCGGTCAGTGGCCCGATCACGTCCAGGAACTCGGCCACGGTGCCCGGCCAGCCGTGCGTCAGGATCAGCGGCAGCGCGCCGGCCTCGGGCGATCTGATGTGCATGAAGTGGACGCTGGTGCCGTCGATCTCGGTCAGGTACTGCGGGAACTCGTTGAGCCGGGCCTCGACCGCCCGCCAGTCGAATTCGGTCCGCCAGTAGCTGGCCAGCTCCTTGAGGTATCCCAGGGGCACTCCGCGGTCCCAGCCGACGCCGGGCATCTCGTCGGGCCACCGGGTGTCGTCGATCCTGCGTTTGAGGTCGTCCAGAGCGGACTGTGGGAACTCGATGCGGAACGGGCGCATGTCGATACCTCCGGGTCAGTCTCGGGTCGCTACGAGCGGGGCGGGTGCCGGTCGTCCGGAGCGCCGGAACGTCCGGAACACCCGGCCGGGACGGAGCAGAGCCGCCGGTTCGTCGATGAGGCCCGCGACCCGCATGAAGGCGTTGGTGAGGCTCGCGTCGTGGACCGCTGCCCGCTGGAGCCGGGCGATGTAGGCGTTGATCATGCGTACCTTGGCGGTTCGGGGACCCTCGACCCCCGCGTAGCCGAGGTCCGCGACCGCCGCGAAGTCCCACGGCGAGTCGATCTCCCGGGCGATCTTCTGGAAGAACTCCTGCGGCCGCGGCACCCTGGACTGCCGGAGCTGAGCGGCGAGGATCTGGGACTCGATGGCGGCGACGGCCATGCCCTGCGCGTACACGGGGTTGAAACTGCACACCGCGTCACCCATGACCAGCAGGCCCTCCGGGAAGCGGGACAGCTGCTCGTAACGGCGTCGGACGCTGGCCGGGAAGCGGAACATCACCGCGTCGTCGACCGGCTCGGCGGCGCGGACGGACTCGTAGATCTCCGGCACCGGCACGGAGCGGACGAACTCGAGGAAGCCCTCGTGGTCGGTCGGCGGATAGTCGCCGAGCACACCGGTGAGGGACAGCTCGACCAGGCCGTCGTCCCCGGGCTGCCGGTAGTAGAGCGCACCGCGCGGATGCGACGGGGTCGCCGCCGCGATGATGGCGATGTCGCTGCCGAAGGGATCCTTCGACACCCGGAAGTGGCGGGTGGTGTAGGCGAGGTCGACCTTCACCTTGTCCTCGGCCGGCCGGTCGTAGCCGAGCTCCTCCAGCCAGGCCGGCGTCCGCGAACCCCGGCCGGTCGTGTCGACCACCAGGTCGGCGGACAGGACCTCGACGCCCGCACTCCCGTCGCGCCGCTGCACGCGGACGCCGGTGACCCGTCCCTTGTCGGCAGTGGTCTCCAACCCGACGATGTCGTGCTGCTCGACGAACCGGATGTGGCCGACCTTCTGCACTCTGCTGCGGACGATCCGCTCGATGACCGGCCGGGTGCAGGGCACCGAGAGCAGGCCGGTCCGGGCCGGGCGCAGCAGCATGCCGTTGAAGTACCAGCGGATGTCGCCGCTGAAATCGCCCGGGCGGATACCGGCGGCCTGCAGGTCCGTCAGGAGGCCGGGGAACTGTTTCTCCAGAATCTGCTGGCCGCGGGCGACCAGGCCGTGGGCATGGCGGCCGTGCGGCACGCCGCGCCGGGGACCCGTCACTCCCGCCAGCTCATCGCGGTCCACCACCAGGACCTCGGGGTAGACCTCGGCGAGGACGTCGGCGGCAAGCAGGCCGGCCAGGCTACCGCCGAGCACCACAGCGCGGGGTACGAGCTGCTCAGGCATCGCGATCTTTCCTCCTCTGCGGACCGTGACCTCCGACAGAGCCGGGGCCACCGCCAGCATCGGCGAGCACGCCCGGCCGGACACCTTCCGCTGTGCTGCGGAAACTTGGCCGGCCGCAAGCACGGAGAGGTCTCACCGGGCGGCGCCGGACAGGATTGCTGACATGACGCATTCAGGCGACGCGCGGATCCTCCGGCGGCTGAGCTCCGGCGACACCGATCCGATCCTGGTCGCTGACTTCCAGGCGATGTCGATGTCACCGCGCCTGAGCGACATGCTCAGCGAGCGCATCCAGGGCCGGCCCGTGTTCCAGATCGACCCCATCGGCGTGCTGTCCGGCGAGCGTCGGTACGTGCCGCTACCCGAGCTCGCGGGGGCGTGCGCGGACGAGTTCCAGGAGGCCGGCGCGCAGCACGGCCGGGCCATCGTCGTCGGGCACTGCAGTGCCGCGCCGCTGGCCCTGCACGTCGCGGACCTGCTGGCGCACGAGCGTCCGGTCACCGCGGTCCTGGTGAACCCGACGTGGCCCGGCAACGAGCACGTGACTGTGAAGTTCGACGAGTTCCTCGCCAAGTTCGGGCCGGCCGCCCGTCCGGCGCCCGACCTGAACGACGACCCCGAGCTGGTCGTCGCGGCGATGGCGCAGATCCTGCTCGACGAAGTGACCGCACTGGCCGCCAGCCGCGGCGTCAGCAGCTCCGCGGGAGCCTTCTCGGACCTGATCGTGTGGTACCGCGCGTGGCTGGCGTTCCTGCTGGCGGGCCGCAACGACCGGCAGATCCGGCACACGGCCGGTCAGGCGGCGGTGACGGTGTTGTCCGACTCTCCCTCGCAAGTCACGGTGCCCGGCCGCGACGAGCACACCTTCCTGGTCCGGGAACTGCCACCGCAGCCGGTGGGAACGGTCACACCCGAGCTGGCGGAGATCGTCGCCGAGCGTGTCGCGACGAATCAGTCCTCGATCGCCTGACGGACGCGACCGGCCGGCACCGGCAGCGCCTGGCCGCCCAGAACTGTCAGCTTGAGCAGGCTGTCGGCCTGGCAGGCCTCCTGGAAACCGGGGTCGTAGACCGAGTAGGTGTGGAACACACTCCCGTCGTGCTGGATGAAACAGCTCAGGCCGGCGACCTCGACGGGAATGTCGCTGACGACCAGGTCGTTCGGTGTGCCGGCCGCGAGGATCTCGGCCTTGGGAACGAAGTTGTCCATCACCGGGGCGACACGCTCGTCGAGCGTGACGTGGAAGTCGTAGTTGAAGTCACTGCCGAACGACGAGTACCAGGGGAAGTCCCACCAGCGGCCGGCCTTGACGGCCTCCAGGCGGGCCGACGGTGCCAGGGACACGGCGACGAAGGCGGTGTCCCGGGCCCGTAGCGCCGCGTGCAGCCCGGGACCGAGCCGGTCCGCGAAGGCCGCGCAGGTCGGGCAGGCGGTGTCCCAGGTCGGATCGAACATGAAGTGGAAGACGATCAACTGCCGGCAGCCCTCGAACAGCTCCGGCAGGCTCACCCGGCCGCGCGGGCCCTCGAACGTGTAGGGCTTCTCGATCCGCACCATGGGCAGGCGACGCCGGGCCACCGCCAGGTCGGCGTGCTGCTCGGGGAGCTGCTCCTCCAGCGCCAGGAGCTCCCTTCGGGCCGTCAGCCACTGATCACGCGAGACCATCGGCGGCAGGAACATGAACATCTCCTCATCGGTCGGTGAGCTTCATCGGCAGTGGTGAATCTCGGGAGCCGCCCGCCTCATCGCCCGGCGCCCCCGTTGCGCGGAGCGAAGAGGCCGATCAGCATCACACCCGCATAGCCGTAGTGCGGGGTCTCGGAGGAGACCGGCGACGGGTGTAACTGACCGAGCACTCGACACGCCTGGGGCCGCCGCTCGCCCAGTCCCCAGATCTGGAAAGCCCGCGCCAGATGTCCGGACCAGTACGCCGGGACGACGGCCCTGAACAGGCCGAGAACAGGACGATGCCCGGCGCCGTTGATCCAGCCGACCGAGCGCGGCCGTATACCGAGATCGTGGCCACAAGCCCCTCCGTAACAATTGTGGAATGCACCTGGTGGCACCGCATCCACGATGAGCCGGGGGACAACCGGTGAACCTTCCAAAGTGCTCCCCCGAGCATCGGCGCGGCTCTGCGACGGCACCCGAAATGAGGAGGGCAATTTCGAACAGCCGGGGGCCGGAACCCCATACAATCATGCGCATGACTGTCGATGACCGCAAGCAAAAGATCTCTCGCCGCCGACCGAGGTGTCGGCGCGCAGAGGCCGAATTGTCATCGGCAGCGTGATCGCCGGCGTGCTCATGGCCATTCTGTGGTCGTGCGCGCTGGTCGACCACGCCATCGGCGACAATGTCGCCAACACTGCGCTCGGCCCCGCGACGCCAACACCACCGCCGGCGGTGTCGCGCTAGCCGGTCTGGCATTCACGTTCGTCTCCGGCCTGCGTCAAGCGGCGGAAGGCGACGTTCCCCCGCACCGGAAAGTCATCGACGTCCGGGCGCGTACACCGTGCCTCTGACGCGTGATCGCGCCGCCCGGTCCATCGGGCGGCACGGTCACGCACCCGACGACGTCACCCGACGGTGTTCCCGCTGTGGGCGTCGTTCCCCATGTCCTGACGGGCCGCGATGTGCCGGGCGGCGGTCAGGCTCGCCCACGCCGTGATCTCGACAAGGGCCGCGTCGTCCGCGCCGGTCGCCCGTACGCCGGCCACGACGGGGTCGGTGATGCGGAACGACGAGACGGCGGTGAGCAGAGCGAGGCGGGTCGCCGGGCGGTCCCGGGCCGGCAGGGTGTCGAGACGCACCTGAAGCCACGGCGCCGTTCCCGCGTCGGGACCAGGGTCGCGCAGGGCGTCGCGGACCAGGTCGCGCGCCGCGGTCGTGAGCCGCCGCTCGCCACCCTCGTCGATGGCGCTGGCCGCGCGGGCCAGGGCGTTGGCGATGCTGGGACTGCTCGCCGCCCAGCGCAGGTCGTCGGGCAACCGCGCGGCGGGCAGGAGGTCGTCGGTGTCGAGCCCGGGTAGGGGCGCGGAGGAGGCCAACCGCCGCATCACCCGGGCCGCGCCCCGCCGCACCACGTCGCGTGCGATGCCCTGCACCGGTGGCAGCGGCGACTCGTGGAGGAAGACGTTCACCATGCGGTTGATGTACTGGAAGGTCAGGACCGTGCCGACCAGCTCCGGCGCCTGGGCCCGCGGGAAGGGGGCCGGGCCGGGAGCCTCGGCGGACGTGAGCGCCCAGCCGGCTAGCGTCCGCAACCGGTCGTCGGCCACCTGCCCGATGCGGCCCGCGGCGATGGCCTCGGGGTCCTTCCCACGGACCAACCCGCGCAGCGTGGTGCTGTGCACCTCGGCGCAGTACGGGCAGTTGTTCGCGAGCGAGACGGCCGCCGCGACGGCTTCCTTCTCCGCGCGGGGAACCAGCCCGGGCACCACGAGCACCTCACGCAGGATCGACCAGCTGGCCGCCAGCACCGAGGGCGCGGGAGAGTGCAGGGCGAGAGGCGGGGCGAGCATGCCGAACTCCGCCTCGATCCGCCGGTACACGGTGCCCACGAGACCGGTGGCCGCGGCGAACGGCACCGGACGCACGTACCGGAAATGCGAACGGCCAGCGCGGCGCGTCGCGCGCGCGAACAGTGTGGTCATGCCGATCCCGTCTCTGCGTCAGGCGATGGTTGAGGGTCGGTGCCGGTGGAAAGCACCGCCGCCACACCGGCTCGTCCGGCACAGCGGCGGCGCTCGCTCAGGCCACCGCTGGTACGCCCCTGCCGGCGGTGATGCGGACCGCGACGGCCGGTACCCGCGATTGTCGTGCGGTCCCGGCGTCGAACTCGGTCATGGGGTCAGCCTCGCATCGACCGCCGGTGCGTCCACCTCGCGCGTTGCCGGACGGGGGGTCGGACACGCCCAAGGGGTCCGTGTCGTCTCGATACACAGATGCCGGAACTGCGCACGCTGGAGGATCCTTTGCCGTCCGGTCCGATGTGACAGTGGTGCCGTGACGAAGAACGCCCACGATCGATGGCCCGACGCCCGAGCCGCCGCGCATCAGGCCGCCCAGCGCTTCATCGCGCTCGTCAAGTCGTGCCCGACGCCGACGAGCACCATGGTCACCAAGGACTGGACAGTGTCGGACACCACGATGCACGTACTGTCCATCGTGGTGCTCTACGTCTCGCTGGTCGACCCCGATGTCGAGCCACCGCCGGTGCCCGGGCTCGCCAGCGCTCTGGAACGGACGACAGTGGACACGGTGTCGTCCCTCAACGTGCTCGTCATGCGGCACCTGGCCGAGCGGGACGCCGACGTGCTGTGCCGGGAACTGTCGGACACCCTCGACCACCTGCTCCGCGCCAGCGCGCACGCCGATCCGGGCAGCGTCGTGCGTTGGCTCGGCGGGGCGTCGGTCACCGTCGCGGGCCTGTTCGCCCACCTGACGAACGAGCTCCTCGTCCACGGCTGGGACATCGCCCAGGCGACGGGCCGACCGTGGACGATGCCGGAGGCCGAGGCCGCGCTGTTCTTCGAGCTGTTCTTCCTCGACATGGTGCGGCACGACCACGGCGTCCTCATCGACACCGGCGCCCGCCAGCCCGCTCGTCCGGTCGCGGTGGCGTACCGGTCGGCGTACACCGCGGAGACCACGACCGTCCTGAAGGACGGCCGGCTGAGCATCGCTCCGCCCGGCACCCCGCCTGACGCGCGCATCACCTACCGTCCGGCGCGGTTCAACCTCATGCTGTTCGGGCGCATCAGCATGGTCTCGGCGGTGCTGCGCCGCGACGTGGTCATCGGTGGGCCCCGACCGTGGCTGCTGCCCGGCTACCTCCGGGTCGTCCACATGCCGAACTCGTGACCGGCCGGCGCGGCGGGACCGGCGTACGGCGAGGAGGCGGTCGGGCCGGCGGTGGCTGTCCTCCCCCGCCGGCCCGGTCGCCTCGTCAGTTGTTGTACGGCATCGTGGGGAACCATCCGTGCCCGAACATGGCGGGCAGCCGGACATCCCAGTAGACGACAGTGAAGACGCCCAGGGCGATCAGCAGGGCGCCGGTCACCGCGACGGTGCGCGCCGGGTCGCTGGAGAGCCAGGCGATGGCACGTCCCCGACTGAGCAGCACGATCAGGCTGAACAGGGCGGTCACGATGACGATGTTGCCGAGGGACTGGAGGATGAACGCCCCGGCGCCGTACAGCGGGTTGCCACTGTCCACGGCCCAGTGGAACAGCTTGTTGAACAACGGGTACGGGCGTCCGATGAGGAAGGCGCCGACGAGCCCGCCGAGGGTGACCACGCGGGCGACCGGGCGTCGGGCGAACGGGTCGGGCAGGACCCCGAGAGCGGCGAGCCCCAGGTAGACGAAGGCCAGGCCCACCAGGCCGAACACCACGATCGACTGCCAGAGGCGTACGGGTATGCCGCCGGCCGTGTCGGTCGACAGCTGCGGCAGCCGGTCGCCGATGAGCACTCCGACGAAGCCGTAGACACCGGAGACCGTCACCATGCCGAGAGTCAGCCATCCCACCGGCTTGAGCATGCTGCGCAGGCCGCTGCGGGTGGGAGAGTGGGCACTGGCCTGGCTCATCGGGCCGATGGACGCCGCCATGGCGATGTTGCAGGCGGTGAACGTGCCGGCCAGCCCGGAGACGAACGCGAACGCCAGACCGGCCACGGTACCGCCGATGGCGGTGGCCTTGGCGTCGTGGCCGAGCAGGGTGTTGGCGACGTTGTCGCCGATGACGTGGTCGACGAACTCGAACGACCAGAGGATGGCCAGCAGCACGCCGGCCACGACACTGCCGACGATGATCCGGCCCCGGTGCTCGGGCCCGCTGCTCGGCGGCACAGTGATTGCCTGGCGGTGATCATGCAGAGTCATGGACGTCATTGTCTGGGTAGATCCGGCGAGTGGGCTGTCACGGATTGCTGTTTGCTCCGGGCAGGCCGGCAATACGTGATAAAAGCGCATCGTCGCGTGGGCATAATCACCCGTTTTGTCACAGTGCCGGGCGCTCCGTCGAATCTTGCGCGCAGTGCGCCGACGGACGCCACAAAACGCTTGCAGAAGCTGTCGTGCGGCCGCTATGAAGATTCACGAAAGACAGTGTGACGACAGCTCCGGTGCGCATCGGAGCAATTTACGAGATGGGTTGTCCCCGGTACGATCCCATCGTTGAGTCGGCGCCGTCGGGTGCCTTCAAAATGGTGCGGAGGGGCATGTGGCCACGCTAGCGAGAAACAACCAGCGTTCTGTCAGTTGGATGAACGGGGCAGGTCATCGACTGACCCTCGGCGTCTTCATGTTCATTGTGTTGGCCCACTGGGCCGAGCACCTGGTGCAGGCCGCGCAGATCTGGGCATTCAACCAGCCGCGACCGCAGGCGAGAGGCGTTCTCGGCCAGTTCTACCCGTGGCTGGTCTCGTCCGAGCTGCTGCACTACGGCTACGCGATCGTGATGCTGATCGGCCTGTTCGCGTTGCGCGACGGGTTCGTCGGCCGTGCCCGGACGTGGTGGACCGTGGCCTTGGCCATCCAGTTCTGGCACCACATCGAGCACCTGCTGCTGCTGATCCAGGCGCAGACGCACCACTTCCTGTTCGGCGCCGCGGTGCCGACCAGCATCCTTCAGTACTTCTACCCCCGCGTGGAGCTGCACCTGTTCTACAACACCGTCGTCTTCGTCCCGATGGTGGTCGCCATGTACTTCCACCTGCGCCCCAAGGATGCTGAGCGGGAGCTGACCGCCTGCACGTGCGCCCGCGAGCTGGTCCGGGTCTGACCGCGATGAACAGCACCACCCGGTGGGGGCGGATCGCAGCGGCGGCCGGAGCGGTCATCGTCGTCGCGATCGGCGTGCTGATGTACGCCGGGAGCCGGGGCGCCGACCTCGGACCGGTCTACCCGGCCGACGGCGCGGCCCTGCGCGAACCGCCCCACCAGGTGTCGCTCACCTTCGACGAGGCGGTGCGACCCGCCCAGATCCACATCGGGGTCTCCGACGGCAGCGGCCATCTGGTGCCGTCCGGTGCGCCGGAGGTTGCCGGCACGGCGATCAACAAGCTGGTCACCATCCGGGCCGACGGTGACTACGTGCTGGCCTATCACGTGGTCCTGGACGACGGCCGCACCTTCACCGGCACCAACCGTTTCCGGGTGTCCTCGACGCTCGCGGCCCCGGCGCCCGGCGATGTCGCCCAACCGGCCGCCGGTGACCACGACCACTTCGGTAGCGATCCGCTCAGCGTCGTGCTCACCGTCGTGGCCGCGGGATCGGTCATCGCGCTGCTGGTCATGCTCATCCACCGGCCCCAGCCCCGCCGGTCCTAGGACGTGCGTCGAATCCACCAGCCGGCCCACGTCGTCTCCGATGGCGACCGGCCGCATCGCAGGAAATAGTCCGGACGCGATACCGCGTCCGGACTGTTTCGCATTCGCGGATTTCGGCAGGATTCGGCTGTCCGACCTGCCCGGCCCTCGGCAACACCAAAGAAGACACCTCAGCGATGCCTTGCCAGGCTCAGGGAGATGGCGAGGCGTACAACGCTTCCCAATGTCGGCCTAGTGGCACAGGAGTAGCCCACCGATGAACGCTCTCCGAGTGATTCGCCGCAAGATAATGACGCCCAACCGATCCGCCACCAGGATGGATGTCCGCGGATTCCACGTCAAGAGCCCCGAGGCGCGCACGCTGCTGGAGACCGTCGGTGGCACTTTTCTTGACGGTTTCGGAATCGCAGCCCAGGCTCGGACACCGGCTGACGCCGAGGCGCCGTTGGCGGCCGTACCCACACGGTTCCGCGGTTTTGCCAACGAGGGCGCCGCCATGGCTTTCGCGATCCGCGACGGCATGCGCCCCGGCGGACGCAATGTCGAACGCTATCTGGCCGGCGCCGGCGCCGACCACATCTACATGGCGTACGTCGGCGTCGGGTGGGCCATGGCGCGACTGCCCCGGCTCTGCTGGTCGAGGCTGCACGCGCCCGATCCGCTGCTGCGCTGGCTGGTGCTCGACGGCTACGGGTTCCACCAGGCGTACTTCCGCACCGAGCGGTACGTCTACGACCTGTACGAGGACAGCTCGATCCCGTGGCGTGGCGGGACCGCGCGGGACTACGCCACGCGCGCCACCGACCAGGGCATCGGTCGGGCTCTCTGGTTCATCGGCGGCACCGACGTCGAGGTCGTGACCGGCCTGGTCGAGCGCTACCCCCGTCGGCGGTGGGCCGACCTCTACAGCGGGATCGGGCTCGCCGCCACCTACGCCGGCGGCGCCACCGAGGCCGAACTGAACGCCCTGTGGGAGCACGCCAGGGACTACCGGCCGCAGCTGGCGCAGGGCGCCGCCTTCGCGGCCGGCGCTCGTGCCCGAGCCAACCTGGTCTGCCCGCACAACGAGATGGCCACCCGGATCCTGTGCGGGCAGCCGGTCGCGCTGGCGCAGAAGGTCACCGATGAGGCGATGGTGGACCTTCCGGGCGACGACCAGGTACCGGCGTTCGAAGTCTGGCGCCAACGGATTTCGGATGCTTTTGCTCGTTCCGGACACTACGCACTAACCGCCACGGAGCAAAAATGACCCGGATCGCTATTGTCGGCATGGCCTGCCGCTACCCCGATGCCAACAGCCCACGGGAGTTGTGGGAGAACGCGATCGCCGGGCGACGCGCGTTCCGCCAACTGCCGTCGGAGCGGATGAACCTCGACGACTACTGGTCGGCC
This sequence comes from Micromonospora sp. NPDC005298, assembly GCF_040607375.1. NCBI lineage: Bacteria > Bacillati > Actinomycetota > Actinomycetes > Micromonosporales > Micromonosporaceae > Micromonospora > Micromonospora sp. NPDC005298. The sequence goes on from NZ_JBEXGP010000020.1 coordinate 12,040, forward strand.
GACCCGGACGCACCCGACCGGTTCTACGCCCGCATGGCCGCGGTCATCGAGGGTTACGAGTTCGACCGGCTGGCCTTCAAGGTGGCGGGCAGCACGTACCGGTCGACCGACCTGACCCACTGGCTCGCCCTGGACGTCGCGTCGCAGGCGCTGGCCGACGCCGGTTTCCCCGGCGGCGAGGGACTCCCCCGCCAGCGTACGGCCGTCATCGTCGGCAACAGCCTGACCGGCGAGTTCTCGCGCGCCAGCCAGATGCGGCTGCGCTGGCCGTTCGTCAGGCGTACGGTCGCCGCCGCGCTACGGCGCGAGGGCTGGGACGACAACCGGCTCGGCGCGTTCATCGCGAAGCTGGAGGGCGTCTACAAGGCGCCCTTCCCCGAGGTGGACGAGGACACCCTCGCCGGCGGTCTGTCGAACACGATCGCCGGGCGCATCTGCAACTACTTCGACCTCAACGGTGGCGGCTTCACCGTCGACGGCGCGTGCTCGTCGTCCCTGCTGGCGGTGGCCACCGCCTGCAACAACCTGGTCGACGGTGTGGTGGACGTGGCCGTGGCCGGCGGGGTCGACCTGTCGATCGACCCGTTCGAGATGATCGGTTTCGCCAAGACCGGGGCGCTGGCCCGCAGCGAGATGAAGGTCTACGACCGGGGCGCGAACGGGTTCTGGCCCGGTGAGGGCTGCGGCATGATCGTTCTGATGCGCGAGGAGGACGCCCTGCGCAGCAACCAGCGGGTGATCGCCACCGTCGCTGGCTGGGGCATGTCCTCCGACGGCAAGGGCGGCATGACCCGGCCGGAGTTCAGCGGCTACCAGCTGGCGATGCGGCGGGCGTACGAGCGGGCCGGGTTCGGCGTCGAGACGGTGAGCATGTTCGAGGGGCACGGCACCGGCACCTCGGTCGGCGACGCGACCGAGCTGCGCGCCTTGTCCGAGGCCCGGCGTGCCGCCGGCGCCACCGGCACGCCGGCAGTGGTCGGCTCGGTCAAGGCGATGATCGGCCACACCAAGGCAGCCGCCGGCGTGGCGGGCCTGATCCGGGCCGCGATGGCCGTGCACCACCAGGTCATGCCGCCGGCGCTGGGCTGTAGTGATCCCCACGACCTGCTGACCGCCCCCGACGCGACGCTGCGGGTGCTGCGTCAGGCGGAGCCGTGGCCGGCCACCGGTCCGGTCCGCGCCGGCGTGACCGCGATGGGCTTCGGTGGCATCAACACCCACGTCGTGCTGGAGAACACCAGACGGCGCAACGGATTCGACGTCCGCACCCGGGCGATGGCCACCGCCATCCAGGACCACGAGCTGCTGCTGGTCGACGCGGCCTCGGCCACCGAACTGTCGGACCGGCTGCGGGAGCTCGTCGACTTCGTGCCGGTGCTCTCGTACGCCCAGCTCGGCGACCTGGCCGCGACCCTGCATCAGCGGCTACGTGACCTGCCCTTCCGCGCGGCAGTGGTGGCCAGCTCGCCGGCGGACGCCACCGCGCGGCTGCGGAGCCTGCTGGAAAAGGTCGAGGCCGGCGAGACGACGAGCTTCAGCGCGGACGGGCGGACCCTGCTCGGGTACTTCGCGAGGCGCGGCCAGGTCGGCTTCCTGTTCCCCGGCCAGGGATCCGGGCAGGGGACCAGCGGCGGCGCGCTGCGACGCCGCTTCACCGAGGCGGACGCGGTGTACACCAAGGCCGCCCTACCGACCGGCGGCGACTCCGTGGCGACCGAGGTGGCGCAACCCCGGATCGTCACCGGGTCGCTCGCCGGCCTGCGGGTCCTGGCCTCGCTCGGCCTGAACGCCTCGGTGTCCCTCGGTCACAGCCTCGGCGAACTCACCGCCCTGCACTGGGCCGGGGCTCTGGACGAGGACGCGCTGCTGCGGCTCGCAGCGGAGCGCGGTCGGGCCATGAGCGAGCACGGTGTGACCGGCACGATGGCCAGGATCAGCGCACCGGCGGTGGAGGTCGAGCAGATCATCCACGGCTCGGACGTCGTCATCGCCGCCTACAACAGCCCGCAGCAGACGGTCATCGCCGGACGCGTCGACGCCGTCGAGGCGGCCTGTGTCCGGGCCCGCGAAGCTGGCTACGTGGCCGGCCGGCTACCCGTGTCGCACGCGTTCCACTCGCCGCTCGTCGCGAAGGCGGCCGGGGTGTTCGGGGCGGCCCTCGACGGCCAGGCCTGGGCGCCGCTGACCGGTCGGGTGATGTCCTCCGTGACCGGCGAGCCGTTGCCGGCCGACGCGGACCTCACCGGGCTGCTGCGCGACCAGATCACCGACCCGGTGCTGTTCCAGCAGGCCCTCGCACTCGTGGGCAAGGAGGTCGACCTGTTGATCGAGGTCGGTCCCGGCCGGGTGCTCACCGGGCTCGCCGCAACCGCGGAACTGCGCGCCGTTGCCCTGGACACCGACGACGAGTCGCTGGCCGGCGTGCTGCGGGTGGTCGGGGCGGCGTTCGTGGTCGGCGCCGCCGAGGTCGACTCGAGCCTGTTCCACGGCCGGCTGCTCAAGCCGTTGGAGATCGGAGCCAGGCAGTCGTTTTTCGCCAGTCCGTGTGAGGCGGTCCCGGCACTCGACATCGACCTACCGGTCCAGCCGGCCGTTCCGGCGCCGTCGGCCCAGGCCCAGACGACCTCTGCGGCGGGCGGCGCGACGGTGGCCGACGATGCCCCGACCTCCAGTCTGGAGCTGCTGCGCAGGCTCGCCGCCGAACGGGCCGAGCTGCCCCTGGACCTGGTGCGTCCGGACAGCCGGCTGCTCGACGACCTGCACCTGAGCTCCATCACCGTGGGTCAGATCGTCAACCAGGTCGCCACCCAACTCAAGATCCCGGTGGGCCAGACCCCGCCGAACTTCGCCACCTCGACCGTACGGGAGCTCGCCGACGCCTACGAGGCGCTGGCGCGCAACACCGAAACCGTCGAGGCGTCCGTGCCGGTGGCACCCGCCGGCGCGGCGGGCTGGGTCCGCCCGTGGTCGGTGGACCTGGACGTCGCTCCGGTTCCGCCCCGGGTCGCCCGGGAGTCCGACGCCGCCTGGCAGGTCTTCGCGCCGGCCGGTCACCCGTACGCCCAGGACCTGGGCGCCGCCCTGGCCCGCGCCGGGGTGGGTGCGGGCGTGCTGGTCTGCCTGCCGCCGGACTGCGTCGAGCAGGACCTCGAACTGGCCCTGCGGGGGGCCAAGGTGGTCCTGGCTGGTTCGTCGAACCGCCGCTTCGTCCTGGTCCAGCAGGGCCGGGGCGCGGCCGGTCTGGCCAAGACACTGCACCTGGAGTCGCCGCAGACCCGGGTCACCGTGGTCCACCTGGCCGACGCCGACGAGGCGGTGGCGCGGGTCACGGCGGAGACCGCGGTGACGGAGTCCTTCGCCGAGGTGTTCTACGACGCGGACGGCACCCGTCGCACCCCGACGCTGCGGGTGCTGCCCTACGAGCCGGCTCGGACCGTCCAGGCCCTCGCGGCGCAGGACGTCCTGCTGGTCACCGGAGGCGGCAAGGGCATCACCGCCGAGTGCGCCCTGGCCATGGCCCAGGACAGCGGGGCCAAGCTCGCGCTGCTGGGACGGTCCGACCCGGCGAACGACGCCGAACTGTCGGCGAACCTCCAGCGGATGGCACAGGCCGGGGTCACCGTCGAGTACGCCCGGGCCGACGTCACCGACCCCGAGTCGGTCAGACGGGCGGTCGACACGCTGACCGCGACCCTCGGCCCGGTCACCGCGGTGCTGCACGGCGCCGGCCGCAACGAACCGGCCTCGCTGCTCACCCTGGAGGCCGACACCATCGGCCGTACGCTCGCGCCGAAGGTCGGCGGCCTACGTGCGGTGCTGGCAGCCGTCGACCCGGGACAGGTACGACTGCTGGTCACCCTGGGCAGCATCATCGGCCGCGCCGGACTGCCCGGCGAGGCGCACTACGCGACGGCGAACGAATGGCTGGACGACGCCACCTCCGAGTTCGGCCGGCAGAACCCGCACTGCCGCACACTCTGCCTCGAGTGGTCGGTGTGGTCGGACGTCGGCATGGGCGAACGGCTGGACGTGGTCGAGAAGCTCGACCGCGACGGGGTGAGCCCCATCCCACCGGATCAGGGGATCGCCGTGCTCCGTCGGCTGCTGGCCGACCCGGACAGCCCGGGCACCGTGGTGATCAGCGGCCGGACCCACGGCATCGACACCATGCGGTACGACGAGCCGGAGCTGCCGCTGCTGCGCTTCGTCGAACGCCCGGTGGTGCGCTACCACGGGGTGGAGCTGATCTGCGAGGTGGAGCTGAGCGGGGGAACCGACCTGTACCTGGCCGATCACCTGCTCGACGGCAACCAGCTCTTCCCGGCGGTCTTCGGCATGGAGGCCATGGCACAGGTCGCGACGGCGGTCACCGGAGCGGTCAACGCCCCGGTCATCGACAACGCCGAGTTCCTCCGACCGATCGTCGTACCGCCGCACGGCAGCACCCGGATCCGGATCGCGGCTGTCGTCACCGGCCCGGACACCGTCGAGGTCGCGCTGCGCAGCGAGGAGACCGGATTCAGCGCCGACCACTTCCGGGCCCGGTTGTGCTTCACGCCGACGCCGCCGGCGGCGGGGGCACCCGAACCCGTCGAGCCCGGCCTGCCCGAGGTGCCCCTCGACCCGGCGACCGACCTCTACGGCCCGGTCCTGTTCCAGGGACGCCGGTTCCAGCGTCTGCGGACGTACCACCTGGCCGCCGCGCGCGACGTGGACGCCACGGTGGCCGCGGACGCCTCGACCGACTGGTTCGCCGCCTACCTGCCGTCCACCCTGCTGCTCGGCGATCCGGGTGTGCGGGACGCGATGATGCACGGCAACCAGGTCTGCGTACCCGACGCGACGTTGCTGCCCCAGGGGATCGAACGGATCGTGCCGGCCGGCCCGGCCATGTTCGACGCCGACTCCCTCCGGTTCCGCGCCACCGAACGGTCCCGCGACGGCGACACCTACGTGTACGACATCGCGCTGCGCGACGCGGCCGGCACCGTGGTCGAACGGTGGGAGGGCCTGCGGCTGCGGGCCGTCCGCAGGCAGGACGGCTCCGGCCCCTGGCACCCGGTCCTGCTCGGCTGCTACCTGGAACGGGGCATGCGGGACGGGCTGGGTTCGCCGGTCGCGGTCGCGGTCGAACCCGCGCCGGCGGGTCCGGACCAGTCGACGACCACCATCGCGGTCGGTCGGGCACTGGGTACGCCGACCAAGGTCCGCTACACGAAGGACGGCCAGCCCCGGGTCACCGGTGAGCGGCACGTGTCGGCCAGTTCGGCTGCGGGTCTCGCGCTGTGCGTCGCGGCAGCGGGCCAGAGCGGCTGCGCCGTCACCCCGGTGACCGGCCGGACCCCGCAGGAGTGGGCGGACCGGCTCGGCACGCGGATGGAGCTGGCACAGCAGGTCGCCCGGGCCGCCGAGGAATCACTCGACATCGCGGCGACGCGGGTCCAGGTCGCCCTGGACTGCCTGCCCGCCGCCGACGAGTGGCGCCTGATCTCGACCGAACCGATCGGATGGGTCGTGCTCGGATGCGGTGACCGGCAGGTCGCCACGTTCGTCACCCGGGTGTCCGGCGCGCCGGACAAGATCGCCGTGGCCATTCTCAGCGGAGGGCGTGAATAGGCAGTGACAAAATTCTACGAGTACCGCCACACCGTGGGGTTCGAGGAAACCAACATGGTCGGCAACGTCTACTACGTCAACTATCTGCGGTGGCAGGGCCGGTGCCGGGAGATGTTCCTCAAGGATCGGGCGCCGGCGGTTCTCGCGGACCTCCAGCAGGACCTGAAGTTGTTCACGCTCAAGGTGGACTGCGAATTCTTCGCCGAGCTGACCGCCTTTGACGACCTGTCCATCCGGATGCGCCTGACCGAGTTGGCGCAGACCCAGGTGCAGTTCGGCTTCGACTACGTGCGGTTGGACGACAGTGGGGAGACGCTTGTCGCGCGCGGCAGTCAACGCGTCGCCTGTATGCGGGGTCCCAACACCCGGACGACTCCGGCCCGCGTGCCGGAGGCGCTGGCCAAGGCCCTGCAGCCCTATGCCTAGGCGGCTTCCGGAGGCGAATGTGGAAAGGCTCCAGCCAACTCAGGACGTGGTCCACGAGCAGGCGTCACTGCGCCGGGTGTTCGGCGCCTTCGCCACCGGCGTCACGGTGGTGACCGTCGGCGGGGAGATCGCGCACGGCATGACGGCGAACTCCTTCACCGCGGTCTCCCTGGACCCGCCGCTGGTCCTGGTCTGCGTCGGGCGCGACGCGCTCATGCACGACATCCTGGAGCAGCGGCCGACCTTCGCGGTGTCGATCCTGGCCGCCGACCAGACCGCGCTGGCCAGGTACTTCGCCGACAAACGGCGGCCGGTCGGCCAGGACCAGTTCAACGCGGTCCCGTGGTCGCCGGGGACGTACAGCGACGCGCCGCTCATCGACGGGTCGCTGGCCCATCTCGAATGCGAGCTTGAGCAACGCCACGAGGCGGGCGACCACACCATCTACGTCGGTCGGGTGCTGTCACTGTGGCGCCGACCCGGCGACGACGCACTGCTGTTCCTCAACGGCCAGTTCCTGCGTACCGATCCGGCGCCGGTGCCGGCCCAGCCGGGGCCCACCGGCGCCGCATAGGCCGGCTCGTTCCCGGCGGCCACCGCCGCCGATCTGTTCGGACAATTTCCGTCCCATTCGGGACCGCGCGGACCCGGCGGGGCCATTTCGGTGGCCCGCCGGGCCTTCGGCGCGTTCGCCACCAGCCCATTGCGCATTTCGCGAGAAGACCCCACGCGGCGCAGAACCCACGATTTCCTCGGCAGGAACTGCTGCCGCCGTCCGGCGTCGGCTGACGCCTTTTCCGTCGAGATGAGAGGATCCAATGCGATCGAGCCCAGTCGCGGTGGTCCGCAGACTCGCCCCAGCACTATTCGTCCTCGTCCTGTGCACCACGCTGTTCGTGGTGGCCCAGCGACCCGCGATCTCCGCAGCCGACGAGGCCGCACTGGCCTCGCAGTTCCGTTTCACGGAAATGCCGATCGCGCTGCCGGAGAACCTCCCGCAGAAGTCGGTGCGGGTGGTCAATCCGAGGTACAAGCACATCCGGTCGTGGATCTCCTCGGTCGGCGCCGCCATCTCCATCAACGACCTGGACGGTCGCGGTGTGGCAAACGACCTGTGCCTCGTCGACACGCGATCCGACGCGGCCATCGTCACCCCGGCGCCGCTCGGCGGCGAGAACTACCAACCGTTCGTGCTGAACCCGGCTCCCCTGCCGATGAACGACGTCATCGCGCCGATGGGCTGCGTCCCGGGCGACTACAACGGTGACGGGTGGAACGACCTGCTGGTCTACTACTGGGGGCGTACCCCCGTGGTGTTCCTGCACCGGGGCCAGCCGGGCCCGCTGACCCTGGCCAGCTACCAGCCCGCCGAACTGATCGCGCCGTCCACCGGCCCCGGCGGCACCTACCAGGGCAAGCAGTGGAACACCAACGCCGTGGCGGTCGCCGACTTCGACGGCGACGGGCACCCCGACCTCGGGGTGTTCAACTACTTCCCGGAAAGCGGCGTGCTGGACCCCCACGGGCAGCCCAACGTCCAGATGAACCACTCCATGTCCCGGGCCACCAACGCCGGTGGAGCGCACATCCTGCGCTGGACCGGGGCGACCGCCACGTCGGTCTCCTTCGAGGAGGAACCGGCCATCAACCCCCGCTTCGCCACCGGCTGGACGCTGGGTGCCAGCTCGGCCGACCTCGACGGTGACCTGCTGCCCGAGCTCTACCTGGCCAACGACTTCGGTCAGGACCGGATGTTCCACAACCGGTCGAGCCGGGGCGACATCAAGTTCGAGCTGGTCGAGGGCGACCGGGACGCGCTCACGCCCAAGTCCCTGGTCGTCGGGCACGACTCGTTCAAGGGCATGTCCATCGAGTTCGGTGACCTGAACGGCAACGGCCAGTTCGACGCGTTCGTCAGCAACATCACCACTCCGTGGGGTCTGGAGGAGAGCAACCTCACCTGGATCAACACCGAGAGCAGCGAAGCCGGCGCCAAGGCCAAGCTGGAGAAGGGCATCGCGCCGTTCCACAACAAGGCCGCCGACCTCGACATGGCCTGGACCGGTTGGGGCTGGGACTCCAAGATGGCCGACTTCGACAACAGCGGCCACCTGGCCGTCGTACAGGCCTGCGGGTTCGTCAAGGGCTCCATCAACCGGTTCAACTGGCTACAGGAACTGGCCATGAGCAACGACCTGCTGCTGGAGAACCCGGACATGTGGCCCAAGGCCGAGCCCGGTGACGACATCGCCGGCCACGAGCCCATGGCGTTCTGGGTACGCGAGAGCGACGACCGTTACGTCAACATCAGCGCCAAACTCGGCCTCGACGTGCCGATCCCGACCCGCGGTGTGGCGGTCGCCGACACCAACGGCGACGGTGGTCAGGAGTTCGCGATCGCCCGCCAGTGGGGCGCGCCGGCCTTCTACCGCAACGACAGTGCCAACCGCGGTGACTTCGTCGGCCTGCGCCTGCACCGACCGGCCACGGCCGGCGCGGCGGCCGGACCGGTCGGCACCCCGGCGTACGGCGCCAAGGTCGTGGTCACCACGGCCGACGGTCGCCGGCAGGTCGCCCAGCTCGACGGCGGCGGCGGCCACTCCGGCAAGCGGAGCTTCGACGTGTTCTTCGGTCTGGGCGACCAGGGCTCGCAGCCCGTGTCGGCCGAGATCAGTTGGCGGGACCTGCAGGGGAACGCCCGGGTGCAGAAGGTCGACCTGGCCACCGGCTGGCACGACCTGATGCTGACCGACCAGGTCAAGGAGGTAGCAGCGAAATGACGGCGACGGACAGCGTCTCGACCGGTGACGGACGCGGCAAGAGCCACCTATCCAGCACCATCACCCTTCCGCCGCTGGCCAGGGACGTGCCGGTGCCGCCGGCGCTGCGGCGCGCGGAGGACAGGCAGGCAGGCCGGCCACCACGGGTGGACAGCCGGGACCCGCGCTACCTGGCGCTTCGGAACTTCGCCATCTCGATGAGCATCTTCAATATCCTGGGCTACACGGTCCTCGGGTTCGAGCAGCCGTGGGCCTGGCCGTTCTTCGCCCTGGCCATCGGTCTGGGCCTGGAGATCGTGATCGCGCTGATCGCCGCCTGGGCCACGCGGAGCACACCCGCCTTCGCCGGACACGGCGCATGGGGGTTGTTCACCTTCCTCCTACCGGCGTACATCACCACACTCGCGGTCAACATGCTGCTGTACGCGAACGACCGGTTCTGGCCGATCGCCCTCGCCGTGGTGATCGGTGTCGGCCAGAAGGCGGTCCTCGTCGCGCCGATCAAGGGGCGGATGCGGCACTTCATGAACCCGTCGAACTTCGGCATCACGATGAGCCTCGTCCTGTTCTCCTGGGTCAACATCGCACCGCCGTACCACTTCACCGAACACGTGCCGGACGTGTTCCGGATCATGATCCCGATCGTCCTGCTGACCGCCGGTACGGTCCTGAACGCCGTCCTGACCAAGAAGGTGCCGCTGATCCTGGGCTGGGTCGGCACGTTCGTCATCCAGGCTCTCGTGCGGCACTGGGTCTGGGACGTCAACCTGTGGGCCGCGCTGGTGCCGATGACCGGTGTGGCGTTCCTGCTCTACACCAACTACATGGTGACCGACCCCGGTACGACCCCGAGCAAGCCGATCCACCAGTTCATGTTCGGCATGAGCGTGGGCGTCGTGTACGGCGTGCTGATGCAGTTCAACATCGTGTACACGCTGTTCTTCGCGACGACCCTCGTCTGCCTCGGCCGGGGCGCCATGTGGTGGCTGAAGTGGCTGCGGGAGCGCCGCCAGCCGGCGGTCGCCGCGGCGGCACCGGCGAGCTGACCTTGGCCATCGGTGTCTCGGGCGGCGACACCGCCGCGGCGGTCCGCACCACTGACTGTTGCGTGTGGAGCATCGACCCGACGGATGCCCCCGACTGGTGCGAGGAGTTGCTCAGCGAACCGGAACGGGCCCGCGCCGAGTCGTTCCACACGGTCGTGGCACGACGACGGTTCACCTCGGCCACCGCGCTCGTCAAGGTCGCGGTGGCCGGGTGGGCCGGGTGTGATCCCTTCGAGGTCAGGCTGCGGCGGGAGTGCCCCGACTGCGGACGGCTGCACGGCCGCCCCGAGGTCGTGGGCGGCACACCTCACGTCTCCCTCTCGCATTCCGGGGACCGGGTCACGGTCGCGCTGTACGAGCACGGGCCGGTCGGGGTGGACGTGGAACAGGTGAACCCCGACGTGGACATGGACAGCATGCTGGGATTCGTGTTCGGCGAGGCCGAGCGCCGGGTCTTCAGCGCGGTCGAGGACCCCTCGGCCCGGCTCCGGGCCTTCTACCACTGCTGGACCCGCAAGGAGTCGGTGCTCAAGGCGACAGGTGACGGGCTGCGGATCCCGATGTCGAACGTGACGGTGGGGACGTCGGACGGGCGGGTGCGGCTGTCCGGCTTCACCGACCGTCCGGAGCTTGTCGAGACGGCACAGATCGTGGACCTGCGGTCCGAACCGGGATACGTCGGTGCGGTGACGGTGCTGTCGAAGCGGCCCGTACGGGTCTGGGAGCTGGACGGGGCGGACGCGTTCGCCACCGCGGCCGAACTCGTCCGCGACCGTTCACGGATCGCCGTGCGGTAGGGCGGTCCGCCGTTCGAGGGGACACGAGTGCCGGGCGCCCAGGCGTCCGGCACTCGTGTCCGTGCGAACGGCACGGTGCGAGAGGGCCGAGCGCGGCCGGCGGTGCCATGGTCGAGGGCAACCGCCTCGGTCCCATCGACGCCGATGACAGGCGGTGCAACCCCGTGGCGCACCCTGACAGGAGATTCGACGCATGAGCCCAGTCGACACGAGCCCGCTGCACGACCGGCTCGCGTTTGCCAGACAGGTCAAGGCCGCCTCCACCGGCGAGCTGCTGGCCCTGATGCAGTCACCACGCCGCGCGTCGATCGTGCACGACATCGTCGAGGACCTGCCCGCGGTCTTCCTGGCCGACCGGGCCGGCGACCTCGACGCGGTCGTGCACTGGAAGGTGACCGGGCGGCCCGACGGCGGCACCGACACGCTTGAACTGGTCATCACCCAGGGAACGCTGACGGCGTCGCTGGAGCCCACACGCCCGGCCCGGCTGACCCTGACCCTCGGTCCGGTCGACTTTCTGAGGATGGTCACCGGCAACGCCAACGCCAAGATCCTGTTTCTGCGGGGCCGCATGAAGGCCCGCGGCGACCTGGGTCTCACGACGCGCTTCCCCAGCCTGTTCGACACGCCGCGGCCGTAAAGGAAGGTACGTGGACAACTTCGACGCCCTGACAGCCGACCAGGTGATGACCCTGGAGGCGTACGCCGACACCATCATTCCCGGCGAGCGGCGTGGTCCGGGAGACCGCGCGGTCGCCGGCGCCGCCAGCGGAGGCGGCGCTGTCGCCTCCGGAGCCGTGGATCTGATGCTCTCCCCGGAGGGCGGCCTGGCGGGCACCCTGGACAGCCTGGCCGAAGGGCTCAACGAGCACGCCCGCGACTATGCCGAACGGACCGGTCTCGACCTGGATCCCGCCGTGCCACCCTTCGTGGCGCTCACCTTCGCCGACCGCATCGCCCTGGCGCGGGAGCTGCTGGCGCCGGGTCACCCGGAGCAGGAGCTGTGGGTCGCGCTCGCGATGTTCAGCGCCATGGCCTGGGACACCGGCGCCCACATGAGTACGACCGACGCCCTGGCCGCCGGTCATCCGGGCCTGACCTCGATGGGGTTCATGCCGCCCGACCCGGACGGTTTGTGGCGCTTCCCCCGATTTTCCTACGGCCGCGCCCTTGCCGCGATCCACCCACGGACGACCCCGAGAGGAGATCCGCAGTGACAGCCCACGAACGGACCGATGTCCTGGTCATCGGCAGCGGCTTCGGCGGCGCGATTCCCGCGTACCACCTGGCGGCCGGCGGCGCCTCGGTCGTCGTCCTGGAACGCGGGCCGTGGCTGACCGCCGACGAGTTCGAGCACGACTTCAAGTTCGGATCGTCGTCGACCCGGGTGTTCGAGTTCACCATGGGTGAGGGGATGAACGTGCTGGGCGGCAACTGCGTCGGCGGCGGCAGCGTCGTCTACTTCGCGGCCATGCCCCGCGCCCCGCGCTTCGTGTTCGAACGCGAGGGCAGCCTCGGCCGGCGGATGTGGCCGAAGTCCATCACCCGGGAAACCCTGGAACCCTGGTACGACCGGGTGGCCCAGGCCCTGCCCATCACGCAGAGCAAGTGGGACGACGTCACGTACGCCGGTGGTGTGTTCGCCGCGGCCTGTGACCACGCCGGTCGTACGGCCAATCCGGTCGCGGCGGCGATCGACACGGACCTGTGCACCAACTGCAACTGGATGATGTCCGGTTGCACGTTCGACGCCAAGCGGTCGCTGCTGCTCAACTACCTGCCGGCGGCGGTCGACCACGGCGCCCAGATCCGGCCCCTGCACGAGGTGCAGCGCATCGAGCGGTCCGCCGACGGCGACTTCCTGGTCCGTTACACGGTGGTCGACCCGGTCGACTACCGGGTGCAGGTCGACGAGGGTGTCATCGAGGCGAAGCTGGTGGTGGTGGCGGCCGGCGCGGCGGCGACACCGGTCATCCTGCAGCGGTCCGAGGAGACCCTCGGGGCGATGCCACCCGCGGTGGGGCGCTACTTCTCCGGCAACGGCGAACGGCTCAACACGGCCATCCTCAACGAGGACCGGGTCCGTGACGTCCTGGGGCTGGATCGGGGCGACGGCCTGGCGTACGCGGCCAACCAGATCGGCCGCGGGCCGTCCGCCGCCAGCTGGGACCGCCTCGACGGTTCGCTGCCCGAGTTCAGTCGCTACTCACTGGAGCAGCTGTACTTCCCTCCGGGGTTCGGCACCATCCTCGCGCAGGCGCCCGACGCGCAGGGGCCGAGCTGGTTCGGGGTGGACAAGAAGGAGATTCTGCGGCGCTGGCAGTCGTGGCTGACGATCTTCATCATGTCCGAGGACGACAACGAAGGCGTCTTCGGCCCTCCTCCGGAGACTGGCAACGCCGACCGCATCTCCATGCAGATGCTCAGCCGGGGCAACCTGCGGTACGAGCCGACGGCCAACACCCGCAACGGGTGGGCGCTGGCCGACGCGGACATCCGCGACATCCTGGAACGCGACGGTCTGGCCCGGGTGATGCCGTGGACCAACGAGGTCATCGGGGCGTACACCGTGCATCCGCTGGCGTCGTGCCGGATGGGCGACGACCCGGAGACCTCGGCCCTGGACGATACGAACGAGTTGCGCGACCACCCGGGGATCTTCGTGACCGACGGCTCGGCCGTGCCCGGGGCGTTGACCGTCAATCCGGCGTTCACCATCGCCGCGATCGCCGAGCGCGCCGTGCCGCACATCGTCCGGGCGGCCCAGTCCCGTGGCGTCGACGTCAGGTATCTCGGGTCGCTGCCGCCGGGTGAGCGGGTCAGCCGCCGGACACCTGTCGCGGTCACCGGCCGCGACGGCCAGCCCATGACAGTCCCTTCGGTATAGCCGATCATCAGGAGGATCCGTGTCGAACCAGACGAGTGTCTACGATGACCTGATCGCCGACGGCGACGACGTCGAGGCCCTGGTGACCGGGCTGAGCCCGGCCCAGTGGTCCACGGACACGCCGGCGCCGGGCTGGACGGTCAAGCACCAGATCGCGCACCTGGCCTTCGTGTCCCAGCTGGCCGCCCTGTCGGCGACCCAGCCGGACGTCTTCGCCGACCACATGGCCGACGCCAAGCGCGACTTCCAGGCGGCGGTGAACAACGCCCTGACCGCGTACATGGAGCTGCCCACCGACGCGCTCGTGGACAGGTGGCGGCAGGAGCGCAACACGGCGGCCAAGGCGCTGGCCGCCGTCGATCCGGCGGGCACCGTCCCGTGGCTGGTCACGCCGTTGCCGCCGTCGGTGCTGGCCGCGGCCGGCATGATGGAGCTGTTCGGCCACGGGCAGGACATCGCCGACGCGCTCGGGCGTACCCGTGAGCTGACCGACCGGATCGGCCACCTGGCCTGGTTCGGCTTCCGTACCCGCGACTTCGGTTACCACGCGCACGGGCTGACGCCGCCGGACGAGGAGTTCCGGGTCGAGCTGACCGGGCCCTCGGGTGTGGTCTGGGAGTTCGGGCCCGCCGACGCGACCCAGCGGGTGACCGGACCGGCCGAGGACTTCGCGTTGCTGGTCAGCCGCCGCCGGCACCGCGCCGACCTGAGGTTGACCGCCGAGGGCGAGCACGCCGACCGCTGGCTCGACATCGCGCAGGCCTATCGCGGGCCGGCCGGTGCCGGACGTCAACCCGGGCAGTTCGCCAAGCGCTGAGCGCCCCGCCGAGGTCCGCCTCCGCGAACCCCCTGCCAGGGGGTCGCGGAGGCGGACCTTTCTGCTATCCGCGTCCCAGCGCCGGCTCGGCACTGCGGCCCGATCCGGGCCGGCCGGCGTGGCTCAGGCTCTGCGCCTCCAGGTCGGGGATCGCGTACAGGACGGGCAGGTCCGTCATGCGCCGGGGCCGCAGCGCGATGCCGACCATGCAGGTGGACCGGTCGGTCACGGTGACCGGATCGACGTCACCCAGGAGCAGGGCGCGCCGGGTCCACGGTTCAGGGTCGGCGCTGTCCGCGGTGGCCACCGCCCTGATGTACCACTGGCCGCTGGAGACGTCCGGCAGGCAGTAGCGCGCCTTCGTGCCGGCCTTGGCCTCGACGACGGTCCACGACGCCGGCTGGCGCTGGATGATGGGCGTCTCGAACGCCCCGATGTAGACGCGGGCGGTGGCGTAGCCGGGCGGCAGGCTGACCGTGCCGCTGACGGTGCCGCTGTCGCGCGTCGGCCGGCAGTCGGGCTTCGGTGACGCCCGCATACCGTCCCTCCACATTCGGCGGAAGCGGCTCGGGGAGGCGCCCACGCTGTCGGTGAAGTGGTTCGTGAACGAGCCCAGGCTGTTGTAGCCGACGGCCAGGGAGATGTCCGTGACACTCAGCGAGGTCGTGGCCAGCAGCCGCTTGGCCTGGTAGATGCGGACCGCGGAGAGGTATCTCCCGGGGGAGACGCGGGTGGCGGCGCGAAAGACCCGGGAGAAGTGGAACCGGCTGAGGATGGCACTCTTGGCGATTTCGTCGAGTGACAGCGGCTCGCTGTAGTCCTGCCAGATGCGCGCAATGGCGTTCCTGATAGCACTGTTCACTTGGGCCTCCGTGAGGGGAGCAACACGATGCGTTCAACTCTCCCCCGGCCCGCTCGGGAGGCGATCGAGCGGCGGGTAGGGCCTCGGTCGAGCCTCGCTCGAGGCCCGTTGGTGATCCATTTGAGGCACGTACCGACGCTGGTCCGGGCGCTCTCGGGCCGGGCGGCGGCACGCCGAACTGCCGGCTCTCAGCCGGTCCAGGACGGTCCGGGCCAGCGCGGCGAGCCTGGTCCGCAGATCCTCGTCCGCCCGCCCACCGAGGTCGTCTTCGAGATGCGTGGCCAGGGCGACGACGGCCGGAAGGAGGTCGTCGAGCGGGCTGCCCTCGTGTCCCGGCACGTGGAGACGGTGCGTGCCCGCCTCGGCGATGGTCGCCGCCAGGGATCGATCGGAGGACGCCGGACAGCCCGGGCCGACCTGAGGTCGGTCCGGGCTGTCCGGTTCAGCTCGCCGCGGTTACCCGTCGACGCAGCAGGCGCGCCTGCTCTCCTCCAGGTAGTGCGGGTCGTTCCACCAGTAGCCGGCGTTTGCGGGGTGCGGTGGCAGTGTCGACAGCACCGAGTTGACCGAGGACCTGGCGGCCGACGGTGCGGCGGCGAACGGTGCGACCAGGTCGTCGACGGTGTGAATGACGCCGTTCGCCATCACCTGCTGGACGTTCGCCGCCTGGTTGATGTCGGTCAGCGGGTCGCCGCCGAGGAAGGCGAGGTCGGCGTAGCAGCCGGCGGCGACGCGGCCGAGGGGCTCGTCGAGAACCTCCCCGGGCATTCGGGTCGCGGTGATCAGGGCCTCGTACGGCGTCAGCCCGCCCACCACCATGGCCCGCAGGTTGAGGTGGGTGCTGACGGCGTTCGGCGTGATCGGCGAGTCCGTACCGGTGATCACCCGACCGCCAGCGCGGATGATGGAGGCCACGCCGGCGACCTGGCGCGCGAGAACCTCCCGGTCGATGGTCAGGTCACTGTTCTGTACGTCGCTGAGGATCGCCTGGAGATAGGCGTAATCCCAGGACGGGTACAAGGCCTGGACACGCCGGTCGGTGGCCAGGTTCTCGTCGAGCAGGATCAGCGCCACGAACATGGTCGGGGTGAGCGTCGCCCCGGTGGCGCCGAAGATGTCCGCGACCTCACGGTAGACGTTGCTGAGCGCGGAGATGGTACGCGAGTAGCCGAACCGGTTGGTGGCACCGATGTGCTCCATGCCGTCGCCACCGAACACCAGCGCCGGATAGTGGTAGTGCGAGGTGCTGGGCACCCCGTGCCGGTGCGACCAGTCGATGACCTGGCGCTGCCACTGCGGGCGCAGCCGGACGTACGCCTTGGTCAGGTCGTAGTCCAGGGCGCCGGCGCGTTCCAACTCGAGGCGCAGTTGCCGCTCGTCGTACGTGGGGCGCATGAAGTTGTAGTAGACCCTCGAACCGTCGATCGCCTCACCGGTGCCGAAGTAGCGCGGGCCGATCCGGGCACCCGACTGGATCGACTCACGTTCCTCGACCATGTGGTACGCGGGACTGCCGGTGGACCGGGTGGTGGTGATCCCCATCGACAGCCAGAGCCGGCCCTGCCTGGCGCCGTAGGAGTAGCCCTGCATCTCCCGGTGGTGGTGCATGTCGATGAGTCCGGGGATCACGACCGACCCCCGCGCGTCGACCTGTCGCCCGTCGCGTCCCGGCCGGTGCGGCTCCACGGCGGTGATCCGGTGGCCCTCGACGACGATGTCGACGTCGTGCCGCAGATCGTGCCGTACGCCGTCCCAGACCCGGCCGGCGCGGATGACCGTGCGGCCGCGCGGCGCGGAGTTGGTCCAGGTGAACCGCATCGGTACGGTGCGCGGCGACCCGCCGGTGGCCGAGACGATGCGGAGTCGGCCGTTGTTCAGGTAGAGCAGCTTGCTGGAGTCACCACTCCAGCTCGGCGCGTCGGTGACCTCGTGGGTGATCTGCCGGGGCTTGCCGGCGAAGGTCCCGTCCGGGTGCACGGGTACCACCCAGAGCACGCTGGCGACCACGAAGGCCATGTGCCTGCCGTCCGGGGACCAGACCGGGCCGTCGTCGCCGCGGGTCTGGATCGACCGGTGCGGCAGCGTGTCGATGTACCGTCCGGCGCCGGTGCGCACGTCGACCAGGAGGATCTTGCTGAGTCCTTCGCGGTACCTGCCGGAGTAGGGCACGACCGCGGCGAGCGCGATGGTGTTCCCGTCCGGGGACCAGCTGGGCCGGCCTGGCTCGAAGGTCGCCGGGAAGATCTGCCGGACCGCACCGGTGGCCACCGCGACGGTGTACAGCGCCCCGTTCTGATCGAGGAAGGCGATCTGACTGCCGTCAGCCGACCACGTCCCGGAGACCGCCGCCGCGTTCGGCAGGTTCGTCAGCTGCCGGTCCTGGCCGGTGCTCAGATCGCGCACCCAGATGTCGAGTTTGCCGCCCCGGTCGGTCGAGTAGGACAACTGGCGGCCATCCGGCGACCAGGCCGGGTCGGACTTCCACCAGTGGTCCCGCAGGAGCGGCTGCGGCGCCCGCCCGATCGTCATGGTCCAGATGTCGTTCAGGGCTCGGAAGGTGATCCGTTGCCCGTCCGGGGAGAGCAGCGGGCTGCCGATGCCCTGCACCGGCTTCGGCGTCACCGAGTCGAAGTCGCGACGCCGCTTACGGTAGCGGGGAATGGTGAGGGCCAGCGGGGCGATGAAGCCGATGTCGTGAGCCGCGCCGCCCCCCAGCGTGCGACGGCGGATGCGGCCGTCCGCGGTGTAGACGAACTCCCGCGGCGAGCGCCACGAGACCCGGAACGGGAAGACGTCCTCGCCGGTGACCTCTGCGGTGCCGTTGCACCACAGTTCGGCGCGCCCGTCGACGAACTTGGTGTAGACCAGTTCCGAACCGTCGGGTGTCCATGCCGGGGCCCGCAGGTCCTGGCCCGGCGGTACGGTCACCGCGGTCTCCCGAGCGCCGGTGGCGAGCTCGACGACGTCGATGCGGGTGTTGGCGACCACGAAGGCGATCCGTCGGCCGTCCGGCGACCACGTCGGCTCGTACTCCTGCGAAGCGCTGTCCGCGACCACGCTGACGGCGCCGCTGGCCAGGTCGAGAACGCGGATGCCGTAGCTGCCGGACGCGTCGGTCGAGAACGCGATCCGCTTGCCGTCCGGCGAGAACCGCGGCTCGCGGTGGTCGTACGGTCCCTTGGTGAGCTGCCGCAGCCCCGACCCGTCGGGGCGGATCACCCACAGGTTGAAGTTGCCGTCCTTGTAGGACTGGACCACGATCGACCTGCCGTCCGGCGACCACGAGGGCTGCGCGACGTCGAAGTAGTCGCTGGTCAACCTTCGGGCCGGTCCACCCGACGCCGGCAGCACCCAGAGCACTCCGACCAGGTCGATCGCGATCATCCGCCCGTCCGGCGACAGCTGCGCGGCCATTCCGGTACCCGTCCGCGCGTTGACGGGGCGGCGGATGCCGTCCACCGTGGTGCCGGTGGCCGCCTGGGCCTCGTCGCCGAAGAA
This sequence comes from Micromonospora sp. NPDC005298, assembly GCF_040607375.1. Classification (NCBI taxonomy): domain Bacteria; kingdom Bacillati; phylum Actinomycetota; class Actinomycetes; order Micromonosporales; family Micromonosporaceae; genus Micromonospora; species Micromonospora sp. NPDC005298. The sequence goes on from NZ_JBEXGP010000020.1 coordinate 30,769, forward strand.
GCTCGGGGCCAGGGCGTTGCCCGCGGTCAGCGCGGCCACCACCCCACCGGCACCGGCCAGGACCGTTCGACGACTGACCTGGAGGTGCTCGGTTTCGACACCGAGGTGCGGGGCACCCGGTGTCTCGTCACGTACGGGCTCGCGCACATCGCCGGCCATCGGATCGGATGCACCCTGCTGTCTCACGCGTAATCTCCAATCGTTTGCTGCCCGGTCAACAGCTCCATCGTTTTCATGGAGATGTCTCACTCGAGGGTGGTCGGCGTCGTGACTTCCGTGGTGGCCGTTGTGACGTCAGTGGCCGCCGAGCCCGGTTCGCCCGTCGAGCAGCTCGCGCGCGATCTCCAGGTGGCCGGAGTGCACAGCGGTCTCCTCGATCATGTGGAGCACGATCCAGCGGACGTTCGTCACCCGTTTCGCGAGTTCGGGGTTCGGGTGCCGCCCGCGCGGAGCCGCCGAGAGCGAGGTGGTCGCGAGCACCTCGTCCGAGCGCCGGCACTGGTCCCGGTAGAAGGCGACGATGTCGGCACTCGGCCGGTCGCAGACGAAGACAGCCGGGCGGACGTACGGTGGCCGCCCCTCGTCCCACCGCAGGTCCGCCGCGGTGCCCGTGGCCACCAGCTGGAACCAGTGCCGCTCCGCCCGGCCGAGGTGCTCGACCAGCCCCGCCGGCGTCCAGCCGGACGGCACGGCCGAGGTGTGCCAGGCCTCCTCGGACAGCCCTTCGACGACCGACAGCACCCGGTCTCGCAGGTTCTGCAGGAAGCCCAGGAGCATGAGCGACTCGTCGGCCTCACTCCCCCTGCTCAAGGTCATGACGAGAGTCCATCAGGCTGTCTGTGGAGCCGTCCACTCCCTGCGTGCCCTTCTGCTCTCACATCCGCAGTTCCGGTCTGCACAGGTCGAACCAGGCCGTGGTGTCCAGCAGCTTCTCCAGTCCGACCCGCAGCTGCGGAGTCAGCGACCTCGGGTCCGCCGTGGTCACCTCACTCAGCGCGGCGGTGTCGTAGAGCGTGAGCGCCTCGTTGCCGTTGCGGAGCGCGTCGGCCGCCTGGCGCTGCAACTCGGTCACGTAGGCGAAGTCCTGGGTGGACGGATACGGCGCCTTGACCCGCTTGAGCACCGACTCGGGGAGCAGATCGGCGACAGCGGCGCGCAGCAGGCTCTTCTCTCGCCCGTCGAACGTCTTGTACGACCACGGCGTGTTGAACACGTAGTCGACGAGCCGGTGGTCGCAGAACGGCACCCTCACCTCCAGTCCGACAGCCATGGAGATCCGGTCCTTGCGGTCCAGCAGCAGTCGCATGAACCGTGTCAGGTGTACGTAGCACATCGTGCGCATGCGCCTTTCCAGGTCGCTCACGCCGTCGATGTGGGGGACCTCGGCCACCGCTTCCCGGTACCGTTCCCTGGCGTAGTTCTCCAGGTCCAGGGACTTCGCGAACGACTTGTCGAGCATCGCGCCACGGGCGAAGCTGCCCTGCGCGGAGGCGATCCAGGGGAACATCTCCGTACGCTGGATTTCCGGATCATGGAACCATCGGTATCCGCCGAACACCTCGTCCGCGGCTTCGCCGGACAGGGCGACGGTCGACCGCTCCCGGATCGCGGAGAACAGCAGATACAGGGAGTTGTCCAACTCGCCGAGTCCGTTCGGCAGTTCCCGCGCCGCGATGGCGGCGGCACGCGCCGCGGGGTCGGCGAGCGCCTTCGGGTTGAGCATGATGTCCCGATGGTCGCTGCCGGTGTGCTCGGCCACCGCGTGGACGTACGGGGCGTCCGGTGCGTCGCGCACGTGGTCGGGCACGAAGTTCTCCGCCTGCCCCACGAAGTCCACCGCGAAGCTCCGGATGGATCCGGAACGTCGCGCGGCCAGCGCGGTCAGCGCACTGGAGTCGAGACCACCGGACAACAGGACGCACAGCGGGACGTCGGAGACCAACTGCCGCCCGACGGTGTCCTCGAGCAGTTCGCGGACGCGCGCCACGGTGGTGGGCAGGTCATCGGTGTGCCTGCTCGCGCTCAGAGTCCAGTACGTCGAGGGGCGCCACCCGGATCGGTCCACGGTGACCACCGTCCCCGGGACGACCTCCCGCATGCCGTGCCACACCGCGGCACCAGGCGTCTTCGTGGATCCGAAGAGCTCGCGCATCCCGTCCAGGTCGATCGTCCGATCGGCGAGCGGACTGGCGAGGATGGCCTTCGGCTCGGAGCCGAAGACGACGCCGTCCTCGGTCGGGTAGTAGTAGAGGGGCTTGATGCCCATCCGGTCCCGGCCGAGGATGAGGCGCTCGTCGCGGCCGTCCCAGATGGCGAAGCCGTACATGCCGTTGAGCCGGTCCATGACCCCGGTGCCCCACTCGAGGTAACCGCGGAGGACCACCTCGGTGTCGCAGTCGGTGGTGAACGAGTGCCCACGCGCCCGTAGCCCGGCACGCAACTCGGTGTAGTTGTAACACTGCCCGTTGTAGACGAGGGTCACGTCGCCGTCGTCCGTGTGGACGGTCATCGGCTGTCTGCCCCCGGGCGGGTCGATGACCGAGAGCCGCCGGTGGCCGAGGACGCAGTGCGGCCCGAGCCATGTTCCCGAGTCGTCCGGGCCACGGCAGGCCATCGTCGCGGTCATCGCCCGCACGGCGTCATGCTGTTCCCGCAGGTCCCGGCGGTAGCTGACCCATCCCACTACACCGCACACAGATTTGTCCTCTCGCCCTCACTCAGCCGCTGAATCGGCACGTCGTGGTCGTCTGTCGGCCCTCAGGCCAGGCCCGGTGAAGCGTCGGGGTTGAAAGCGAAGTCGTGCGTTATCCGCCGCAGTTCGGCGGCCATCGAGGCGATCGTCTCCTCGCGGAACAGGTTCCGCTTGTAGGCGATGACGCCCATGGCCTCGCCGGACGGGTCCTCGTTCAGCTCCAGCAGCGCGCCATCGGGCAGTGCCGACGCCTGCGGCTGCGAGCTCAGCCGCCGGGTGATCCGGACGTACTTCAGGTCACCCGGCGCCTCGACGACCTGCTTCGGGTCGGGAATGCTCTGGAACACCATCGCGGTCGTGTTGTCGGTCATGGCCGGGCGCATCAGCTCGGGCGCCTGGCCGAACACCTGGATGGCCGGCAGTTCGTGCGAGAACGCCTCGACGCAGGTCTGCCGGGTCCGCTCCAGGATCTCCGCGTACGTCTTGCACCCGGCGATGTCCGTGCGCAGCGGCACGAAGTTGATGCACGCCCCGACGGTGTCCTGGAACAGCTCCCCGCCACGGCCGGCGGTGAACGTCGCGATCACGATGTCCGTCGCGCCGGTCAGCCGATGCACGAGCAGCTGGTACATGGCGGCCAGCGGCACGAAGTTCGCGGCCTGGCTCGTTCCGGCCAGCCGTTCGACGGCCGCCATCACGTCACGCGCGATCAGGAACCGGTGCTTGGCGGTCGACTCGGGAAGCCCGGCCGAGCGCGGGAAGTCGGTGGGGATCGCGGTGAACTGCGCGCCGTCCAGCTTGCGGCGCCAGTACTCGCGTGCGGCATCCGTGCCCGCGCCGGCGCCCTCGCGCTGCCAGCCGGCGTACTCCCGGTACTGCGGAGCCGGCGGCAGATCCGGGACGTCGTGCCCGGTCCGGGCGGCGTAGTAGTGGGCCAGGTCTCGGATGATCACACTCATCGACAGGGCGTCGGCGCCGAGATGATGCGTCATCAGCGCCAGAACCGCGTCCTGGTCGTCGAAGCGGGCCAGGACGGCGCGCAGGGAGGGTGTCTCGTCCGCGCCGATGGTCTCCGCTTCGATCGCCTGCAGCAGCGCCTCGGTCTGATCGTCGCGCGTTTCACCGGGAGCCGCCGGGACGTCACGGACGTCCAGTCGCACCGCGCTCGGCGGCAGGATCTCCTGGTAGCGGCTCCCGGCCGGGCCGGCGATTCGCGTCCGGAGCGCCTCGTGCCGCGTCACGACGTCCAGCAGGGCGTCGTCAAGCGTGTCGACGTCGATCGGGGCGCCCGTGACACGCCACGCGGCGACCACGTGGTAGTGCGATCCGAACGGCCCGTCCGGGCTACCCATGTCGAACTGGCTGACAAACTCCTGATTCAGTGACAGCGGGGCCTCTCCGGCCACCGCGGCTGCACCTGTCGCACTCATGTCTGCCTGCCTCCCGCCTGCACGCTTCGTCGTCCTCGAACGAAGGCTCGCAGCCGCACCGACCGCGGACACCTCCGGCGTTGCCGGGGTCACCGGTCGGCGGAGGCAACCGCAGAGGTGCGACGAGATCGAAGCGGGGGTGATCCTCGTGCTGCCCCGACGCGTTGCCGGGCTTCCGCTTGTGCCGGCTCATCCCATGCTCTGAGGAGTGGACAATGACGCAGCAAGTGATCAGTTCGGAGGAGGCCCCGCGAGGCGAGACGGAGACCGCCCTGGGGGGCCTGTTGGCTGAGGTCATCGGCATCCCCAGCCTGCCGCGTACGGCCTCGTTCTTCGATCTGGGCCTTGATTCGCTGTCGGTGGCCGTCGCCTGTGCCCGGTTGGAGCAGGAGACCGGCGTACGGGTCAGCTTCTCCCAGCTCTTCCGGACCCCCAACGTCGCCGAGCTGGCAGCGTGGATCGACGCGGCCCGTGACGAGATGGGCGGCGGTCCGGGTACCCCCGCCAAGCCGTCGGCGGGCAAGGGCGCCGAGCTGGTGGCGATCACCCCCCGGCAGGCCCACACCGTTCCGATGGGCCTCGTGGTCAACGTGGCCTGGTGGTTCGACGGCGAGATCGACGACGCGGCGCTGGAGAGCGCCGCCAACGACGTCCACCGCCGCCACCAGGCACTGCGAGCCAGGTACTTCAGCGGCACGGACCTCGGCCTGGCGGAGATCCCGGCCGATCCCGGGCAGGCCGAGTTTCACCGGCTGCCGGCAGAAGACAGTGACCCGGCCGCGCTCGAGGCGCTCCTGCGCACGCTGCGGCAGCCGTTGCGGCTCGACGAGGGTGAGGTTTGGCGGTGTGCCATCGTGCGCAGCGGACCGGGCGGACGCACCCTGTTCGGGGCGGCCGCGGACCACGCCGGATTCGACGGCCGTTCGCTGACCATCCTGACGACCGAGTTGTCCGCCGCCTACTCGGCCCGGCTGGCCGGGAAGGAGCCGCAGTGGCCGGGCCGGGTCGCGACGCTCGCCGAGATGGCGGCCGACTACCGCCACCAGGTCGCGGAGCAGGATCCTGAGGCGCAGCGCCGTTTCTGGCGCGAAGAGTTGCGCGACCTCCCGGCGTGCCGCCTTCCCGGGCGCAACGACGGGCCCGCGCAGTCCGTCGGGCCGGCGAAGGAATGCGCCTTCACCGTACCGACGGCGCAACTGCGGGTCTGGGAGGACTACGCACGCGTCAACGGCATGAGTGCGTCGGTGGGTGTCGCGGCGTCCTACGTGCAGTCGGTCATCCGCGCCGGTGGGCAGCCGGACTTCGGCCTCGGGGTAGCGCTCGCGAACTGGTCCGGCGAGATCATCGACAGGACGATCACCAACCGGGTGGGCAACATCTTCCTGCGACCGAACGGTCCGTCCAGTACGGGTCCGCACCTGCTGGCCCGGATGCGGGACTCGTACAACCGGGCGATGGCCGCCCGCGACGTACTCGTGGACCCGACCGAATACGTCGGCATCGCCGGTGAACAGAGTGTCCTCGACGGGATCGTGGGCATGGTCTACAACTCGTACCCCCCGCTCGACCTGGGTGGGGTCGTCGGGAGTTTCGCACGCGAGCTGCGCGTCTGGACGGGGAATCTGCGGGACATCTTCGTCGAGGTGGAGACCGGCCCGGAAGGGCTCGGCATGCACATGATCGTGCGGACCGACCGCTACGAGGCCAGCCTGGCCGACCGCCTCGGCGAGCACTTCATCGACATCATCAAGAACGGTCCCGAGCAGCTCGAACGGGAGACCGCCCGCTAGGCGGGCGTGAAGCTGGCCGGACAGCAGGGCCGGGCGGTCGACCAGCAGGTCGGTCCGACCCGGCCATGTCCGCGCCCGGAGCCGTCGATCCTCGCCCCCTCCGGAGAACCGCCGGGTCGAGCACGCGGAAGGGTTTGGGCAGCGGGAAAGTCGGCATTCTCGAAGACGCCCGGCAGGCGTCGGACCGAAACACTGTCGCAATGAGACGAAGAGACTTGCTGGGCGTGGCCGCGGCAGCCGGGGTGGTCGGGGCGACCGCACCGTACGGAATCGGGTCGGCGGCGGCGACCGCCACCCCCGGCGCGCCGCCTCTCATCCCCACCGACTGGGCCAGCGTACGGGCCCAGTTCGCCATCAATCCCGAGCTGGCGCACCTCTCCACGTACGTGTTCGCGCCCCACCCGGCGTCCGTGCGGGCGGCGATCACCCAGCACCGGGCGGGGCTGGACGCCGACCCGAGCGGTTACCTGCACGACAACGGGGGGCGGCTGGACCAGGCGGCCGCCGCCGCGGCGGCGGAGTACGTGGGCTCACGGATCAGCGACCTCGCGTTCACCGACTCCACCACGATGGGGTTGGGACTGCTCTACAGCGGGCTGCGGCTGAAGCGGGGCGACGAGGTGCTCACCACCGAGCACGAGTTCTACTCCACGCACGAGGCGCTGCGGCTGCGCACCCAGCGCGACGGCATCTCCGTACGGAAGGTGCGTCTCTACACCGACCCGGCCAGGACCAGCACCGACGAGATCGTGGGCAACCTCGTCCGCGCGGTGACCAGGCGTACGAAGGTGGTGGCGGTGACCTGGGTGCACTCCGGCACCGGTGTCAAGCTGCCGATCCGGGCGATCGCCGATGCGTTGCGCGGCCGCGGCGTGCTGCTCTGCGTCGACGGTGTGCACGGATTCGGCGCGGAGGACGTCGACCCGGCCGACCTGGGCTGCGACTTCCTCGTGTCGGGGTGCCACAAGTGGGTGCTCGGCCCGCGCGGCACCGGGCTGGTGTGGGGCTCGGCCGCCGGGTGGTCCAGATTCACCCCGGTGATCCCGACCTTCGACGGGCGGAGCATCGGCGCCTGGCTGGGCTTCCCCGGCGATCCGGCCCCGCCCGGTCAGGCAGCCACACCGGGCGGCTTCCACACGTTCGAGCACCGGTGGGCGCTCGCCGAGGCGTTCGCCTTCCACAAGGCGATCGGTCGGGATCGGATCGCGGCCCGTACGCGCGAGCTGGCGACCGTCCTCAAGTCCGGGCTCGCCGGCATCCGCGGGCTCAAGCTCGCCACGCCGAGGAGCCCTCACCTGTCCTCAGGCGTGGTGTGCTGCAAGGTGCCCGGCATCGACGTCAACGAGGCGGTGGCCCGGCTGCGCGAGCTCAAGGTCGTGGCCAGCTCGACGCCGTACGAGCCCTCATTGCTGCGCTTCGGCGCCACGATCATCAACAACGAAGCCGACGTGGAGGCCACCCTGAGGGCGGTCCGAACGCTCGTCTGACCCGACGACGAGGTGCCCGGCCGATCACCATCCGGCCGGGCACCTCGTCGTGGGAGGACAGCGTGCCCTGTCCGCGTGGGCATCCGGGAGCGGCAGGACGGCTCGGGACGGTCAGGTGGCGGGGTCGAGCAGCCGGCCGAGGGGCTCGTCCAGTGCGGCGACGCCGTGGGTCAGCAACGCGGTGAACGTGCTGGCCGCCCGCGCCGCCGTGGTGGCGTCGAAGACGTCGGCGTCATAGGTCCACCAGCCCGCGTAACCGCGATCCTTGCGCGCCGTCAGGTTGAGGTGCATGGCGAACTTGGAGTGCCCGGGCGGCATGCTGACCAGTTGCGCGGTGACGCCGGGGAGCGAGAACGGCTCCCAGCGCATGTCGTCGACGGCCATGGTCACATCGCACGGCGGCGGCGCGTCGATCTCCGCGCTGTGTCGCGTCATCCGGACGATCTCGGCGTAGGGAACGGCACGGTGCGCGATGGCGCCGAGGACTTCCGCCTTGGTGTCGGTCACGAGCGTCCGGAACGACGTGTCCCGCGAGATGGCCAGACGGATCGGATGCAGGTCGGTGAGGTAGCCGATCATGTCCTCGTCGGCGGCCGCGCCCCGGAGCGACACCGGCGTACCGAAGATCACCTCATCGGGCCGGCCGTACTGCCACAGCGTCGCGGCCAGCGCCGCCGCCATGACGGAGAACGGGGTGGTCCGCAGGGTCCGGCCGGCGGCGACCACCGCCTGGCCGAGTTCGGGGCTCAATGTGAAGACGTGCCGCCCGGCGCGGTGCGCCCGCTCCTCCGACGCTGGCCGGTCCGGCGGGATCGTGCACGACAGGGGCACGTCGCGCATCCGCTCCCGCCAGTAGGCGAGGTCCGCCGGATCCAGACCCGCGGCCCGCTGGGCGACGGCGTACCCGCCGGCCTGCATCCGCAACGGTTTCAAGCTGGGCGACCGGCCGAGTACCCGGGCCGTGTAGAAGTGCATGAGCTCGCGCCGGAAGATGTTCAGCGACCAGTTGTCGATCGCGACGTGATGCAGCTGCACCACCAGTACCAGCTCGTCCGGGGACACCCGGATCAGCCAGGGCCGGATGGGCGCGACGTCGAGGTCGATCGGTTCGGTGGCGATCCGGCTCAGGAGCTCCGGAAGTGACGCCGGAGAGCACGACAGCTGCTTCATCCGGACGGGACCGGGGTCGGTGACGATCTGCACCGGTTCCTCGTCGAGCTCGGTCAGCCGGGTGCGGAGCACCTCATGACGCGAGATGATCTGACCGAGCGCCCACTCGAGCGCACCGATGTCGAGCTGTCCGGTGAACCGGCAGGCCCAGCCTTCCAGGTATCGGGACGGCCCGTCCCACAGGAGATCGTCGAGCCACAGCGCCTCCTGTTCCCGGCTCATCGGATAGATCCGTGGACGAGCGCTCACGGCCGGTTCGCCGCCGGTCGGCGACAGGTCCTCGACGTCGATCCGATTAGCCACGGTTATCCCCATCCTGGCCGGGACGAAATCGAACCGCGCGGCCCTGCGCGCTGACGGGTCAGCTGCCGGCTCACGACGTGCGGCTCACTGGGAGCGTCGCAGGTGCGTCGGCCGCGTCCATCTCCCCCTGTGCTCCAAGGGGATGACGGGGTGGCACCGGGCTCCGACGACGGGCAGCGGCACCGCCGTGCCCGCAATCCCGGAGATGCAGCCCGACGGGCCGACTGCCACGGTGGCTCTTGCGACCGGATCTGCCACGGTCCGGGTGCCCGCTCCCAGGAGAGTGATGACCGAGTACCAGGGCTGCGGTCGAGCGAGCACGCCGGTACTCCCCGCTGGCTGACCAGCCGGGACGTTTCGGGCCTGGTCGCGGCTGACGTCCGCCGCCACACCTCGCCCGTCACGCTACCCAGCCCGTTGGAGGAATGCGAATGACCACCCGCCTCACCGGATCGCCCGCGGCGCAGACATTGACCGGCATGTTCGCCACGAGCGTGCGGCGCTGGCCGGACCGTCCCGCCGTCAGCGACGACGACACCACCCTCACGTACGCCGAGCTGGACCGGCGCTCGGCGGCGCTGGCGGCCGACCTGCGGGCCCGCGGGATCGGGGCCGAGGATCGGGTGGGCCTCTACCTGGACCGATCGGTGGAACTCGTGGTGGCCATCCTCGGCATCCTGCGGGCCGGCGGCGCGTACGTCGCCGTGGACGCCCGGTACCCGGACGGCCGCCGCGACCACATGCTCGTCGCCGCCGGCTGCAAGGTGGTGGTGACCAGCGCGGACTGGTCGCAGCGCATCGCGCACCTGGGCCTCGAGGAGCTGGTCCTCCGCGGCGGGGCCACCTCGACGTCCACGGCCGTGGACCACGCCGGCCCGGCGGGGGCGGCCAGCGTGCTCTTCACCTCCGGCTCGGCCGGCCGGCCGAAGGCGATCGTGCTGGAGCACCGCAACATCGTCTCGTTCGCCACCAACCCGAGCCTGCCGGAGCTCACGCCGGACGACCGGGTCGGCCAGATTTCGAGCGTCTCCTTCGACGCGTTCCACTTCGAACTGTGGACGACCCTGTACCGGGGCGCCGAGACGGTCATCCTGCCGGCCGTACCCGAACTCCTGGCCGCCGACTTCCGTCGGGAGATGCGGCGGCGGCGGATCAGCGCCATGCTCGTCCCCACCATGGTCATCAACCAGGTGATCCGGGAGGACCGGGACGCCTTCGCCGCGCTGCGGATCCTCCAGGCCGGTGGTGACGTCCTGCTGCCCTCGGCCTGCCGGGACCTGCTGCACGGCGAGTTCCAGGGCGAGCTGTACAACCTCTACGGCCCGGCGGAGGCGACAACCGCCTGCACCGCGCACCGGGTCACCGCCGAGGACGCCGAGCGGGACACCATCCCGATCGGCAAGCCGTTGGCCGGGGTGACGGTCCTGCTGCTCGACGACCGCCAGCAGCCGGTACCGGACGGCGAGATCGGCGAGATCCACATCGGTGGTCCGGGGGTCGCCCGCGGCTACCTGGACGCGCCGGAGCTGACCCGGCAGCAGTTCGTCGCCGGTCCGCGGCCCGATGGCCCGGACCGGTTCTACCGTAGCGGTGACCTGGCCCGCCGGCGCCCGGACGGGGTGCTGGAGTTCGTCGGGCGGGTCGACGGGCAGGTGAAGATCCGCGGTTACCGGGTGGAGCCGGGCGAGGTCGAGCGGAGCCTGTGCCGCAGCCACGGCGTACGCGAGGCGGTCGTGCTGCCCACCGGCGAGGGCGACAGCCGGCACCTGCTCGCCGTGGTCGTACCCGCCGAGGACACCACCCTGCGGGACATCCAGGAGTTCGCCCGCGCCGAGCTGCCGGACTATCTGGTGCCCAGCCAGTTCGCGCTGGTGGAGGAGATCCCGTCCAACGAGCACGGCAAGCGGGACATGGCTGCCCTCCAGGAGATCGTCGACCGGGTCCGGGAGCGTCGGGCACGCCACGTCGCGCCGCGCACCGAGGTGGAGCGCTATCTCGCGGAGCTGTGGGAGGAACTGCTCGGCGTCGAGAACGTCGGCGCGAACGAGGACATCTTCGCCCTCGGCGGTCACTCGCTGCTCGCCTTCCGGATGCACAGCCAGGTCGAGCGCCGGTACGGGGTGTCGGTGGAACTGGCCGCGGTCCTGCGTGACCCGGTGCTGTCCAACGTGGCGGCACTGGTGCAGCAGGCACGGGACGAACAGACACGGACGTCCGGGGCCGGGGCATGACCGGGCCGTCCGTCCCGGTGGACCTGACCGACATCGACCTGTTCGTCAGCGGGCGGCACCTGGAGGCGTTCGCCTGGCTCCGCGAGCACCGCCCGATCCACTGGAACGAGGGCGCCGACGGCAGCCGATTCTGGGCGTTGACCAGGTACGAGGACGTGCACTGGGCGTACCGGGAGCACGCCGTGTTCGGCTCGACCCGGGGCGCGATCCTCGGCGGGTCCTTCCGCAGCGACGACGACACCGCCGGGGGCCGGATGCTCGTCGCCAGCGACCTGCCCCGGCACCGGCTGCTCAAGCAGCAGATCGCCCCGGCGTTGTCGGCCGCCGTGGTGGACCGCATCGGGGACCAGGTCCGGGTCCTGCTCGACAAGGCCGTCGGGCGGGCGGTGGCGGCCGGCGGTTGCGACTTCGCCACCGAGATCGCCACCGAGTTGCCGGCCGGCGCGCTCATGGTGGTGTTCGGCGTCGGGCACGACGAGGCACACCACCTCATCGGGTTGTCCCGGCGGATGGTGGGCTTCCGCGACGAGACGTTCGTGGACACCGGGGGTGACCAGAAGCTGCGGCTGGCCTGGACACAGGCGGAGATCTTCGACTTCTTCGCCGACCTGCTCGCCAAACGGCGCCGCGACCCCGCCGACGACCTGGTCACCCTGCTGCTCAAGGCCCGGTTGAACGGCCGGCGGATGTCCGAGGAGGACATCTTCCTCAACTGCATGAACGTGGCCGTGGGCGGCAACGAGACCTCGTCGTACACCGCCTGCCACGGGATCGAGGCGCTGGTGTCCGCCCCCGACCAGTACGACCTGCTGCGCGGACGGCCGGAGGCCCTGCCCGGCGCCGTCGAGGAGATGGTGCGGTGGAGTTCGGTCAACGCGTACGTGCAGCGGGTGGCGATGCGCGACGTGGAACGCGACGGACACCTGATCCGACGGGGTGACTCGGTGACCCTGTGGAACGTCTCGGCCAACCGCGACCCGGCCCGGTTCCCCGACGCCGACCGCTTCGACGTGACCCGCAGCCCCAACCGGCACCTGTCGTACGGCGCGGGCATCCACCGCTGCATCGGGGCTCCCGCCGCGCAACGGGAACTGTCCCTGCTCTTCGAGGCGCTGCTGGCCACGCCGGCCCGGTTCCGGCTCGCCGGTACACCCCGGCGGCTCCGCTCGAACTTCATCCTCGGGACCACCTCGCTCCCGCTGGCGGTCGGCTGATGACGGCCGGACCGGGAGCGTCAGGCGTCGCGACGGCCGACCCCTATCGCTACGGGGACCGGATCGAGCGGGTCGTCGCCCGGCACGCCCGGTTCGCCCCCGAGGCGGTGGCCGTTCAGCAGGGCGAGCGGCGGCTGACGTACGCGGAGTTGATGTCCCGGGCCGACCGCGTCGCCGGCGCGCTGGCGGCCCGGGGGGTGGGACCTGGCGACTTCGTACCCGTCTGCCTGCCCCGTTCCGTCGAGCTGGTCGCCGTGCTGCTGGGTGTGCTCACCACCGGAGCCGCGTACGTCGCGATGGACCCCGGCTGGCCGGCGGACCGGAGAGCGACGGTCTTCGACGACACCCGGTGCCGCCTGCTCGTGGCCGACGATCCGCGGGCGGGCCGGCCCGGTCTGCCGGTCGCCGGGTACGCGGACCTGACGGCGGGCCCCGACCGGCCCGTCCCGTCGCCCGCGCTGGACGGCGCCGAGCCGGCCTGTGTCATCTACACCTCGGGTTCCACCGGCCGCCCGAAGGGCGCCGTCTCCCCCCACCGGGGCACGATCCGCACCCTGGTCGACCACCCAGACATCCCGCTGGATCCGGCATCCGTCTTTCTCCAGGCCGCGCCGCTGCCGTGGGACGGCTTCTCCCTGGAGCTCTGGGCACCGCTGCTCAACGGCGGTCGCTGCCAGCTCCTGGAGGCGCACCTGCCGGCCCTCGACGTCGAGGCGCTGGCCGCCGTCGTAGGGCTGGGCGTGAACAGTCTCTGGCTGACCAGCTCCCTGTTCAACGTGCTCTCCGACGAAGCGCCGGAGCTGTTCGACCGGATCCGGCTGCTGCTGGTGGGAGGTGAGCGGGTGTCCGCTCCGCACCTGCGCCGGATCCTGGACAGGTTCCCCGGCCTGTGGTTGGTCAACGGGTACGGTCCGGCCGAGAACACGATCTTCACCACCACCCACGTGATCCGCCCGGACGACGTCGCCGACCCGGACGCCGACGTGCCGATCGGCCGGCCGGTGCCGCGTACCGGATTCCGGTTGGTCGACGGCGGAGACCGTCCGGTCCCGGCCGGCTCCGTCGGGGAGATCCTCGTCTCCGGCGACGGCCTGGCGAGCGGCTACCTGGGCGATCCCGCCGAGACGGCCCGCGCCTTCGTGGAGCTGGCCGGGGTTCGCCACTACCGCACGGGCGACCTGGGCTGTCTGGACGAGCGGGGACTGCTGCGCTACCGCGGCCGCGCCGACCGGCAGTTCAAGATCAATGGTGTACGGATCGAACCGGGCGAGATCGAGTCGGTGCTGACGGCTCACCCCCGCATCGCTGCCGGTGCGGTGCTGCGCCTGGAGCTGAACCCGGGCCGGCCGGAACTCGCGATGGTCTACCGCAGCCACGACGGTGCCCCGCTCAGCGACTCGGAGCTGCGCGCGTTCGCCGGGCCGAGACTCCTACCGGCGATGATCCCCACCGTGTGGCGGCACGTCGACCGTCTTCCGCTCAGCCCGAACGGCAAGGTGGACCCGGTGGAACTGCGGGCGCTCGCCGAGCAGGCCGCCGGCGCCCGCCGGGGACCGGCGACGGCGGAGCCCGCCGACGCCGCCGACCCGTTCCTGTCCGACGTACGCCGGCTGCTCGACGTCCCCCACCTCGCCGCCACTGACGACCTCTTCCATGCTGGCGCGACGTCACTGGACGCGGTTCGGCTCGCCGCCCGGACCATGCACCGGTTCGAACGTCGGATCACGGCGGCCGACGTCCACCGGGCGCGTACCGTCGACGGGCTGCGCGAGCTGCTGCGGGACGGGGCGCCCACCCTGGCCGCGATCCCGGTGACCGGCGAGCGCGAGGGCACCGGCGCGCCGCTGTCCCACGCGCAGACGCGGTTCTGGATGGCCGAGCAGACGAATCCCGGTGCGGCCGACAACGTCGTGATGCTGGCGTACCTGCTCGACGGGCCGCTCGACGTCGAGGTGCTGGACGCCGCGCTCCAGGACGTGGTGCGCCGCCACCCGACGCTGCGCACGGTCTACCGCTGGACGGGCCGGTCTCCGGAGCAACGCGCCCTCGACCCGGCCGTCGCCCGCGTACCTGTGGAACGGGTCACCGGCCCCGACGGCTGCACCGATCCGGTCGAGCTGGCCCGGCTGGTCACCGCCGACTGCTGGCGTCGACCCTTCGACCTGGAGCGTGAGGTGTCGCTGCGGGCACGTCTCTGCCCGATGGCCGAGGACCAGCACCTGCTCTGCCTGAACGTCCACCACATCGCCTTCGACGGCTGGTCGGAGCAGCGGCTGGTGGAGACCCTCGGCGCGGCCTACCGGAGCCGGCTGGAGGGGCGTGTCCCCGACGGTCCGAGCGGTCCGTCGTACGCCGACTACAGCCGTTGGGAGCGGCGCGGACAGAAGCGGTGGGCGGCGGACGAGCTTCCGTTCTGGCGTCGCACGCTGCGCCAGCCGACGCCACCGGTGCTGCCGGCCCCGGGCTCCACCGGCGAGACGCCCCGGCGTGAGCTGGTGGCCCGGGTGTCCGCCGCCGAGGTGGCGGCGCTGACCGGCGCGGCCCGGCGGCACGGTGGTCCGCCGGTGGCCGCCCTGCTGGCCGCTGTGGGCCGCGGGCTGGGGCGGACCTTCGACGTCCCGGACGTCTGCCTGGGTACGGTGACCGCCGGCCGCCCGCACCCGAACCTCGACGACGTGGTGGGCTACTTCGTCAACCCGCTGGTGATTCCGGTGGCGGGTGCGCGGGACGAGCCGGCCGGCACCCTGTTGGACCGGGTCGTCGATCGGACGGCGGCGGCGATGGCCCACGGCCGTACGCCCTTCGACGAGCTGGTGCGGGTGCTGGCACCGCCGCGTGACCGGCACCCCTGGTTCCAGGTGTGGGCTGTGGTGCAGCACGCGCCGCCGTCGGGCGCGTTCGCTCCGGGGATCGCCCTGCGGGCGGTACGGGTGCCACCACCGACGACCGCCCTGGAGCTGATGTTCGAGGCGTTCCCGCAGCCCGACGGCAGCTGGGAGCTGGTCATGCTCTACCGGTCGGACGGGATCGGCGACGAGACCGCCGCCGGGCTGCTCGAAACGGTACGGACCGCGATGGTGGAGCTGGCCGGAAATCGCGAGCCGGAAACGGGAAACATCAGGAAGGGTTGAACAGCCGCCAGTCCCCCTCGGAGACGACATCGACCGCGCCGTCGACCACTCTGATGGCCGTCTCATCGTCGATCGCGTATGTCGGGACCGGAATACCCGACGCCCACTTTTCGATGTTGGCCGCGGTGGCGTCCTCCATGCCTTCGCATTCGAGGTGCGGATACAGCGTGAAATCCACCAGTCCGAGCGCACGGTCGGCTCCGACCGCCATATCGCTGCCGTCGGGGACGAAATCCAGGTCGAACTCGGCGTCGCAGTTGTAGGGGGTCACCGCGATGCTCCCGGCGCTCATTCCCACGTAGACCGTCTCGTCGAGCGACGGCAGGAGATCCGCCAGGCCGGACTCACGCATCCAATGGGTCAGGTACAGCACGTCGCCGCCCCAGACGAGCAGCGCGTCGGCCTCGCGGACCGCCGGGACCCAGTTCTCTTCCCGGATGGTCGGCAGCGCGGTGAGTTCCAGCACTCCCAGGGACTTCCAGCCAAGGCCACACATCGGGTGCGGTGACGATCCGGAGATCGCCTGCCACGCCCGGCCGGCACCGCCGGGGAAGGGGTACACACCGGTCGGGATGATGAGGGCGTCGGACTCGGCGATCGGCTTGCCCAGCAGGTCGACCAGTGCGGCGGAAATGCTCGCGTTCCTGATGCCTGCGGAAGTGAGAAGGAACTTCATGAGACCTCTTCTGAGAGCCGCCGTGTGACGTCGGGTCGCCTGACCGTGCCCCGAGCAGATCCGCGGCGCCTACCGGCTCCCCGACCTGGCTCCGAGCCTCAGGCGATGACGCGAGTCGATCCAGCTGTATTCGGACACCGCCCATCCTCCAACGGCGACACCGAGGCCGTCAACGGTGCGGACGGGACGATGGTCCGAGCCGGACTCCGTCGTGTCGCCGGCTCAGTCCGCCGCGGCAGCGAGATCCGACGGGACCGGCCTGGTCCGCTCTCCCCACCGCGCCAGGGCCGGCGTCAGCATGCACGCCAGGACGAGGAAGACACCAAGTCCGATCATGCCGGGCTTGCCCATGCCCATGACCGGCCCGAGGAGCAACGCCGGGGCCAGCGCGACGCCGAGGCCGCCGGTGATGCCGAGGAAGCCGTCGTACTGGCCCTGGGCGTGGGCCGGGGGCAGGCCCATGGTGAGGGCGAAGCCGGCGGCCAGGTGGTAGATCTCGCCGAAGGTGTGCAGGCTGACCCCGGCCACCAGCAGGATCAGCGCGGGCCAGGTGGGCAACCCCGCGGCGAGGCCGATGGCGCAGCAGCTGAAGAGGAAGAAGACCCCGGCCCGTCGCCACGCGAGTCCACCCTGTCGGATCGTCTTCACGTGGCCGCCGAGGCGGACCTGGAACCAGACGACCAGGAGAGTGTTGATCACCAGGGCCAGCGGGATGGTCCATCGCGGTGCGTCCGTGCGCTCCACCACCCACAGGGGAAGCAGCAGGGTGAGCACGGCGAACTCGAGGCTGCAGACGGCTCCCAGCACGGCCAGCGCGACGAACGGCCGGTCCCGCAGGACGCCCCAGCGCGGGCCGGTCTTCGGCTTCGGCAGCGGCTCGTACCGGGGCAGCCCCCGCAGAACCGCCCACGCGGTCAGGAAGGTCAGCGCGTCGATGATGATCAGCGCGTGGTAGGCCATCGACGTGCCGAGCTGGATCGCGATGCCGCAGCAGGCGAAGCCGGCCGAGAACCCCAGGTTCGTGATCGCGTGGGTCGAGGAGCGGTAGGAGGCCGCCTCCTCGCCGGCCACCCGTCGCAGCAGCGCTCCCTCGGCCGTGATGACCGCCCGCGCGGCCATCGTGTCCACGGTGGCGACGATCACGAAGGCGATGAAGTTGTCGACGAAGAGGAAGGCCAACGTCGCGGCGGCCTGTAGCGGCAGCACGGTCTTGGCCACTTCGAGGGGGCCGCGCCGGTCGGCCAGATCACCGATCGGGAGGCCCACCAGCAGGGTGATCGTCGCGGCGATGGTCAGACCGAGTCCGACCTGCGCGGCGGACAGGTGCACGATTCGGGTCAGGTACAACGGCAGGCTCACCAGCAGCAGACCGGTCCCGAACGTGTTGACGAGCGTCGCCACCGCGTACGAGCGTCTGGGGCCTGGCTCGGTGGGGAAGAGCGAGGTGACGGCGCTGACTGGATTCAACCGCGGCATACTTACCGTCTCCGATCTCGCTCCGGCACTTGGAGCAGCATCTCGGAGTCGGCTCGCCCGGCACTTCTCCCGGATTGCCTAGCCGCGCGGCGGGTCGGGCGGGCGCGTACGTCCTCGCCGGCCCGTCGGTGTGGACCTCGACGGGGAACGCGGTGGTCGGATCCGACCCTCGCGGCGACGTGGCGGCCGCGACGGACCCGAGCCGAAAGGGCCCGCGCGGGATGCGCGGGCCCTTTCAGGATGCGATCAGCGCCAGCCGCGTGGGCCGAGCACCGGCTTCCAGTTGGCCGCCGCGTTCGGGTCACCGCTGCCGTCGTAGCTGGCCTTCAGCGGGTACGCGTACACCGGACGTTCCGTCGTGGTCACGCCACCGCTCACCTTGCTGGCCAGCACCGAGGTGGGCGCCTGGCCCCGCTCGGTCCAGGCGCGGATCGCGCCGAGCCAGTCGACCCGGTCGGCACCGGGACCGCCGGAGCAGTGGTAGACGCCGGGCAGCAGGAACATCCGGGCGAACTGCTGTGTCCGGGCCAGCGAGCCGTACCGCTTCACCACGTCCTCGTAGTACTGGATCGTGCCGAACGGGGTGATCAGCGGATCGGCCAGACCGTGGTAGAGCATCAGCTTGCCGCCCGCCCTGCGGAAGGCGTCGAGATCGGTGGTGTCGGCGTTGTAGACCTTCGCCATCCGGTCGAGCTTCGCCGCGTCCCGGGTCGGGTCGAAGTCCCAGAGCGAGTAGCCCGGCCCCGGGTCGGTCGGGAAGGCCAGGTAGCGCAGGACCTGCTCGGCGAACGCGCCGCCGCCGCTCAGGCCGGTCGGCGACGTGCTGATGTCGGCACCGACCCAGCCGCCCTCGGAACCCAGCGGCAGCCCGCCCGGGTACAGCGCCCGGCCACGGTTGTCGCGCGGGCTGTCGTACCACTTCTTCACCACCGCCACCTGCGCGGCGCTGAGGCAACCCGGTGCGGCCGCCCCCTGCGGGCAGAGCAGCGTCGCCGGGTCGAACCGGCAGGCGCGCGGGTCGTCCACGACACCATCCTTCACGACCCCGTCGCAGGCGGCCTGCACGCCCTGGTTGACGACCGCCGCGGCGGCCGCGTCGACGATCTGGTTACGGTCGGCGTCCCGGTTCTGCTGCTCGCGCACACCCTGGGAGAGCGGGGCGAGGTAGTTCTGTCGGTTGGCCGGTGCGCCGGCGACGATCCCGTCGAAGTCGCCGGGCCAGCGCTGCGCCTCGATCAGCGCCTGCCGGCCACCCGTGGAACAACCCACGAAGTAGGAGTAAGCGGGGGCGTGGCGGGTCATTCCCTTGAGGAGCGTCTTGGCCGCGAGCGCGGTCAGGTGCTCGGAGAGGTATCCCCAGGTGTTCTGCGCGGCCTTGTTGTCCAGGCCGAAGGAGGCGTCCGAGCCGCTGCCGACGTGACCGGTGTCGTCGGAGGCGACCGCGTAGCCGAGGTCGACGTTGCCGTTGCCGGAGGTGCCGGCCGTGGGAATGGTGCCGCAGAAGCCGCCGCCGCCCAGCTGGACGTAGCGGCGGTTCCAGTCGGTCGGCACCTGGAGACGCAGTTGGATCACCGAGGTGCTGCCGTCGTCGGCACGGACCGTGATGGCGGCCCGGACGTCGCAGTAGGGCGTGGCGGCCGCCGTGGCGCCGGTCGTGGCGGAGCTGACCGTCGTCGGGTAGCCGACGGCGCGGCTGAGCTTTCCGGCGGCGGCGGTCGTGGAGCAGTCGAGTCGTGGCGTGGCGTGTGCGATGCCGGGTGCCGTGCCGACGGTGAGGGCGGCGGCGACGACCACGGCGGAGAGGAGACGGAACCTGTGGAGCACATTGGCCTCCAGTGTTTCGCTAGGCGGAACGTGGCAACATCGCCACGGCCTGGGGGATGACGCTAGAGCTGGGCGAATGCCCTGTCAACATCCATGCCTATCGTTCCGCTGGGCGGAACTCAGCCGAGCACGTCCCGCTCGCGCAGGGCCGCCAACTCCTCCGCCGACAGACCCAGCTCGTCCCCGAGCACCGCGTCCGTGTCGGCGCCCAGTGCGCGCCCGGTGAACCGGATCCGGCCCGGCGTACGGCCCATCCGCCACAGCACGTTCTGCATCCGGACCGGCCCCAGGTCGGGGTCATCCACTGTGGTCACCAGATCCAGTGCCCGTACCTGCGGGTCGTCGAGCAACTCGCTCGGCTTGTAGACCGGCGCCACCGCCGCCCCCGCCTCCTCGAACGCGCGCAGCACCTCGTCGCGGGTCCGCGCCCCGATCCACTCCCCCACGTAACCGTCGAGCAGGTCGGCGTGCTGCGCCCGCTGGCGCCCCGTGGCGAACCACGGCTCGTCGATCACCTCGGGGTGGCCGACAAGCGTCAGCACCCGCCGGGCGATGCTGTCGGCACTCGTGGAGATGGCCACCCAGTGCCCGTCAGCCGTCCGGTAGGTGTTGCGCGGCGCGTTGTTGAGCGACCGGTTGCCGGTACGCCGCTGGTCGATGCCGAGCTGGTCGGCGTAGATCACGCCGGGCCCGACAGCCGTCATGATGGGGCTGAGCAGGTCCAGGTCGATCTCCTGACCCAGGCCGTCCTTCTCCCGCTGGAACAGCGCCATCGAGACCGCCGCCGCGCCCGCCATCCCGGCGATCGAGTCGGCCAGACCAAACGCCGGCAACGTCGGCGGGCCGTCCGGGTCGCCGGTCAGGTGGGCGAAACCGCTCATCGACTCCACCAGCGTGCCGAAGGCCGGCCGCGCCGCGTACGGGCCGGACTGACCGAAGCCGGTGACCCGCAGCAGGATCAGCCGCGGATTGTCCGCGGAGAGCACGTCGTAGCCGAGGCCCCAGCGCTCCAGCGTGCCGGGCCGGAAGTTCTCGATCACGACATCGGCGGTGGCGGCGAGCTTGCGGAAGATCTCCGCTCCGGCCGGGTCGCCGAGATAGAGCCCGACCGTCCGCTTGTTGCGGGCCACCATCTTCCACCACAGCGGCTGGTCGTCCTTGGCCAATCCGTGCCCGCGCATGCCGTCGCCGCGGGCCGGATGCTCGATCTTGATGACCTCGGCGCCGAAGTCGCCGAGCATCTGCGCCACCAGCGGGCCGGCCAGGATTGTCGACAGGTCGAGCACCCGCAGGTCGGCCAGCGGTCCGTCGTTCACACTGGACATGCTCACCCCTGGTACGGACGGTGCACGTAGCGGCCGCCCGGGGTGCCGACGACGTTGCCGGCGTCGAGCACGCGCTGCCCCCGGACCCAGGTGTCGGTGACACGGGCGCCGAGTTCGAAGCCCTCGAACGGCGTGTACTCCTGGGTCGACTCGGAGTCGGCAGCGCGCACGGTCCAGGTGGTGTTCTCCACCAGGCACAGATCGGCGTCGAAGCCCACCCCGATGGTGCCCTTGCCGGGCAGGCCGTAGCGGCGGGCCGGGTTCCAGGCGGCCAACTGGGCGATCCGCTGGTGCGACAGGCCGCGCCTGCGCCCCTCCGAGACCAGGCCGGGCAGCAGGTACTCGGCCCCGCCGAAGCCCGACTTCGCGGCGAAGATGTCGTCGCGCGGGTCGCCGAACTTCGTCTCGTCCTTGCAGCACGCGTGGTCACTGACCACCCAGTCGACGCTGCCGTCGAGCACGTACTCCCAGAGCGCCTCCACGTCCTCCTGCGGGCGCAGCGGCGGGTTCACCTTGCCGCCCAGACCGTGCGCGGTGTCCACACTGGCCAGCAGATGCCCGATGGTGACCTCGCGGCGGAAGTCGACATGCGGGAACGTCCGGGCCATCGCCATCGCCGCCCGCAGGGCCTTGCGCGAGGAGAGGTGCAGCAGGTTGATGTTTGGCAGCCCGGTCTCGTCCGCCAGGAACGCCGCGATCGTCACCGCGAGCCCCTCCGAGTGCGGCGGCCGTGACGCGCTGTAGGCCGCCAGGCCCTGCAACGACGCGTCCTGCTCGACCAGCTTCGTGTACGCGGTCATGATCTCGGCGGTCTCGCAGTGCAGCGACAGCGACACGTGCGGTGCCGCCTCGGTCAGCTTCTCCCGAGCCGCCTGCACGCCGCGCATCACGAACTCGAAGTGCGCGAGGTCGTAGCGCTCGTCCGGCGGGATCATCAGGAACGAACTCTGGTCGCTGGACCGCCCGTGCAGCCCGTGGCTGCCGTAGAACATGAAGATCTTGAAGGACGTCACGCCGAAGTTCTCGATGATCGAGGGGATCTCGTCGATGTGCTCCCTCATCATCGGCGCCAGGTGGAAGCCGTAGTCGATGAACGAGCGTCCCTCCGACGCGGCGAGCACGTGCGGGAAGAACTCCGCGTACGAGCCGCCCCGGTTGAGGTAGTACTGCCCCGTACGCATGTAGGTCAGTCCGGTCGTCACGCCACCCTGGACGCTCGCACGGCTCTCGGTGGCGGTGTCCTCGGCCAGCGAGTTGTAGATGCCCCAGTGCTGGTGCGCGTCGACCGCGCCCGGGTACGCGAGCCGGCCGCGCCCGTCCACCACGGTCTGCGCCTCGTCGGCCGGGATGTCGGCCTCGACCCGCACCACCTTGCCACCGGCGATGCCGATGTCGAGCCGGTCGCCGTCGGGCGAGCCGGCGTCGGGCCGGATCACGGTCACGTTCTTGATCAAGGTCTCCAGCGGTTTCATGCGTTTCCTCCCGTGGTTCGAGCGACGTGGTTCGCCGCGAGGTAGGCGAGGCCGAGGGCGGGCAGGAGGCCGTTGCCGGCCAGGTAACCGGCCGCGCCGTGGCCGGAGATACCTGCCGCGGCACCACCCGAGGCGTAGAGGCCGGGGATCGGCGCGTCACCCGGGCCCAGCACCCGGGCATGCTCGTCGACCACCAGGCCGCCCTGGGTGTGGAAGAGCGCCGGCACCACCCGGGCGGCGAGGTACGGCGGCTCCAGTGGTGCTTCGAAGAAGGTGCGGCCGAACCGGTCGGCCCGCTCGCCGCGAGCCACCGCCGCCGTCTCGGCCAGTTCGGCGGTCACGGCCTCGGCGGGCAGCCCGGTGACCGAGGACAGTGCCGCCTCGTCGGCCGCGTCCAGCAGCGCGCCGGACTCCACGCTCTGCCGGAAGTCGGTGAACGCGAGGCAGGCGTCGCGGATCCGGCGGTCCAGCACCAGCCAACCGAACGCCTCCGGGCGGGCCGCGAGCGCGGCGGCGTACTCGGAATAGCCGGTCGTCTCGTCACCGAACCGCCGCCCGGTGCTGTCCAGCAGGACACCGCCGTGCATCACGGTCGCCCAGCCGACCAGCGTCGCGGAGCGCGCCGAGAGGGCGGCATGCCCCTGGTACGCGTCGAGGAAGGCGCTCCGCGCGCCGAGCGCGGTGCCGATCCGCAGCGCGTCGCCACGGGACGTCTCGCTGCCGTGGTAGACCGCCGTGGCGATCTCCGGCAGGTGCTCGCCGACCATGGCCCGGTCGGCGCCGTAGCCGTTGGTGGCCAGCAGCACCGCCCCGGTCGGGATCTCCTCGCGTGTGCCGTCCGGTCGCTCGACCACGGCGGCCCGGACCGCGCCGGACCCGACGACGACGTCGACCAGTCGGGCCGGGACCAGCATGTCGACACCGGCCCCGCCCAGTCGCTGGACGAGGTGGTCGAGCAGGACGGTGCCGTGCCGGCCCTCGACGGTGTGGCAGCGGTCGACCGAGTGACCCGGGTAGTGGAAGTCGGTGACCAGCGACAGCTCCAGCCCGACGCTGTCCGCCAGCCACTCGACCAGCTCGGCGCTCACCGCACCGAGCGCGCGGGCGAGCCTCTGGTCGCCCTGCCCCTTGGTCTTGCGCGCGACGTCCGCCGCGAACAGCTCGGCCGAGTCGTCGATGCCGGCGGCACGCTGCCACCGGGAGCCGGCGCCCGGGATCATCGCGGTCGACATCGAGGTGTTGTTGCCGCGGCGGAAGTGCTCGCTGGCCTCGACCACCAGTACGTCGAGGCCGAGCTGGGCGGCGCGCAGGGCGGCGACGAGCCCTCCCCCGGCGCCGGCGACCACGAGGTCCGGCCCGTTCACGCGCCCACCTCCCCCGCGCCGATCAGCCGCAGCGCCAGGGCTGTCGGGTCCACCACCCGCGCTGGCAGACTGACGCCGGCCGGCAGGTCGACGGCCGAACAGCCGTTGATCACCGAACGCGCGCCGCCCGCGGCGAGCGTGCCGACGGCACCGCCGAGCGTGCTGGCCCAGCGGGAGGTGTCGGCGATCGCGTGCACGTCGAGGTCGAGCACCTCGACGCCGAGCAGGTCGGCCGACCACCCGTAGACAGCGGCCCGGGCGGTGATCTCGTCGGCGATCGGCTTGTTGCGGGCCACCGCCGCGCACCTCCGCCCGCTCAGCACGGCCCAGCCGAGGCTGAGACGGAGCAGCCCGAAGACCGGCACCGGCAGGGTGCCGGCGAGGTCCGCCACACCGGGGTCGAGCACGCAGTCCGGCAGCAGCGCGTCGAAGCCGGCCGGCGCGCCGCGCAGCGCCGCGGTGACCAGTTCCTCGCTCTCGCGCACCTGCGCGTCGGTGTCCAGGGCGCGCGGCCCGTCCGCGCCGATGTCGTGCAGCACGACCTCGACGCCGGGCGGCGACAGCGCGGCGTAGCGCGCCTGCCGGCGGGCCAGTTCCTCGGCGTCGACATGGATCGGTGTCACGGCGTAGATCCGCACGGTCTCTCTCCTAGATCTCGGCGAGCCGGCGCAGGTCGGACCCGACGTCGGTGCTGGCGGCCAGGCCGGCGGCGACCTCGTGCACGGCTCGGACGGCGTCGGGGTCGAGCAGGCGTCCGAGCAACGCGAGCACGTCGCCCTCGGCCATCGGGTGGTGGGCCGCGTCGCCGACCGGGTTGGGCACCTCGACCACCCTGGGTGACCCGCCGAGGGTGCGGACGGTGACGCGGGCCGCACGCTCGTCGGGCAGTCGGGCGTCGAGGTCCGGAGCGACCCGCAGCACCACCTTGGCGGCCAGCGCGCGGACGCGCGGGTCGTCGCGCCGGTCGTCGGCGGAAACGGCGGGGTCCACGGTGCCGTGCACCAGCGCGGCGGACACCACGAACGGCGTCGAGAACAGCGCGGCCAGCCGGCTGTCCCACCTCGTCCGGTCGAGCCCGCCGGCCAGCGAGTGGGTCTCGACCAGGACCTCCTGGACGTCGTCAAGCGTCAACCCCTCGGCCCGCATCAGCAGGGCCGCGTCGGCCGCCGGATGGGTGAACGAGCAGGACGCGTGGCGCTTGAAGTAGCCGAGCCGCACGTCCCACCGCGTGCCGAGCCCGTCGGTGAGCGGCGCGGGGTCGAACCGGCCGAGCACGTCGCCGAGCGACAACGAGGGCGTACCGGTGTTGCGGGCGACGCCGGCCGCGGCCATCCGCGCCGCCGCCAACCCGGACACGTTGGAGGCTCCCAACCAGGCGTCGCGGACCGGATTGCCGTCAAGCGCGCTGGCGAAGTGCCCGGCCACCGGCAGACCGGCGCCCGCGTCGATCGCCGCGGCGACACCCTCGGCGGGCAGGCCGAGCAGCCGCGCGCAGCCGGCCGCCGCACCCGCCACACCCCAGCTGCCGTGTGGGTGCGCGCCGGCCCGCAGGGTGGTGGCCCGGCCGAAGCGCGCCGCCACCTCGTAGGCCACCAGCAGCGCCGACATCGTCTCCGGGCCGGACGCGCCGAGGTCGGCGGCGAGCGCCAGCACCGCCGGAAGCCCGTGCGCCGCCGGATGGCCCTTGGCGTACTTGTGGCCCTCGTCGAGTTCGAGCCGCGCCATCGCTGTCGCGTTCAGCCAGGCTGCCGCCTCGACTGTGGTGGTCGCGCCGGCGCCGACCAGCGGCGCGGGGCCGGCACCGGGACGCCACGCGGCGACCAGGGCCCGCTGCTCGGCCTGCCGGGCGCCGACCACCGTCACGCCGAGCGAGTCGAGCAGCACCAGCCCGAGCCGGTCGCGGACGGCGTCCGGGACGTCGGACCAGCGGAGCGCGGCGGCCCAGGCGCCCAGCCCGGCCACCGCCTCCACCGTGGACGTCACGTCAGAGGCCCAGGTAGGCGGCTCGGACCCGGTCGTCGCGGGCGAGCTCCGATCCCGAGCCCTCAAGAACCAGGCTGCCGCTCTCCAGCACGTACGCCCGGTCGGCCAGGTTGAGCGCGTGCGCGGCGTTCTGCTCGACCAGCAGCACCGAGACACCCCGGTCGCGGATCGCCTTGATCGCGTCGAGCACGGTCCAGGTCAGCTTCGGCGACAGACCGGTGGACGGCTCGTCGAGCAGCAACAGCCGTGGACCGGCCATCAGGGCCCGGCCGATCGCGAGCATCTGCTGCTGCCCGCCACTGAGCGTCTCGGCGGCCTGGGCGCGCCGCTCGGCGAGGATCGGGAACAGGTCGAAGACCTCCCGCAACGGCTCGTCGAGCGGCTTGCGGCCACGGGTCCAGCCGCCCATCCGCAGGTTCTCCTCGACGCTGAGCGGCCCGAACAGCGCCCGCCCCTCCGGCACCTGGAGCAGGCCACGGGCGACCAGCTCGCTCGGGCGTACGCCGTCGGCCCGCGCGCCGTTGAACGTGATCGTGCCCGAGGTCGGTTTGACCAGCCCGGAAATGGTCTTCAGCGTGGTGGTCTTGCCGGCACCGTTGGCACCGACGATCGCCACGATCTCGCCCTCCTCGACCCGCAGGTCGAGCTCGTGCAGGATCTGCAGGCCGTGGTAGCCGGCGCTGACCCCCTCAAGCGTGAGCATGCGGGTCCTCCCCGAGATAGGCCTCGATGACCCGCGGATCACGGGTCACCTCCTGCGGTGGGCCCGAGGTGAGCACCCGGCCCAGATCGAGCACGAGCACCGAGTCGGACAACCGCATGACCGCGGCCATGATGTGTTCGACGAAGACGAGCGTGACGCCGTCCTCGGAGCGCAGCCGCTCCAGCAGCTCCATCACCGGCGCCCGCTCCGCGGGCACCAGGCCGGCCAGCACCTCGTCGAGCAGCAGCACGCGGGGTTTGCTTGCCAACGCCCGGGCCAGCTCCAGCCGCTTGAGGGCCGCGGTGGGCAGGCCCTCGGTCGCCGAGTCGCGCCACCGACCGAGGCCGACCCGGTCGATCAGCTCGGCGGCGGCCGTCCGGGCCGTACGCTTGGCGGCGCCGCCGGCCAGCACCGCGATCGTGACGTTCTCCAGCACGGTCATCGAGTAGAACGGCCGCATCAGCTGGAACGTCCGGGTCATGCCCGCTGCGGTCACCTTGTGCGGCGCGTGCCCGGTGATCTCCTTCCCGCCCAGGTGCACCCGGCCGGTGTCCGGCCGCAACGCACCGGCGATGAGGTTGAACACCGTGGTCTTGCCGGCGCCGTTGGGCCCGATGACGCCGAGGATGCTGCCCTCGGCGACCTCGAAGCTCACCTCGTCGACCGCACGCAGTCCCTTGAACGACTTGGAGATTCCGTCGACCCGAAGCAGTGTCATCGCCGGGACCACCTTTGGCGGATCGTTCCGTAGATGCCTTTCGGCAGGAGCAGCACGATGATGATCAACAGGGTGCCGTAGACGATCACGTCCAGGCCGCTGCGTCCCTGTAGGAACTCCAGCGCGGGCGGCGGGTTGCGCAGCACCGTCGCCGTCACGTCGTTGAGCGGGCCCATCACCACGGCGCCGATCACCGGCCCCCAGATGGTCGCCACCCCGCCGATCACCGCGGGCAGGATCGCCTGGATCGACACGCTCGACCCGAACGCCAGGTCCGGATCGATGAACAGGAAGTACTGCACGTAGAAGGCACCGGCGACAGAGGTGATCGCGGCGGACAGCGCCATCGTCTGGAGCTTGTAGCGCATCACCGGGATGCCGACCGCCGCCGCCGCATCCTCGTCGTCACGGGCGGCCTTGGTGAACTGTCCGACGCGCGAGCGGACGAACTGCACGCTGATCACCAGCGCGGCGACGGTGAGCCCGAGCGCGATCCAGAAGTAGTTCGGCGAGGACGGCTCGAACTGGATCCACCACCACGAGCTGTCGGGGCGCAGCGGCACGTGGTAGCCGACCGCGCGGTTGACGAAGTCGCTGTTCGTCGCCCAGAGCCGGAGCATCTCGGCGAACGCGAAGGTGGCGAGCGCGAAGTAGGCGCCGCGCAGCTTGTACCGCAGTGCGAGAAAGCCGATCAGCGCGGCGAAGGCCGCGGCCAGCACCATGCCGGCGACCATCCCGAACCACGGCGACACCCGGTGCTCGACCAGGAGCCACGCACTGGCGTACGCCCCGATACCGAAGTAGGCCGCGTGTCCGAAGCTGAACATGCCGCCGAAGCCACTCATCATGTTCCAGCCGATGCTCATCAGGGCGAAGATGAGCACCCGCACCGCGACCGATGCCTGTGCCGACGGAAGGATCAGAGGCAGCGGCACCAGCAGCACGGCGAGTACCGCGATGGCCACCAGGTGCTTGTTCCACGGCAGACGGGGCAGCGGCCTGCCGGCCGCCGTCTCCGGTGCCGGCGTGTCGGTGGCGGTCGTCATGCCGACCTCCCGAAGAGTCCCTGCGGGCGCAGGAAGAGCACGAGCACGAAGACGATGAACACCGACAGCAGGGGCGACTGTCCGGGCAGGTAGATGCCGCCGAGCTGCTCGGCCAACCCGATGACCAGGCCGCCGACCAGCGCGCCGACGACGTTGCCCATGCCGCCCAGCACCACCACCACGAAGGCCACGATGTTGAACAGCGAACCGGTGGTGGGTTCGATGGTGACCAGCGGGGCGACGAGCGTGCCGGCGGCGCCGGCGCAGGCCGTGCCGAGCGCGAACGTCACCGCGTAGATGACCCGCGTGTCGATACCGACCAGCTGCGCGCCGGTGTCGTTGGCGGCCACCGCGCGGATCGCGGTGCCCAGCCGGGTGCGCTGAAGCAGCAGGTAGAGCAGTCCGGCCAGGACCAGCGCGCCGAGGAAGGCGAGGATCCGGGACAGGTTCGCCACCGCTTCGAAGATCGGCACGCCACGGTCGCCGGGCAGGGCCACCGAACGCGGGTTCCCGCCGAAGAACAGCAGCAACGCGTTCTCGATGATCAGCGAGATGCCCAGCGTGATCAGCAGCTGGTTCTCCAGCGGCTTGCCCATCGCGCCGGCCAGGATCCCGCGCTGCACCAGCAGGCCGAGCACGAACATCGCGGGCACGCTGACGGCGAGCGCGAGATAGGGATGCAGTCCGGCCTGGGTCAGCCCGAACGTCAGGAACAGGGCCAGCGCCAGGAAGCTGCCGTGCGCGAAGTTGACGATGTCGAGGACACCGAAGATCAGCGTGAGGCCCATCGCGATCAGGCCGTAGACGCCGCCGATCAGGACACCGGTGGCCATCGCCTGCACGACGACCACCCCGCTGCCGGAGCGGACGTACGCGAGCACGACCGCGAGCACGACCAGCGCGGCGATCACCGCGATCCGCAGCCACGGCACGGTACGCGCGGGGGTCGGGCGTACCTCGTCGGGGTCCAGGGTCGCCACGCCGCCGCCGCCGGCGGCGTGGCCCTGGTCGGTTGGCGAGGTCACTGGCTCTTGAAGGCGGGGTAGAGGGGCTTCTCCTCCGCCTTGTCGGCCGGGAACACCTGCTTGACCACGCCACCCTGGACCTGCATGAGGATCGGCGTGGCGTTCTCGTTCTCTCCGGTCGGGCCGAACTTGATCGGGCCGTTGCCGGCGATCAGGGTCGGCACCGAACCGCTGGCGATCGCGTCACGCACCTTCGCCGGTTCGGCGCTGCCGGCCCGCTCCAGCGCGTCGGCGATCACCTTGACCGAGTCGTGTGCGAGCACCGCACCGGTGCGGATCTGGTCGTTGTAGCGCTCCTGGTAGAGCTTGGCCAGCGCCTGCGTGTCGGGGTTGGTCATGTCGGCGTGGTAGTTGGCGTCGAAGAACCCCTCGGCTGCGGCGCCCGCCTCCTTCGGGAACTGCGGGAGGTCGAACGCGCCGTTGGCGACCCCGTAGACCGCCTTGAGGGCCGGCGGCTTGACGGTGGCGACGGCCTTGGCCGCCAGCACGCCGTCGCGGTAGTAGCCGGCCACCATCAGCACGTCGGCGCCACTGGCCTTGACCTGGGTGACCTGGGTCGTCAGGTCCGAGACGTTCGCGGCGTCGTAGGCGAGGGCCGGGCCGACCTTGATGCCGGCCTTCTCCGCCTCGGCCTTGAAGGCGTCCCGTACGGCGCTGCCGAACGGACCCTGCTCGTGCAGCACCGCCACGGTCTTGACCGGCTGGTTGGCCGCCTTGGCCACCTGGTCGAGGAACTGCGCACCGGCGGTGCCGAGCACCGTGGAGCTGGGCTGCACCCGGAACGTGTACTTGTAGCCCTGGGAGAGGATCGAGTCCGCGCTCGACACGTCGATCACCAGCGGCACCTTGTTGCGTTCGGCCACGGTGGACACGTTCGCGGTGACCGCGCTCTGGTAGGTGCCGACCAGGCCGACCACGCCGTCCTGGATGAGGCGCTGCGCCTCACTCTGGCCGACCTCAGGCTTGCCCTGGGTGTCGGCGCTCACCAGTTCCAGCTTCTTGCCGCCCTGCGACTTGATGCCACCGGCGTTGTTGATCGCCTCGACGGCCAGCTTGGCTCCGTTGTCCATCTGCTGCCCGTCAGCCGCGGCCGCGCCGCTCAGCGGGTGCAGAGAACCGATCTTTATGGTGCCGCCGGACTGGGCACCGCCGCCGTTGGTCGTGCCGGCGGGTCCGGACCCGCCGCACGCGGCGAGGGCCAGCGGCAGGGTCAGGGCGAGGCTCAGGGTCCAGGTCTTCCTCATGTCAGCTCCTGGGGTGACCGTGTTCCGCCGCACGGAACATCGCATGGGGCATGATGCTGGCACTGCCCCTTCGCCCGGGTCAAGGGTTCGCCGCAGAATCTTCTTCAACCCTGGATAGCGCCACATTGGGGGCTTGACCCCCGGGTCGGTCAGTGCTGGAATCGTGTTCCGCTGGCGGAAACACCGCACTGGGAGATGAATACGTGGCAGAGAGTCAGGGCACCGAGGCGGCGAGCCGCGTGGCCGACGTCCTTCTCCTGTTCACCGACGGGCCGGACTTCCTCGGGGTGACCGCGATCGCGCGCAGCCTCGATTTGTCCAAGGCCGTGGTGCACCGGATCCTGCAGACGTTGGTCGAACGCCGGTTGCTGGTCAGCGACCCGGCGAGCCGCGGCTACCAACTCGGCCCGGCGGCCGCCGCACTCGGCGCCCGCGCCCTGCGCGAATCGCAGCTGCGCACGGTCGCGATGCCGGTCCTGCGCGAGCTGCAACTGACCACCGGCGAGACGACGACCGTGTCGGCACGGGTGCACGGCGGCCGGGTCTACCTCGACCAGGTCGAGTCCACCCGGGAGATCAAGATGACAGTCGAGGTGGGACGCCGCTTCCCCCTGCACGCCGGCAGCTCCAGCACCTGCATCCTCGCCTTCCTGCCCGACACCGAACGGGAGTCCCTGCTCACCGCCGAACTGCCGTCGCTGACGAGTCGCACGGTGACCGACCACGACCTGCTCCGCTCGCGGCTCACCGCGATCCGCGAGACCGGGGTGGCCAACTCCGACGGCGAACGCCAGGAGGGCGCGGGCTCGGTCGCCGCACCCGTCTTCGGCATCGACGGCACCGTCGTCGGCGCCATCTCGGTCTGCGGCCCGGCGCACCGGGTCGACGCGGCCGCCCGGGAACGGTTCGGTCCGCTCGTGTGGGACGCCGCCGACCGCATCTCCCGGGCGCTGGGCTGGTCCGGCGGGCTCCCCAAGTGACCCCGCGATCCTGGCTCTACGTGCCCGGCCACCGCGCCGACCGGGTCGCGAAGGCCCTCGCCGCCGGTGCCGACGCGGTGGTCGTCGACCTCGAGGACGCGGTGCCGCCGGACCAGAAGGCGACAGCCCGGGAGACCGCGCTGCGGCTGGCCTCCCAGGGCCCCCACGAGCGACCGCTGTGGGTACGCGTCAACGACCCGACCGGCCCCTGGGGCGAGGACGACATCGACGCGCTGGCCGGCCTGGCGCTGGCCGGCCTGCGGGTGCCCCGGTCTGAGGACCCGGCCGTGATCCGCGACGTCGCCACCCGGGCCGGGCTGCCGCTGCAACTGCTCCTGGAGAGCGCCGCCGGGCTGGCCCGGGCGGCCGAGTTGGCCACCGCGCACCCACTGGTCGCCGGGCTCGGGCTGGGCGAGGCAGACCTGTCGGCCGACCTGCGGGTGACCGGCGACGACGGGCTGGCCTGGGCGCGTGGCTGGGTGGTCGTCGCGGCCCGCGCCGCCGGGCTCCCCTCGCCCGTGCAGAGCGTCTACACCGACGTCGCCGACCTCGACGGCCTGCGTACCAGCACCGAACGGGCCAGGGCCAACGGTTTCGTCGGCCGGTCCGTGGTGCACCCCCGACAGATCCCGGTCGTGCACGAGGTCTTCACGCCGACCGCCGCCGAGGTGGCGGCCGCGCGGGCCGTCCTCTCCGCCGCGGCACGCGCGCAGGAGGCCGGCGAGGTGGCCGTGCTCGACGCCGACGGCCGGTTCGTCGATCCAGCGGTGGTGCGCCGCGCTCGACTCGTCCACGACCTGACCGAACCGTCCGAACCACCCTCAGGAGGAACGAGTTGACCACCGAGCCGCAGGCCCGCCCGGCGCTCACGAGCGACGCCCTACTCACCGCGGTGACCGCGGGGGTACGGCTCGTCGAGCTCGGGCACCCGCACTTCACGGGCATGCCGTGCTCGCCGAACCATCCCGGATTCCGAATGAGCCTGATCCGCCGGCACGGCGACATGGTCCGCCCGGACGGCGGCTCGGCGGCCAACGAGATGATCGTGACCGGGGGGCACGTGGGCACCCACGTCGACGCGCTCTCCCACGTCAGCCACGACGGCAGGCTGCACGGCGGCGTGGACGCCGCGGCGGCGCAGACCGGCGGCCGGTTCAGCGCGCTCGGCGCCGAGCACACGCCCGCGCTGCTCACCCGGGGTGTGCTGCTCGACGTGGCCGCCGTACACGGGGTGGACGTGCTACCCGCCGGCTACGGCGTGACCGCGGCCGACCTGGCCGCCGCCGCCGAACGGGCCGGTGTCGAGCCGGGGCCCGGCGACGTCGCGCTGGTGCGCACCGGCTGGGCGCGGCACTTCGACGACGCGACGACCTACCTCGGGCAGACCGCCGGCGTGCCGGGCGCCACCGTCGACGCCGCCGAGTGGCTGGCCGCGCGTCGGGTGGTCGCCACCGGCTCGGACACCACGGCGTACGAGCAGATCCGTCCCGGCAACGGCCACAGCGTGCTGCCCGTGCACCGGGTACTGCTCGTCGATGCCGGCGTCCACATCATCGAGCACCTCAACCTGGAGCACGCGGCCGACGAGGGGCTGAGGGCGTTCGTCTTCGTGATGGCGCCGTTGCGCATCGTCGGCGGCACCGGCTCGCCGATCCGGCCGTTCGCGGCGGTGGCGGCATGAGCACGCCGACGATCGTCCAGCGGCTCGCCGCGGTTGCCGACGACGTACGGCGCGGCGGGCTCCCCGGCGACCTGCGGCAGGACGTGGCCCGCAGGGTGCTCGACCTGATCGGCAACAGCCTCGCCGCCACCGGGCTGCCGCCCGCACGGGCGGTCACCGCGTACGTCCGGGCGGCCGGCGGCACGCCGGAGGCCGTCGCGATCGGCACCGGGCTGCGCGTCCCGGCCGCGAACGCGGCGCTTGTCAACGGCACGCTCGCGCACTCGCTCGACTTCGACGACACCCACCTGCCGTCGGTTCTGCACCCCTCCTCGCCGGTGGTGCCCGCCGCGTTGGCGGTGGCCGAGGCGCGCGGCGCGTCCGGCGCGGCGCTGTTGGACGCGGCCGGCATGGGCATCGAGGTCGCCGTCCGGCTCGGCATGGGCGGCTACGACCGCGCGCTCGGAAACTCCGAGTTCTTCGAGCGCGGGCAGCACGCCACGTCCATCTGCGGCGCGGTCGGGGCGGCCGTGGCGGCCGCGATGGTCGGTGGCGCCGACGCCGACGGCATCGCGCACGCGGCCGGGATCGCCGCGAGCATGGGCGCCGGCCTACTGGAGGCCAACCGGACCGGCGGCACCGTGAAGCGGGTGCACTGCGGCTGGGCAGCCCACTCCGGCGTGGTCGCCGCGGAGCTGGCCCGGCACGGGCTCACCGGCCCGCCGACGGTGGTCGAGGGGCGGTTCGGTTTCCTGCACGCGTTCTGCGGCGAGCGGGCCGACGTCGACGCGGTGGTCGACCGGCTCGGCACACACTGGGAGCTGCCGGGCATCTTCTTCAAGCCGTACCCCTGCAACCACTTCACGCACGCCGGCATCGACGCGGCGCTGGCCCTGCGCGAGCGTGGCGTCGACCCGGCGGCGATCGAGTCGATCGAGTTGGGCGTACCGTCGCCGGTGTTGCGCACGATCGCCCAACCGCCGGAGGACAAGGCGCGGCCGGAGTCCGGCTACCACGCGGCGTTCAGCGGCCCCTACACGGTGGCAGCGGCGCTGCTCGGCGGCGGCGGCCTGGGCCTGGGCCACGAGGACTTCACGGACGCCGCGGCGGCGGACGAGACGCGGTTGGCGCTGGCGGCGAAGGTGCGCTGCGTGCCGGACGCCCGCTGCGACGAGATCTTCCCGAACCAGTTCCCGGCGGTGCTGCGGGTGGTGCTGCACGACGATACCCGGCACGAGGTGCGGGTCGACGTCAACCGCGGCGGGCCGGGCAACCCGCTCAGCTCGGCCGAGCTGGCCGCCAAGTTCGCGCTCAACGCCGCACAGGTGTCCGACCGCGAGGACATCGCCGCGGCCGTGCTGGACCTGGCCGCCGCGCCCGACGTGGCCGGCCTGATGACCCGGGTGCGCGGATGATCGAGGGGCTCGCCGCGAGCGCCGCCGACACCGAGTGGGCGTCGGCACCCGCGCGCGTGCGGGACCGGGTGGTCGACCTGGTCGCGGACACCATCGCGGTCGCCGCGCTCGGCAGCGGGCGGGCCGAGCTGCGCGCGCTGGCCGCCGGATCCGGCGGCCGGGGTGAGTCGACGGTGGTGGGCTCGCCGCGCGGTTGGCCCGCCGGGGAGGCCCAGTTCCTCAACGGCAGCGCGATCGCCGCGGATCAGCTCCAGGACGGCCATCGGCCGGCCCGTGGCCATCCGGCATCGCACGTGGTCCCGGCCGTGCTGGCGCTCGCCGAGGACCGGGACCTGCCGGGTACGCAACTACTGTCGGCGGTGCTGGCCGGCTACGACGTCGGTGTCCGGATCGGCCGGGCGATGGGGGGTACGCCCGACGGCGTACACGACATCGGCACCTGGGGTCAGGTCGGCGCGGCCGCCGGGGTGGCCCGGCTGCTGGCGCCCGGCGACGCGGCCGCCATGCGTCGTGCCATCGAGCTGGCCGGCTCGGCCGTGCTGCTCAGCGACGCGGCGACCATCTTCGCCGGTCGTGCCGGCGGGCACGCGTTCCTGGGCGCGTCGGTGCAGCTGGGCGCGAGCCTGGGCATGGCCGCCGTGGCTGGTCTGGAACCGTTACCCGGCGCGCTGGACCGGCATTTCGCGGCGGTCGCCGCGCGGGACTGGTCGGGTATCGGGCAGGACCACGGCCACGAGGTGCTGGGTGGCTACACCAAGGCGCACCCCACCTGCGCCCACCTGCACGGCGTGAACGATGCGGTGGCGGACATCGTCTCCGGGACCGGCCCGTTGTCGGATGTGGACCGCGTCGAGGTGCGCACGTTCGCGCACGCGGCCCGGTTCGACGCGGTCGCCGACAGCGAGCTGGCCGCCCGGTTCAGCGTGCCCACCTCGGTAGCGGTCGCGCTGCTCACCGGCGCGCTCGACGAGACCACGCTGACCGCGGAGACGGTCCGCTCGGCGACGGTCCGCGACCTGGCCGCGCGGGTCGAGGTGCGGCACGACCCCGAGCTGGACGCCGGCTATCCGGCCGGCCGTCCCGCCCGGGTGCGGGTCGTCCGCGCCGACGGCAGCGTGCTGACCGGCGCGGCGGACCTGCCACGCGGCGACGGTCCCCGGGCCTTCGACCGGGACGCGTTGCGCACGAAGGCCCGGCGGCTGCTCGGCCACCGCTTTCCCGGGCACGCCGACGAGGTACTCGCCCTGGTCGACGGACTGGCCGACGGCGGCACCGCCCGCTCGCTCGGCGCCGCGCTACGGGCGGCGGCCTCGTGATCGTCACCCGGCGCGACGGCGCGCTGCACCTGGTCGAGCAGGTCGAACACGGCCGGGTCGCGGGCGAGTTGGCGGCCGTGTGGGGCAACGACCGGTTCGAGACGCCGACACCGGGTTCACCGGTACGCACCGCTGCCACGCGGCACGACGAGGGCTGGCGGGCCTGGGACGCCCGGGTGCTCTTCCACGAGCTGGAACGCCGGCCGCTGCACTTCCTGGAGATCGACGCCGCCGAACACGTGCGGCTCTACCGCCAGGGCGTCGAGCGCGTGGCGCTCGGCGACGTGTACGCCGGCGTCCTGGTCGGCATGCACTGGACCGGCCTCTACCGGGGCCGGTGGTCCGCCCCGGACGCCCGGGGTCGACTGAACCTCGGCCCCGAGGGCCGGGCTGCGCAGGACGCGGCGGTCGACGCCGAGGAGCTGCGCTGGGTGACGGCGAAGCGGCTGGCCTGGACGGCGGCCGAACCCCGGGCCGCGTTCGAGACCAGGCTGTGGCACAACTACGAGCTGCTTCAGCTCTGGGATTTGCTCTCGCTCTACCTGTGCGTGATGCCGCCCCAGCCGGCGGCCGAGCCCGGACCGGCGCGGCCCTGGGGCCCGCAGCTGGCCGCACTGGAGCATCCGGCCGAGGACGTGCTGCTGCCGCCCGTGCGCACGCACCCGTTCGGCCCGGTCGAGCAGATCACCGTGGGTGTCCGCAGGCCGGGTGAGCTCTGGCTCGACCCGTACCCGTTCGCCCGGCCCGGCGTCACCGTCGACGTGCTCAGCGCGGTCGTGCCGGACCGGGACCACAGCCACGCGGAACTCGCCGCACGGGTCGGTCGGACGCCGGCGACCGTGACGACCTGGCGCCTCGCGCCGTGGGCCCGCTGATGGACCTCGCCACCGCCCGCACCGCCGCGCACGCCTTCGTGCTCGGCGAGGCCGGCTTCGCCCAGGTGACCACCATCGACCCGGACGGCTTCCCGGTGAGCCGCACGATGACCGCGTTCCTCGAACCGGACTGGTCGGTCAGCCTGGTGCAGCGGGCCGGGCACCGGCGGCTCGAGCAGTGGCGGCGCGACCGGCACACCCTCGTCACCTGGGTCGGCTCCCCCGCGCCGGGCGCCACCAACGAACGGCCGCACGTCTTCGACATCGGCCTGCTCCCGCCCCGGATGGTGGCCATCCGGGGGACGGCGTCGGTCATGCCGCCGGAGTGGACGATCGCGGTGTACCGGCGGGAGGTGGCTCGGCAGCGGGCGTCCGGCTTCACCAGGGCGCCCCTGCGCTCCGACGACGAGGTGACCGCCGAGCTGACCGGAGTGCGGATCGAGCCGGCGCGAGTGCGGCTCGAAGGGTTCGGCGTGGGCGCCGAATCCCATCTGTGGACCATCAGAAGGGCAACCACATGATCAAGACCATTCTCGGGTACGACATCGAGGAGGGCGTCAGCCCCGAGGAGTACGAGCGCTGGCTCTTCGACGTGCACGCGCCGGACCTCCTGGCCAACCCGTACCTCGACCGGATCGTCTTCAACAAGGTGCTGCGCCCGGTGCGACAGGCCTCCGGCGGCACCGCGTCCGTGCCGGAGGGCTACACGTTCTACCGGGTCGCCGAGATGCACTACGCCGACGAGGAGGCGTACGCGAACTACCTGCGCTGGTTCGAGGAGCACCCGCTGCCGGCCGAACGCGGCCCGGCCGGCCGCACGAAGTTCAAGTTCTACCTGGTCACCGACAGCACCGAAGTGAACCGGGAATGAGTGTCGCCGCGCTGCTCGCCGGGTTCGCGGCGCTCTCCCCACCGGAGGGGTCCCTCGCCGCGTGGGCGGCCCGGATCGGCACGCCGGACGGCGATTTCCCGCTGATCGGCGCCGGCACCCGGGCCGAGACGTACGTCGCCCTGCAGTGGAACGGCGAACGGTGTGCCTCGCTCGGTCCTGCGGTCGGGCCGACGCTCGTCGGTCTCGCGGTCGGCGCGGCCCGGCGCCGGTCGGTGGCCCAGCTGTCGGCGGCAGTCGACGCCGGGCTGGCCGCCGCCGCCGAGGTGTCGACGTCCACGGCGCCGGTGAGTACCGGTGTGCTGGCCGCCACCGTGTGCGCGGCGCGACTGGCCGAGGTGCCGGAGAACGACCTGCCGGCGCTGCTGGACCTCGCGGCGAGCCTGATGGTGATCGGGCCACCCGGTGTCGCGCCCGGGCACGACCCGGCCGCCGCCTGGCTCTCGGTGCGGGCCTGGGAGGCCGGCATCACCGGCATGCCCGGCGGGCTGGCCCACACCCTGTCCGTGGTGTCCACCGGGCTTCCCGACCGCCCTGCGGCCGACCTGGATGTCGTCGACCTCGTGGAGGCGCTGCCATGATCGTGCTCAACGTGGCGCGGCCGGCCGGCGAGGCGGACCCGGTCGAGCTGGCCGGCGCCGCGCTCGCGGCAGGGCTCGACGGCGTCGCCCTGGCCGACAGCCCGCGACTGTTCCCCGACTGCCTGGTGGAGACCGAACGGGTGCTCAGCGCCACCCCGGCTCGGCTCGCCGGGCCGTGCGTGCTCAGCCTCGGGCTACGGCACCCGGCCACGGTCGCCGGCGCCGTACGCACCCTGGAGTCGCACCACCCCGGCCGGGTGCTCACCGTCGTCGGGCGGGGCGAGAGCTCGGTACGCAACGAGGGGCTGGCGCCACCGTCCCTGCGTGCGTACGAGGCGGCGCTCGACGTGCTGCGCGAGCTGGTGCCGGCGTCGGCGCTACTGCTCGGTGCCGCGTCCGGGCCGCGCACCATCGCGGCCACCGCCGCCCGGCTCGGCGGCGTGCTGATCGACGCCGGCGCGGATCCCACGATCGTCGGCAAGGCGGTGGCGATGGCCCGCTCGGCGCGGGCGGACGTGCCGGTCTGGATGTTCGTCCGCGCGGTCGTGACCGACGCCGACACCGACGCCGACGCTGCCGCCGCGCCCGTGCTCGGGTCCTGCGCGGCCCGCCTGGTGCAGGCGCCGGACTGGTTCGACGTGCCGGCCACGCTGCGCTCCGGGGTGGCCGCCGTGGCCGGGGCGCACGACTACCGGCGGCACGGCACGGCCGGTGCCCGGGGCGCCGGCGACGTACCCGTCGAAGCCGACCGGTTCGTCCGTGAACGCTTCGTGGTGACCGGCGACCGGCACGCGGTCGCGGAACGGTTCGCCGCGTTCCGCGCCGCAGGCGTCGACGGCGTGGTGTTGGCCGGCGCTGTCGGTGGGGTCCTGAACCGGCTCGACGAGCTGGGCCGGGCGGTCCGCGACGGCCTGACGAAAGGCTGATGATGCCAGGAATCGACACCGCGCGGATCGCCGCCTTCGCACACGACACCGGCCGTGGGGACCCGCCCGAGGAGGTCCTCACCTTCACCCGCGCGCTGCTGCTCGACACCCTGGGCGCGCTGCTGGGTGGCCTGCGGTATCCGGCCGTACGGGCACTGGCCGAGTCACTACGCCCGTCGGCCACCACCGACCTTCCGTTCGGCCGGCTGCTCACCCTCGGCACGGCCGCCACCTGGCTGGACGCCGATTCCGGCGGGTCCTTCCATCCGCAGGGACACCGGCTACCACCGGTGCCGACGGCGCACCCGGCGCCGCACTCGCTCCCCGTGCTGCTGCACGCCGCAGCCGACGGCGTCGACGACCGACGGCTCGTCGAGATCTTCCTCGTCGCCAACGAGATCGGCATGCGTTTCGGCGTCGGCACCACCCTGCGGCCCGGCCTGCACCCCCACGGCATCCACGGCCCGATCGCCGCGGCGGTCGCCACCGCCCTGCTGGACGACCTTCCCCCGGCCACCACCGCCACCGCCATCGAGCTGGCCGGCTCGGTGCCGATGGCCGCGACCCTCGCCGTCCCGATGCGCGGCGGTACCGTCCGCAACCTGTGGACCGGCCTGGGCGCCTACTACGGCACCTCCGCCGCCCGCCGCGCCGCCGACGGCGCCACCGGCTCGGCGGGCCTGCTCCACGAACTGCTCGACGGCCTGGTCTGCACGGACCTGTCCGCCGCAGAGCTGACCACGGGTCTGGGCACCCGCTGGCGGCTGACCGACAGCTACCTCAAGCCGTACGCCTGCGCCCGCTGGGTGCACCCCGCGCTTGACGCGTTCCGCGCCGCCGTCGCGGACGTCGCCGACCCGGTACGCGAGCGCGGAGGCCTGACCGCTGTCGAGGTCGACACCTTCGCCTTCGCCGCGTCCCTGTCGGCCGTCGACGTCTCCTCGGACCTGGAGGCGCGGTTCTCGGTGCCGGTCAGCCTGGCCACCCTGGCCCTCGACGGCGAACTGGCCGCAGCGGGCTTCCTGCCCGACCGGCTGGCCCGCCCCGAGGTGGGCGCGCTGGCCGCACTGGTCCGGCTGCGCGAGGAGCCGGAGTTCACCGCCGCCCTCCCCCACGAACGGCCGACGACGGTCACGGTCCGCTGGCGGGACGGCTCCACGGCGTCCGCCACGGTACGCAACGCCCGCGGCAACCCGGACGACCCGCTGACCACCGACGAGGTGGCCGCCAAGTTCCGTCGCAACGTCGAGGACGTCCTCGACCCAACGACCGCCGACGCGGTGGTGGCCGGGCTCCTCGACGGCGCTGGCGGCGACACCCTGTCACGCGCGGCTACCGAGGTGATCGGCCGGTTCTGCCCCTAGTAGAGGTAGAGGACCAGTTCGCTCGCCGCGCCTCGGATCGCCAGATCGCCCGGCTCCGCGTCGGCGGCGAGGTCGGCGCAGCGGACACAGGCGGCGTTGAGGGTCAGGCGCCAGGAGCGGCCCTCGGTCGCGTGCAGGTCGATGGTCGCTGGCTTGAACGGCCAGGGGACGCTCGTCGCCGCGACGGTGGTCAGGAACTCGTCGACGCCCTCGACCGCGACGTCCGTCGGCAGCGGCTGCGCGGCCCCCTGGGTGAGCTGGGCGTCGTACGTGTGGACGGCCAGCTCCTGGATCTGGTGCCGGGCCACAGCTCCGCTGGTCTCCGGGGCCCGCGAGCGGCCCCACCAGGTCCAGCAGCCGCGATCCGGGCCGGCCTGACGCACCGCGTCGAGCATGAGCTCGGTCGACTCGGCGAGCCAGGCGTCCAGGGCCGCACGGTCGCGGGGGGCGGTCGGGGCGCCCTTCGGGTCCGTCCGCGCCGGCGGCTCGGCGCCCGGGCCCGCCGCGACGATGGCGGCCTGGCGGCGGCGACCGCCGCCGACGTGCTGCGCCAGATCACGCAGCGTCCAGTCCGGGCAGGTCGGGACCTGGACGTCAAGGTCGGGGGCGGACGCGATCGCGGCGCGCAACGCCGCCGAGCGGTCGTCGATCAGCCGCAGGACCTCGGGGAACTCCACAGTGTTCGGCACCCCGGTTGTGTATCACCGCGCTCCGGCGGTCGGGTTGCGATCTTGTCGGACGAACGCGTCGACAGCCGGACGGAGCGCCGGCGGCGTCCCTCCTGCGCCCTGACGATCGCGCCGCCGGTAGCCGGTGGAACCGGCTGGCGCCCGCCAGATGAGGAGTCGTCCGGATCTGCCAGCGGAGACCATGGTTCGCTCGGCCTGCGGTCAGGCGTCGGTAAATGTGTCGAGGTAACGGGCGAATCCAGCGGGGGCGCGGCTGTGGTGGCGGGCGCTGGTGTCCCACGTGCTGGTGGCCGGCGAGCCGCTCGGTAGTGGTGCGCACGGCGAGGGCGGCGATGTCGACGGCCAGATGTCGGTCACATCGCTGGGCCAGTCGGAGGGTGAGCATGCCCGTTGGCGGCGGACATCGCGGCGCTGGCCGGGGCGTTGGGCTACGCCAAGGTGAACGTCGTGGGTCACGACATGGGGTCAATGGTCGCCTACAGCATGGCAGCGAACCACCCCGCGGTCGTCAACAAGATCGCGATGCTGGACGTGGATCACCCGAACAGCAGCTACTACGAGTTCCGCATGCTGCCCGCGCCGGGTGCCCCGTTCCACCCCTGGTGGTTCGCCTTCAACCAGGTGGCGCAACTGCCGGAGCAGCTCGTCACGGGCCGGTCCCGCTTCCTCGTCGACTGGATGTTCGACAACCTCCTGGTCAACAAGGCTGCCATCAACGATTTCGACCGGGCCGTCTACGCCCTGGCGTACTCGACCCCGGACGCCATCCGGGGCGGCAACGGCTGGTACAAGGCGCTGGGCCAGGACATCATCGACAACGAGACGTACGCGCGGGTGACCATCCCGGTCCTCGGTATCGCCCACGACGTCTTCTACCCGAACTTTGCTGCGATGCTCACCCAGCAGGCCACCAACGTGCAGTTGGTGCAGATCGACAACACCGGGCACTACTTCGTGGAGGAGCAGACTCAGGTGCTCGTCCAGCACCTGAGGGCGTTCTTCGGCTGAGCGGGCCGCGTTAATCGGAGTCTCCGGGCGGGCGGGTGAACGACGGCCGATCTCGCCGTCGCCCACCCGGCCCGGAACGCAATGCCCGACCAGCTGCGCCGTTCGCTGACCTGGATCGCGGCGAAGAGCCCAGCACTCCAGCCGCATTTTCCTTAAGTAGTGAGCCATTCTCGTGACGATGGAGGTCACGGCAAGGACTGACGACCGTAAGGGCGTCTTCGACGACACGGTGGCTCTCGACGATCTCGTCGTCGAGGCGGACACGTGTCCGTGCAACGGGCCGAACAAGGGCGGCGACGACGAGGGTGAGGCGAAGGCCGACAAGCCGGTCGGCCGGACGTCGAAGGACAGTGGCGCACAGATCATCGATCGCTGGGCGCGTTACGCCCGTCTGCCGGGATGCTAGGGGGTGGGAGTTCCCGACCTACAGGTCGGCCTTCGTCACGCGGGAGGATTCGTAGGTCGTGGAGGCCTTGGGGAGGCCCGGGACGGTGGAGACGTCCTTGACCAGCATGCCGGTCGCGGCGTCGATGGTCAGCACCTCGCTGCCCTGGCCGCCGAACACCTCGGGGCCAGCGGTGATCGTCAGCGTGGCCTTGCCGTGGGTGGTCGAGTTCGTGACGCTGACCGCGGAGATGGTGGACAGCAGACGCAGCACACCGGCTCGGACCTCCGTATTGCCGTGGCCAGCGGACAGCGCTTGGGTGCTGTACGTCCAGAGGGCGTTGTCGAAGTGCCGCTCAACGGCCTGAGGGCTGTACGGCTTCGGCTCGGCGTCGCCGCCCTTCTGCTTGATGATCACCTGGACGTCCGCCTGCTGCTTGTCCCACACCGCCTTCTGCGCTGCGGGGTCGAGGCCCACCAGCGGATCCTTGGCTGCCTTGAGCATCTGGGTCCGGCCGTCGGCCGGGCTGCTGTCCGCCGCGGCGACGGCTGCCGTGAGGAGCGGAGCGTAGCCGCCGTCCGTCATCTGGTCCTGGTGACGGACGATCGCACGCTTGACGTCCTTCACGCTGTTGCCCGTATAGATCGCGTGACTATCGGTGTACACCGTGTAGACGACCTGCATGGTCCTGGTGCCGTGGACCTGCGTCGCCTTCACCAGCCACGCGTCACCCGCCACCGGGGTGACCGTCCTGATGGACCCGGCCAGGGCCATCAGCGGCGCCCGCTCGGCCGACCCGTCGACAGTGGTCGAGCCCGAGCTGGCAGCTGCCGAATCCTTGCCGGCCTCCAAGCCCCCGGTACCCCCGGTCGCCGACGAAGAGAGCACCACAGCGACGACTGCCGCCGCGGCGGCGACCCCCACCCCGGCGCCGATGGCCCATCGGCCCGCGATACCGATCCGGCGGCGGCGCTGAAGCGCCGGGCTGGATTCGTGGTCCCGCGTGGTTGTCGTCGTTTCCATGGTTGACGTCGCCTCCATAGTCGTGTCCTCCGCTGATATCGCGCCCAGCAGCCGCACGGTTCCGGGGTCGGCCATAGCCGCCCGCAGCACCGCCCGCGCCCGCTGATACGCCTCCGGGCGTAGCGGTTCTGCGCTGCCCAACGCACCGACCAGATCGAGCTCGTCGGTCATCGGTGTCTCTCCTTCGCGCTGTTGCGGTCCTTCAGAAGCGCCGACACCCCCGGAGCGTCGCGCAGTGCCGACCTGGCCTGGCTCAACAGCCGCCGCGCCGTGCCGGCCGGTATGCCGAGTGCCCGCGCGGCGTCGGCTGCGGTCAGGTCCTCCCAGGCGACGAGCCTC
Organism: Micromonospora sp. NPDC005298; assembly: GCF_040607375.1. Taxonomy (NCBI): domain Bacteria; kingdom Bacillati; phylum Actinomycetota; class Actinomycetes; order Micromonosporales; family Micromonosporaceae; genus Micromonospora; species Micromonospora sp. NPDC005298. The sequence goes on from NZ_JBEXGP010000020.1 coordinate 74,523, forward strand.
AGGACCTCCCGCTCTTCGGGTTTGAGCAGCGTCAGGGCCGACCGGAGCACCGCCCGGGCGTCCACGCCGAGGTCCACCGCCGACCACGGATCCCATCCAGTAGCCACGTCCGGCACGTCCGCGACCAGGTCCTCGGCCGGGCGGGACCGCCAGTAGCGCCGCAAGCGATTCAACGCCACCCCGTACAGCCACGGCCGCGCATCGTTGTACGACCGGTCGTACGATCGCCGCGACTCGAACGCCGCAACCCACACCTCGCCCAGGAGGTCCTCAGCCGCATCCCGCCCGACCCGGCGAACGAGGTACGAACCGACCGCGGCCTCGTGACGCTCGACCACCTCTACGAAGGCGTCGACGTCGCCATCCAGCGACCGGCCTATCAAATCCGCATCCGAAGCCATGGCCCTCCTCGGCAAAGTCCGCGCTTCACCCTGACATTGCCGATCAGGCGGGAAAGTGTTCGGGCCCCGAGGTCCGACGGCAGGCAGTCGCCCAACAGCGACCGCTCGGCGGTACGAGCGGCTGCGGCGCGGTAAGCGTCGGGCCAGTGTGGCGTCCCGGCGAGGGCTGCGCAGAACCGCGGAGCACTGCGCGGTGAAGCAAGACGCCGCATCGCCAGTTGCTCCCAGCCGCTCCCCCAGGATCGGCACGAGAGCGCCTACAGATGGCCAGCTCGCCCCCACCGGGGCAGCGCGGAACAGGCCCTTGGAAGGACACTGGCGTCATGGATCTCGCCCCGGATCTCGACACGCCCAGCCCCGCACGGGTCTATGACTACTTCCTCGGCGGGTCGCACAACTTCGCCTCGGACCGCGCGCTGGCCGCCCGCATGGAGCAGGCCATGCCCGACATCGGGCACATCATGCGGGCCAACCGCGCGTTCCTGCGCCGCGCGGTCCGCACGCTCGTCGAGGCCGGCGTACGGCAGTTCCTCGATCTCGGCTCCGGCATCCCCACGGTCGGCAACGTGCACGAGGTCGCCGGTCAGCTCGCACCGGACGCAGCCGTCGCCTACGTCGACATCGACCCCGTGGCGGTGAACCACAGCCGGCGCTTGCTGGCCGACGACCCGCGGGCCGTGGTGGTGCACGCCGACCTCACCCAGCCCGACACCGTGCTCGGCAACCCGGCCCTACGCGACCTCGTCGACTTCGAACGACCGGTCGCTGTGCTGCTGGTGGGCGTGCTGCACCAGCTCACCACCGACCCAGCCCCGATCATCGCCCACTACCGCGACCGGCTCGCCCCGGGCAGTTACCTCACCCTGTCGCACGCCTCCTCCGACGAACGGTCCGACGCGCTGGCGCTGCGCGACACCTACAACAAGGGGTACGCCAACACCGCCCGGATGACCCTCCGCGGCCGGCCGGAGATCGAACGACTCTTCACCGGCTTCACCCTCATTTCGCCAGGGCTGGTCCAGCTGCCCGAGTGGCGGCCCGACTGGCCGGTCGAACCAGACGAGGACCCACGTCGCTTCGCCACATACTGCGGTGTGGGCCAGCTGGAATAACCAGCCGGATCACCACACGCGTGCCGCAGCCGAGCCAATCCCCGGGTACGTCCCGGCCCGGCTCGGGCGGCGGTAGACGCGGAACCCGCAAGCGGAGTGAGAATCGCGTCCCGACGAGAAGGTGGCCGGCCAACTCGGGGATCAGGCTGCTCCGGGGGTGCGCAGCAGGGGGCACCAGCGCGATCGCACCGCCGGACATCGCGATGAGGTGGTCTCACTACCGGCAGGCCAGGTTGAGATCGTGCCTGACGATGATCTTGCCGGACTCCGCGTTCAGTCTCCGCAGCAGCCGCAGCAACTCGACCTGGTGGTTGATGTCCAGGTAGTTGGTGAGATCGTCGAGCAGCAACAGGTCGGTGTCCCCTGAGCCGAGGCCATGACGATTCGAATTCGCTGACGCTGGCCACCGGACGGACTGAATGTCAAGGCGGTGCTCCGGGTGCCAGTTCGCGCAGACGGACGAGTTGCTCCGTTATTCGGGCAGGTCGTGTCCTGAGGGAACAACCGCGTGCCCACCCGAACCATCGGTAGCCTTGCACGAGTTGGTCCGGCCTACACTCCCCCGTCCGGGATGCCGAGCTTCCCGGCGATGTAGGCGAGGGAGACGGCGATGGCCTCGGGGTCTCGACGGCGAGGCGGACGCCCCTGGCGGGCATGCCGGTGGGCGCGTGTGGCGACGATGACCGGTGACGGCCCGCCGACAATCGGTGTGAAGGCCGGCGGGCCGTCGTCCGGGTCATTCCCGGTTGAGCAGGTAAGCCCGGTCCGCGTCGATGGTCACGTCCACGTGGGTTCCCTCGGCCAACGCATCCCGTGGGTCCTTGCCCGCCTCGGTCACCGTGACGGTGCCGCCGGTCGTCTCCACCTCGTAGTCGATGCTCGGCCCGTGGAACGTCGACCGCAGCACCGCGCCCACGCCGGTCCCACCGTCGGTGACCGGGGACAACGTCACCGTCTCGGGACGGACCATGAGGTACGCGTCCCCCGACCCGGCCACCACCGTCGAGTGGGCGGGCACACTCAGCCGCCGACCGAGCACCGTCACCGTCGCCTTACCGTCGGCGATGCTCTCCGGCACGGTCTCGATGAAGTTGGCCCGACCGATGAAGTCCGCCACGAAGACACTGGCCGGGCGGGCGTAGATCTCGCCGGGCGTCGCCACCTGCTCGACCCTGCCCTTGTTCATCACCACGACCCGGTCGGACATGCTCATCGCTTCGTCCTGGTCGTGGGTGACGTAGATGCTGGTGATCCCGAACATCCTCTGGATGCGACGGATCTCGGTCCGCATGGCGTCGCGCAGCTTCGCGTCCAGGTTCGACAGCGGCTCGTCGAACAGGAGCACCTTCGGCTGCACCACCAGCGCCCGGGCCAACGCGACCCGCTGCTGCTGACCGCCGGAGAGCTCGTGCGGGCTACGGTCCTCCAGACCGACGAGGTTCATGCTGGTCACCGCCATCCGCATGCCCTCGGCGATGTCGGCCTTGCTACGCCGCTGCAGCTTCAGCCCGTACGCGATGTTCTGCGCGACGGTCATGTGCGGGAACAGGGCGTAGCTCTGGAACACCATCGCCATCGGTCGACGCTGCGGTGGCATGTCGTCGATGGCCTTGCCGTCGAGCAGGATGCTGCCGCTCGTGGCGTCCTCGAAACCCGCCACCATGCGCAGCGTGGTGGTCTTGCCGCAGCCCGACGGGCCCAGCAGGGTGATGAACTCCCCCGGCCGGACGTCGAGCGAGACACTGTCGACTGCTGTGACATCCCCGGGACGACTGCGGAAACGCTTGGTCAGGCCCTGGAGTTGCAGGCGTCCGGTGCTGGCCTCACCGCGTCCGGCGGGTGCGAGCGCAGCGGCCTCGGTGGGCGCGGCGACGGTCATCGTTTCGGCCTTTCAGACTTGGCGGTGCGGTGCAGTGCGGCGCCCCCACCGACGAGCAGTCGGATGATCGCGAAGGCGACCAGGACGAGCACGGTCAGCACCGTGCAGTAGGCGAATGCCACCCCGTACCGGCCGGTGCTCGCGGCGCTGAGCACCTGCGAGGTGATGATCTTCGTCTCGGGAGTGACCAGCAGCACGATGGTCGACACGGAGGTCATGCTGCGGGCGAAGCTGTAGCTCAGCCCGGTGAGCAGGGCAGGCTTGATCAACGGCAGGGTCACCCAACGGAACGTCTGCAGCGAGTTGGCCCCGAGGTCGGTCGACGCCTGCTCGATCTGCGGATGCAACTGGGTCAGCGCACCGACAGCCGTCCGTTGCCCGGCCGGCACGCTACGGATCACGAACGCCACGACGATGGCCATCGCGCCAGCGAACACGGCGCTGCCGCCAACCAGGCTGGGGAACACCAGGTAGTCGCCGATGTACCGCTCGGGCCGGTAGGCGAGGACGAAGCCGATGCCCAGCACGGTGCCCGGCACGGCGACACCCAACGTGCCGCCGAGGTCGAGCAGCCAGGCGGTACGTCGCAGGTGCCGAACCACCAGCCAGGCGATGAGCAGGCCGAGGACGGCGGCGATCGGAGTGGCGATGACCGCGAACGTCAGCGTGTCGAGGACGGCCTCCACTCCCACCCCGAGCAGTACCTCCTTGAGGTACTCGAGGGTGAAGGTGTTGTCCACGCCGAACACCTTCGTCACCGAGCCGAGGATGACGGTGCTGTAGATGCTCACGATGATCGCGGCGGCGAACAGCGCCAGGGCGTACACCGGCCACCGGCTCCAGCCGGTCATGAGGTGCACGGAGCCGGACGGTCGCCCGGTGATGGTGGTGCGCACCTTGCGGTTGAGCCACCACCGCTGGCCGAAGTACATCGCCAGGGACGGCACCAGCAGGATCACGCAGTAGACGGCGGCGCTGGTGGTGTCGTACTCGCCGGTGACCGCCAGGTAGGCGCGGCTGGCCAGCACCGTGTAGTCGCCACCGAGCACCAGCGGGTTGGCCAGATCGGCGATCGCCTCCACGAACAGCAGCAGGAACGGGGCGACGAGCCCGGGGGCCAGCAGCGGCAGGATCACGCGGCGCATGATCTGCCAGCGGCTGGCGCCCATGTTCATCGCCGCCTCCTCCAATGCCGGATCCAGGCCCCGCATCATGCCGAGCAGGCCCAGGTACGCCACCGGGAACAGCGACAGCGACAGCACGAACACCAGGCCATCGAGGCCGTAGATGTCGTACTCCAGCCCGAACACGCCGTTGCTGATCACGCCGCGCCGGCCGTAGAGCACCACAGTGGCGGTGGCGACCGCGAACGGCGGGCTGACGATCGGCATGAGGGCGATGAGATGCAGGATCTTCTTACCCGGCACATCCAGTCTGGCCTGGACGAACGCGAACAGGAACCCGAGGGCGGTGCCGCACAGCCCGACCAGCGCCCCGAGCACCAACGTGTTCCGCAGGATGCCGAGATCGACGGATGAGCTGAAGAACTCGACGTACCGGGGCAGCGCGTCCGGCGCGAAGGCGGTGGCCAGCACCGCCACGAGCGGGACCGCCGCACCGATCACCACCACCGCCGCACAGACCCCGACCAGGATCCGCAGCCCCGCGCCGAGGCGGCGGCGCCGCCGCGGCGCTACCGCCTCGGGTGGGGTCGGGGTGATCACCCCGGGATCGGACAACAACGTGGTCATGACTTCGGAGCCTGCGCGACCTCAGCGTCGAATCGCTTGTTGAGCGCCGACTTCGCCTTACCTGCCGCCACCGCGTCGTACTCCACCATCTTGATGCCGGAGAGCGGGACGACCTTGTCCGACACCTTCGCGTCCGGGTTCGTCGGGAACTGGTACGCCTTGACGCTCGGGCCGACCTCCTGCGCCTCGGCGGTGAGGGCCCAGTCGACGAACTTGCGAGCGCTGGTCGGGTTCTTGGCGTTCTTCACCAGGGCGACACCGCCGGTCTCGTAACCGGTGCCCTCCGCCGGGAAACTCAGCCTCAGGTCGGGGAAGCCGGCCTCCATGGTGGCCACGCAGTCGTGCGCGAAGATGACCCCCACCGCGACCTCACCACGGGCGGTCATCTGAGCGGGCGCCGAGCCGGACTTGGTGTACTGCAGGACGTTCGGGTGCAGCTTGCGCATGTAGTCCAGCGCCTTCCCCTCGTCGCCCCCGGCCAGCTGCACCTGCGTCCAGAGCGTCGTGTACGCGGTGCCCGAGGTCGACGGGTGCGCGATGCCGATGTCCTTGGCGAGCTTCTGGTTGAGCAGGGCCGTCCACGAGTCGGGAAGCCCGACTCCCCGCTCCGTCAGCAGCTTGCTGTTGCTGCAGAAGCCCAGGGCGCCGACGTAGACGCCGGTCCAGGTGCCCTGCGGGTCCTTGTACTTGTCCGGGATGACACTCGCCTTCGGGGAGACGTACGGCTCCAGGAGACCCTCGCCGCCGGCGGAGGCGTACCCGTCGGCGGGCCCGCCGTACCAGACGTCGAACTCCGCGTTGCCCTTGCCGGCCTTGATGCGCGCCAGCGCCTCGCCGCTGGAGAGCCGCACGAAGTCGGCCTTCACCCCGGTGGACTCGGTGAACTTCTTCGTGGTCGCCGCGCACCAGTCCTCGGTGGCGCCACACACGACGTGCGCCACACCGCTGTCCTTGCTGGCCTCGGCACCACCCTCGCGGGCGCAGCCGGCCGCACCCAGCAGCAGCGAAGCCGCCATCGTTGTCGCCAGCAGTGCGCGGTTGCCCCGTATTTTGTTCGTCGCCATGTCGTGGTCTCCCCTACTGAGCCACCCGAATCAATGCGAGTGGTATGACGGCCACGTTAAAGGCGTGTGAACGATGCCCCGGTGACGGCGGTGTAAGTATTGGTGACGCCGCCGTCACCTAGCCGCTGGGGAAGCGTCCCCGCCCTCGGCGGTCCCGCCGGCGATCTCGGGCATCAGGTAGCCGACCCCCCGCAGCGTGCGCACGTACGCCGATCCGTTCGGTGTCCCGGCGAGCCGGGAGCGCAGCCGGTACACCGCGGACTTCACCACGTCTCGTCCGCCGATCAGGTCCGTGGTGCCCCAGACCTCCCGCAGCAGGTCCTGCCACGACTGCGGCACGCCGCGGCGCACCGCCAGGTGGTGCAGCAGCTTGAACTCCGTGAACGGCAGGTCGAGCCGGTGCTGCGCCAATGTCGCGGTCTGGGTGGCCGGCTCGATGACCAGCTCACCGACCCGGATCGTGGTGCCCGACCCCCGGCGGCGACGTACCAGCGCCTGGGCCCGCAGCGCCACCTCCCGGGGGTGGAACGGCTTCGTGACGTAGTCGTCGGCACCGTGCTCCAGCCCAGCGATGATGTCGTCACGCTGCGCCAGCGCGGTGAGGAACATGATGGGCGCCTCCGAGCGCGCGCGAATCCGCTGGCACAGGTCCAGCCCGTCCATCGTGGGCATCATGACGTCCAGCACCACGAGGTCCACCGAATGCGTCCGCAGCAGGTGCAGAGCGGTAGCGCCGTCGTGGGCGGTGAGGACGGTGAAACCCTGGGTCTGCAGAGCGAACTCCACGATGATCGTCATCTGCGGCTCATCGTCGACCACCAGCGCGGTGGGCCCACTCCCGGGCTGCTCGCCGGCGCGCGTCACGACCGGTCCGGCAGGGTCAGGAGGATGGTGGTCCCCCGGGACGATGCCGTGTGCACCATGATCTCGCCTCCGTGCAGCTCCACGATCGTCTTCGTGATCACCAAGCCGAGGCCGGTGCCGTCGGCCAGCGGCCGACCCGTGGCGAAGCGGTGGAACAGGCGTTGCCGCTCCGCCTGACTCATGCCCGCGCCGTCGTCGGACACGTACACCGCCACGCCATTGTCGATCAGCATGACCCGCACGTCGAGATTCCCGCCGGTCGTGGTGAACCGGCTCGCGTTCGACAGCAGGTTGGTCAGTGCCTGGGTCAGCAGCATCGGGTCCGCCCGGATGCGCGGCATCACCTGCGGCATGTCGAGGCTGATGCGCTGCTGCCGCTGCACACACAACGGCCGCATCGCGGTCACCACCTCACGCACCACCACCGACACGTCCACCCTCTCCAGGTGGGGCGTGAACAGCCCGGCCTCGATCTTGGCTTGGATCAGCAGACTCTCGCACAGCCCGATGACCTGCGTAGACTGCTGATCCAGGACCTGCAGGAAGCGGGCCTGCGCAGCGGTGAGCGGCCCCGGGGTGCCCTCCCGCAATAGATCGACCGCCCCCTTGATCATGCTCAAGGGCGTCCGCAGCTCATGGCTCAGCGCGGTCACCTGCTCCGCCCGCCGCTCCACCAACTGTTCGAGCTGCGCCAGCTCGTTGCTCCTCGCGGCGGCTGTGCGACGCATGCTCAGCGCCATGATCAAAGCGCCAACGACACCGCCGACAACGGAAGCCACCGCCACCAGCCAAGCGGTGCCCATGGTCGGCCCTCCTCGAATCGGTGGCTCGCCGAACGGTCGCGGTCCGGCGAGCACGTGGCAGATTTTGGGACCGTGTTACAGCCGAGTGAACGTCAGGTTAGCTTGCCCCGGGCAACGGCTCGGCGGGCGCGTACCCCGGCACAGTTCACGCTGGTCGGGTGCCGTCTCGGCCGGCTGCCAATCAACCGAACGCCCCGACATGATCGTCACACTTCGTGAGTGATCGATGACTGACGGTGCGCCACCGGACACCTCGCCGCGATCGATGAACAGCCCAGACAGCCACCGGCCAGACTGTCACGGTCAGTGTCACTGAGTAGACAATCCGCAATCCCGGTGCAAGTCTTTGCCGCGTGCGACCCTCCCCAGAAGTCAGCGGTGCCAGCGGCACGGCAGCTGGCGCCCAGTCCCCAGCGGACGGTCCGGGTCAGGGCATGGAAAGCCCCGAAGATGTAGCAGCCCTGCGGCATCTGCAGCAGGTCCACGCGCCCGTGCTGCTGAGCTTCCTGACCCGCCTGACCAGGGGTGACGTTCACCGAGCCGAAGACATCGTGCAGGAGACGGTGCTGCGGGCCTGGCGGAATCCAGAGGCGCGTAACGCCGAGGGAAACTGGAACCGAGCCTGGCTCTTCACCGTGGCCAAACGCATCCTGATCGACCAGATGCGCTCCGCCGACGTCCGTCCGGCGGAGCTGCCGGTCGACTATATCGACGATCATGCGCAGCAGGACGACGCCATCGAGCGCCTCCTCGACGCGCGTGAGGTCCGGGCCGCGCTCGACTCCCTGCCCGAGCGGCTACGCATCACGCTGGTCGAGATCTTCTTCCGGGAACGGTCGGTGTCCGAGGCCGCCGACGCGCTCGACGTACCGGCCGGCACCGTCAAGTCACGCACCTTCTATGCACTGCGGGCCATGCGGGAGGCCCTCGTCAGCCGGGGCTTCGATTTCGGAGCCGCAGGCGAGAGACGGCCGACCGGCAACGGCGATGCGGGCGAGGCACGCCCGAGAAAATCCGATCAGCTGTGAACCGGGGTAGCTGCCCGGCCGTCATGTGCACGACACGTGCCCACACCCATCTGAGCGTAAGAGTGAGTCGATGAAAGCAACCGCAAGTGGCCAGCGCCGCCCGTGGCGACGGCTCATCTCGTCGACGCGTAGGCGCGTCGAGATCGTCGCCCTGGTCGGCGTCATCCTGGCGTCCGGGGCCGTCGGTTTCGAACTGGCCGCCACTGCGGACCCGGAGAAGCTGGTCGGCGAGCCGGTTCCGGACGGTGACGTGCCCGCCATCGTGGAGGCAGCCCTGTCCTGCCCCGCCCTCAACCCGCCGAAGCTCGCCGCGCAGATCATGGCGGCCTCCGGCTTCAAGGGCAGCCCCGACATGATCGCCGGTCTCGACCAGGCGGCGTGGGAGAAGTGGCGGCCCTCGTCCGATGCCAGTCGCGCCGACCGGCGGGCAAACATCATCGCGCTGGGTCACCGGACCTGCGAAAACGTGGGCCATCTGCGCTCCGCCGACATCGATGGAGACCTCTGGCCGGCCGCCATCGCCGCGGAGAAGACCGGAGTCAAGGCGGTGCTCGACGCCCGCGGCGTCCCGAAAGACACCAAGCCCTACGTCGACAAGGTGAAGGCGTACGCGGCCTGGTACGCCGAGCAGCCGCAGTTCTCCGAGAAGGCGGTAACCCGGTCAGCCGCTTCCGGGCCGACCGGCGAGGTCAAGGTGCCCGACGCTCTCGTCCAGCCGATCCAGGTCGCCGGAAAGATCTGCCCGCAGATCACGCCAGCCCGGATCGCGGCACAGTTGCGGACACTGTCCGACTTCGACGTGAACAAGCGCACGTCGGACCGTCAGGGTGTCGCCCAGTTCACGCCCACGATGTGGGAGCAGTACCAGCCGGGCGAGGGAACGTCGGTGTGGCGGCCCGCGGACGCGATCCCCGCACTCGGTATCGCGATGTGCGACATGGCGCAGCAACTGTCCGAGCTCAACGGCGAGGACCCGTATCGACTGGCGCTGAGCGCGTACCAGTGGGGAATCGACCCGGTGCGGCGCGCGGCCGGTCTACCCCGCGTCAACGTCACCCAGCTGGCCGACCAGGTTCCGGCGCACGTCACCGAGTATGAGAAGGACAGCCGGCTTTCCGTCCCCGTGACGAAGCCGAGCCCCACCGCGAAGCCGAGCCCCACGCCGTCGGCGAGCCGGAGCGTCCAGGCCTCGCCGAGCACCAGCCCGTCTGCCCGGCCCAGTGAGAACCCCCGGGGCCCGAGGCTGTTCGCGTACAAGGCGGGTGCCACATACCGCCTCGAGAGCCCGTGGGCCCAGTCGGTCGTGGAGTTCCCGGATCAGCCAGCGAAGCCCAGTGACCGGGTCAAACTGTGGAAGGACGAGGGGTCCGCGGACCAGCGCTGGCGGCTCTACCCGGCGCCGGACAATCGGCACGTCATCATCGTGAGCGCGTTGAACAACATGGCCCTGTCCGTGCAGGACCGTTCCCTGCAGGCCGGGTCGAAGATGGCGGTGTACGAACGTGACGACAAGGACGAGAATCAGCAGTGGCTGCTGGAGGACGTCGGCGCCGGGAACGTGGTCATGACCAACCGCCGCTCCGGTTATGTGATGGAGCTGCTGGGCGTGGACATCGGGCCGACGAGGGACAACGGCACCACCTGGAACGGATACTGGATCCAACAGTTCGACCGCGCGGACAACCAGAGAGACCAGAAGTGGCGATTCGTCAAGCAGTGACGCCAGCGGCGCACGGCGGACCGGGAAGCTGAGCGGCGTGCCGGACCTACCCGCCCTGGGCGACCATGTGACGGACCTGCTGGGTCCGCACTACATGGGTGTCCTCGATCCCGCCGACAGCGACGCCGTCGACCGGCACCTGCGCGACTGCACGCAGTGCCGGGCGGCGGCCCGCGAGGTGTGCGAAGTCGTCGCCGCCCTCGCGCTGCTCAGCGACGATATGGCTGTCGAGGGGGCGCCGCCGGTCACCCGGTCGGCGGCGCCCCCTGCCCGGCGTGGCGGCTCCGGCACGGTTCGTCCGGCCGACGGGCGTCCGGTGTCCGCCGGGGCCCGGCGGCAGCCGCGCCCCCGGCGGCAGCGGCTCGCGCTGGTGCGGGCCGGTCTTGCGCTTGCGGTGGTGCTGTTCGTCGGCTTCGGCGCCCTCTTCGTTCTGGATCAGGTGACCGACGAGGCCGGGCAGGAGGTGGTGACGGTCGCGGCGAGCGCGAGTGAGCCCCGCACCGGTGCGACGGCCTCGGTCTTCGCGTCGGAGACCGACAGCGGAGTGCACGTGCGGGTCACGGCCACCGGCCTGCGCGCCGGCACCGGCTACCAGCTGTACGCGGTGACGCTCGACGGCCAGACGCGCGAGATCGCTTCGTGGACCAGCACCGACACGGTGCAGGAGGCCTCCGGTGACCTGCCGGTGGCCCTGGGCGACCTGGCCTTCGTGACGATCAGCGGGGCGAGCGGCGCACCGTCGGTCACGGTGCATCTTCCCCGAGCCACGTCCGCGACACCGCGCTGAGGCATGCCGCCTTCGCACCTGCTGAGCGCCGGATGGCGGCGTGGCACGACGGGATCGCGATGCTGGCGCAGATCGCGTCAGGCCGTGAACCACGATGCCGTCTCGGCCGTCGTGTGTGCAGATCCGCCCTGGGCGACGACAAAGGGAAGTAGAGAATGTTCTGGATCACCCGGTCGGCACGTGGTGCCTGCCTCGCGGTGTTCGTCATGGTGGCTCTGATCGTCGGAGCCGTGAGCCCGGCTTCGGCCGCCGACGAATACGTCAAGTTCTACGCCGTCACGTCGTCGTACCAGGGAGAACCGGAGAACCTCACCAGCATCGCCGCCCGGTTCCTCGGCGACGGGGCGCGGTCCGTCGAGATCCGCAACCTCAACACCGGCCGCCGGCAACCTGACGGCGCCACCCTCAAGGAACCGGGCCAGTTGCGAGCCGGGTGGCTGCTGGTGCTGCCGTGGGACGCCGTCGGCGAGGGCGTCAAGTACGGAGTGCTGCCCGACAAGGCGCCGGCCGCGCCGGTCAAACCGCTGCCCGGCAAGGCCAAGGCCACGCCCACCGCCAAGGCGCGGCCCACCATCCCGCCGGAGCGGGTCTCCGGCGCGGCCGCGATCCCGAGCAAGGCGCCGACTCAGCCCCGCGCGAAGGCGGGGCAGTGTGCGACCACGGCGGCGTCGAGCAGTCGCTCCGACTGGGCGAGCCTGCGCCTGGCCGCCGACCAGGCCTGGCCGCAGAGCCGCGGCAAGGGGCAGCTCGTGGCGATCATCGACTCCGGTGTGGACGGCAGCCTGCCGACGCTCAGTGGTCACGTGGCCGTCGGCATGGACATCACCAGCGGCAGCGGCCGCGGCGACACGGACTGCCTCGGCTCGGGCACCGCGATGGCCGGTCTGGTGGTTGGGCAGTCCACCAACGGCAGTGACGTCAAGGGCGTCGCCCCCGACGCCACGGTGATGCCGGTCCGGATCGTGGGCAACGACGCCAAGGCCCAGCCGGCCGACTCTGCCGCGGCCATCGAGGCCACCGTCGAGGCGGGCGCGACAGTCATCGCGCTGGGCAACTTCGTCGACACGGGCAAGCCCGAGGTGGCAAAGGCGATCATGGAGGCAGTGGCCCGGGACGTCGTCGTGGTGATCGGCGCTGCGCGTGCTTCGGTGCCGGTCAACCCGGACGCGGAGATCGGCCCCGGTGTGCTGCGGGTCGGTGGCGTGGCAGTCGACGGCCAGCGAGCCGCCGACTATCGCGGTGGTGGCATCGACGTGGTCGCCCCGGGTGTCAACGTGAGCAGTGTCGGGATCACCGGGGTCGGCGCCGTCGCGGGCAGCGGCACCCAGTACGCGGTGGCCTTTGTCGCCGGCGCCGTCGCGCTGGTCCGGGCCGCGTACCCGGACCTGAGCCCGGAGCAGGTCGCCCATCGTCTCCAGGTGACGTCGGACAAGATTGGCGACGGCGCACAGCCCGACGGCCGGTACGGCTGGGGCATGATCAATGCCGCCGCCGCAGTCACGAAGGTGCTGCCCGAGGAGGCCGCGGCAACCTCGTCGGCACGGGAACCGGGCGGACGGCTCACCTCCGCCAGCTCCGGTGGACGGTCGGCGTTGCTGGCCATCGTGGCGCTGGTCGCGCTCGCGGCAGCGGTGCTGCTCGTGTTCCGGATCCGCCGGCTGCTGCGCGATGACACCGAGGACGGCGGTGACGACGACGACCGCGGGCCGGTGACCACCGCACCGCCGGCTCGCAGCGGCGCTCTTCCTCCGGCCTCCCCGCCCCTGCCGCCGTCGGTCTCCCGGCGAACGGTCGGTGACCCACCGCCTCCGGGCGGCAGGACGCTGAACCCGGACGACGAAAACGCCGACAGCACGGCGTCCGTGGCCAGCGACGGGCCGGGAACCCGGGCCGAGACCGTGGCACTGCCGAAGGCATCGATCGGAGCCAAGTCGCTCCGGCAGCGTCCAGACGCGCCATGACGACTCCCGCTCCGGCCCGCCGGTGGTCATGCCGCCGTGCGATGCCGCAGCCCCGTCCACCAAGCCCAACCGCGCAGGACGTCTTCGACCGCTGGCGCCCGGGCTTGTAGCCGCCGACATGAACCGTGCGTCGGCTGGGCACGTTTCAAGCATTACTGGTGGAAAGTCGGTCAACCGAGGGTCTGATGCGGGTGGAAGATGTCTCTGGTACGGACGCCCATGTGGCGGACCTGCTGGCTCTCTACCACCTCGACGCGCTCGACCGGCGTAGCGGGGAGCAGGTCGGCCGCCATCTCCAGTCGTGCCACGAGTGCCGGGCGGTGGCGACCGAGGTGTGCGAGACGCTCGCCGCGCTGGCCCTGCTCAGCGACGACAGGGATCACCTGCTCAACCTCTACGGGGCACTGGGGACGGCGGCGCCGCCGGCCTTTCCGGCCCGGTTCGCGCCGCCGGAGCTGGTAGGTCAGCCGCGCGGAGTGGCCCAGGAGACCGACCGACGCCGACTCCGACTGCGGCGCGGCGGTACGGGTGCCGCGACGGCCACCGGGGCGGTGTCTGCCGCCGCCGGACCCGACCTCGCGCGCAGGGAGCCACCGCAGCGACGGGCGGCACCGGTAACACCCTCGCGCGTCGCACCGCCGCGGGCCACATCCCCACCCGTCGCGCCGCCACGGGCCGCATCCGCGCCGGCCGCGCCCACTGGAAAGCCCCTGCCCATTCAGGAGCAGGCCGCGCCGACGGCCGTACTCTCGCCGACGCGGGCCGCCCGACGGCCCGTCGCGCGCCCCGCCGGCTTCGACAGCGCGCCGGCCATCGTGCATCCGGACGACGGTCGGCGTGTGTACCCACGGAAGCGCCTGCTGTCCCGGCGTGCCGTTACCTTCGCGGGCCTGGGCACCTTGCTGGCGCTGACCCTCACGGTGGCCGGTGTCTCCGTGCGGGCCCTGCTCGCCCCGCCCGCCCCGGGAGTGCAGACGGTCACCGTTCGTACGGCCGTCGCCGCCGCGACAGACCGGGACTCCGGCGCGAACCTGTCGGTCTTTGTCACCGAAGAACGCGACCGGGTCACCGTGCGGGCCACCCTGAGCGGCCTGGACGAAGGCACCGGCTACCGGCTGTACGGCTACACCTTCGACGGCCGACAGAGGCCGCTGGTCAACTGGACCGGCCGTGACGGCGTACAGGAACTCGACGGCGAACTGCCGGTCCGCATCGCCGATCTCTCCCACTTCGCCGTCACCCGCGGCACCCGGGTCGTCGTCACGGCATACCTCCCCCGCGAAGCGGGTACGGCGGCGGCCTCCCCCGGCCGATGAGCGGGCCACGATCTGAACCGGTCGCTGGCCCCGTTCGTCTGGGGGGTATGCAGATCGGTGTCTACAGTCTCGGCGACCGCACTCCCGACCCGGTGACGGGCCGGGCGCCAACGGATCACGAGCGGCTCCTCGGCACGGCACGGATCGCCGAGCACGCCGAGGCGGCCGGGTTCGATGTCTTCGCCGTCGGCGAGCACCACACCCCGGCGTACGCCGTGTCCGCGCCGGCGGTGCTGCTGGGCTACCTGGCCGCACGGACGAGCCGGATCCTGCTCTCCACGGCAACGGCTCTGATCACCACGAACGATCCGGTGCGGCTCGCCGAGGATTACGCGACGGTGCAGCACCTGTGCGGCGGCCGGCTGGACCTCATGCTCGGCCGGGGCATCTTCGGCCCGGTGTATTCGTGGTTCGGCCGCGACGCCGACGACAGTCGCCGGCTGGCGGTCGAGAACTACCGGCTGTTGCGCCGGCTGTGGGACGAGGACACCGTCGACTGGTCCGGCGAGTTCCGTACGCCGTTGCGGGGTTTCACAGCGGTGCCCCGACCACTCGCGGGCAATCCGCCGTTCGTCTGGCACGCGTCGGTGTCCAGCGAGGAGACCGCGGAGCTGGCCGCCGCCCACGGTGACGGCTTCTTCGCCAACCACATCATGTGGCCCTGGCAGCACACGGCCCGACTGGTCCAGACCTTTCGCGAGCGGTACGCCGCACACGGCCACGGCACCGCCGAGCGGGCGGCCGTCGGGCTCGGTGGGCATGTCTTCGTCCGGCCGAGGTCGCAGGACGCGGTGAGGGAGTTCCGGCCGTACTTCGACAACGCTCCCCTCTACGGCAACGGGCCCTCACTGGAGGAGCACATGGACATGACACCGATGACGGTGGGCAGCCCCCAGCAGGTCATCGATGCGGTCCTCGGCTACCGCGAGTACGTCGGTGACTATTCCCGTCAGCTTTTCCTGATCGACCACGCCGGGTTGCCGGTGAGCACGGTGCTGGAGCAACTGGACATCCTCGGTGCCGAGGTGCTGCCCGTGCTGCGTCGCGAACTCGCCGGTAGCCCTCGCCCGCGGTGATCCGCCGCTGGTAGGGCGCCCCGCCGCCGCGCCGGCGGCGGGGCGCCCGCTCAGCACTCGTAAACCGCCTCGAGCACCTTCTGGAGGCGGCCGCGTTCGGTGGCATCGGCAATGGAGCCCTTGAGTTCCGCGAGCGCGTCGACCCAAAGGGTCTTCTGGCCCGGTTCCAGCTTTCCGCTGTTGGCGGTGATGAAATCCGTCGCGTCGTCGAACTTGCCGGCCTTGATCTGGCCGATGGTCCTGAGCAGCGAAACGGTGAAGTCGAACTGCTTGTGCTCCGCCTCATTCGCGCCCAGCCGGACCGCCTGGACCAGATCGACGAAACCGCCGGTGCCTCCGGCGGAGTCCTGGGGGCCCTTCAGCTTGCCCGCTTTGTCCAGTCGAGCGACCGCCTGCAGCAGCGCACGCGGCCGCGCTTCCGGCGCGGCCTCCGTGAACTGGACCACCACCTCCTCGTGCGGGCCGAAGCTCAGCAGGGGTTTGACCAGTGCGACGTTCATGCTGGCCGGGACCCGCTCGGCCATCCTGGCGGCATGTTCCAGGTGTGTCGCGTTCGCCAGGTCCGGGCGCGACCGCAGCAGGTCGAACCGCTCGCGTACGCCCTGCGCGCCCCACACCAGCGCGCCGAAATCGTCGGGTACGCGCTCGACAGTCGGCTGGGTCAGGTCGCGTGCCGCGGTGACCAGCGTCGAATCGATCTTCGACCAGGTGGCGTCCGCCCTCTCGGCGGTCACCGCCGCCGAGGTGGCTCCGCGGACCTTCCAGCTGTTGTCGAAGCTCGCCCCGGAGAGCCCGCCGGAACTCTGTGGCACCTGGTACACGAGAGCGACGCCGTACGTGCTGAGCAGCTTTGTCAGGCTGAGCTTCCCGACGCTCCTCGCGCTGCCGGACACACCGGCGTCACCCCGGCCACTGGTCACCACGATGGGCGTCTTTCCGGCTTGGGCGAGTTGTTCCAACCGCTCGTTCAGCCACTCGAACACGGGTCGGTCCACCGCCCCGTCGCGCGCCGTGCCGAGCCATACAAAGTACTGGTTTGAGTTTGAGTCCAGGCCCGCGGTGGCCCGGAGGGCTTTCGGCGGAGGCGACGCCCCGACACCGGCCACCCAACTGTCGCTGAGCAGGTTCGGTGGTATGTCCGCGGACGGCCGCTCGATCCGGGCGAGAGACGTTCGCAGCCACTCCGGTGCCGGGCTGAGGCCGCCGTCGCCCGCAGGAAGGCCGTGTAGTGCGCCCCCGGGAAAATCACGCCACGGCCACATCGGCTCCAGGACGTCCATGATCTGCTGGAGGTCTGCAGGACGGACCTCCAGCCTCGCGTCCACCGGCTCCTTGCGGCTCGGGGGTTGATGGTCGGCCGCGCCGATGGAACGCAGCACCTTGTGCGCGTAGAACGCCGGGGACTGACCCCATGCCCAGCCCTCGTCGACGTCAGCCGTCGGTGAAACCACCGGCCTTACGAGGTGCGCCTGCCCGGCATCGACAAACTGCACCTCGACCCGTAGTTGACGGTCGGCCATCGGCAGCTGGTGTCCCGGCTCGTTGAGGTGGGACTGCACCCCCTCGGTCGTCAACTTCTTGACCTTCGACACCGCCTTCGGGTCTCCGGTCAGGTGCACCCGAAGGACGAACGTCAACTCCTTGTCGCTGCGCACGAGTTCGTACCACACGACGGGTTGAACAGATGCGGGTCTCTTGCCCTTCGGGTCGGCGTGCGCGCCCTCCGACACCAGGGGCATGTTGGAGATGTCCACCCGGCTCGCGCCGGCAGGAGGACGGAGCGCGTGCATGCCCGCGTCCGCCTGCCGGAGCAAGCGGTGGAACCGATCGGCGGTGGAGGAAGAAACCGCTGACGGTTTGTCAGGACGTGCAGCGCTGCCTGCGACGTAGTCGGGAAATTCCTTGGTGCGGCTCTCCGCCGGTACGACGGCCGCCAGCGCCTCGTCCGGAATTCCCAGCGCCCGGGCGTCCGCCTTGGACACGACGATGTCGGTGTACCCGATTGCCGGGATCTTCTGCACGCCGCGCTTCCCGGGCCACGTAACCTCGTACTGCAACCGGGCGTGCACGACGAACAGGGCCGTGCTCGTACGCAGCCACGCTCGGTGCTCGTTCCAACGCGTCTGGTCGGTACCGCGGGTCGTGCCTCGCTGCGTACCGACGGACCCGGTGCCTCCGACCCAGTTGACCAAATCCGGCGCGCCGGCGACTGTGATCGCCCCGACCATATTTGACCGCAGGGTCTCGGAGGCGCCGTGGCCGACGAGATCGGTGCCGTGGTCGTACTTCTCGATCTCCGCCTTCGCCACCCAGTAGAGGTCTTCAACCTCGGCGACGCGGGCCTTCACAATGAAACCCCTGGATCCAGCGTCGAGGTCCGCAGTCGCAGTCGACAGCGATCGGAACCGGGCGCCCTCATCCGTGAGCATCGCCCTCAGCTTCTTGGGGAACGTCTCGTAGTTGAGTTGATACCTGGTGTCGTTCAACGTCCCGGAGCGGGCGAGGCCGGCGGAGGAGATTGCCTCGTGTATCGCACCGAGCCCGCGTATGGAGAGGACCTGCGCTGTCTCCGGCAGCGTCCGGCTCAGACCGAAAGCAGGGCGGGGCCGGTCTGCTCCCAGGGTGGTGGAGCCGCCCGTGGGTTCGCTGACGAGGAGCTTGACGGTGACTTCGAAGGGCTGGTCTTTCCGACCCGCGCCGACGATCTTCTTCAGTGCTGCCGTCGTGCCGGGTGTGGTCTCCTTGATCGTGCCAGAGAACCTCACGTTCTGGGAGTAGCCGGTCAGGTTGTTGACGCGCGCACCTGCCATCGTCAGCAGGTTTGAGCCGTGTGTATCACTGCGGCCGGTGGCCCGGGTGAATCCGCCTACTACGGAAGCAGCCACGAACCCGAGGTCGAACCCAGACTTCGTGTCGCCCTCTTCGGGGTGAAACGGCTGGCCCAGCCCGCCAGAACTGCCGACCACAGCGTTCGCGCTGGTCCAGCGGCGGGTTTCGTTGAGTGCGTCGTTTCCCCGGGTGTAGGACTTGGTGCCGGAACCGCTGTCATGACTGCCCGAAGCCTGGCCCACCTGTTCAGCCCTCAACGTTATCTGGAACGTTCGTTGATCGTCATCGACGTAGGGCTGGGACATGCCACCGTCGAGCGCCTTGCCCATAAAGGGATTCACGATGGCGGGCACCGAGGTGACGTAGTTGGCGAGCCCGGCGGATTCGAACGGCTCCGCCGCCTTCGCCAACGCCTTGACGAGCGGGGCAACGCCTGTCTGCTCGTTGCCACCACTGAGCAGCATCTGCCACACCGTCGCCCCGTGGGACGAGTGCTGTTGGCCAGTCGACGACCTCACCGCGCTCGTCAGGGTGGCCCCCGGCGGCGCGGTCGATTTCGCTGCTGCTATCTCATCGGCAATCAACTCGGCGTTCTTGAAGAGACGGGCGTACGGGATCACGTCGGTCGTCTTCACGTTCAGCAACACCTCGCCCGCCACCCATTTTACGGTTTTGCCCACCTGGATCCGATGGACTACCGCCGAACGGACGATCACAGCCGAGGCGTCCTGGAAAAGGCCCGAATACTTACCCACCGTGTTCGACTTGACGGCCGCCTTTCCCCTCCCCTTCACCCGGGCAGCGGCGCCGGTCCCGATCACCAACTCACTGTTTCCAGCGTCGCTACTCGGCGCGTCTTCGATAACGGGTTTCAAGCCGCTCTTTCCGATGAATCCGCCGGCCCCGCCTCCCGCCTGCCACAGGTTATCCGCACCGGACTCCTTGCCAGCCTGGGCCTCGGTGACCTGCTGCGAGTAGGGCTTCCACACTTTCACGATCTCTGGAGTCCCTACCAGTGCGGCGGTCAGCCCCGCCGCGCCGCCGCCGACCGGTATCGCCACGCTCGCCCCCGTCAACGCCCTGAGCAAGAAGCCCTTGTAGGCCTGCCGGCTCAACGCATTCGACAGAAACGCCTCCAACTGCTGCGCCCGCACCTCCGGATCTGGCTCCAGTTTTTCCTGAACCCGAGCGAACCGCCCGCGCACTCCGTCCGAAAATGCCCGACTGCGCTCGTCCGCGATCGCCTGCGCCATTGCTGACTGCAACCTCTCCGCACCAAAGGTTCCGAGTACGGTGTAGGCGGTGGCGTCTATGCTGGTTATCGGAGACTGCGCATTCGGATCTTTCATAACACGCTCCATGAATTCAACCGACAGGTTCTCGGTGGTCATCGGTGGAACGTTGCCCGAGCCGGGTTCGATGACGAGCCTGCCCAGGCCTTTGGCATCTCCGGTGTCGTTGAGTTTGTCCGGCTGCAGGATGAATGCCTGCGCGTCAATTGTGCCGGATTTCGTCTTGTCAGGGGCATTACTTGCGGGTTTGACCGTCCAGTGCCAGCGAATTTCCGCCTTGAAACTGCGGCTTTTCATCTTTTGGCCGTCGGTGTCGGAGAGCACCGAACTGGACTGCGTCCGTCCGACGTTCTCGGACTCTCGAGAGACATACTGAGCGTTCACTGTGCCCTGCATCGAAACGCCGCCTGCGCCCCCGCCGGCACCGGCGGAAAATCCACTTTCCCGGGCCGATACCTTGGCATCCTTGAGGGTGGTCGTCTCCGTATTCATGTGACCGTACTGCAGCTCGTAAGCGGTCTGCTTATCGTAAGAGGAGCGGAGTGTTTCCGCCGTCAGGGTAACGGTGAGGGCTTTCTCCATGCGGATCGGCGAATCGGGATGCCTGAAGATCCAGACGATACCGCGGCCGTTCAGCTGGGAGTCCAATATATCGTCCGCCCTGGACAGGAGATTGTCCTCCGACAACTCACGAATGATCATCTGCCAGTTCCGATAGTCCAGGCCGGGATTATTCTCCAGCTTGCCGGTTACCGGCATCTCCTGCAAGATGGCCCACGGCGTTGTGGCTCCGCCACGTGCGGTGGTCGCCGCCTTGGGAAGGTGCCCTCCCTTGACCAATTCCGGAACGATCGCGTTATAGAGACCCTCAACGCCTTCCAGACGATCTACGACGTCCATCGTCAGGCCCCAGCCAGCGCCAGGGGTCCACCAGCGGGGAGTCTTCGTCGTCTTCCCCGACTTACTCGCGGCAGCAGCGATCTCGTCGGGCTTGGGCTTAATGGACGAAGGCGTGGAGGCGCTGGGGGTGCTCACCTTCTTGAGGTCGTCCTCATGCACCAGGACGTGCGCGAAGCCCGACAGATTCTCGTGGTTTTCGTAGTCCACGTGCTCACGGCGACCTGCCATCAGGTCCTTGTCGCGGTGATGGTGAATTCTCAGCTCCAGGTCGAAGTCGATCGACGCCACCTGCAGGTTGTCGACAATCCGAGTGGCGCGGGTGGTGAAGGTCCGTCTCTGCTGGCTGAACTGGCCGACCTTATTGCCGAAGGGCTTCTGAATGCGCCCGCCGAGCCGCGCCACCCGAGAGCTCCAGAGCCGCGCGAACTCGTTCGCCGTCACACGGTGCGTGGAGTCGTTGTCCTGAGTGACCTGGGTCCTGAGCACGGAGGCCCGCACCCGGTCGATCCGGGTCTCCCCACTTCTGCTCACCTGACTGATCTTGGTGAGGCTCGTGATCGGCTTGTTGTCCTTGGCACCGAGGCTCAAGCTGAGGCGACGGCCGTTGCTCTCGAGTAGCACCCGGAACGTCTGCTGGTAGCCGCGGTCGCCCTTGGGACGCATGAGATTCTGGAAGTTCAGGGCAAGCTCATCGTTGGACAGGTATCGCTCAAGGTGCGTTTTCCAGAAAGCGTAATCCGCAGGCGTGAGAATTTTTCGGACGGAGGCGATCACCCGATCCGCGAGTTGGATCCGGGTGACAGCATGATCCATGCTCCACACCTCGAAATCACTTGGATCACTGATCGGGATTACTTTCCCGTAATCCGCGTCAGTCTTCGCTTTCAGCTCATCACTTTCACTCTGCTCTTTCGAGTAGGGCAGGTGGAACTCCGGCACCGCGTATCGAATTTTGTTCATGACCGGCGTCCCCATGCTGTCCGTGAAGACCCGCTGGATCCACCGACCGCCCTCTTCGTCCGTGGTGAGGGTACCCTCCCGAACCTTGTTGACCACGGCCGGAACGCCCGCGAACTCGGAAACGGCGTCGCGCTTGCGGTGGTACGTCCTGCGCTCCTGAACGCGCAGTGCCCAGTTCACATCAAGGGTCACCCATCCCATGTTCTCCTTGATTCGGACTTGCTGGTACTTGGCCTTCGTTGTGCTGCTGAGAGCCCGCTTCCCCGAACCGCTGCTCTGACCATAGGTCAGCGTCGTGTCGGACCGCACGCCCAACAGGTATCGATGGGCCGGACCGATGTCGCCGAAAATTGACCGCGTCTGCGCCTCCGAGTTTGCCGATTCGGAAAAGCCGTAGGTACGGCCTTCCAGCGCGCCCGGGAACAGGCCGCTCTTGCCGGGAAGGCTTTCTGGTTCGACCTCCGGTTCCCGGATCGGAATCGCCCAGAGTCTGATATCGTAGATCCTGCCGTCGACGGCAATCTCCAGTGGCGTGCCATCATCGAGCGTCTGGCCAAAGAGCGACGTGATCTTACGCGCGACGACATCCTCGGTGATCTGATTACCGCTGAACGGCACAGACTGGTTGATCCAAGCGGTCAAGTCGGATACGAACGGACCCAATTCGATAGTGTGGAAAGCGGTCACCATCCGGCTGTAATCCCGACCTCCGCCCCCCACCTCCGGTCTGGGGCCGGGCTTGTCCGTGCCGGGCCGCCACTCCTTGAGCGCGTTGTTGGTGAGATCCTGCCGGATCTGTCGATGATTGAATGGTTGGTCGACGCCGCCGACGCGCAAGGAGGACTCGGGGCGTGTCAAGACGGCGAGGTCCCGCAGCACATCCGCGGTCACCCCGTCACGGCCCAGCAGTTCCCGCGCCATCTGCTGGTAGTGGAAAACCCCCAGGGCGGTGTAGCGGCGATCCCACGATTTGGCGTAGAGCCGGCGCCGGGTCGCGACCAGTCGTTTGAGGTCCTCGTCCGGGACGCTCACCGGAGGACTCGCCGCCTCCAGCAAAGCGCGAAGTGCCTTCACCTCCCGGTTGCGGTCCTGGTCCCGGTCGCCGTTTTCGAGCTTTCCCGTGATCCGTTTCGTGTGCGTGGTGGAGACAGACTGCGTTACCTTGCCAACTCCCGGCAAACTTCCGGTCCGAGAGATCAGCCGTTTCGGCAGGAGAGGTTTTTCTTCCCACCAGGTTCGCCGAGCGTTTCTCTCCTCGGCGATGCGCCCCACGTTCCGCAAGTTCAAGGAGACATCGCCATCCAGCTTGCCACGAATCAACTCCGCCAACACGTCCAGCGGCAGGGGGCCAGGCGGGCGATTGTCTAAATGCGTCTTCGAGTAGCGAAGCTGGGCCCAGTCGAGGAACACGTCCGAATCGCGGATTGCTTTTTCGTAATCCGCCCCGGAGAGGTTCGGTACTTTGTCGAGCAGGCGCAGAGCGAGCCTCAGCAGCTCATGCCTTCGATCGTCGGTCGCCTCTGGTTTTGCACCTTTGATATATCTCGCTACCTTACGCTCGATGCTGCCCTGCACGCCCGTCCGCTTCCGCGTCTCTTCGAGGTCTTGCTTGAGTGTCGCGTAGCCGTGCCGTCGGCGCAGTGCGTCCAGCCCTACAATTTCGCCCTCGGTGCGCTTTTCGTACGCCTCCTTGGTGTACGCCGTCAGCGTCGCCATATGCTCTTCGGTGACCTGAGCCGCCGATGGTTCGAGAATCGTCCGGACCATCGGGATGAACTGGTGGCGCGCGGCAGGCGTCGACGGCGTGGGGGGCATCCGGGTCAGTGGTATGGATTCACCGTGTCCCGCCTCGGCGGGATGAATGTCCTGCTCGACGCTCGATCGGCTACTGCCCGTTCCCTGCATAGCAGCGTTCAGCGCCTGGATCTCGACCCAAAAATCACGGTGCAAAACGCTTCGGAGCAAGTATGCTGCTCGTCTCTCCGGGTCAGCCGTGTCGCTCGCCTTTTTCTCGAACGACCGGGCCGCGCTTTCACCTTCTTGCTGCCACTTCTGCAGCGTTTCGTGATCCGCCTCGAAGATGACATCTGTGACAGGCCTGTTTGGCAGATCCCGGGCTTTTCGGGCGTCGGCGACCTCCTCACGTAGGCCTTCAATGTAGCTGTCCAGCTCCTTGAAGCCGTTGTCGTCAGGCGACACCCGCTGGCCGCCGAGCGTCCCTTTGATGGTCAGGGCCACGTCATCGAGCCAGGATAGTTCCCGCTCCGACAGCGCAGGGTCCGGAAGTGATACCGAGAGGGAGTCCGGACGCCGAGGCAGCGGCGCCGACGCCTCCAAGCCCCATGGGTGCATCCGCACGGACATTTCGTACGTGCGATCGGAGGCAATGGCGGTGACCTTCGCCTGCTGCCACTTTGCGAGACCGTCAAGATGCGACATCAACTCGGCGTAGGTTTTGACGGCCACCGGCGCGCCGAGCGCGGACGGCGGGTCCGCAGCCCATGGCGGCAGCGCGACGGCCACCGAACGCGGTGCGCCGATCTCGACGTTGTCGGCCGCCAAGCGCAGTTGGCCGCGCATCGGCTCATAGCCGCTGGCTGCCTGACCATCCACAGCTGCGGTGAGGTCTGCCAGCAGGTGCCTCTGAGGTATCACCCGGACACCGGTCGCGGAAACCGAACTGGTGACGCTGCGCTCGGTGGTGATGGGCAGAAACCGGTCGTCGGCCGGATCGACCAGATCGGCCCGTTCCGGCAGATCGAGGTACACGCCGAAGTGGTCGGCTGCGGACAACGCCGCCTCGCGACTGATGATTGTGCTGAATTCCGGGGAAAGGCTTACCGATAGGCGCGCGACAACCGACGGCCCCTGGAGCCGTAATGCCGCTCGCACACTTTCCGCACCCAGTGCGTCTTGGTGCATGTGTGCCTGCACCAGGCCGGTGATTGGCTGCACACCTCGAATGTGGGGAGGCACGTCCGTAAGGGTGCGTTCGAGCCTGAGGTAGATCCCGGAAGCGACCGGAATGAAACCGTGGAAGCAGATTGGCGGAGTGAAGGAGCCGGGCATCAGACACCAGCCTTATCGTGACATGCGGCCATGAATTCCCGTAAGCTCAGCAACTGTGCTTTGGCCTCCGGAAACATCGGCACAAAGACATTAATGATCATGAAATGCCAGAAGACGCGATCAGTGCCGGTGAGACAGTCAGTGGCCTTGAGTCGCTCGCGCCAATCGGCTGGGAGCCCGCCGACACGTCCTAAATCAGCGATCAACGCCACCATGGCGGCGTGCGCGCGGTAGATCTCGGGCTGGCCCGGACGGCGGGCCGCCCGCTCCTCCTCAAGCTCCCCCTTGGCTCTCACCACCGCCAGCACGTCAGCGAGATCAACCTTCGTTATTTCAGGATTTCTCGTGGCCTGCAGCAATTCCCGCAACCACAGGAGACCCGTCACATAGTCCCCGACCGCCTGGCCGAGGCGGGCCGGGTCCAGGGGGCGCGAGGTGAGATAACCGAGGAACAAACTGGAGTCGGCCGTCTGGGTGTGCGGTTCGATCGCATCCATGAGCGAGGCGTGCTGCGGTTCCAACGGATGCTTACCGCCAAGTTCGGGGTCTTCCTTCGCCCGCAACCCCTGCTCGATCAAGGCCAGGTGCGCCTTCAAGGTCAGATTCGGACGGTAGAATGGATGGTCTTTGACCTGCCCGACGCCATACCTGGACGGCCGCTCGCCGTTGGCCACACTCGCTGATTTCAGACGAGTCAACTCCCGCACGACCTCACGCGTGAACAGCTCGGACGAGTGCTGCTCCAGGTATGACTCGACGCCTTTCCACGTCGGCTTATTGATGAGACCTGCCACCAATTCCGACGGACGAGTTTTTGGCGGGTCGGCAAGCGCCGCGGCTCGCGCCAACGCACCTCCGGTCAGGCTCTGGTATTGCTCCGGGTAGCTCGACCGGGGCCCCTCCACAGTCCAGAACCTCTCGAAGCCAAGCATCGTCGGTTGCACCGATGACCGGCCGTGCTGGTTGACGACGATCGCTTTCAGTTGGTCGTTGTCCTCCGTGGCGACGACCACCTTGAGGGCGGGGTTCTTCTCCAAGAGGTGATGCAGGCTGTTGGCGGTGAGTTCGTCCAGAGTGGTTCCGTGCTTTGACGGTGCCCCGCGGCGGACGTTGACCAGGACGATCGGGCCGCCAGGGCGGCCGAGTTGCCGCATGATCTCCTTGGTCGCGGCGTACGGCCCGTCCGGGCCGAGCAAAATCGTGTCGCCGCTTCGTCGGGCGTTGGCCGACAGCCGCGGCGTCCACGTCGGCTCGGGCGGCAGTTCCGGCTGGTACGGCAACCCCTTCGGCCCGACGAGCACGAACTCGGTGTGCGGGTCCTCCAGGTTGGCTGCTCTCTCGTCGACGGCACCATCCAGGACCACCGGAGCGACCGGCTGCGTTCCGTTCGCCCACGCCAGCTTTCCGGTGTGGTCCTTCACCATCCAGAGCGACCCCGGCGTACGACTCTCGAAAGGAGCGTGAACCAGTGCAGCGGACGCCCGACCCGACTTGAACTCCTGCATTACGTTCGCCAGAGGCATAGGCCTCGGCTGCCCGTCGAGGGCGGCGTTCAGGCCCGATCGAGACAGTGGACTCGTGGAGGCGAGCAGTTCCGCGATGGGCAGCTGTGGCAGGTCGTCGAAGGTCGCGTAGTACACGCCGGCCAGAGGCGTGAGATCGCCCGATACGAAGCCGTCGCCGCCGACTGTCGGGCTCGCACCGGCCGCGGAATAGCTGACCAGCTTGGCCACGGACGGTGGTTCGGTCCCCGTGGCCAACTCGCCGAGCTTTTGGCGGTTCGCCACCAGCGCCTCGGGCAGCAGGCGGTAGGCGGTAGCTGACCTACCGGTAGTACCAAGCTTTTCGGTCGACTCGACCGGCACGAGACGGGCTTTTAGGGCCGGCGGCACGGCTCCGTCGACGGCACTTTCCGGTACTCCCACCACGATGCCCAAGCGGTCCTGCAGCCTGATGGCGCTGGTCAGATCCAGGAGCCCGAAGGTCTTGGACGAGAACGGGACCACCACCAGCTGGCCGTCGGCGGCCACCAGATCGTGTAGATAGGCACGAAGATTTTCGGAGGGTTCGTCGGGAATGATCATCGCGACCCCAGCTGGGGGCCGGGTCTGCCTGGCCAGGTCATACACCCGGCTGTCGATCGCCCTCGAGCCCGAGATGTTCCCGTCTATGACCGCGCTGGAGGGCGACCGATTCGGATCACTTTGGTACACGAACACGCCGAGCCCGGCCATCGTGAACCATTCAGGGCAGTCCGCCAGGACATCCACGCCGCACCTCTTCCACTCCGCCGGTCATGGTCGACGGTCGTCCTGTCACAGGGACGCGAGCAAGTCCTCTCTTCACACGACACCCACCACGGCCGGCCCGGTCTCCGGGGCGTCGTAGTCGGGGAGACGAGCGACCATCACACGTTCGCTGCCGCCCGCGGCCCACAGAGGGCTCCGCTGAAGGCCGCGGCATGGGTCGGCTCGGTCGGATGCCCCTTAAGGTCGCCCGCGCTGTCACAACTGCCGCGATAGCGGTGATCCCCGATGGGGACATTGCGGAAGTCCTGTGCCAGAGTCTAAGGGTGGTTGAAGGTTCAACTTATCCTCCGGGACTGCCGGAGCCGGTTTCCTCCATGCCCGCGGCCCCCTCCGCGCAGGCTTCGGAGGCGGACGAGGCCGCTCTGCGCCACCTTCAGCAGGTCCACGGTCCGGTGCTGCTCAGCTTCCTGACCCGCTTGACCCGCGGCGACGTACGCCGGGCCGAGGACATCGTCCAGGAGACGCTGCTACGCGCCTGGCGTGATCCGGAGGCTCGCAACGCGGAAGGCCGGTGGAGCCGGGCGTCGCTCTTCACGATCGCGAAGCAGACTTTCATCGACCAGGTCCCGGCGACCGAGGCCCGCCCCGGCGAGGTGCCCGACGAGGACGTCGAGACCAACGCTCACACCGGCGGCGATCCCATCGACCAGACGCTGGAGGCCGCCGAGGTGCGGGCGGCGCTGGCCGCACTGCCGGAGCGGCTGCGGATCACGCTTGTCGAGATCTACTTCCAGGAACGGTCGGTGGCCGAGGTCGCCGAGGTCCTGGACGTGCCGCCGGGAACGGTGAAGTCGCGCACCTCCTACGCTCTGCGGGCACTGCGCGAGGCGCTGCCCGGACGCGAATTCGACATTGGGGAACCGCCGGCGGAACGCGGCCGTCCGCGGAGGGCATGACACTCCCCCGCGGAACGAGCAGATGAGTGGACGGTTCCCGCCCAGCGCGCGCTCAGGCCGCGGTGCGGCTCAGCCGGCGAGGGTGGCTGAAGTGGCCCAGCTCGATCGCCATCCGGGTCAGCTCCGCCTTGTTGCTGACGTTCAATTTCGCGCGGATCCGCTTCGCGTACGTGTTGACCGTCGCCTGCGAGAGGCCCATGCGGGTCGCGATCTGCGCGTGCGTGAAGCCGGAGGCGATGAACCGCAGCGTCTCGACCTCCCGCGGCGCCAGGCCGTTCTGCTCCTCGCCCCCGCCGCGGGCGAGCTCACCCTGAAACTGGTCGACCAGCCGCGGGCAGATGTAGAAGCCACCGCGGACGATCACCCGCACCGCCTGCCGCACGTCGGGCTGCTCGCTGAGGCTGCTGAAACAACCCCGTGCCCCGGCCCGGACGGCGGCGAGCAGGCTCGGTGACCGGTCCCACGCCGCGCTCACCAGCGGCCGGCCCACAGTGGCCGCCCGCGCGATGCTGTCCGTGCCGCCTGACGGCAGCTCCAGCACCACCGCGTCGAACGTCTGCCCACCGGCCAGTAGATCGCCGACGTTCGCGACGGTCGCCGCGACGCGCAGACCGCCATCGTCGGATGCCAGCTTTTCCAGACCAGCCCGGGAGATGGGCTGATCGGAGACGATGGCCACTGTCAACACCGGGCTCCTCCAAGTTGTCGCGCCCGTCTTCACGGGCGCCACTGAGACGGATGCCGGCCCCGCCCGGTTCACGAACCGCAAAAAATCCGCTGACGTCCCGGTCGGTCGCGGTGGCGATGCCCCCCGATGAGGGACTTTCCCTTGCCGTACGGATCAAGCATGCTCGCCTGGTGTCTCGCGGCGCCCCGGCGTTCGGCGAGGATGGGCAGAGAGCCCGGCGAGGGCTCTGACCAGTGGAAGCGGACCGGGGATTGATATCTGTGGCGGACGGTACCGAGCACGTCGAGGAGTTGCTCGGGCTCTATTACCTCGACCAGCTCGACGCGGCCTCGGCCCAGCGGGTGCGCACCCACCTCGACGCGTGCGCGACCTGCCGCGACGAGGCGGCGCAGGTGTGCGAGGCCCTCGGGGCGATGGCCCTGCTCCTCGACGACCGGGAGGGGCTGGCCAGCATGTACGGCGCGCTCGGCACGTCGGTGCCACCGGCGTTCCCGGCCCGGTTCGCGCCGATCGAGGAACCCGAGGAGCCGCGTTCCTGGGTCGGCTGGCCCCGCCGGCCCGGCCGCAACCGCCCCACAGAGTCCGCAGCCGCGACTGATGGACCGGTGCCCGCACCCGCGCCGCCCGCACCCGCGCCGCCCGCACCCGCGCCGCCCGCTCCGGCGACGCGCACCGCCGTGGCGCCGGCCAGGGAAGCTCCCCCACCCACGGCGCCGCCCGCCGCGCTCGTCCTACCGGCTGCGCCACCCCCTCCCCCGTCCGCCGCTCCTGCTCCGCCCCCGGCCGCACCCGCCGCGTCGGCGGTATCGCTCGCGATGCCGGCCGTCGCACCTGTCGTGCCGGCCGTCGCACCTGCGGCTGCCGCCGCCGAGCCGGCTGCCGCGCCGGTGAAGCCCAAGATCGCACCGGAGATGCGTACCAAGCCCGTGAAGCGGCCGACACCGTCGACCGCGCCTGCTCCCACACCCCTGGCCACGCAACCGGCTGCGGAAACGCGACCGGTCCGGCGTACGCAGTCGTTGGTTGTTTCGATCGGGTTGCTTGCCGCGACCGTCACGATCGGCGCAACCGCCGCGACAGCGATCCTGCGCGAGCACACGGGCGAGCCCAGCGCGCCAACGGCCCGGGCCGCCGTGAGCGCGGCGGGCTCGACGACCGACGTGGACAGCGGGGTGCGCATGACCGTGACGCTGACCGCGAAGGACGGGTTCACCGAGGTGCGCGCGAAGCTGACCGGTCTGACCAAGGGGACCGGTTACCGGCTGTACGGCTACGGTCCGGACGACAAGCGGTGGGCGATCGTGAACTGGACCGGCGGGACGGGCAAGCAGCAGGAGGTGTCCGGTACGGTGCCCGCGGCGATCGCCGGCATCTCGCACGTGGCGGTGCAGCGCAGCGACCGCAAGACGGTGGTGACCGTCTACTTCTCACACGACGGCGAAGCCGAGATCGGCCCCAACGGCGGCTGAGGCTCAGGCGGTGCTGGTGCCGTCCGGGACGGTGGAGTTGATGTCCGCGCCGGCGTAGATCTGGGCGGCGTTGTTGAGCCTGCCGACGAACTCACCGACCAGCCCGAGCACGGCGCCGCAGCCCTGCAGCAGCTGGAACTGGCTGTACTGCATCTCCGCGGTCTGTTCCGGGTGCGGGTCCACCCAGTTGATGTAATAGCCGCCGCCGCTGTCGGTGAAGCCAGGCTCGCGATAGATACTGCTGTACGCGTCCCCCTCACGCCATTCCGGATTCATTTGCGACTCTTTGCTGGCCCAGAAGACCCAGGCCGACCTGGCGATCGCGGTGTCGCGGAAGTGCTCGAAGTCGGCGATCTGGCCCGCCGTGGCCTGAAGGATCGTCGTTTCGGCGTCGTACATCTGGCCAGGGCTGACATCGTAACTACGCAGATCCGGTTCGCCCGGATCACCCGTGGGCGCGTTCGGGTCGGGCAGCAGGTTGCCGTGCTCGTCAACCGGCTGACCCTCGTTGTTGGTGTAGCCCCCCTGACCATCCGAGGTGGGCGCCTCGAAGCCGATGAGGTCCTCGTTCTTCCCACTGACGTGACGCCCGGTCGGCCATTCCTGGGTCAGATCGACAGGGACGACAGGGGGTGCAGAGGGCTCGGCATCGCTCATACCTACACCTTGCGCGCGTGCTGGGGTGGCGGCAACGTCCCTCTTGGTACGACCCACAGCCGGCTCGCTACCGGTGGCGAGCACAACGGCGAGCCAGCACGCGGCGGCCCTGGCCAGCGTGCGCGCGAAGCTGACCGGTCTGACCGACGGGACCGGTTACCGGCCGAGGCTCAGGCGATGCTGGTGCCGTCCGGGACGGTGGAGTTGATGTCCGCGCCGGCGTAGATCTGGGCGGCGTTGTTGAGCCTGCCGACGAACTCACCGACCAACCCGAGCACCGCGCCGCAGCCCTGCAGCAGCTGGAACTGGCTGTACTGGATCTCCGCGGTCTGCTCCGGGTGCGGGTCCTTGTACGGGGCGTAGAAGCCGCTGCCGTCGTCGTAGGGGCCGATCCACTTGACGTTGTTGTTGAGCGGGACCCCCTCATGGGCGACGGGAATCGTGTCCGACTCTTTGCTGGCCCAGAAGACCCAGGCCGACCTGGCGATCGCGGTGTCGCGGAAGTGCTCGAAGTCGGCGATCTGGCCCGCCGTGGCCTGAAGGATCGTCGTTTCGGCGTCGTACATCTGGCCAGGGCTGACATCGTAACTACGCAGATCCGGTTCGCCCGGATCACCCGTGGGCGCGTTCGGGTCGGGCAGCAGGTTGCCGTGCTCGTCAACCGGCTGACCCTCGTTGTTGGTGTAGCCCCCCTGACCATCCG
Organism: Micromonospora sp. NPDC005298; assembly: GCF_040607375.1. Lineage (NCBI taxonomy): Bacteria > Bacillati > Actinomycetota > Actinomycetes > Micromonosporales > Micromonosporaceae > Micromonospora > Micromonospora sp. NPDC005298. The sequence goes on from NZ_JBEXGP010000020.1 coordinate 106,057, forward strand.
AGGTGGGCGCCTCGAAGCCGATGAGGTCCTCGTTCTTCCCACTGACGTGACGCCCGGTCGGCCATTCCTGGGTCAGATCGACAGGGACGACAGGGGGCTCGGAATCGCTCATACCTACACGCTGCGCGCCTGCTGGGGTGGCGGCAACGTCCCTCTTGGTACGACCCACCGGCGCCGGAACGGGGTCTGGGACGCTGCCCTGCCCCGTGGCTACGGTCGACCGGGAGGGTGAAGTCCAAACTACGGAGCGTGCATGGTGAGTGACGGTGCAACCAACTACGACGCCTCCGCGGTGCGGATCAACGTAGACATGTACTACATGCACCGGTCCGCAAGCGTCTATCTCGCTTCGCTGGTCACCAACCTCCAGGACGACTGGAAAGAGATCGGAAATACCTGGGACCAGCTCAAGATCGGCTGGCTCGGGGAGAGTTCCGAGGCGGCAGACACGTTCAACGAGCGCCTCAAAGACGTGCAGAATCGACTGTTCGGCACCCCCGACCCGGCCGACCCCACCAGGGTGCAGACGCCGGGCATCCTCGACCAGATCCGCTACGGCGCCGTGATGGCTGCAGCGAACTACAACGCCGCCGAGCACGCCGTGACAGACATGTTCGACAACTTCGTCCACGCCATCGCCGACGAGGGCGAGGGCGGCGGGGAACAGCAGGACACCAAGATGCCGCCGATCACCGTGGACTACAACACCAACCCGTATCCCACGCCGAAGACCGACGGCTGACGGCTGACGACGCGTCGTGTCGAAGGAGCGTAACGGGCACGCGAACCCCGAGGAGCTGCGCAAGCTCGCGGCCGACTGGCGTGCACAGGCCGATCGGCTGGAGTCCCTCGGTGGCACGGTGATGTCGGCCTTCAACGGCATCGAGTGGTTCGGGTTCGCATACCTCTCGGCGTCGATCGCGGCGAACGCGGTGAACGTCAAGCTGCGCAAGATGGCCGAGGCGGCGCGGGAATTCGCAGACTTCCTCGACGAGTACGCCGCCAAGGTCGAGGAGCAGATCAAGCGGGAGAGGGCGGCCGGGATCATCCAGGCCGTGCTGGCCATCCTCGGTCTGCTCACGATCGGCCTCGCGTTCGTGCTGGCACCCGCGCTCGCCGCCCTGTCGAGCCTGCTCGCCAGCCTGCTGCCGGCAATGAGTGCAGTGGCCGGACGGATCGCCACCATGGTGATCGACTTCGCGCTGGGCTTCCTGACGTTCGGTTCCATGCAGGTCGCGCTGGAGTTCGGCACCCGGGGAGTCGTCTTCGGGGCGATGGGCCTGCCGATGGAGGTGGGCAGCTCGGAGATCCTGCTGGGCGTCCTGCTCGCGGGCGGGCTTGGCGGTCTGTTCTCGATCCGCGGTCTGTTCTCGAGCGTCAACTCGGTACCGCAGCTGGGCCCTCGCGGCGCCCCGCCGGTCCCGAAGATGCAGGCGCCGAAGATCACCAGGCCGGAAAGCGCCAACGGGCAGCTCGCCAGCTCGGCGCCGGTCAAGGGCCCGGACATCACCAACACACCCCGCGTCAACGACGCCACGCCTGCGGTGAGCGCCAGCGACATCACGGCCGCGCCGGTGGTGCCGAAAGGCAGCCACACCGCACCGACCGTGTCGGCCTCGTCCGCCGGCGACGCAAGCCGGCTGGCGGTCGGTGCGCCGGGCGGCTCCAAGTCGGTGAACGCGTTCACCCAGCAGACCACCGGCCACGTCAACCAGCCGCTCGCCGCACCGCACACCACCACGACGACAACGGCCGTACCAAAGGGTGGCACACACGTCGACGGGCCGCGGATGGCGAACCTCGACCGCACCGATCCCCACGTCGGCGCGCGCGGCGACTTTTCCCCGCAGGCCAACGCCCCTGCCTCGAACGTCGTCCGCCAGCCGGCCCCGCCTCAGATGACCGAGCGGGGCCCGGTCGCGACGGCCCAGGGTCGTGGCATCTCCCCCGAGTCGCCGACCACCGGCCAGACGATCCACGCCACCCCGTCGACCGGCCCGGCCACCGTGCCGCACGGGCCGTCGCTGCCCCCCGCCATGCGCCCCGGCGGCCTGCCCGAGACGTCGGTGCTGAGCAGCGGCAACCACCTGATACCGCCGACCGGCCGGCCCGGCGTCACCGATTACGTGCCCGCCAACACCACCCCGCACACCGTCGCGCCAGCCGCGCCCCGCAACCTCGAGCGCGTACAACACGAACCCGCCCCCGGCACCGCGAACCTCAGTCACGACCTGAAAAACACACGCCTCGACAAAATCCTCGAAACAGCCCCCCGCATCACCCCCGCCGACACCACCGCCGCCCGCACCGCCGACGGCGCCGCACCACAACACACCGCCGCGCCAATCGAGCCAGCCACACCAACCGCGCCCCGCAACCCCGGACGCGTACAACACGAACCCGCCCCCGGCACCGCCAACCTCAGCCACGACCTGAAAAACACACGCCTCGACAAAATCCTCGAAACAGCCCCCCGCATCACCCCCACCGACACCACCGCCGCCCGCACCGCCGACGGCGCCGCACCACAACACACCGCCGCGCCAATCGAGCCAGCCACACCAACCGCGCCCCGCAACCCCGGACGCGTACAACACGAACCCGCCCCCGGCACCGCCAACCTCAGCCACGAACTGAAAAACACACGCCTCGACAAAATCCTCGAAACAGCCCCCCGCATCACCCCCACCGACTCCGCCGCCCTTCCCCGTACCGCCGACATCGCGGGGTCCGCGCCGCGGTCTGGTGATGTGGACACTGCGGTGGCTGGGCATTCCGATCGGTCGGCCGCAACGGGGGTCGACTCGCGCCTGCTGGACGCGTCGGCTCCACCAGCACCGGCTTCGGTGCCTGCGGCCACGCCCCGGGTCACCGCGCCGCCGACCCCAGGGCGTCAGCTGCTGCGGACCGGCCCCGACGGGAGTACCGATCTTGTGCGGGTTTCGGCGGAGCCGGTGTTCTCGGGTGTGGGGCGACGGATCGGCAACGATTTTCCGGGCCCCAGCCTGCCGGGGCCCGGCAAGCCGCTCGCGAACCCGGCCCAGCCCGCCGGTCCGGACAGGTCCTACTCCTACACGGAGCTGCGCGCCGACGGCACGATGGGCCCGACCATGCTGCGCCGGGGCGAGAACGTCCTGCACTCGAAGCCGTTGAGCGGCGGGACGCAGGAGCAGATCCTCAGCTACTCCGCCAGCGGCAGGTCGTGGGACGTCAACCCGGTCGCACCAGCGGCTCGTCCGGCCACGGCTGCCCAGCCCACGCAGATCCTCCGGCAGAACCCGGACGGCACCGTGGACCTTCTGACGTTCAAGAAGCCGCCCACGTCGGTGCCGATGGTCAAGCCGCGGCCGGGCGAAGCGAGTTTCCACGACCTGGACGGGCCGGGGGTGCGCCGCGGCTGGCATTCACGCTCGATCGGCCCGGATGAGTGGTTCACCGCCAAGCAGGTCAGCAAGCCGGAGTCGACCGGGCAACGGCTCGACGGCACGGAGGTGTTCTTCCAGCGTGAGCCCACGTCGCTGCTGGTCAAGGACCAAGCGAGCCACCAGTGGACGCCGCTGGGCAGGACCGAGGGCGTGGTGGCGCCGCCGAAGGGCTGGGGCCGAGCCCCCGACGCCCCGCCCGTCACGGTTGCCAAGCCGGGCGACAACCCGTCGTTCAGCAGGGAGGGCACCGGCCAGGGCACGCCGTCGGACAACGCCCACTACCGCTGGAGCAAGGAGAACGGCACGGTGGAGCCGGTGAAGGCGCCGGCCACGTCGCTCAAGGTGGCCGAGATCGGCACGCAGACCCGGTCGGTGGCCATCAACCGGTGGACGGCCACCGGCGGCGGGGGCGGCGGCAACGGGATCGACTCGCTGCGCATGCTGCCGGACGGCACTCTCGTTCCGGCGAACCCTCGAACGATCACCACCGAGCAGATCAGATTCGACCCCAAGTCCGGGGCGATCACCATGGACGGCGCCCAGCCCACCGGTGGCCACTCAAACGGCGGCGGCGGTGCTCCGGGTTCGGGGGGCGGCGGCGCTCCGGGTCCGAGGGGTGGCGGCCTGTCCAGCCGCGGCCCGTCTCACGGATCGGCAACGCAGACCGGCGACGGCGCGCTGACCTTCGTCAAGCCGCCCAGCACCGCGGAGAGCAGCGCCGCCGCAATGGCGCGGGATGCCCGCACCCACGCCGGCGCGCCGGGCGAGCGGCCCGACCCGGGCCACACACTGGGCAGTGACAAGCCCGCGACGCGTCCCGGTGCCGGGATCGGCGGTCCGGCGGAGGCGAAAGCAGCCCGCACCCTCATCAGCAGCGGCGACGACGGCCAGGTCGTGCTTCTCACCCCCACCGAGGCGCCGCGCAACGTGCTTCGCAAGCCGCAGCCCGAACAGATGCCCAGCGCCGAGGTGCGGGCTCCAGACCCGACGCCCGGTGGGCACCCGGCAGCAACCACCCCGGTCGCCCCGGCGCACGACCCTGTCCCCGACACACCGACCGCCGCGGTGGCCCAATCGGACGCAATGGCGCAACCGACGGCACCGCCGGTCGTGGTGGACTCGACGCCGACGCCAGCACCGCCGGCCGTGGCCGACCCCACGCCAACGCCAGCACCGCCGGCCGTGGCCGACCCCACGCCAACGCCAGCACCGCCGGCGGTGGCCGACCCGACGCCGGCACCGGCCATATTGATGCGGGCGCCGCTCGCCCACGAGGAGCCCTACGTCACCGCGATGCCCGAGGGCCTCTCGATGACCGTCCAGGGCAACGTCGTGCACCTCCACACCGGGACACCCCCCACCCGACTGGTGCTACGCCCCGGCCCGGAACTGACTGTCGTCGTCGACGGCTCCGTGACCAACCTGCCGACCATCCGGGCCGCGCTGACCGCGCTGCGCACCTCGCAGCCACCCGTATCAACCATCGAGTTCGTCGGCACCCGCCAGCAAGCCATCACGCCGCAACGCGCACAACAGATCGCCGACCGGCTGCTCACCGGCCTGCCCGGCAACCCACAGATCAGCCTGCTCGCGTCCGCGTTCACCGACGCTCCTGCCGGGGCACCAGCCACGACGTCGTACCGATTCAGCGCTTCGACGAACCCGACCCCAAGCCCCAACCTCCCGACCGCCCCGACGCACGCCCCTGTCCTCGATACACCGACCGCCGCGGTGGCCCAACCGCAGGCAATGACGCAACCGACGGCACCGCCGGTCACGGTGGGCCCCACGCCGACGCCGACTCCGGCACCGCCGGTCGTGCAGGACCCCACGCCGGCATCAGCACCAGCACCAGCACCAGCCATATTGATGCGCGCGCCCCTCGCCCACGAGGAGCCCTACGTCACCGCGATGCCCGAGGGCCTCTCGATGACCGTCCAGGGCAACGTCGTGCACCTCCACACCGGGACACCCCCCACCCGACTGGTGCTACGCCCCGGCCCGGACCTGACCGTCATCGTCGACCGCCCAGTGATCAGCCTGCCGCTCATCCAGGCAGCGCTGGCCCAGCTGCGCCCCTCGCAGCCACCCGTATCAACCGTCGAGTTCGTCGGCACCCGCCAGCCCGTCACACCAGAACGCGCCCAACAGATCGCCGACCGGCTGCTCACCGACCTGCCCGGCAACCCACAGATCAGCCTGCTCGCGTCCGCGTTCACCGACACCCCCGCCGGGGCACCAGCCACGACGTCGTACCGATTCAGCGCTTCGACGAACCCGACCGCGGGCCACAACCTCAGCCGGCACACCGATGCCGCCCAGTTCACCGAGGCTGTGGTGGCCGAACAGGAGCTGCACGCCGCCGGGCGCGACGTGGACAGCCGGTTCCACGCCGCCATCCGGCAATGGCGGGACGCGCATCCGGAGCAGGCCGACCGCCTCGACGAGGTGCTGCCCGCAGTGCGCACCACGTTCGACGCCCGCACCGAGCGCTCCTGGCGGCAACTGTGGGAGACCGGCAGTGTCGGACGCGGCTGGGCGACCGAGGTGGATCGGGCCGCGCGCGAGCTGCCCGCGTTGCTGGACGCTGCTGTCGCCCGGCCTACCCCGGTCGAGGCCCAGGCCGGCACAACGGTCGACGAGTCCGTCGCCGGGCTCGCGGACGACATCTTCCGCCGCACGGTCAGCACCCTCGAGTACGAACGCGGGCTCGGCGTGCTCGCTGGTCACCTGGCGGCGATGCAGGCCGCCTTCCGCACGAGCATGCAGGCGACCCGCGACCAACTGGGCGGCGACGACTGGGACGAGTACGTTGCCCAGCAGTGGACGGACCTGCGCGCCAACCTGGTCGCCGCCGACCTGGCGGTGGCAGCGGCCCAGGGCGCCTCGCGGGCTTTCCACAGCCTTTTCGCCGACTGGGCCGGCCGTCCCGGCGCGCTCGACGCCACGATGTCGACGCACGCCGTACGGCTGCTCGGTTCGCAGTTCGCCCGCGACCACCTCGCCGCGCACGGCGGGCACTTCGTCGGGCTGGAGGCGTTGCAGCAACAGGCGTTCAGCGACGCGCTGGCCGAGCTGCGCGACCCGTACACCGAGATCTCCGCGCTGAGCCAGGCCGCGCGGACGCAGCAGTGGACGGCGCAGCAGGACATGCTGCGCACCGACTACGCCAGCCGGATCGACACCGCGCGGCGCGTCGAGCAGTTGCGGCCCGATCTCGTCGGCGCCTTCGGCGACGCGGTGACCGACGCGGCCGCCCGGACCGAGCGGAGCCCGCAACTCGCATCGCTCGACGGGCTGCCCGCCGAGGTGGCCGACCGGTTCCGGGCGGAATTCGTCGCCTCCGGGCGCCGCCTGTTCGACCAGGTGTGGGCGCCGGTGATCACCTCGGGCCCCGGCGGCGACGACTCGGCATTCCAGGCGGCCGAACACGAGTGGCAGATGCGCTACGAGCGGATGCTGGCCGCCATCCACGGCACCGCGTTCCTCTATCTGCAGAAGCACCGCCACGAGGCGGCTGTGCAGGCCGCCGTGCTCGAGGCCCGCGACGCGGACCGGGATGTGCCGGACTCGGCCGTGCAGGCCTTCTACGACGATGCCCAGGCCAGGCTGCGCACGGCCTTCGACGAGTCGGCGGATCCGACGGCGGTGGAACAGTGGGAGGCGCTGGCCACCACCATCGAGGCCAGCATCCCCGGGTACTTCACCGAGGAAGCGCTGCGCCGGCACGCCCACACACCCGCCGAGGGCGACGACACCAGGCCGCCGCTGGAAGCGACGGCGTACGAGAGCGCCGCGCGCCCGGTCGTCGACCAGGCTCAAGCGGACATCCACGCGGCCCTGCACCGACCCGGCCGGGACATCGACGACGCCACCCGGCAACGGATCACCCGCCAACTCGACGCCCGCATCCAGGAGGCCAACAGCGCCGCGCAGGCCCGGGCCGAACGTGGTGGCAACACACCGACAGTGGTGGCCGCTGCGGTGGACGGGCTGCAGGGCACGCTCACCGATGTGGTCCGCTCGGTGCCCGTCCTGCTGCTGCACCACGCGGTGCTCGGCGAGCAGGTGCGCGCCGCCGGTTCCGCCTTCGGTGACCTGCCCGCCATCGACCTGCCGGCGCCGGTCAGCGAGACGCTGGTCCGGTCGTTCACGCTGGACTGGCTGACCGCGTACGACGAGCTGTTCCGCGGCGAGGCGATGGCCACCACCGGGCTGCACGAGCTCGCGGAAACCGTCACGCTGACCCCGCCCGCCCCACACCCGACCGACGAGGCGCCACGCACGGCCCCGTCCGACGCGGCCCCCGCCCGCCCCGGCCACCCGGTCGCGCCCACCGATCCGGCGATCGACCGGCGCACCACACCTGACGACGCACACGGCCCGTCCCCACTTCAGCAGTGGGCGGCGCGGTGGCTGGTGCGGTGGCACGTACGCCCCGAGGGGTCCGTGCCGCCCGCGCCGTTCGGTCTGCGGAAGTCGCCGGACGGAACGTACGCGCTGCCCGACGGGTGGGTGATCGAGGACCTACCGTGGTACGCCTGGGCGCGCCCGGCGCAGGTGAGCGACGAGGACGTGGCCACCTGGATCCGCGCCGGCGGGTTCGCCGGAGACGTCCGTTTCATCGTCGGCGAGCCCGGTGTGGCCGTGCCGGCCAGCGTCACCGCGGCCGGGCTGGACCTGCTCGCCCAGGTGCCCGAGGTGCCGGGTGAGCCGGTCCCGGTGCTCTGGCTCAGCGACTCCGAACTGACAGATCCGGCGACCGATACCCGGACGGCGGCGGACACGGCGGGCGACACCCTGGCCGCGAACGGGCACGCTGAGATCCGCGATGCTTTCCTCGCCGAGACCGACCAGGTCCGCCGGAACGCGCTGCTCGCCGGGCTCCTCGGCGAGGGCGACGAGGTGCTGAGCGCCCTGCCCGCACTGCACACCGGCCTGCCAGTCGTGAAAGCCTCGGACGCGGCGATGGCGCGGTTGCTGGGATACGCCCACGGCGCCGCCCGGGGCGAGCCCCTGCCGGTCGCCGAGGTGCACGCCGCGGCCATGCGTCTGCACACCGAGACGAAGACGACGCTGATGGACGGTCTGCGTCTGCTGGCCGACGCGAACCCGGGACGGAGGCAGGTGTTGCAGGCCCTCAGCGCGCTGATCCTGGACTGTTGAGCGGGCGAGCGGGAACCGAGATGGGACCAGCTCGATCCGCGGGCCCGCACACCACCATCCATCGCCGAGGGCCTGGCCCGGCGCGCCTCATGGAGCAGGCCGGCCCGGAGATCCCTCCATGCTGGAGCGCCGGGCGGGTGACCCGTGGTCGCAACGTGCCAACGGCGGGGAGGAGGGCACGCTGCGCACAGCCGGACCGGCGCCGCTCACTCCGAGCGCGGGCCCGCGGGCGTGAACGTCAGGTCCGGCGCGGGGTCGGCGCACGGGCCCTGTCCGGCAAGCCACCGATTAGGTACGCCTCGGTCAGCCGCCGGTCGTCCGCGTCCCAGGTCAGCCCGGTGCCGGAGACTGGGCCGCCGCCCCGGCCACGTCCCCGTCCGCCAGGGCATCCGGGCTCGCGTTAGCAACTCGTCAGGACGCCGCCGGCGGCACGGCGACGCACCTCGGCATGGCGCCGGCTTGCTCTTGTCTACCCGGCTACTGCTGGATCGACTGGAAGATCTCGTTGAGTGAGCTCATCCGGTGCTCGGTCAACTCGCGCAGCTGTGCGCCGGCGTCCTGGAGGGCGGCGAGCACCAGCTCCTCCATCTCCTCCGGGTCGGTGTCCGCGAACAGGTCCCGATGCAGGCGTACGCCGGTGAAGGTGCCAGCCGCGGTCACCGAGACCCGTACCGCACCGTTGGCGGCCGTGCCGGTGACCTCGGTGGCCGACAGCCGATCGCGCATTGCGGCCACCTGGTCCTGCACCGCCTGTGCCTGCTCCAGCATCCGGTCCAAGTCCGACATCGGATCCTCCCTCAGCGCCCTGACCAGGTACGCACGTTGGCCCATTCGCCCTCGGCGTAGTTGTTCCACGACAGGTTCATCGCCGAGGCGATCCTGCCGAGCACACCGGCCTCGCCGAACAGGCCGTTGGCGGCGATGTTCCACTCCTGCTGCAGACCTTGGTAATAGGACTGGGCCGGACCCTGCCACTGGTCCTGCAGGGGCACCAGCTTGTTGATCAGCGCCGCGAGCTGATCTTCGATTTCGGCGGCTTTGGCGTTGAGCGTCTGCCCGGCCATCTCCAGCTCCGCCGGGACGCGCAGGTGACTGGTGGTGGGATCTGGCATGGATCTCTCCTGTCTGGTGGCGGGAGGGCTAGAGGTTCGCGCCGGGGATGTCCTGGTTGACGGCAACGAGGCTGTTGACGTTGGCCTGCTCGGCATCGACGTAGTTGTGGAAGTTGCCGCGCAGGCCACTGCCGATGTCGGTCAGCGCGTTGTGCAGCATCCGGCCGAACACGTCGAAGTCGTTCATGAGGATCTCGAACTGTCCGGCCGCGACGCCGTGCCAGATCGACTGCATCTGCACCACGGTCGATCGCAGGCTGGCCAGCTCACCGTCGATATCCGTCGCGGTCACGTCACAGCTGGCCGCGGCGTCCATGATCATTTCCGGTGTTACGAGAATGTGGTCCATCGCAACTTCTTCCTTCCGCGGCCGTCGACAGCTGTTATGCCTTCATCAGGATGGTGGTGCGGCGCGGACAGCGCGAGTGACCTCTTTGCAGGACACCGTGACAGTCCCCGGGTTCGGCGCTGCGTCATCGGCTCTTGGCCGTCATGCTCGTGAGGTTCGCGCCCTCGGCCCCGACGTAGTTGTCGTACGACTTCTGCATCGCCGCGACGGCGTCATCGAGCAGGCCCTGGGTGTCGGTGGTGAGCTTCTTCAGGTCGGTGGTGAGGGCCTCGTACTTGGCCCCCGCCGGGCTGTTCCACGACTCACAGATCGACTGCAGGTGGATCGCCATCGCCTTGAGGCTGCCATCGATCGAGTCGCGCTGCTTACGCACACTGCTGATCGACTCCCCGAGCAGCGGGATCTGCACGGCGTACTCGTAGCGCTTGCCGTCCACGACGACGGCGACCGGCTTGCCATTGCCGTCGGTGATCATCCCGTTCTTCGGGTCGTACATGAGGGTGGTGAGCCCGTCGGCCCCGTACGAGATCGTGACGTTCTTGCCGTCCTTGCTCCCGTGCAACGGGCGGCCCTGACCGTCGAACGCGTCGTAAATCCACCCCTCGGCCTGCATCAGTACGACGTCACCGTTGGGGTTGCGGTTGACGACTGTGCCGTCCCGGTACGTCCACAGACTCGAGCCGTCGTCGGAGTACTTGATGTCGACGGCGTTGGTCTTGCCGTCCTCGGTGCCGTGCGTGGGCCGTCCCTGCCCGTCGAACCTGTCGAACGTCCACCCAGCGGCCTGCACCCCCGTCACGGTTCCCGCCGCGTCCCGCCGGACCGTCGTGCCGTCGTCGTACTTCCACGTGCTCGACCCGTCCGGGGCGTACGCGATGGTGATCTGCTGGGCCGGCTCCCCGTTCATGCTCGGCACGATGCCGTGCGTGGGGTTGCCCTTCGCGTCGAACTGGTCGAAGGTCATGCCGTCCTTCAGCACCTGCCGAGTGGTATCGCCCTCGGCGTTGCGATAGACCTTGGTGCCGTCGCCCTGGTAGCTCCAGATGCTCGCCCCGTCGGCGCCGTAGACGATGTCCACCTGCTGCGCCGGCTGGCCATCCCGGCCGGGAACCGTCCCGTGAGTGGGCCTGCCATCGCCGTTGAACCGGTCGTAGACGGTGCCGTCCTTCAGCTCCTGCCGTGTCATCGTCCCATCCGCGGCGCGGAAAACCTTCGAGCCGTCGCCCTGGTAGCTCCAGACACTCGACCCGTCGACGCCGTAGGTGATGTCGACCTGCTGCGCCGGCTCGCCGCCCAGGCCGGGAACCGTCCCGTGGGTGGGCTTGCCGTCCTGATTGAACGCGTCGTAGACCAAGCCCTCGGGCGTTGTCTGCCGAACCACCTCGCCGGCAGCGTTGCGGTCCACCGTCGTGCCGTCGGCGTAGGTCCAGGTGCTACTGCCGTCACCACCGTAAGCGATGTCCACGCTCTGCGCGGGCTGCCCGTTCAGGCCGGGCACGGTGCCATGCGTGGGCTTGCCATCGGGAGTGAACTGGTCGAACGACGCCCCATCGGGCGTCACCTGCCGCGTGACGTCACCCTCGGCGTTGCGGTTGACCCTCGTGCCGTCGGCGTAGGTCCAGGTGCTGCTGCCGTCTCCGCCGTACGTGATGTCCACGGCCTGCGCGGGCTGCCCGTCCACGCCGGGCACCGTGCCGTGGGTGGGCTTGCCGTCGGCGGTGAACTGGTCGAACGACGCACCATCCGCGGTCACCTTGCGCGTGACGTCACCCTCGGCGTTACGGTCCACCGTCGTGCCGTCGGCGTAGGTCCAGGTGCTGCTGCCGTCACTGCCGTACGAAATCGACACGGCCTGCGCCGGCTGACCATCCGAGCCGGGCACCGTGCCATGCGTCGGCTTGCCGTCGGCGGTGAACTGGTCGAACGACGCACCATCCGCGGTCACCTTGCGCGTAGCGTCACCAGCGGCGTTGCGGTCGACCGTCGTGCCGTCGGCATACGTCCAGGTGCTCGACCCGTCACCGCCGTAAGTGATGTCCACGGCCTGCGCGGGCTGACCATCCTCGCCGGGCACCGTGCCATGCGTCGGCTTGCCATCAGCGGTGAACCGGTCGAACGACGCACCATCCGCAGTCACCTGCCGCGTAGCGTCACCAGCCGCATTACGGTCCACCGTCGTGCCGTCGGCATACGACCACGTACTCGACCCGTCACCGCCGTAAGCGACGTCCACCGCCTGCGCGGGCTGACCATCCTCGCCGGGCACCGTGCCATGCGTGGGCCTGCCATCAGCGGTGAACCGGTCGAACGACGCACCATCCGCAGTCACCTGCCGCGTAACGTCACCAGCCGCATTACGGTCCACCGACGTGCCGTCGGCATACGACCACGTACTCGACCCGTCACCGCCGTAAGCGACGTCCACCGCCTGCGCGGGCTGACCATCCTCGCCGGGCACCGTGCCATGCGTCGGCTTGCCATCAGCGGTGAACCGGTCGAACGACGCACCATCCGCAGTCACCTGCCGCGTAACGTCACCAGCCGCATTACGGTCCACCGACGTGCCGTCGGCATACGACCACGTACTCGACCCGTCACCGCCGTAAGTGATGTCCACGGCCTGCGCGGGCTGACCATCCGAGCCGGGCACCACGCCGTGGGTGGGCCTGCCGTCGGGGGTGAACTGGTCAAAGGACGCACCATCGGCGCTTACCTGCCGCGTAGCGTCACCAGCCGCGTTACGGTCCACCGTCGTGCCGTCGGCATACGACCACGTGCTCGACCCGTCACCGCCGTAAGCGATGTCCACCGCCTGCGCGGGCTGACCATCCTCGCCGGGCACCACGCCATGGGTGGGCCTGCCATCGCCGGTGAACTGGTCAAAGGACGCACCATCCGCGGTCAGCTGACGCGTCACGTCACCAGCCGCGCTGCGATCCACCGACGTGCCATCCGCGTACGTCCACGTACTCGACCCATCACCGCCGTAAGCGATGTCCACCGCCCGCGCCGGCTGCCCGTCAACCCCCGGCACCGTGCCGTGCGTCGGCTCGCCGTCGGCGGTGAACCGGTCGAACGACGCACCATCAGCAGTCACCTGCCGCGTAACGTCACCAGCCGCATTACGGTCCACCGACGTGCCATCCGCGTACGACCACGCACTGCTGCCATCACCGCCGTATGCAATCGACACAGCCTGCGCGGGCTGCCCGTCCTGGCCGGACACCATGCCGTGGGTGGGCCTGCCATCGGCGGTGAACCGGTCGAACGACGCACCATCAGCAGTCAACTGACGCGTAACGTCACCAGCGCCATTACGGTCGACCTTGGTGCCGTCGGCGTAGGTCCAAATGCTGGAGCCGTTACCGCCGTAAGTGATGTCCACGGCCTGCGCGGGCTGCCCGTCCACGCCGGGCACCGTGCCGTGGGTGGGCCTGCTATCGCCGGTGAACCGGTCGAACGACGCACCATCAGCAGTCAACTGACGCGTAACGTCACCAACGGCATTGCGATCCACCGACGTGCCGTCGGCATACGACCACGTACTCGACCCGTCACCGCCGTAAGCGATGTCCACCGCCTGCGCCGGCTGACCATCCGAGCCCGGCACCGTGCCGTGCGTCGGCCTGCCATCGGCGGTGAACCGGTCGAACGACGCACCATCAGCAGTCAACTGACGCGTAACGTCACCAACGGCATTGCGATCCACCGACGTGCCGTCGGCATACGACCACGTACTCGACCCGTCACCGCCGTAAGCGATGTCCACCGCCTGCGCCGGCTGACCATCCTCGCCGGGCACCGTGCCGTGGGTGGGCCTGCCATCGCCGGTGAACCGGTCAAACGACGCACCATCAGCAGTCAACTGACGCGTAACGTCACCAACGGCATTGCGATCCACCGACGTGCCATCCGCGTACGTCCAGGTGCTCGACCCGTCACCGCCGTAAGCGATGTCCACCGCCTGCGCCGGCTGACCATCCTCGCCGGGCACCGTGCCGTGGGTGGGCCTGCCATCGGGGGTGAACTGGTCGAACGACGCCCCATCGGGCGTCGCCTGCCGCGTAACGTCACCAGCCGCACTGCGATCCACCGTCGTGCCATCCGCGTACGTCCACGTACTCGACCCGTCACTGCCGTACGCAATCGACACGTCCTGCGCGGGCTGACCATCCTGGCCGGGCACTGTGCCATGGGTGGGCCTCCCATCAGCGGTGAACTGGTCGAACGACGCACCATCAGCAGTCAACTGACGCGTAACGTCACCAGCCGCATTCCGATTCACCGACGTGTCATCCGCGTACGTCCACGTACTGCTGCCATCACCGCCGTAAGCGATGTCCACCGCCTGCGGAGGCTGACCATCCGAGCCCGGCACCATGCCATGCGTCGGCCTGCCATCAGCGGTGAACCGGTCGAACGACGCACCATCTGCGGTCAACTGACGCGTAACGTCACCAACGGCGTTACGGTCGACCGTCGTGCCATCCGCGTACGTCCACGTACTCGACCCGTCACTGCCGTACGCAATCGACACATCCTGCGCGGGCTGACCATCCGGCCCCGGCACCATGCCATGCGTCGGCCTGCCATCGCCGGTGAACCCGTCGAACAACGCATCATCAGCAGTCAACTGACGCGTAACGTCACCAGCCGCATTCCGATTCACCGACGTGTCATCCGCGTACGTCCACGTACTGCTGCCATCACCGCCGTAAGCGATGTCCACCGCCTGCGGAGGCTGACCATCCGAGCCCGGCACCATGCCATGCGTCGGCCTGCCATCAGCGGTGAACCGGTCGAACGACGCACCATCAGCAGTCACCTGACGCGTCACATCACCAGCCGCATCACGATCCACTGTCGTGCCGTCCGCGTAGGACCAGGTGCTCGACCCGTCACGGCCGTAAGCGATCGACACCTCCTGGTTTCCCGGGAGGGTCCCGTGCGTCGGCCTGCCATCAGCGGTGAACTGGTCGAACGACGCACCATCGGGAGTCAACTGACGCGTAACGTCACCAGCCGCATCACGATCCACCGACGTGCCATCCCCGTACGTCCAGGTGCTGCTGCCATCACCGCCGTAAGCGATGTCCACCGCCTGCGCTGGCTGCCCGTCCTGGCCGGGCACCGCGCCGTGCGTGGGCCTGCCGTCAGCGGTGAACCGGTCGAACGACGCACCATCCGCCGTCACCTGACGCGTCACATCACCAGCGGCGTTACGGTCCACTGTCGTGCCGTCCGCGTAGGACCAGATGCTCGACCCGTCACGGCCGTAAACGATCGACACCTCCTGGTTTCCCGGGAGGATCCCGTGCGTCGGCCTGC
>NZ_JBEXGP010000021.1:0-120168 GCF_040607375.1 Micromonospora sp. NPDC005298
CATGGGACCACCTCACGGATCTGTTCGGTCGGCGTCGGGTAAGGGCGGGTCTGGCCGCCGGGCATATGCACCGCTGGCCCGGTCGGCGCCGCTGCCGATCGGCTCGCCGGGCAGCGGCGCCGGGCCGGGGCGGGCGGGGAGGCGTTCGTCGCCCCACGGCACGAGTCGCACCTGGTCGGCGGGGGAACGCCCACCGCCGAGCACCGCCGTGACCACCGCTTCCGGCCCGAGGATGCCCTGCACCCGGTTCAACGCCCGGTGCGCCCGCTCCCGCTCCTCACCGGTCTCCCCCCAGAGGCCGGTCTGCAGGCCGGCCTGGGCGATCACCCCGTCCGGGACCAGCCGCAACCGGATGATGCCGGCCGACGGCCGGGCCGGTCGAGCCCCGGCCCGGCCGCTGCTGCCGGAGAGCCACCCGTCGAGCTGCCAGCGCACCCGGTCGGCGATGGCCGCAGCGGTGAGGAGACCGTCGTGCCGCCATACCCGGTGCAGTTCCTGCCCGTGCGCGGTGACCGCCTCGATGCCGAGCCGGGTGCAGGCCAGCCCGTGCCCGGCCAGCCGGTCGTGCAACTGCTCGGCCAGCGCGCGGGCGGCGAACGCCGCCGCGTCGACCCGGTCGACCGGATCGTCGTACTCGCCGGTCACCGTCAGGTCGGCCGGTGGCTGCCGGACCGCGAGCGGGCGGTGGTCACGCCCGGCGGCGAGCCGGTGGGCAAGCGCGCCGTCGAACCCGAACCGGGCCAGCACGTCACCGGCCGGCAGCGCGGCGAAGTCGCCGAGGGTCCGCACGCCCAGCCGGCGCAGCAGGTCGGCCAACGCCGAACGGCCGAGCGCCTCCACCGGCAGCCCGGCCAGGAAGTCCGGTGTGCCGCCCGGGGCCACCACCCGACCGGCACGGGCGGCCAGCCCCGCGGCGAACACCCCGTCGGCGATGCCGACCTGGCTCTCCACCAGGCACGACTGGGCGACGTGCTCGATGATCCGTTCGGCGGCCGCCTCCTCACCACCGAGGTAACGGCTCGGACCCCGGGCCGCGACCGCGCAGGACCCCGGGCGCACCACCTCGACACCGGCGACCAGCTCCTCCACCGCGGCGACCACCGGCTCGAACGCGCGGGCGTCCCGGCCGGGGTCGTACTCCACGACGGTGATCTGTGGGCAGCGGCCCTGCGCCTCCCGTTTGCGCAGCCCCCGACGCACCCCCTCGGCGCGGGCGCGCTCGGAGCAGGCGACCACCCGGTTGGCGTGCAGCACGGCGACCGGGCCGGTGGCCGGCACCCCCTCGACGATCTCGGCGGCGAGCACCGGCCAGTCCGGGCACCACAGCAGCAGGGTCCGTGCCGGTGAGCCGGTCATCCCCGCCCGACCAGGGCCAGCGGCACGGCCGGTCGACCCCCGGTCGACCGCACCGTCCGGGGAATCACCCGGGTGAGGTCGTCGCCCGGCAGCCAGACCTTGATCTCCTTGGGCCGGGCTGCCGCCCCGCGCCCGCGCGCCGAGACGGTGACCTCCCGGCGGCGCAACCGCCCCCGGCCCTGCCCGAGCCCCTCCCAGACCCCACGGACCACCTGCAACGTCACGTCCGCGCCGTCCCACCGGCCGTACGGGACGAGCACGCTGCCGCGCTGCCGGGCACGGGCGGCCAGCCGGGTCGCCACCGAGGCGGAGACCGCGGCCGGCACGGCGGTGACCACGACGTCCACCCCGTCGATCAGCGCGGCGACCACTGTGGCCCACTCGGGGCCGGGATTCGGCACCAGGGCCACCCGGTCCAGGGCGATACCCAGTTCGGCGGCCGCGCCGGCACCGAAGGTCGGCACCCCCACCACGGCACACCACGAGCCGGCCCGGGACGCCTCGGCGAGCAGGGCCAGCACCAGTGAGGTGCCGCCACTGCGCCGGGGTTGACCGGCGGCGACCGCAATGGTGCTGCCCCGGCGCAGGCCCCGGCTGGGCAGCAGACCGGTCAGCTCGGGCGTCACCGGCAGCACCCGGTGACCGCCCACCGGATCGGGTGCGCTCGCCGGGCGTACCAGATCGGCAAGCGCGGCGGAACCGACCACCATGCGGCCCGCCATTGGACCAACTCCCCCGTCGTTGCTGTGGATCAGATCAGGACCGGCACACTGTGACGCCGGCCGCCCGGCTCCCCCCGCCGGGCGGCCGGCATCACGGCGGGATCATGCGGCGAGGCCGTCCAGGGTGGGTTGGTGGGCCATGCCGAGCGCGGTCTCCACCACCGTGACGAACTGCTCGGCGGCGCGGAGCAGGTCGTCGGCCTCCCGGGCGCTGACCACCCGGGGGATGCCGGCCTCGGCGGCGGCCCGTTTGCTGGCACCGGCGGCGAAGAAGCGGGCCCACTCGTCGAGCTCGGGGGCGACGGCGCAGAGCAGGACCCAGACGCTGGTGATCCGGTTACGGCGGCTCGGCGCGGGCCGGGCCCGGGCGGCGAGCAGGGCGGCAGCCGCGCGCAGCGCCGCCAGGTGGGCGGCCGCGTAGCGCAGCCCGTCGGGGCGGGTCTGGCCAGCCTCGACCAGCCCACGCCGCGCCAACGTGAGGAGTTGGGCGGGGGTACGGTGCGGCAGCACGTGCGCCGGCACCGTCGGTGCCTGAGCCGGGTTGGTCGGCATGGACTGTCTCCTCCACGTGGCCGGGCGTCGCCTCGGCGCGGTGATGCCGCCGACGAGACGCCGAGTCGGGTGGTGCGGAGGAAGACGCACCGGGTGTGGCCGGCCGGGTGTGGATGCTTCCCCACACCACACCCGGCCGGCGTACCGGCGGGTTCGTCGCCCGCCGCCCGGGGGTCGTGGGCGGCGGGCGACGCTCCTGCCTGATGGGACCGGGCTCGCGACTGCCCGGAAACCCAGGTGCGGCCCGCGGAGCCGCACCGCCCGGAGCTGGTGCCGCGAAACACCTCGCTCCGGCTGGTTGGAACGGGCGTTCGAGGCAATCGAACACTCGTTCTAACTGCTGCTGACAGTACACCTCCCCTCCGACGAAAATGCAACGTGTGACGCGCCGTGGCTCGCGCCCGGGTGCACCGGGGTGAACCGGCACCGGACGGACCGGGAAGAATGTCCCCATGCAGCCACACCCGAACGTACGGGCGGTGCAGGACGCGCTCACCGCCGCCGGCACGCGCGACGGCGCCGGCGCGCCCAGCACCGTCCGCCTGCTGCCGGACGCGGTGCACACCGCGGCGGCCGCCGCCGAGGCGCTCGGCGTCCAGGTCGGCCAGATCGCCAACTCGCTGATCTTCGACGCGGACGACGCGCCTCTGCTCGTGCTCACCTCCGGCGCGCACCGGGTGGACACCGCCGGCCTGGCCGCGTCGATCGGGGTCACCCGGCTGCGCCGGGCCACCCCGGAGTTCGTCCGGACGCACACCGGGCAGCCGATCGGCGGTGTCGCCCCGCTCGGGCACCCGCGGGCACTGCGCACCCTGGTGGACACGGCCCTGGCGGCGTACCCGGAGATCTGGGCCGCCGGCGGCGTACCGCAGGCGGTCTTCCCGACGACCTACACCGAGCTGCTGCGGGTCACCTCCGGCACCCCGGCCGAGGTGGCGTGAGCACCACTCCGGAACTGGTCACCCTGCACGTGTGGCGGGTCCACCGCGGCGCGTTGCCCCGGGCGCTGACCCGGATGGCGGTGGACCCGCGCCGTCTGCGCGCCCTGCCGGGTGTCCGGTTCGGCAAGCTGCTGGGCACCGGGACCGGCACCAGCTTCGGGCCGGGTGACGCCGACCTCACCCGCTGGGCGGCGCTGACCGTCTGGGACTCCCCCACCGCGGCGGCCGGCTTCGACGACTCACCTGTCGGACGCGCCTGGGCGCGGATCGCCCACGCCGCCGTCCGGGTCGACCTACGACCGCTGAGCAGCCGGGGCGAGTGGTCCGGTCAGCGGCCGTTCGGCGACCCACCGGGTGGCCGGGTCACCGGACCGGTGCTGGCGCTCACCCGGGCACGGCTGCGGGCCCGCCGGGCGGCCACCTTCTGGCGGGCGGTCCCGCCGGTCGCCGCGGCCCTGCGCGAGGCACCCGGGCTGCTGGCCCGGTTCGGCGTCGGCGAGGCGCCGCTGGGATGGCAGGGCACGGTGAGCGTGTGGCGCGACCCGACGGACCTGGTGGCGTTCGCGTACCGTCACCCGGAGCACCGGG
This sequence comes from Micromonospora sp. NPDC005298, assembly GCF_040607375.1. Taxonomy (NCBI): domain Bacteria; kingdom Bacillati; phylum Actinomycetota; class Actinomycetes; order Micromonosporales; family Micromonosporaceae; genus Micromonospora; species Micromonospora sp. NPDC005298. Next base: position 4,160 of record NZ_JBEXGP010000021.1, read on the forward strand.
CGGCGATCATGCGTACCCCCACCGCGGGCTGGTACGCCGAGGAGTTGTTCGCCCGGTTCGAGGTGCGCGACGTGGTCGGCGACCGGACGGTGCTCGGATGGGTCGCCGACGGCGACCCTGGAACGGCGAAGGGTGGACGGGCATGAGGTTGGTGCGCTGGACGCCGGACGATCTGGTCCGGCGGCTGGACGACGTGGTGGCCGTCTACGGCGAGGCGATGGGATACCGCACCGACCTGCTGGAGGCCCGGCGCGGCTACATCGCCACCCACGTGCGCCGGCCCGGTTTCCGGGCCGTGGCGAGCCTGACCAGCGAGGGTCACCTCGCCGGCTTCGGCTACGGCTACCTGGGCGCCGCCGGCCAGTGGTGGCACGACCAGGTGCACCGGGCGTTGGACGTACCGGCCCGCAAGCGGTGGCTCACCCACTGCTTCGAGGTGGTCGAGCTGCACGTCCGGCCACCGGCGCAGGGGCACGGGCTCGGCGCCGGTCAACTGCGGGCGCTGCTCGGCATGGCCGAGGGCGACACGACGCTGCTGTCCACCCCGGAGGCCGTGGAGCAGACCTCGCGGGCCTGGCGGCTGTACCGGCGGTTCGGCTTCGTCGACGTGCTGCGCGACTTCCACTTCCCCGGCGACGAGCGGCCGTTCGGCGTCCTCGGTCGGGACCTGCCACTCGAGCCCTCCGCGTCATGACCCGGCGGATCCCCTGGGCACTGTTCGCCGTCCTGGTGCTCGCCCAGATCTGCTACCCGCTGACCACCGGCGCCACCCGGGCCGGGCTCACCGTGGCCACCGTCGTGCTCGGGTGGCTGCTCTCGGTGGGCCACGCGCTGCTCAGCCGGGGTCCCCGCGCCGCGGCGGCGCTGGTCGCGGTGGCCACCGGCGGCGGGTTCGCGATCGAGGCGATCGGGGTGGCCACCGGTGTGCCGTTCGGCAGCTACGACTACTCCGGTGAGCTGGGCCCCAAACTGGCCGGGGTTCCGCTGATCATCCCGCTGGCCTGGACCTGGATGGCCTGGCCGGCCTGGCTGGCGGCGGTCCGGCTGACCGGCGGCAGGTCGACCGCCGGCGGCACCGGGACGACGGCCGGCCGGTGGGTGGGGCGGATCGCTCTGGCCACGGTGGGGCTGGCCGCCTGGGACCTCTTCCTCGACCCGCAGATGGTGGCCGAGGGCTACTGGGTGTGGCGCGACGCCACCCCGGCGCTGCCCGGCCTGCCCGGCATCCCGGTCAGCAACTACCTGGGCTGGCTGCTCTTCGCGGTGCTGATGATGAGCGCGCTGCGCCCGCTGGCCGGCCCGGCCGTCGAACGCACCGACCAGCGGGACCACCCGATGGTCGCGCTGTACCTGTGGACGTACTTCTCCAGCATCCTGGCCCACGCGGTCTTCCTCGACCTGCCCGCCTCGGCGCTGTGGGGCGCGGCCGGCATGTCGGTGACCGCCGTGCCGCTGGCCGTGACCCTGCTGCGCGCCCGCCGGAGCCGTGCCGCGGACCGCCAGGACCACGAGCCGTACCGCGCCGGCGTCGACGCGACCCGATGACCGTCCTGTTCGCCCTGCTGCTCGCCGTCGCCGCGTTGACCGGGCACACCTGGCTCAACGCCGCCCGCTGGCTGCGCCGGCCGACCGACCGGCCGGGCGAGGTCGACGAGGCGGTGGCGGTGCTGCTGCCGCTGCGCGACGAGGCCGACCGGGTGACGCCCTGCCTGCGCGCCCTGCTCGCCCAGCGTGGCGTGCCCGGCCTGCGCGTCGTGGTCCTTGACGACGGGTCCACCGACGGCACCGCCGAGGTGGTCCGCGCGGTGGTCGGTGACGATCCCCGGGTGACGCTGCTCAGCGGGGTCGCCCCGCCGCCGGGCTGGCTGGGCAAGCCGCACGCCTGCTGGCAACTGGCCACCCGGGCCGACCCGGCGGCCACCGCGCTGGTCTTCGTCGACGCCGACGTGGTGCTCGCCCCGCACGCCGTGGCCGCCGCCGTCACCGAGCTGCGCGCCGCCCGCGCGACCCTGCTGTCGCCGTACCCCCGGATCGTGGTGGCGACGGCGGCCGACCGGCTGGTCCAGCCGCTGTTGCAGTGGCTCTGGCTGACCTTCCTGCCGCTGCGCGCGATGGAGCGCTCGCCGCGGCCGTCGCTGGCCGCGGCGGGCGGGCAGTTCCTGGTGGTGGACCGGGCCGGCTACACCGCCGCCGGCGGGCACGCCGCGGTCGCCGACCGGATCCTGGAGGACGTCGAGCTGGCCCGGGCGGTCAAGCGGGCCGGCGGGCGGATCGCCCTGGCCGACGGCTCCCGGCTGGCCACCTGCCGGATGTACGACGACTGGCCGCAGCTGCGCGACGGGTACTCGAAGTCGCTCTGGGCGTCGTTCGGGCACCCGGGCGCGGCGGCGGCCGTGGTGGCGGCCCTGCTGCTGCTCTACACCGCCCCGCCGCTGGTCGCGCTGGGGTTCGCCACGACGGCTCCCCGGGTGTCGATGGTTGCGCTCAGCGCATACCTGCTGGGTGTGGCCGGGCGGGTGCTGACCGCGCGGGCGACCGGGGGCCGGTGGTGGCCCGACGCGCTCGCACACCCCGTGTCGGTCGTGGTCCTCGGTTGGTTGACCGTACGGTCGTACCATCTGCGGAAGCGGCGCCGCCTGACCTGGCGGGGCCGCCCGGTCAGCTAGGAGGGCGCGGCATGGCGCGGATCGTGGTCGTCGGCGCCGGGGTGGGTGGCCTCGCCACCGCCGCCCGGCTGGCCGCCACCGGGCACCAGGTGACGGTCTTCGAGGCCGCCGACACGGTCGGTGGCAAGCTCGGCAGGTACACGCACGACACCCCGGCCGGGTCGTTCCACTTCGACACCGGGCCGAGTCTGCTCACCCTGCCCGAGGTCTTCCACGACCTGTTCGAGGCGACCGGGGCGAAGCTCGACGAGTACCTGGACCTGGTCCCACTGGACCCGATCGTCCGGCACGTCTTCCCCGGTGGCGGTCCGGCACTCGACTCGTGCGCCGACCCGGTGGAGTTCACCGCCCGGATCGGGGCCGCCTTCGGTGACCGGGCGGCGGCCGACTGGCAGCGGCTGTGGCACCGGGCCACGCGGGTGTGGAACGCCTCCTCGCGGGACATCCTGCGCCGTACCGTCGACTCGCCCCGCGACCTCGCCTCGCTGGCCTGGCGGGTCGGTGACCTGGCAGCCATCGCCCCGGGCCGCACCCTGCGCGGACTGGGCCGCCGGCACCTGTCCGACCCCCGGCTGCGGATGCTGCTGGACCGGTACGCCACCTACACCGGCGCCGACCCGCGTCGGGCGCCGGCGGCGCTGGTCGCGGTCCCCTATGCCGAGCTGGCCTTCGGCGGCTGGTACCTGCGCGGCGGGCTGGGCACGCTCGCCGACGCGCTGTTGACCCGCTGCCTGGACCTCGGCGTGGTCGTGCGGACCGGCACCCCGGTGACCCGGATCGACGCGACAGGCGGCCGGGTGCACGGGGTACGCCTCGCCGGCGTCACCGCGCCGGTGCCCGCCGACGTGGTGGTGGCAAATGTGGACGCGCTCACCGTCTACCGCGACCTGCTCCCGCATCCGCGCCGGCTGGCCGCGCTCGCCGACCGCAGCCTCGCCGGCTTCGTGCTGCTGCTGGGCGTCTCCGGCAGCACCGGGCTGGCCCACCACAACGTCTTCTTCCCCCGCCACTACGACGCGGAGTTCGACGCCGTGTTCGGCGACCCGGGGCGGGGCGTACGGGCCCGGCCGGCCGCCGACCCGACGGTGTTCGTCACCGTGGCGGACGACCCGACGGCCCGTCCGGCCGGGCACGAGGCGTGGTTCGTGCTGGTCAACGCCGCGCGGCAGGGCACGGCCACGGGCGCGGTCGACTGGCGGCGCCCCGGGCTCGCCGACGCGTACGCCGACCGGATCCTGGAGGTCCTTGCCGACCGCGGCGTCGACGTGCGGGACCGGTTGCTGTTCCGTGAGGTGCGTACCCCGGCCGACCTGGACGTGGCGACCCGGGCGCCGGGCGGCTCGATCTACGGCACCGCCGGCGGGCTGCTCCGACCGGCCAACCGGGGGCCGGCGCACGGGCTGTGGCTGGTGGGCGGCTCCAGCCACCCCGGCGGCGGGCTGCCGATGGTGACCCTCTCCGCGCAGATCGTCGCCGACGAGATCGGCCCGGCCTGGTAGGGCGGGCCGCTCAGTCGGCGTCGAGCAGCGCGCGGCGGACGGTGGACAGCAGCTGCCCCAGGCCGAAGCCGGCCAGCAGCACCCACACCGCGGTCGCCATGGTGATGGTGCCGGCGGTCAGATCCGGCTCGATGAGCCCGGCCAGCCCGGCCACCAGCAGCCCCACCAGCGCCACCGAGACCCGGGTGGGGCGCTCGCCCACGGTCACCGCACCGATCTCGCGCATGCCGGCCGAGACGGCGCGGGCCCGCACGTACTCGTGCAGCCAGGACAGCGCGCCACCCGCCGCGACCAGCGCGCCCGGGGCTCCGGCCAGCCAGAACGCCAACAGCCACGCCACCTCACCGAGCCGGTCGGCGACCGAGTCGTAGACGTAGCCGAGGCGTGTGGTGCGGCCGGTGGCGACCGCCACCGCGCCGTCCACGCTGTCGGCCACGGCGGCGAGCAGCACGAACAGCGCCGCCAGGAACGGGCCGTCGTCAGGGCGACCCACCAGCAGCGGTACGCAGAAGCAGAGCAGCACCCCGACGACGGTGACCGCGGTGGGGCTGACCCGCAGCCGGCCCAGCACGTACCCGACGTGGTACGCGAACCGCAGCCAGGCGCGTACCACCGGCGCGGCGGCCCGGGGGTCGAATCCGCCGTGCAACCGCGCCCACGCCGTGGCGTACTGGTCCCAGTTCAGCTGTGTGCCCACCTGAGGATCAACCACCGGGCCGGGCATGAGGTGTCGCATGACCACCGTTCACACCCGTGCGCCGACCTTCAGGTTCTGCCAGACCTCGCGGGTGGCGGTGGACCGGTTGAGGGTGATGAAGTGGATACCCGGCACGCCCTCGTCCAGCAGCCGGCGGCTCATCTCGCTGGCCTGCTCGATGCCGAGTTGACGGACCGCCTCCGGGTCGCCGGCGACCCGCTCGAAGCGGGCCGCCAGCGCCGGCGGGAAGGGCGCCCCGGACAGCTGCACGGACCGCTCGATGGTGCCGATCTGGGTCACCGGCATCACCCCGGCCAGGATCGGCGTGGCACAGCCGGCGGCGGCCACCCGGTCGCGCAGGCGCAGGTAGTCGTCGGCGTCGAAGAACATCTGCGTGATCGCGAACTCGGCGCCGGCCCGGCACTTGCGGACGAAGTGTTCGGTGTCGGTGGCCACGTCGGGCGAGCGGGGGTGCTTGTACGGGAAGGCCGCCACACCAACGCTGAAGTCACCGGAGTCGCGGACCAGGCGGACCAGGTCCTCGGCGTAGTCCACGCCCTCGGGGTGGCGGACCCACTCACCGCCCGGATTGCCCGGGGGGTCGCCGCGCACCGCCAGCACGTTGCGCACCCCCACCCCGGCGAGCCGCCCGATCACGTGCCGCAGCTCGGCGACGGAGTGGTTGACGGCGGTGAGGTGGGCCATCGGCAGCAGGGTGGTGTCGGTGGCGATCCGCTCGGTCACGGCCACCGTGGTGTCCCGGGTCGAGCCACCCGCGCCGTAGGTGATCGACACGAACGACGGGCGCAGCGACTCCAGCTCGCGGATGGCCTGCCAGAGCAGCCGCTCCCCCGCCTCGGTCTTGGGCGGGAAGAACTCGAACGAGAAGGTCGGCTGGCGGTCACGGATGAGCTCCCCGATCGCCGGTTGCGGATTGGGGAGTACCGAGGGAAGACCGAGCGCCACGAACCGACTCTAGCGGGCGGCGCCACCCGGACCCAGACGCTTCCCACGGCCGAGGCGTGCCGCCGCCGCGCGGGCCGGTCCGGTGGGCGCGAGGGCGTCGTACCCCCGGGGTAGGAATGGGTGGCGCGCAGGGGTCGACGGGGGCCGACCGGGGGCTCGCGCGGGGGTCGGCAGCCACGTGGTGGCGTCCGGGTCCCGTCCGGTCGGGCGGGTGGGTCGTCACCGCACCGACGCACCGCCGGGAGGACCGATGACCCCGCACCCACCGCCGCGCCCGGCCCAGCTCGGGCCGCTGCTGGCCCACCGTCGGCTGGCGCTGGGCTGGAGCCAGCGGCGCACCGCCGCCGAGTTGTGCGCCGCCGCCGGGGTGCCGACGGTGAGCCGGCACGAGGTGTCGAGGTGGGAGAGGCAGCGGCGGGTGCCCGGCGGCTTCTGGCTCGGCTGGCTCGCCGTCGTGCTGGACGTACCGCTGGTGGTGCTCACCGGGGCCGCCACCGCCAGCCGGCGGGCCACTCCGACGCGCGCCGGCGGGCCGGGTCGGCGGGTCGCCGGGCCCGGTGCCCGGCCGGCCGGGCGGACGGGTCCGGGCCGCCCTGGCGGGAGTACGCGTGGCGGTGGAGCGCGGGCGTCGGCGACCGGCTAGCGTCGTGGCGTGACCGACGCTGCTCCCGTCTCTCCCGTCGACCGTGCCGGCCTGCGGCAGCGGGTCGACAAGGCCCTCACCGAGTTCCTGGCCGGCCAGCGGGCCCGGTTGATCCGGGTGGACGACGCCCTGGTCGCGGTGTCGGAGGCGATCGAGGCGTTCGTGCTCGGCGGCGGCAAGCGGCTGCGTCCGGCCTTCGCCTACTGGGGGTTCCGGGGCGCCGGCGGGGTGGACGGCGACCAGGTGCTCACCGCCGTGGCCGCGCTGGAGTTCGTCCAGGCCAGCGCCCTGATCCACGACGACCTGATGGACCGCTCCGACACCCGCCGCGGTGACCCGGCGGTGCATCGTCGGTTCGCCGAACAGCACCGGGCGGCCGGCTGGGGCGGTGACCCGGACGGCTTCGGTGACGCCGCCGCGATCCTCCTCGGCGACCTGTGCCTGGTCTGGTCCGACGAACTGCTGCACTCCGCGGGGTTGGACCTGCGGGCGGCGGCCCGGGCCCGGCCGGTCTTCGACGAGATGCGCACCGAGGTCACCGTCGGGCAGTACCTCGACGTGTTGACCCAGGTCACCGGGGACACGTCGGTCGAGCGGGCCAGCAAGGTCGCCCGGTACAAGTCGGCGAAGTACACGGTCGAGCGGCCGTTGCTGCTGGGCGCCGCGCTGGCCGACGCGCCGCCGCAGGTGTGCACTGCCTACTCGGCGTACGGGCTGCCGTTGGGCGAGGCGTTCCAGCTGCGCGACGACGTGCTGGGGGTCTTCGGCGACCCGGCGCTGACCGGCAAACCGGCGGGTGACGACCTGCGCGAGGGCAAGCGCACCTACCTGGTCGCCGCGGCCGTGGAGGCCACCGACGACGCCGGGCGGAAGCTGCTGCTCGGCCAGCTCGGCGACCCCGCGCTGGACGAGCGGGGGGTGGCGCGGCTACGCGAGCTGATCACCGCGAGCGGTGCTCTGGCCCGTACCGAACAGCGGATCGTCACGCTCACCGACACGGCGCTGGCGGCCCTGAGCGCCGTGGACCTCGACACCGAGGCCCGCCAGGCCCTGGTGGACCTGGCGATAGCGGCAACCCGCCGAGCAGACTGATCCCGCCCCGCCCCGCCCGCGTCCCCCCGCGCGTTGATCATGAGGTTGGCGGCGACCGCCTCGGCGTGTCGCGCCGCTGACCTCATGATCAACGCGGGGGGAGGGTCGGGGGTCAGAAGCCGAGGGCCTGGGCTCGGCGCTTGACCTCGCGGGCCTGGTCGCCGGAGAGGGCGGAGGCGGAGGTGCCGCCGGGGAGCGTGGTGTCCGGCTCGTAGAGCCAGCGCAGCGCCGCCTCGTCGTCGTAGCCGTTGTCGGAGAGCAGGTTGAGCACGCCGGGCAGGTGCTTGAGCACGGTGTCGTTGGCCACCAGGTCGGCCGGGATCCGGCGGACACCGTCGCGGCGGACCGCCAGCAGCTCCCGGTCTCGGATCATCTGGTGCACCTTGCTGATCGACACGTCGAGGCGCTCGGCGACGTCGGGCAGGGTGAGCCAGCCGGCCGGGTCGGCGGGTCCGGCGAGCTCGGGGCCGGGCACGGCCTGGTCGGGTACGGGTTCGGTCACCCGACCACCCTGCCACGCCGCCGCCGCGTCGAGCCACCGGCACCCCGGACGACCGGCCGGAGCACGGTCTCGTACGCGCCGCTGACCAGCGGATGACCGGTGCGGAGCGCGGCGGGACGGACCGTGTCGGCCTCCGGCTGTAGCATCCTGTTCAACCTTCACCCCCTGGACACATAGACTCCCTGCCGATGGACACACAGGTCGCCGACACGTTGCTGGGCTCGCTGATCGACGGGCGCTACCGCATTCGCGGTCGCGTGGCCCGTGGCGGCATGGCGACCGTGTACACCGCAACCGACGAACGCCTCGAGCGCACCGTCGCAGTCAAGATCATTCACCCGACCCAGGCGCCCGAGGCCCGGGCCCGGATCGCCAACTTCGTGGCCCGGTTCACCGACGAGGCGAAGACCATCGCCCGGCTGACCCACCCGAACGTGGTGGCGGTCTACGACCAGGGCACCCACGCCGGCCTGCCGTACCTGGTGATGGAGTACGTGCGCGGCCGTACGCTGCGCGACGTGCTGGCCGAGCGGCGCCGCCTCAACCCGGACGAGGCGCTGGCCATCACCGAGCAGATGCTCGCCGCGATCGCCGCCGCGCACCGGGCCGGTCTGGTGCACCGGGACGTCAAGCCGGAGAACGTGCTGGTCGCCGAGGCACCCACCGGCGGTGTCGCCAACCTGGTCGACAGCGTGGTCAAGGTGGCCGACTTCGGGTTGGCCCGGGCCGTCGAGGCGAGCGCCGACGAGGAGCAGGGCAACCAGCTGATGGCCACCGTGGCGTACGTCGCCCCGGAGCTGGTCACCGAGGGCCGGGCCGACCCGCGCACCGACGTCTACTCGGCTGGCATCGTGCTGTTCGAGATGCTCACCGGTCGGGTGCCCTACGACGGTGACCGCCCGGTCGACGTGGCCTGGCAGCACGTCGACCGTGACGTGCCGCTGCCCTCGACGCTGGTGCCGGGCCTGCCGTCGGTCCTGGACGACCTGGTGCGGCGGGCCACCCGACGCGACCCGGCCGCCCGTCCCGCCGACGCCGGCGCGCTGCTGGCCGACGTGCAGGTGGCCCGGGACAACCTGGGTGACGCCAACAGCCAGACCACGGTGCTGCGCCGGGTGACCGACGAGCCGCCGATGTCCCAGCCGACCATGATGGTCGCCACGGTCCGTCCGGCGCAGCGACCGGCCTGGGCCAGGCTGCCGGAGGGCGGTCAGGGGCCGGGCCGGCGGCGGGCCGCGCCGGAGCCGGCGGAGGGCCTGTGGGCCCGGCTGGCCGAGCTGCGGACCACGGTGATGGGCGATCCGCGCGGCCGACGAGCCGTCGCGGCGGTGGTGGTGGCGCTGGGCCTGGTGGCCGCGCTGGGTGGTTGGTGGTTCGGTGTCGGCCGGTACACGTCCGCACCGCAGCTGGTCAGTCTCACCAAGGTCGAGGCGCAGGCGCAGGCCGACCGGGCCGGGCTCACCCTGGCGTACGGCGAGCCGCGCTTCGACGAGAAGGTCCCGAAGGACAGCGTGCTGGGGCAGAGTCCGGCGTCGTCCGCCAAGATCGTCAAGGGTGGCACGATCACCCTGACCCTCTCGTTGGGCCCGGAGCGCTTCCCCGTGCCGGACGTGATCGGCAAGGAGTACGAGCTGGCCGAGGCCGACCTGCTCAACGCGAAGCTGGTGGTGGCCAAGGGCGCCACCCGCTACGACGACACGCTGCCCGCCGGGGTGGTCCTGGACAGCTCCCCCAAGGTGGGCGCCGAGGTCAAACCGGGTACGAAGATCACGCTGATCGTGAGCCGGGGCCGCGCGCCGGTGTCGGTACCGAACCTGGTCGGCAAGAGCCTCACCGAGGCCCGCACCACCCTGACCGGGCTCGGCCTGGTGCCGGTGGAGACGTTCAAGGACTCCGACAAGCCCAAGGACGAGATCCTGGGTCAGAGCCCGGCCGACGGCGCCGGCGTGGAGAAGGGCACCCAGGTCAAGCTCGAGGTCAGCAAGGGTCCGCCGCTGGCGGTCGTGCCCCGGGTGATCGACCTGCCCTGCCAGCAGGCCAAACAGGTGCTGGAGAGCCAGGGCTACCCGGTGACGATCGCGGTCAACCCGAACGCGGTGGTCCGCATCCAGGCCCCCGGCGAGAATTCGCAGGTGCCGCCGGGCACCCCGGTCGTCATCACGTGCTTCTGATGCCGACGGTCCACTCGCGTCCGGTTGGCGCCCACACCTCCACCTCGGGTGGGCTGGCGAAGGCCGCCCTGCCGTACGCCGACGCGACAGGCGCGCAGGTGGTGCAGGTCTACGTCTCCAACTCCCGGGGCTGGGCGCTGCCTCCCGGTGACCCGGCGCAGGACGAGCTGTTCCGGCAGGGCTGCGCCGAGCGGGGCATCCCCGCGTACATCCACGCGTCCCTGCTGGTCAATCTGGGCTCGCCCACCCCGGCTACCGTGGAGAGGTCGGCACAGACACTGGCGCACGCGTTGCGCCGGGGCGTGGCGATCGGCGCCCGGGCTGTGGTGTTCCACGCGGGCAGTTCGGTGGACGAGGGGCACGCCGAGGAGGCGATGCGGCAGGTTCGCCGGGAGCTGCTGCCGCTGCTCGACCGGGCCGCCGAGACCGGCGGGCCGATGCTGCTGGTCGAGCCGAGCGCGGGCGGTGGCCGCTCGCTCGCCTCCCGGGTGGAGCAGCTCGGTCCGTACCTGGACGCGGTGGACCGGCACCCCATGCTCGGGGTCTGCTTCGACACCTGTCACGCCTGGGCGGCCGGGCACGACCTGGCCGCCGAGGGTGGCATGACGGCCACCCTCGACACGCTTGTGGCGACCGTGGGTGCGGACCGGTTGCGGCTGGTGCACGCCAACGACTCGAAGGACCTGTGCGGCTCGACCCGGGACCGGCACGAGAACATCGGCAAGGGCACCATCGGCGAGCCGGCCTTCGCCGAGCTGATGGCCCACCCGGCCACCGCCGGTGTCCCGATCGTCGTGGAGACCCCCAGCGAGAAGCAGCTGGGTCACGCCGCCGACATCGAAACCCTCATCCGCCTCCGACCCCCACCGCTGGGTTGATCAAGAGGTTCGCGTCGTCCGGAGGCCGGAACCTGACGCGAACCTCTTGATCACCGAGGGTCTGGCGTTACGCCGACAGGACGCGCGGCAGCACGTCGACCGCGCGGTCGACGTCCGCGTCGTCGACGCCCAGGTGGGTGACCAGCCGGGCGGTACGGGGGCCGAGCACCGAGATCAGGATGCCCTCGGCGCGCGCGGCGGCGGCCAGGGCACGCGCGTCGAGCGTGTGCTTCGTCAGGTCCAGTGCGACGAGGTTGGTGCGGGCCGGGGTGGCGAGCACCCCGAACGGCGCGACCACCTCGGCGAGCCGGGCCGCGCGGGCGTGATCGTCGGCCAGCCTGTCGATGTGGTGCGCGAGCGCGTACCGGCCGGCGGCGGCGAGGACACCGGCCTGCCGCATGCCACCACCCATCCGCTTGCGGATCGTGCGAGCCCGGCTGATCTTCTCCGCGCTGCCGACCACGAGCGAACCGACAGGCGCGCCGAGGCCCTTGGACAGGCAGACCGACACGGTGTCGAAGAGCCGGCCGTACTCGACCAGTGGCACCCCGTCCGCGACGTGCGCGTGCCAGATCCGGGCACCGTCGCAGTGCAGCGCGATCTGCGCCTCGTCGGCGACGGCGCGCAGGTCCCGCAGCGTGGCGAGGGGGATCACCCCACCGCCGCCCCGGTTGTGGGTCTGCTCGACCGCGATGGCGCGGGTGGGGACGGCGAAGTACCCGTCCGGACGGATCATCCGCGCGACCGTCTCCGGGTCGATGTCCGCGCCGACCGCGGGCCAGGTCCGCGAGGAGATTCCGCCGTACACGGCGGCGGCGCCGATCTCGTACGTCACCACGTGGGCGTCGGCGTCGCAGAGCAGCTCGTCACCGGGCGGCACCAGCAGTTGCAGGGCGATCTGGTTGGCCATCGACCCGCTCGGGGCGAACAACGCCGCCTCGTGCCCGAACAGCGCGGCGACCTCGGCCTCCAGCGCGTTGACGGTCGGGTCCTCGCCGTAGACGTCGTCGCCGACCTCGGCGGTGGCCATCGCCTCCCGCATCCCGGCGGTGGGCCGGGTCACCGTGTCGGACCGCAGGTCAACAAGATCAGCCACGCAACATCTCCGCTACCAGGAAGGCCAGCTCCAGCGACTGCTGGGTGTTCAGTCGCGGGTCGCAGGCGGTTTCGTACCGGTCGGGCAGGTCGAGGTCCTCGATGCCCTGGGCGCCACCGAGGCACTCGGTGACGTCCTCGCCGGTCAACTCGACGTGCAGGCCACCGGGGTGGGTGTCCAGGCCCCGGTGCACCTCGAAGTAGCCGAGCACCTCGTCGACGATCCGGTCGAAGTGCCGGGTCTTGTACCCGTTCGACGACTCGTGGGTGTTGCCGTGCATCGGGTCGCACTGCCAGACGACCTTCGCGCCGGCGGCGGTGACCTTGGCCACGATCGGCGGCAGGGCGTCGCGTACGCGGTGGTTGCCCATCCGGCTGATCAGGGTGAGCCGGCCGGGGATGTTGTCCGGGTTGAGCTTCTCGCACAACTCGATCGCCTCGTCCGGGGACGTGGTCGGGCCGAGCTTCACGCCGATCGGGTTGGCGATGCGGGAGATGAAGTCGATGTGCGCGCCGGTGATCTGCCGGGTGCGCTCCCCGACCCAGAGGAAGTGCCCGGAGAGCCCGTACGCCCGGCGGTCGGAGACCCGGGTCAGCGCCCGGTCGTACTCCAGGGCGAGGGCCTCGTGGGAGCAGTAGAGCGTGACGGTACGCAGCGCCTCGTCGTCGGTCATCCCGCAGGCCCGGATGAAGGCCAGCGCGCGGTCGATCTCCCGGGCGATCGCCTCGTAGCGCTCCCCCGCCGGGGAGTTCTTGACGAATCCCTTGTTCCAGTCGTGCACGGCGTGCAGGTCGGCGAGCCCGCCGGCGAGGTACGCCCGGAGCATGTTCATGGCCGCCGCCGAGTTGGCGTAGGCGCGGATCATGCGCTGCGGGTCGGCGACCCGGGCGGTCGGGTCGGCCTCCAGCGAGTTGATCATGTCGCCGCGGTAGGCGGGCAGGCCGCGCGCGTCGGTGGGCAGCGAGCGGGGCTTGGTGTACTGGCCGGCGACCCGGGCGACCTTGACCACCGGCAGCGACGCGCCGTAGGTGAGCACGATCGCCATCTGCAGCAGGGTGCGGGCGTTGGCCAGCAGGTGGCTCTCGGTGTTGTCGACGAACGTCTCGGCGCAGTCACCGCCCTGGAGCAGGAACGCCTTGCCCTCGCAGACCAGGGCCAACTTCTGCCGCAACTGGTCCACCTCGTAGGGCGCGACGACCGACGGCACGGTGTCGAGCACCTTGCACACCTCGGCGACGGTCGCCTGATCGGACCACGGCGGGGTCTGCTCGCGGGGCAGCTCCCGCCATCGGTCCAGGCCGAGGGCGGCGTCCTCGGCGGAGTCGACGGTCGGACGGCTGGTCTGCAGGCCCGGGCTGCCCACCGCGGGATGGCTCAGCTGATGCCACTCATGGCGCATGAGAGAAAGCGTACGGCGACGGCCGGCGCGCGTGGTCGGCGAGGGGGACGGTTCCGGCAGATGGGAGATCAATCCCGTGGGTGACGGTCAGGACGACGGCTGGGTTCCGCCGCCGCCGGGCGGGGCCGGGTCACCGGACGCCGGGGCACCGGACGCCGGGGCTGCGGGCGGGACGCCGCCGGCCGGGGCAGTGGCCGGCGCCTCGCCCGCGATGCACCAGTCACCCCCGTCGCGGGTGACGGTGAACACCAACGGCCGGGTGATCGTACGTTTGCCGGCGGTCACCGAGACCGAGACGCTGACCTCCTGCCCGCGCGGGCCGGCCTGGACGTCCGTGATGGTCGCCCGGGGCACCTGGAAGTGATCGGCGAAGTCGCCGTTGGGGCCGGTGGCGCTCAGGTCGAACCCCTCCTGGAGCAGCGCGCAGAGCTGGCTGCGGCCGGCGGCGACGTCCTTGGCGGTCATCGCGTCGAGGTACGCCTGCACGCGCTCACGGGACCGGGTGCCGGCCTCCTCGGCGGGCGCCTGCTCGGGCGTGGCCGCCTGCTCCTCGTCACCGCCGCCGATGCCGCAGCCGACCAGGGCGGCCGGCAGCAGCACGAGCCCGGCGGCGGTCGCCGCCAACCTGCGGTGGGTCGGGCGCATGACCACCTCCGTCGACCGTGCCATCGAGACGTGCCGAGCCGCGAGTCTGCCACATCGGGCCGGCCCGGCCCAACGCCGCCGGCCCGGCCGACGCTGGGCGTCGACCGGGCCGGTGGGTCACGGGCGGGGAGGAACGGTGCGAGTCCCTCCCCGCCGTGTGGGTGCTGCGTCGCCCTCGGCTCAGCCGAGACCGCCCTTGATGGCGCCGATGAGCTCACCATTGCTGGTGTCACCGGAGAGTTCCCAGAAGAACGCGCCACCGAGGCCCTGGTTGTTCGCGTACGTCATCTTGCCGTTGATGGTCGACGGGGTGTCGTAGCTCCACCAGTTGCTGCCGCACTTGGCGTACGCGGTGCCGGCGATCGTGCCGGTGGTCGGGCAGGTGTTCTTGAGGACCTTGTAGTCCTCGATGCCCGCCTCGTACGTGCCCGGTGCCGCGCCGGTGGCGCTGCCGCCCGGTGCCGCCTGGGTGACACCGGTCCAGCCCCGGCCGTAGAAGCCGATGCCGAGCAGCAGCTTGTTGGCCGGGATGCCCTTGCTCTTGAGCTTCTGGATCGCCGCGTCGGAGTTGAAGCCCTGCTGCGGGATGCCGGTGTACGAGGTCAGCGGCGAGTGCGGTGCCGTCGGACCCTGGGCGGCGAACGCGCCGAAGTAGTCGTACGTCATCGGCATGAGCCAGTTGAGGTTGCCGATGGCGCCGGCGTAGTCGGTGGCGTCGATCTTGCCGCCGTTGCTGCCGTCCGCCGTGATGGCGGCGGTGACGAGTGCGTTGGAGCCGAACTTCGACCGCAGCGCGCCGATCACGTTCTTGAACGCGTTGGGGCCGCTGCTGTCGCAGGTCAGGCCGCAGGCGTTCGGGTACTCCCAGTCGACGTCGATGCCGTCGAAGACGTCCGCCCAGCGCGGGTCCTCGACCAGGTTGTAGCAGCTCTCGGCGAACGCGGCCGGGTTCTGCGCGGCCTGGGTGAAGCCGCCGGACCAGGTCCAACCACCGAAGGACCAGATGACCTTGAGGTGCGGGTTCATCTGCTTGAGCTTGCGCAGCTGGTTGAAGCTGCCCCGCAGCGGCTGGTCCCAGGTGTCGGCGACGCCGTCCACGCTCTCCGCGGCCGTGTACGCCTTCTCGTAGTCGGCGTAGCTGTCACCGATGGAGCAGCGGCCGCCGGTGGTGTTGCCGAAGGCGTACAGGATGTGGGTCAGCTTGGCGGCCGACCCGCTGGTCTGGATGTTCTTGACGTGGTAGCCGCGGCCGTAGACGCCCCACTCGGCGAAGTAGCCGACGACCTTCTTGCCACCGTTGTTCGGCGGGGGCGTGGTCGGCGGCGTCGTGGTGGGCGGCGGGGTGGTGGGCGGCGTCGTGGTCGGCGGGGTGGTGGTCGGCGGCGTCGTGGTCGGCGGCGGGGTTCCGCCGCCGCACGCGGCGCCGTTGATGGTGCAGTTCAGCGGCGCCTTGTACGCGCCGGTGCCGTTGTAGCCCCAGCTGAACGAGGCGCCCGGCGCCAGGCCACCGGCCCAGCTCTTCTTGACCGCGACGTAGTGGTTGCCGCTGCTCGTGACGTCGGCGTCCCAGGCGCTGCTGACGGTGGTCCCCGACGGCAGGTCGAACTCGATGCGCCAGGTGGTGACGGTGGCGCTGGAGCCGTTGGTGATGGTCACCTTCGTCTCGTGACCGGTTCCCCAGTCCTGCGCCTTGGTGAAAGTGGTGGTGACCGTGCCGGCGCCGAGCGCGTTGGTCATCGGCACCGCCGCGACGGTCACGGCGACCACGGCACCAACCCAGAGGGCCCGGCGGAGCGATCTTTTCATGAGGCGTCTCCCGAACTGTTAGGAAACTTTCCAAAAGAGATTGGTGAGACCGTACTCACAGCGTCATCACTTCGTCAAGATGCGCATGTTTCGATTCCCCCTTTCCGCGCCGACGCTCCGGCGGCGACGACCCGACACCCGACGCGTAGCCTCGGGCCATGACCGTCTTCGACATCCCGATCGACACCCTCAACGGCGGCCCTGCGGACCTGGTTCAATACCGCGGCAAGGCAGTTCTGGTCGTCAACGTGGCCTCCCGTTGCGGCCTCACCCCCCAGTACGCCGGCCTCCAGTCGCTCGCCGACACCTACGCCGAACGCGGTCTCGTGGTGCTCGGCGTGCCCTGCAACCAGTTCGCCGGACAGGAACCGGGCAGCGCCGCCGAGATCACCGACTTCTGCCAGGTCAACTACGGGGTGACCTTCCCGCTGACCGAGAAGGTCGACGTCAACGGCCCCGAGCGGCACCCGCTCTACAGCGCGCTGGTCGACACCCCGGATGCCGACGGGCACACCGGGGACGTGCGGTGGAACTTCGAGAAGTTCCTGGTGGCCCCCGACGGAACAGTCGCCGCCCGCTTCGCCCCCACGGTGACCCCGGATTCCGACGACCTGCGTGCCGCCATCGAGAAGGTCCTCCCCGCCTGAGCGCCGGTGATCAAGAGGTTCGCGTCACCGCGGAGCCGGTTCCTGACGCCGACCTCTTGATCACCGCCCTTGTGATCACCGCTCCGGGTTGCGGAAGCGCCACTGGGCCGCGTCGGCGACCGGCGTGTAGCCGAGGGCCTGGTAGATGTGGTTGCTCGTGGGGTTGGACAGGTCGGTGTAGAGGGTGCAGGTCGTCGCGCCGGCGCTCAGCGCGTACCGGCTGACATGTGCCACGCAGCCGCCGGCGAAGCCGCGCCCCCGGTGCTCCGGTGGCGTGTAGACACCGCTGACCCGGGCCACGCCTGCCACCCGCCGGCTCAGCCAGGCCATCGAGACCGGGGCGCCGGCGACCTCCCAGAGCCAGAGCAGGTCCCCGTACGGCAGCCGGGTGTCCACCTGCCCGGACAGCTCCACGGTGGGCCGCCCTGGCATGGTCTCCGCGGCGTACGCGGCGGCCCAGGCCACCAGCAGGTCACGGTCCGCCGCGGTCGCCGGCCGGGCGCGACCGGGTACGCCGGCCGGCGGCCGCACCGTCTCCACCCGGAAGATCCGCTGCGCGGTGCCGGGTACGGCCAGCAGGCCGGCGCGCTCGGTGTACCGCCGCGCGAACTCCACGACGGCCGGTACCGGCCCGTGCACCTCGACCAGCGGCGGCACCTCCCGGACGAAGTGCTCGGCCAGCGACCTCGCGGCAGCCACCGGCACCCCGCCCAGGAGCGGCCCGCGCGGCGGCGTCCACACCGCCGCGCCCACAGTCACCCCGCCGTCGACCACCCGCACGAACCGCTCGTCACCGGAGAGTGGCACGTCCCCGGAGAGCCGGCCGGCGACGAGCGTGAGCAGTACGTTGTGCAGGACGGGCTCGCGGCGCAACCAGGCGCCAGCCGTACCGGCGAAGGTCGCGAGATCCTCGACGAGGCAGCGCATGCCCGGCAGTGTGCGCAGCCGGACGGCGGCGCCGCAACCGGATGACCCACCAGCCCGGTCGGGAATGCGTCACGGGTGGACGGAGTTGGGAACCAGCATGACAACTGTGGGACTGATCGGCAGCGGCAACATCGGTGGCACCGTGGCCCGGCTGGCGGTGGACGCCGGCTACGACGTGGTGCTGAGCAACTCGCGGGGACCGGAGACCCTCCAGGGTCTCGTCGACGAGCTGGGCGAGCACGCCAGCGCCGGCACCGCCCAGGACGCGGCCCAGGTCGGTGACCTCGTGGTGGTCAGCGTGCCGCTGAAGGCGTACCGCGCGGTGCCCGTGGAGCCGCTGGCCGGCAAGGTCGTCATCGACACCAACAACTACTACCCGCAGCGCGACGGGAACCTCCCCGAGCTGGACTCCGGCGAGACCACCAGCAGTGAGCTGCTCCAGCGGCACCTGCCGGACTCCCGGGTCGTCAAGGTCTTCAACAACATCTACTTCAAGGGCCTGGCCACGCTGCCCCGCCCGTCCGGCGCCCCCGACCGCAGCGCCCTCGCCATCGCCGGTGACGACGCCGCCGCCAAGGCCGAGGTGACCGCCTTCCTGGACCGGATCGGCTTCGACACGGTCGACGTCGGCCCGCTCGCCGAGGGATGGCGCTACCAGCCGGACACCCCGGCGTACGGGACGCTCTACGCCGCCAGCCCCACCGACTGGGAGAACCCCGCACCCGGCGACGCCGAGAAGCTGCGCGCCGCCCTGGCCGCCGCCACCCGCTGAGCACCGCCGCCGCCCTCCGTACGCCGCCTACCTGGTGGCCGTCCGGAGGGCGGCGGCGAGTTCGTCGTCGTAGCTGGCGATCGGCTGACCGTCCGACGCGTACGCCACGAGTCGCCCCTGGGCCATCGTCGCCGAACGGAACGAGAAGGTCCGCGACCCCGGATAGGCGGCGAGCAGCGGAATGGCCCGAGGCGCCCCGCCCGGGGCCGAGTAGTACTCCAGGCGGGTCACCTGCGGCGACACCACACCGTTGACCCGGACCTTGGTCTTCTCCGCGCGCGTACCGAACGTGACCGGCGCGCCCGTGCCGTACGCGGCGCACTCGGCCGGGCCCCGGCAGACGAAGAAGTACCGGGGGTTGACCACGTCGTCGAGGGTGTACGCCTTGAAGGTCGGGTCGGCGCCGGCCGGCAACGGCTGAACGGCGAAGAACGCGACCGCCACGGTAGCCGTCACGCCCACCCGCAGCCACGCCCGCCCGGCGGCCGGTCGTCTGCTCGTACGCCGGGCGGCGACGGCGACCCCGCCGAAGCCGACCAGGCACAGCAGACACACGCCGACGGCGCGGGCGTTCTCGAACAGGAACTGCACGCCCGGCCGCGTCGAGATCGGACCGAGGACCGCGCCCAGCGAGACGACCATGGCGGCGAGCAGCGCCGCACCGGCGGCCCGCTGGGCGACGCCGGACGCCCCGATCAGCAGCATCGCGGCGAGCACCGGCCACACCTGGTGGTGGGTCCAGGACACCGGGGACGCGGCCACGGTGGCGCACCCGACGAGCACTGCGGCGTGCCCGGGGCGGCCCTGCCGCGCCAACTGCCGGGCCCGCAGCAGCGCCGCCGCGCAGACCAGCGCGACCAGGCCCGCCCAGAACAGGGGCAACGTGGACTCCTCGACGCCGACGCGCAGCAGCATCCCGTGCAGGGACTGGTTGCCCAACGACGCCAGGTTGCCGATCCGGGAGGTCTGCCGGACGCTCTCGGTCCAGTACGTCCAACTCTCGCCGGGCAGCACGATCGCGGCGAGCCCGGCGCAGGCCACGAACGTCGCCGCCGCCCGACCGGCGTCGCGGTAACGGCCGACGGCGAGGAAGTAGACCACGAACAACAGCGGGGTCAGCTTGACCGCCGCCGCCACCCCGACCAACGTCCCGCGCAGCCGGGGCGGCAGGACGCCCATCCCGTCCAGCAGGGCCATCAGCACGATGAAGATGCTGACCTGACCGAACCGCAGGTTGCTCTGCACCGGCGCGGAGAGCATCAGCACCGTGGCCGCCACCGCCACGACGAGCGGCCGCCGGGACGGCCGGGTGCTCAGCGCGACACCTACCGACGCGGCGATGGCGACAACCGCGGCGCACGTCGCCACCAGCCAGAACCCCTGCACCACGCCCTCGCTGACGGCTGTCATCGGCCCGAGCACGAGCGCCGCGAACGGCGGATAGGTGAACGGCCCACCGTTCTCGGCCACATACCCGTACAGCGGCCTGCCGGCGTGCAGGTCGGACAGCGCGCCGTAGTAGATGTGCAGGTCGGACAGACGATCCGGACGGCCCAGCACCAGCACACAGGACACCAGCGCGACGACGACGAAGGCCGCCCACGCCAGCGCCACCCGGCGATCCCGCATCGACCGACAATAGGCGAACATGAGTCTGCGCGGGATCCCTGTCTGCCCCCGGAACGACTCCGACCCCGCGCGTGACGCCCGCCCGAAGCGTCGGCGGACGGCACCGACGAGCACCCCGGCACACGACGCCCACGCCGGCCCGGACGAGGGGTTCGCCTGCGGCGGTGGCGACCGTCTACGGTCGGTGCACGCGACGGTCGGCACCCGCCCGGCGACAGTGGCGGCACCTACTCGGCGACAATGGCGGCACCTGCTCGCCGACGCCGACGGCACCCGCCCGGCAACGGTGGCGGCGCCTCGATGGAGCGGCGGAGTCCCCGACCTGTCCGGCTCCCTCGCGGTGCGGTAGCGGCGTCCGGCCCGCCTCACCTCAAGATCGAGTCTGGCGAGGTAGCAAGGTCACGCTCGATCTTGCAGCCAGCGGCGCGGCACGGCGCGGCGCGGCGAGAAACATCGACGCGGCAACTTGCGCTCTAGTCCTACCCACGGGACTCTGTTTCCGTGGGTTGCCGCCCGCTCACCGAACGTGCCTCCGGAGGCGACATGCACACGCTTCGTACCGCCCGTCGGCTGTTGGCCGGCGCTGGCGCGCTCCTGCTCGGCTCCGTGCTGGCCGCCGGCGCGCCGGTGCCGGCGGGGGCCGCTCGCGCGGACGCCGTCGGATACGTCCGGCTCGCTCACCTCTCCCCCGACACGCCGGCCGTGGACGTCTACCTGTCCGCGCCGGACGCCGCGAAGCCGCGGGTCTTTCCCGGGGTCGGGTACGGGGTGGTCTCCGACTATCTGTCGTTGCCTCCCGGCCGCTACGCGGTGGCGATGCGTGAGGCTGGCGCGCCTGCCACCGATCCTCCGGTGCTCACCACCGAGGTGGCGGTGACCAGCGGCGACGCCTACACGGTGGCGGGTGTCGGCCGGCATGCCGACCTTGGTCTGCGGGTGCTCACCGACGATCTCAGCGCACCCACCGACGGCCGGGCGAAGGTGCGTGTCGTGCAGGCGTCGGTGCGTACGCCGGTGCTGGATGTGGCGGCCGCCGACGGTCCGATGATCGCCAACGGGGTGCAGTTCGCCACGACGACTGACTACCAGCAGGTCGAGCCGGGCAGTTGGCGGTTGAAGCTGACCGGCGCCGGCGGCCCGAGCACCGATGCGGAGGTGCGGCTCACGGGAGGCGCGGTCTACTCGCTGCTGGTGCTCGACTCCAAGAAGGGCGGGCTCACCGCGGAGCTGCGCCGCGACGCCGAGGGTGGCACCGTCGTGCCGGCCGGCGGGGTGGACACCGGCGCCGGGGGCACGGCGGGGGCCGGGTTCGACGCGTACCCCCTGGTGGCCGGCGGGTTGGCCGCGGCGGGCGTCGCGGCGGCCCTGCTGTTCTGGCGCCGGTGGCGGCGCACCACCTGGTGAGCGCCGGCCCGGGTCTGTCGATCCGGCGGCACCGCGACCGCCGGGTGCCACTGGCCGCGCTCGTCGCGGCCGGCGCGGCGGTCTGCCTGACCGCCGGCACCGGGGTGGGGCTGGCCGGCGCGGGCCCGCCGCCGCCGGGGGCGAGCTGGCGCCCCGGCTGCGTCGACGACTGCCCGTCGGTGGCCGCCGCACCCGCGCCGCAGGGTCCACCCACCCGGGTACGCGTGCCGCGCATCGGCGTCGACTCCCCGCTCACCGTGCTGGGCCTGGACCGCGCGGGCGCGCTGGTCCCGCCGGACGACTTCGACACCGCCGGCTGGTACGGCGGTGGGCCGGCCCCCGGCGACACCGGCCCGGCCGTGCTGGCCGGGCATCTGGACTCGCGGCGTGGCCCGGCGGTGTTCGCCCGGCTCGGTGAGCTGCGGCCCGGTGACCGGGTGCAGGTGTGGCGCGGCGGGCGGTGGTTGTCGTTCCGGGTGACCGGGTCGCTGCGGACCCGCAAGGACCACTTTCCCACGGCGACGGTCTACGGGCCGACGCCCGGCGCGGAGCTGCGCCTGGTCACCTGCGGGGGCGACTTCGACCGGCGGCGTGGGCACTACAGCGACAACGTGGTGGTCTTCGCGGTGGTCGAGAGATGACCGGCCCGGGGTCAGATGGGGCGGCGGCCGGCGAAGCCGCACTCGGCCCGGTGGTACCAGCGCACGTCGGAGTCGCCCTCCAGCCAGCACCACAGCACGGAACGGCCGGCCCGCTCGCCGGGGAAGTCGAGCAGCACCGGCGCTATACCCTTGACCTGGATGTCGTGCTGGTGCAGCTCGTCGACGACGGCGTGCAGGCGTGCCTCCAGCCCCTTGACCTCGGCCAGACCGCCGAGTGCGCTCACCCCGTGGTCGGCCAGGTCGGCGCGCAGCTCGGCCAGGTCGGCCCGGACCCGGATCAACTCGTCGACGCGCGGTTGCAGGGTGGCCACCAGGTGCCGGGCCTGGGCGAGTGTGAACACCGCGCCAGTATGCGCCACGCCCGGCTCCGCGACGTGCCCGGAACGTTCAGTCGGACTGGGCGGCCAGCTCGCGGGCGCGGTCCCGGGCGGCTTCCAGTGCGGCGAGCAGCGCCGCCCGGACGCCGTGCTTCTCCAACTCCCGGACCGCCGAGATGGTGGTGCCGGCGGGTGAGGTGACCGCCTCGCGCAGCTTGACCGGGTGCTCGCCGGAGTCGCGCAGCATCACCGCGGAGCCGATGGCGGTCTGCACGATCAGCTCGTGCGCCACCTGCCGGGGCAGCCCGAGCAGGATCCCCGCGTCGATCATGGCTTCGACCAGCAGGTAGAAGTAGGCCGGGCCGGAGCCGGAGAGCGCGGTAACCGCATCCTGCTGCGACTCGGGCACCCGGATGGTCTGCCCGAGCGGCTTGAACATCTCCTCGGCCAACGCCAGGTGCGTGCCGGTGGCGTACGCGCCGGCGGAGATCGCGGTCATCGCCTCGTCGACGAGCGCCGGGGTGTTGGTCATGACGCGGACCACCGGGGTGCCCTCGGGCAGCCGGCGGTTGAAGAAGCTGGTGGGCAGCCCGGCGCAGAGCGAGATGACGAGCTTGTCGGCCGGCACCTTGGGGCCGATCTCGTCGAGCAGCGTGGCGGCGTCCTGCGGTTTCACCGACACCGCGAGCACCGCCGCCTCGTCCACGGCGGTCAGGTTGTCGACGACCCGTACGCCGTAACGGGCGGTCAGCTCCTCGGCCCGCGCGGGTCGGCGGGCGGTGGCCAGCAGCCGGTCCACCGGCCATCCGGAGCGCAGCAGCCCGGAGAGCATCAGCTCGCCGATCTTGCCCGCGCCGATCACCGCGACCGTGTGCACTCCGGCTGACATGTCGGCCCGTACCCCCTCGTGTTGGGTCGCGGCGCGGCGGACCCGCAGGCCCGCCGCGCCGCCGACGATCGATCAGCTGCCGAAGAAGACCTCGGCCTCGGCGTACCGCTCCAGCGGCACGGTCTTCAGCTCGCGGGTGGCCTCCGCGAGGGGCACCCGGACGATGTCGGTGCTCTGCATCGCGACCATCTTGCCCCAGTCGCCGTCGTTGACGGCGTCGATGGCCTGCAGGCCCAGCCGGGTGGCGAGCACCCGGTCGAAGGCGGTCGGGGTGCCTCCGCGCTGGATGTGACCCAGCACCACGGTGCGGGCCTCCTTGCCGGTCTTGGCCTCCAGCTGCTCGGCGAGCCACTGGCCGATGCCGCCGAGGCGGACGTGGCCGAACGAGTCGAGCTCCTGGTTGGCGAGGACCATCTGGCCGTCCAGCGGCTGCGCGCCCTCGGCGACCACGACGATGGGGGCGTACTGGTGCTGGAAGCGCTTCTCGACGTAGCCGGCCACCTGGTCGACGTCGAACTGCCGCTCGGGCAGCAGGATGACGTTGGCGCCGCCGGCCAGGCCGGCGTGCAGGGCGATCCAGCCGGCGTGCCGGCCCATCACCTCGACGACCAGGGTGCGGTGGTGGCTCTCCGCAGTGGTGTGCAGCCGGTCGATGGCCTCCATCGCGATGTTGACCGCGGTGTCGAAGCCGAACGTGTAGTCGGTGGCGCCCAGGTCGTTGTCGATGGTCTTCGGGACGCCGACCACGTGCACGCCCAGCTCGTAGAGCTTGGTGGCGACGCCGAGGGTGTCCTCGCCGCCGATCGCGATCAGCGCGTCCACGCCCTGCTCGGCGAGGTTGTCCTTGATCCGCTCGACGCCGTTCTCGATCTTGAACGGGTTGGTGCGGGACGAGCCGAGGATGGTGCCGCCGCGGGGCAGGATGCCCCGGACGTCCGCAATGTCCAGCGGGCGGGACAGACCCTCGAGCGGGCCCTTCCAACCGTCCCGGAAGCCCACGAACTGGTGACCGTAGGTGGCGACGCCCTTGCGGACCACCGCCCGGATGACCGCGTTGAGACCCGGGCAGTCGCCGCCGCCGGTGAGCACGCCGATACGCATGATCCGCTCATCCTCCTGGAGCATCAGGTAAAGCCCGATTTGCCCCAGGATATGTGTCAGGTCAGACCATCGGCGCCGTTGCCGGCCCGGGGCGGGCCGTCACTGCGCACTGTAGTCGGCCTACCTGTGCGATGACAGCGCGCCCCGGGACGGCGGCGGGTCAGTAGCTCACCTCGTGGTTCTCGCCCGCCTCCGGCGGCTGGCCGGTGACGGCGGCCTTGGCGAACCCCAACAGGTTGACCACGGTGCTGTTCGGCGAGTCCCAGTACTCGGCGGAGCTGGCGTGCACCTTGATCAACGTCAGGTCGGGGGTGTCCAGCCCGTCCGGGAACCACGTCTTGAGCAGCGGATTCCACAGCCGCTCGGCGCGGGCCCGGTCGAACTCCTCGCTGGCGGTGCCCGAAACCGACACCCAGGCGTTGTGCTTCTGGTCGGAGAACGAGACGTTGACCTCCGGATTCACCCGGATCTGGCGCACCTTCGCCGAGTCGGCGGAGGCGAAGAACCAGAGGTCCCCGTCGAACCCGGCCTCCTGAAGCCCCATCGGTCGGCTCACCTGCCGCCCGTCCACGGCGGTCGTGGTGAGCATGCAGATCCGCGCCTCGCGGACCAGCTCGGTGACCCGGGCGCGTGCCTCGGTGGCGTTGGTCGGCTGCTTGCTCATGGCGCTCTCCCTCGGCTCGACTGGTCGAACCGATGCCCGGGACAGAACCGGTCAAACCTGCAAAGGTACGACGACTGTCAGCGGGACGTCATCGCCCGCCAGCGGGCCAGGTTGTGCCGGGCGTCGACCAGGGCGTCGTGCCGGGCCGCGTCGGCGTCCGGCAGGGTCGGTCGGCCACGGTCGTCCCAGAGCTGACGCAGCTCCTTGGTGAACCGGGGGATCTCCCGGGGAAGGGCCGGCATCGCCCCCCAGAGCTGGGCGAGCACCACATGGTCGTACGCGGCGTACCAGGCCCACAGCTCCAACTGCTCCCCCGGCCGGTCCCGGATCGGCTCCATGAGGAAGTCGTACAGGTCGTCGCGGATGCGCTCACGCGAGCGCCAGGCCCGGTCGGCCGGCGAGGGCAGCTTGTCCAGCACGTTGCGCCGCACCCAGGGCACGGCACGGGAATCGTCGTACTCGGTGGAGACCGCGTAGAACTCGCGGCCGTACTCGTCGACGACACCGATCGACACGAGGTCGACGAGCCGGCCGTCCTCGATGAACTCGCAGTCGTAGAAGTAGCGGTAGACCATTCCGGCCATCCTCGCCCACCGCCGCGCGGCGGTGCCCGGCGGGGGGCCGACCGAGGTGGGCGACGAGGGGTACGCCGCAGCTGGCGACGGTCACGGAAGTGCTTCGAGGGGTGTACAGCAAGCGACCGGACCGTCATGATCTGATGTGTACCGCTACCGGACGCCGAACCGGTGTCAGTTCACCTTTCAGGGCCATCAGGTTCACCCGGTGAGCGAGTTTGTGGTCCATGACCGGGGAGGGGTTGGGCCGTGGAGATGCGCCTACCGGAGCCGGGTGACGCGCTCACGGGTGTCGAGATGTTCGCCGGGCTGGAGCCTGAGGTGCGGCAGCGCGTCATCGCCGCCGCCGTTCCGCGCACCTACCGCAAAGGTCAACTCCTCTTCGTGGAGAACGACCCGGGCGAGTCGCTGATCGTGCTGCGCCGCGGCGCGGTCGCCGTCTTCCGTACCGCGCCCACCGGTGAACGGGCCGTACTGTCGGTCATCCGTCCACCCGACGTGCTCGGCGAGGTCTCCCTGCTCGACGCGTCCACCCGGTCCGCCTCCGCCGAGGCCATCGAGGACTGCGCGGCCCTCGCGCTCTCCCGGGGGGCCTTCATGGAGCTGGTGCACTCCAACCCGCGCATCCTGGACGCCGTGATGCGGTCACTCGGCGGGCTGATCCGCCGGCTCACCGAGCAGAACGCCGACCACGTCTTCCTCGACCTGCCCGGCCGGGTCGCCAAGACACTGGTCCGGCTGGCCGGCGAGAGCCAGGCGCCGATGATCACGATCGAGCTCAACCAGAGTCAGTTGGCCGAGATGGCCGGCGGCTCCCGGCAGAGCGTCAACCAGGCGATCGGGTCGTTCGCCAGTCGCGGATGGCTGCGCACCGAGGGCCGCCGGATCGTGGTGACCGACGTGGCCGCGCTGCGCCGGCGCGCCGGCATGAACGACCGCTGACCCACCCATACGCATACGACGCGGCCGGGTCACCCGTGGGCGACCCGGCCGCGTCGACGCGTCACCGAGGCTGGTTCAGGCCCCGGAGCTGCCCGGGCCGGCCCACTTGTCCGGGCCCTTGCCGTCACCGCTCGGGCCGTGGGACTGCTCGATGACGATGCCCTCGGCCTGGAGCGTGGCGAGCGTGGCGGCGTCGACGTCCACCGACTCGCCGGCGGAGTGGCTGACCCCGTTGCCGTCGGTCCAGTCGCTCTCCAGCTTGACGTACACCATTGACCTGTCCCCCTCTGGTCGCTGATCGACATGTGGCTGACTGAATGTAGTCCGCATCTGCCCTGATGGACTGTCCGCAAGCCAACAGGCTGGTACCTGACAGGTTCGCCGGCGGCGATACTCCTACCAGGCGGCGCCGGTGGGCGTCGACCGGCTTCGCCAGTGGAGGGTGTCATCGCCGCGCAGTGTGAGCGCTGTGGACGGACGGCCGCCGACGGCGACCGCTTCTGCGGTGGCTGCGGCGCCGAACTGGGTGCGGTCTGCCCGCACTGCCTGCGTCCACTCGCCTCCGACGTCACGTTCTGCACCTCGTGCGGGTCGCCCCGGCCGGGCGCGGACCGACCCGCCGCGGTCACCCCGCAGGAGGACCGCCGCCGGGTGAGCGTGCTCTTCGTCGACCTGATCGACTTCACGCCGTACGTCGAGCGGGCCGACCCGGAGCAGGTCCGTGGCATGCAGACCGGGTTCTTCTCCGCCGCCCGCCGGGTCGTCGGCCAGTACGGCGGGGTGGTGGAGAAGTACATCGGCGACGCGGTGATGGCGCTCTTCGGCGCGCCGATCGCCACCGAGACCGACGCTCTGCGCTGCGTACGGGCCGGGCTGGAGCTGCAACGGGTGCTCACCCGGTTCGCGCCGACCGGCAGCACCGAACTGCGGTTCCGGGTGGGGGTGGCCACCGGCGAGGCGCTCGTCGACGTGGCCGCCGCCCGCGACGGCGGGCAGGCGATCGTGGCCGGGGACGTGGTGAACACCGCCTCGCGGATGCAGTCCGTCGCGCCGCCGGGCGGGGTGCTGGTGTGCGGCACCACGCACGCGTTGACCAAGGACGCGATCCGTTACGAGGAGCAGCCGCCGGTGACCCTGCGCGGCCGGTCCTCGCCGACCGAGGTGTGGCTCGCGCTGTCCCCGCTGCGGCGCCAGCCCACCGACCGGGAACCGGACGCCACGCCGCTGGTCGACCGGGAACACGAGCTGGGCATGCTGGTCAACGCCCTGCACCGGTCTCTGCGGGACCGGCTGCCGCAGGTGGTGACCATCTTCGGGCGGGCCGGCATCGGCAAGAGCCGCCTGCTGCGCGAGTTGTACCGGCACACCGGCCGGCTGGTCGACGAACCGCTGACCTGGCGTATCGGGCGCTGCCCGCCGTTCGGGGAGAACGTCACGTTCGCCGCGCTCGCCGACATCGTGAAGTCCGAGGCCGGCATCCTGGACACCGACCCGGCCGCCAGCGCGGCGCAGCGGCTGGCCGCTGCCGTCGGCGAGCTGATCGGCCCGGGCGAACGGGACCGGGTGGTCGACGCGCTGCGCCCGCTGGTCGGGTTGCCCGGCACGCCGCTGCCGGCCGAGGAGGCCGAGTCGGCGTGGCGGCGTTTCCTGCTGGCGCTGGCCGCCCGCCGTCCCACGGTGCTGGTCTTCGAGGACCTGCACTGGGCCGACGACGCCATGCTGCGGTTCGTGGAGCTGCTCGGGTCGGCGGCCCGCGAGGTGCCGTTGCTGCTGCTGTGCACGGCCCGTCCGGAGCTGGTCGACCGCGACCCGAGCTGGGCCGGCACCATCACCGGCTCGGTGACGATCACCCTGCCGCCGCTGCGGGACACCGGGATCGCCGCGCTGTACGCGCACCTGTTCGGTCAGGCGGCGTTCTCCGCCGACATGTTGAGCCCGCTCATCGAGGTGGCCGGCGGCAACCCGCTGTACGCCCACGAGTACGTCCGGATGCTCATCGAGCAGGGCGCGCTACGCCAGTCCGGGCGGGGCTGGTCGCTCGACAAGCATCTCGAACTGACCATGCCGGAGGGCGTGCACGCGGTGATCGCCAACCGGGTGGACCTGCTCGACGCGAAGGACCGGGCGGTGCTGCTGGCCGCCTCGGTGGTCGGGGTGCAGTTCTGGCCCGGCGCGGTGGCCGCCGCCCTCGGGCAGCAGGTGGAGTCGGTCGAACGTTCGGTGCGCCGGCTGGAGCAGCGCGACTTCGTCCACGAGCAGGCCGCGTCCACGATGGCCGGGCAGGCGGAGTTCCGGTTCCGGCACGTGCTGGTACGCGACGTCTGCTACCAGCGGTTGCCGCGGACCGAGCGGGTGGCACGGCACGAGCGGGCAGCGGACTGGCTCGACGCGTTGTCGCACAGCCGCGACACCGACCTGGCCGAGGTGCTCGCGCACCACCGCTGGGCGGCGCACGAGATCGCCCGCTCCCTCGGCATGGAGGTCCGCCGGTACGCCGCGCCGGCCCGGCAGGCGCTGCACCGCGCGGCCCGGCGGGCGTACGCCCTGCACGGGTTGGACGCGGCGGCCGCACACGCGGGTCGGGCGCTCGGCCTGGCCGACGACAGCGACCCGGTCGGTCGGCTCCAACTGGAACTCCTGAGCACGGAGATCTCGTTCTACCGCGACGGCAACGCGTTCCTCTCCGGCGGCGGGCCGGAGCAGGTGCACGCGCTCGCCGGGCGGCTGCTGGCGCACGGCGACGACGCGTGCGCGGCCCGGGCGTGGACGTTGCTCGGGCAGGCCGCCTGGCTACGGGCCGACCGGGCCGACGCCCTGGCCTGTCTGGATCGGGCCGTGCAGTTGTTCGAGTCGCTGCCGGACACCCCGCAGAAGGCGGACGCGTACGCGGAGCTGGGCCGGCTGCACATGCTCAACTACGAGCGGGACCAGTCCGTGGTGGCGGCGGAGATCGCCGCGGAGATCGCCGAGCGGCTGGGCCTGACCGAGACCCGCACCAACGCCCGGATCACCGCCGCGACGGCCCGCTACCAGGCCGGGGACCGGGTCGGCCTGGACGAGCTGCACGCGATCGTCGAGTTCAGCCGGGCCGGTCAGTTGCTGGCGCTGCCCCGCGCCACCCAGAACCTCGCCTGGGCGATCCGCGAGGAGGGCGACTGGCTGCGCTCGGACGCCCTGCTGTCGGCCGCGCCGGCGCGGACCGCCAGCGGCCAGACGTTGACCACGAGCTACTCGGCGGAGGCGATGCGCGCCTGGTTCGAGGGCGACTTCGGTCGGCTGCTCGCCGCGGCGGAGGCGTTCGTGGACACGCCCACCGGCAGTTGGGACATGCAGGTGCGGGGTCTGCGCTGCTGCCTGCTGGTGCTGCGCGACGACGAGGACCCGGACGACCTGGACGACGCCCTGGACACCGCGCGACGCAGCGGGTTCCACCGGCTGCGCTGGACGATGCTGGGCATGGCCGCGCTGTGCCGGGCGTTGCAGGGTCGCGCCGACGAGGCGGCGGCGCTGATCGACGAGCTGGACCGGTCCTGGTCGGCGGTGCCGGCCCTGGCCAGCGGGGAGTGGATCGCGGCGGCCGCGTACGGCGCCGCCCTGGCCGGCCGGGACACGGCGGTGCGGGTCCGGGCGATGCTGGGCCGGGTCGAGCATCGCACTCCCTGGTCGGAGGCGGCGCTGCGGACCGTGACGGCCGCGTTGGCCGCCGCCGACGGCGACCACCGGCGGTCGGCCGAGCTGCACCTGGCCGCCGCCGAGACGTACGGGCGGATTCCCGATGTCAGTGACCGGGTGCTGGCGTTGGCGCTGGCGGCGGCGGAGCTGAGCCGTGCTGGTGACCCGGCGGCCGCCCGGGCGCCGCGCGCCGAGGTCCGCACCTTCGCGCTGCGCAACGACGCGCCCGGCCTGCTGGCTCTCGCGGGGCGGCCGATCAGCCCGGCCGGACCGGCCGTGGCCTGCTGAGCCGGCGGGCCGCCGGGTGGCCTGCTGAGCCGGCGGGCCGCCGGGTCGCCTGCTGAGCCGGCGGGCCGCCGGGTCGCCTGCGGGGTCGCGGCCGCCGGCGCGCCGCTCCCGGGCGGGCCCGGTCTTGTACGACGGCGGTCGGGGCGCGCCCGCGCGGCCGGCGGCGGTCACCGAGATCGCACGTGTCGCGCAAGAACGGACATCGGGGGCCCGCCGCGACCTGCGGCGGCAGCCGCGACTTTCCAAGACGCGACACAACGCACTCCCGGAACCGGCCCCTGACGTGTCACGATTCAGAGCACGGCGTGCGTACGGACGTCGACGGGGACGGGTGGCCGCGCCGCAGGGCGCGTTGAGGAGGATGTCCGGGTGTCAGCGGGTGGGGCCCGCCGGGGTCGGCGGGACAACGGGCTCGACGCGAGCGAGTACGCCGTCGTCGGCGACGTCGATCCACGCGTCGGCGAGCACCTGCTCGACGTGCTGGCCGCCGGTGGCATCGCCGCGTACCTGCAACCCTCGGCCGATCTCAACCCGGTCACCCGCACCACCACAGTCCCGGCCCGTCCGGTCGACCGGCTGTACGTCGACCGTTCGCACCTGACCACCGCGCGGGACTACCTGACCCAGCTCGCCGACGAGACGTCCCCGGAGCAGCCTCCGGCGCGTGGCGAACCGGACATCGACGCCGAGTGGGCGCGGATCGTGGCGGGCTTCCACACCACCTCGACGGCCGGCGAGCACCCCTGGCCGGCCTCGGAGAACGTGGACGAACCGGACACCCGAGACGAGCCGGCCGCGGGCCCCCTGGCCCGTACCGGCGTCGACGAGCCCGGCCCGACGGCCACCGACGTCCGGCGGCTGCCGTCCGCCACCGACATCTCCGGCATCTCGGTGGGGCGGGGCACCCGTCCGGACGAGCCGTCGCTGCTCGACGGGCTGGACACGTTCGGCGCCGATCTGCCCGACGACGAGGACGACGAGGGCTACCACCCGCCGCCGCCACCGCCGCTGCCCCGGATCTCCAAGTACGCGGTGGTGGGCATCCTCGCGGTCGTGGTCGGGTTCGTGCTCTTCCTCTTCCCGTCGCTGGTCCCGGTGGACCGTTCGGCGGTGACCCTGTTCGGGTTCACCGGCATCCTGGCCGGTTTCGTCACGCTGATCTGGCGGCTGCGCCCCGGTGACGAGGAGGACGACGACCCGGACAACGGTGCCGTCGTCTGACCTCCGGCCCGCATCGCGGGACGACGCCGACCCGCCCGGCGCGTAACAGTGGTGTAACTTACTGTCAGTAGGAATACCGCCGTACGTCACTTCCCCCGCTGACTGACCGGTTTTCTCCTGCTCGTGGCGGTCAGTCCTCTGCTGATCGGAATGCCCGAGATGCGACAGAGTTCCCTCGTGGTGGTGGCCAACCGCCTCCCCATCGACGACAACCAGGCGCCCGACGGGGCCTGTGAGTGGCGACGCAGCCCAGGGGGTCTGGTCAGCGCGCTGCACCCCCTGCTCAAACACACCCCGGCGACCTGGGTCGGCTGGGCCGGCGGCACCGGGCCGGCCCCCGCGCTACCCGACGTGGACGGCGTCCGCATGCACGCCGTGGCCCTCAGCCAGGACGACCTCCGCGACCACTACGAGGGATTCGCCAACGCCACCCTCTGGCCGCTCTACCACGACGCCGTCGAACAACCGCAGCACCACCGCCGGTGGTGGGAGGCGTACCAGCGGGTCAACCAGCGCTTCGCCGAGGCGACAGCCGAGGTGGCCGAGCAGGGCGCCGTCGTCTGGGTGCAGGACTACCACCTGCACCTGGTCCCCGGCCAACTGCGGGCGCTGCGGCCGGATCTGCGCATCGGGTTCTTCCTGCACGTGCCGTTCCCGCCGCCGGAGCTGTTCATGCAACTCCCCAGGCGCGCCGAACTGCTCCGCGGCATGCTCGGCGCCGACCTCGTCGGCTTCCAGCGGATCCAGGCCGCGCACAACTTCGCCCAGCTCGTGACGAGGGTGCTGGACCTGCCGGCCACCGACCGGCGGATCGGTATCGACGACCGGGTCGTACGCATCGGCGCGTTCCCGGTCTCCATCGACACCGCCGAGATGGCCGCGCTCGCCTCCCGACCCGACGTCGCCGCCCGGGCCCAACGGCTCCGCCAGGACCTCGGCGATCCCCGACAGGTCATCCTCAGCGTCGACCGGATGGACTACACCAAGGGCATCGAGCAGCGGCTCAAGGCGTACAGCGAACTGCTGGCCAGCGGCGACGTCAAGGTCCGCGACACCGTCCTCGTGCAGGTCGCCATGCCGAGCCGGGAACGCGTCGGCCAGTACCAGATCCTGCGCGAACGGATCGAGCGTGAGGTCGGCCGGATCAACGGCGAGTTCGGCCGGGTCGGCGAACCCGCCATCCACTACCTCACCCAGCCCTTCGACCGGGCCGAGCTGGCCGCCCTCTACCGGGTCGCCGACGTGATGGCGGTGACCCCGCTGCGCGACGGGATGAACCTGGTCGCCAAGGAGTACGTCGCCGCCCGGGTGGACGACGACGGCGCGCTGCTGCTCAGCGAGTTCGCCGGCACCGCCGCCGAGCTGTCCCAGGCGTACCTGGTCAACCCGCACGACCTGGAAGGGCTCAAGCAGGGGCTGCGCGCGGCGCTGCGGGCCAGCCCGGCCGACGTCACCGAACGGATGCGGGCGATGCGCGCCCACCTGCACGAGCACGACATCCGGGCCTGGGCGCGCTCCTACCTCAGCGCGCTTGACGAGACCGGCGCCCTGGTGAGCCGCCTGGCCAGCACCGACGACGCGGTCCGGGTGCCCCGCCCGGTGACCCGGGCCAACCCGGCCGCCCACCACGTCGGCGGCTGACCGGGCAGCTCAGCGCGCTGCGGGTTCCTTCTCCAACCAGTCCAGGATCGCGTCGATCGGCTCCACCCACCGCGCGTCAAGCATCAGGTCGTGCCCCATGCCGGGGAAGAGCAGCGGCGCCGAACCGTACCGGCGGGCCACCCGCGTCAACGTCGACGACGGCACCACCCGGTCGTCCGGGCTGCCCATCACCAGCACCGGCGGCGCGCCCACGGCCGGTTCGGCCGCCGGCTCCCCCAGCAGGGCCCACTGCGCCCGTCGGCCGGCCCGACCGAGCCGCCCGACGTACCGGCGGGCCTCCTCCTCGGGCAGTTCCCGGCTGAACAACTGCCCCCGGTTGAGCCGCAACGGTCCGCCGAACACCGCAGGCAGCGTCCCGGCCGGGTTGCGGCGCAGCGCCGCGCCCAGCAACCCCCAGCCGCCGAAGACCGGCGCCACCAGCACCGCGCCCCGCGCCGGATAGCGCGCCAACGCGTGCGCCACGACCAGCGCCCCGGCGCCGTGCCCCACCAGCACCGCCTGACGCGGCAGGCCCGCGGCCACCTGGACCACATCATGGGCGTACGCCCGCAACGTCGCCTCCGGCGCCGGCTCGCTGGCGCCGTGCCCACGCAGGCTCATCGCGTACGCCGGGAAGCCCCGCGACGCCGCGTGCCCCAGCCAGTGCTCGGCGAACGCCCAGGCGCCGTGCCCGAACCCGGGGACGAACAGCAGCGGCGGCCGCCCCTGCTCCACCTCGGGTACGGCGCTGAGCACCTCACGCCGCGCCGGCCGGACCGGCCGCGCCCACTCCCGACCCCGCATGATCCGCAGCTCGGTCCTCGCGCTCACTCGACTGGCCCTCCGTTCGCGACTGCGGGGCTCGCAAGCTCACTCCTCGCGCTCACTTGGCCTCCAGGTCGTGCAGGGCGCGCTGGACAGCGCGCAGGTAGTCGGCGTGCCCGACCTCGAACCAGTGCCGGCTGCTCTCCTTGACCTGACCGGAGTACCGCTCACCCGCCCGCTCCCGCACCCGCCGCGCGAACGCCGCGGCGCGCTCCGGGCTGTCCCGGCGGGCCCGCAACACCCGCGCGAAGAGCACCGTCTGCCAGTGCGCCAGGGTGAACATCCCCGAGTCCGGCTGCAACAGACCGGCCACCGCCAGCGTCGGATGCCCCGGGGTGAACGCGTTGAGCCACAGGGTGGGCCGGCCCGCGCCGGCGCTGTCGGCGAACACCGACGCGTCCAGGAACTCGAAGCGCGGCAGGTAGCCGGTGGCGAAGATGACCACCTCGGGGTCGATCTCACGGCCGTCGGTCAGCTCCACCGCGTACGGGTGGAACCGGGCGATGTCCGGCACCGGGCCGATGGCGCCGTGGCCCACGTAGTAGACGAGCTGGCTGTTCGCGATGGGGTGCGTCTCGTACACCCGGTGGTCGGGTTTGGGCAGGCCGAAGCGGGTCAGGTCGCCGACGGTCAGCCGCAGGGTCCAGTGGTAGAGCCACTGCCGCACCCGCAACGGCACCCGCAGCGCCAGCAGCGCGTCGTTGACCTGGTCGGCGGGGCGGCCCAACACGTACTTCGGCGCGTACCAGTAGCCGCGCCGGCTGGAGTGCCAGCAGCGCGACGCCTGCTGGGCGGCCTCGACCGCGATGTCGCAGCCGGTGTTGCCGGCGCCGACCACCAGCACCCGTTTGCCGCGCAGCTGGGCCGGGTCCTTGTAGGACGAGGCGTGCATGATCTCGCCACGGAACTCTTCGAGGCCCTCGTAGCGGGGCAACTTCGGCGACCAGTTGTGACCGTTGGCGATCAGCACGGCGGCGTACCGGGAGGTGCGCTCCGGACCGTACCCGCCGGTGGAGCGGGTGGTCACGTCCCAGCGGTCCCCCTCGGCGGGCTCGACCCGGACCACCTCGGTGCCGAACCAGATGTGCGAGCGCAGGTCGAAGTGGTCGGCGTACCGCTCGAAGTAGGAGAGCAGCTGACTGTGGTGCGGGTAGTCGGGCCACGAGTCCGGCATCGGGAAGTCGGGGAACTGGGTGAACGGCTTCGACGACAGCAGGTGGGTGCTGGCGTACACGGGGCTGCGGTCGTGGCGCCAGTTCCAGGCGCCACCGACGCCGGTCTCCCGCTCGTAGCAGTCCACGCCGAACCCGTGCTCGCGCAGGTTCTTGATGGCCGTCAGGCCGCTGGCCCCGGCCCCGATGACGCAGACCGTGTCTCCCCGGTCGGAGACCGGGGCGGCGTCGCGGCCCTGCGCGGACGGATCGGGCCGGCCGTGGTCGGTGGAGGTGGACACCGGGGCATCTCCTTTTGTGCGGCACGCGTGCCGGTCGCCGCGAAATCCTCTCCACATCGGAGCCGGATGTCCAGCGCCGGCGCGGACCGATCGGCGGGTCCCGGGCCGGTGGGGGGTCAGCCGGTGGTGGGCAGCAGCAGGTCGACCAGGACCGGGAAGTGGTCGCTGGCCCGGCGGGTCTGCGGGGTGTCCACCACGTCGTAGTCGACCACGGTGATCCGCGGGTCGACGAAGAGCGCGTCGATGCGTCGACGGGGGTCGGCGCAGGAGTAGGTGAGCCGGTCCGCCGCGTCGGCGGCCACCGCGGCGTCGGTCAGCCCGCTCGAAACAGTGGCCCACGCCGGACCGTCCGGGCCCTCGTTGAGGTCGGCGCCGGCGAGCACCGGAGTCGTCGCCGCGTCCAGCCCTCGCTTGAACTCGGCGGCCTGCGCGGGACGCTCCGCCGGGTCGGTGGACAGGTGCGAGCCGGCCAGCGTGAACCGGGCGTCGGCGACCCGGCAGTCGGCGTACGCGGCGCCGCGCAGGTGCCGGCCGGGGGTCAACGGGAACCGCTGGCAGCGGGTGCCGACCACCTGGACGCGCAGGCTGGTCAGCAGCAGGTTGCCCAGCGCGGGCAGCCCGCCGGCGGCCACCACCAGGCCGAACGACTCGGCCAGCGTGGCGGACTTCTGCCGCCACCGGAACCGGCGCGGCCCCTCCTGCACGATCACCACGTCCGGTCGCACGGCCCGGACCACCGCCGCCAGCGCGGCGGTGTCGTCGCGCTGACTGTGGATGTTGTACGACACCGCGCGCAGCGGTACGCCGGCAGCCTCGCCCATCGGTGCCCCGCCTCAGATCCGGCGGGCCAGGTCGGCGGCGCCGATCACCCCGGCGCTGTTGCCCAGCTCGGCGGGGAGCACCTCGGCCACCGGCAGGCGGCCGCGCTGCGCCAGCGCGTCGAGGTACGACCGGCGGGTCGGGCCGAGCAGCAGGTCACCGGCGTCGATCACACCGCCGCCGACGACCAGGGTCTGCGGGTCGAGGATCTGCGCCATGTCGGCGAGGCTGGTGCCCAGCCACCTGCCGATCTGGGCGAACGCCTCGGCCGAGACCGGGTCGCCGCCCTGCGCGGCTGCGGTCACCATGTGCCCGGTGATCGCCTCGGCTTCGCCGCCGGCCAGCTCCAGCAGCGCGGCAGCCCGGTCCGGCTCCTGCCGGGCGCCTGCGCGAGCGAAGCGGACCAGGGCGCTGCCGCTGGCGTACTGCTCGATGCAGCCCAGCCGGCCGCAGCCGCACTGGTGCCCGTCCGGCACGGCGAGCATGTGGCCCAGCTCGGCGGCGACGCCGTGCGCACCACGCATCAGCTCGCCGCCGAGGACGATGCCGCCGCCGACGCCGGTGCCGATCGTGAACATGATCATGGAGTCGTCCGCGTCGCGGGCCGCGCCGTAACGGAACTCGGCCCAGGCGGCGACGTTCGCGTCGTTCTCGACGATGACGGGCAGACCCACGGCGGCGCCGACGTACTCGCGCAGCGGCTCGTCCCGCCAGGCGAGGTTCGGTGCGAAGAGCACGGTCGAGCGGGTGGCGTCGATCCAGCCTGCCGCGCCGATCCCGACGGCCTCGATCGTCCGCCCGGCAGCGAGTTCGCCGACCAGCTCGATGATGACGTCGCGGGTCTTGCCGACGTCATCGGCGGGAGTGTCCCGTCGGGTCTGCACGAGGACCGTGCCGGTGTCGTCCACGACACCGCCGGCCACCTTCGTGCCACCGACGTCGACTCCGATGGTCAGCGTCACCGCTGCCGCTCCCCTCTGCTGTGCTGTCCGGCCCACGCGCCGACGAGGACGTCGGTCCGGGTCGGGATGTCCCGCGGTCAGGCCTCGTCGCACGGTGCGTCCGCGCCGGCGTCGTCGGGCACCCGCGACGCGGGCACCACGGGTCGGTTGGTCGGTGCCGGTGCGGCCACCGCCCCGGCGTCGTCGACGGGTGGTGCGGTGGGCGGGGCGAGTGGGTCCGCCGTACGGGTGGCGGCCGACCAGACATCCCGCTCCGGCGCCGGCTGAGAATCATGCCCGGTGCGGGTGGCATCGCGCCACACGTGATCGTCGCCGGCGTCGGCCGGCTCGGGTCGTCGGGCCTCGTCGTCGCTGGTCGGGGCGGGTGCCGGCCGGTTCGGGGCGGCGGAGTCGGATGTGCTCGCCGGGGGTGGCTCCGGCGGGGAGAAGGCACGCAGCAGGCTGGCCACGCCGGCTGCCAGGTCGCCGGCGCCGGTTGCCAGACGTTCGGCGAACTCCGGACTCGGGTCCCGCAACGCGGCGATGCCCCGACAGACCGGACAGACGCAGCATTCGGCGGATCCGGTGGCGAAACCGCCGGTCCCGGCCGAGGCGGTGTGCGGAACACCACTGTGACCGAGGACACCCGCCAGCAGGCCGCCCAGCGGGCCGGACGCGCCGCCCGCCGACCCGGCGGCGGCCAGTCGCGCTCCCGCGAGCAGGGTGGCGACCAGCCGTTCCGCCTCTTGCCGGGCCGAGCCCGGATCCGTGCCGCTCACCCTCGGCTCCTCCGCCCTGCCGCCGGACGCGTCACTGCGCCGCACCGGGTGCTTCTACCCGGCGCTTGAGCTGCTTCAACGCGGTGTCCATGATCATCTTTTCGGCCTTACGCCGGAACATGCCGAGCATGCCCACGGACAGCTCGACCTCGAGGGTGTACGTCACCGTGGTGCTGTCGTCCGGATTGCCCACCAGGTCGTACGAGCCGCGCTGACTCTTCTGCATCTTCGACGGCGCGACCAGGTGCCACTCGACCCGGGACAGGTCCTCGGCGTACTCGTAGGCCAGCACGTACTCGTCGGCCATCACCCCGGCGTCGATGGTGAACCGCACCTGGCTGGCGTAGCCGTCCTCGTACTCCTCGACGACCTCGGCGTGGCGCACCGCCTCGGTCCACTCCGGGTAGCGCGGGAAGTCGCAGATGACCGCCGCCACCCGGTCCGGTGACGCGCCGATGATGATCGACTGGGTGGAGGAGTCCGCCATGGGGGGAGGCTACCCGGCGGGCCCCGCCCAGGTGTCGCGCCGCCCCCGCCACGCCCTGCCTACGGCACCGTAACCATCCGCCGGGTAGGTTTCGACGGAACGGACGCCGTGGTGGCGGCCGTTCCGGCAAGTGCGAGCACGAAGGAGTGCAGGTGCGCGAGTTCTCCGTTCCGCCGATCGTCACCGTTGGCGACGCGGCCAACCTCACCGATCCGGTCTGGGACAACGCCGAGGTCGCGCCGGACACGGTCCAGTTCGCCCGCCGCAACCCGGCCGCCGGCGGCACCACCTGGGTCGAGGTGACCTGCCTCCAGTTCCGCGACGAGGTCGCGGCGGTGGCGCGCGGGCTGATCGCCGCCGGCGTGCAGCCGGGCGCCCGGGTCGGACTGATGAGCCGCACCCGCTACGAGTGGACCCTGCTGGACTACGCCATCTGGGCGACCGGCGCGGTCACCGTGCCGATCTACGAGACGTCCAGCGCCGACCAGGCCGCCTGGATCCTCGCCGACTCCGGCGCGGTCGCCGTCGTCGTGGAGACCGACAAGCACGCCGAGCTGGTCGCCGGCGTCCGCGACCAGCTGCCCGAGCTGGAGAACGTCTGGCAGATCGACCTCGGCGCGGTCGACGACCTGGTCACCGCCGGCGCCTCGGTCGAGCTGGCCGAGGTCGAACGGCGCCGCAAGGCCGTCCACTCCGGCGACCTCGCGACCATCATCTACACCAGCGGCACCACCGGCCGGCCCAAGGGCTGCGTGCTCACCCACCGCAACATGTACGCCGACATCGCCAACGCGGTGCCGGTCCTGCCGAACCTGTTCAACGCCGGCGCGGCCACCCTGCTCTTCCTGCCGCTGGCGCACGCCTTCGCCCGGCTGATCCAGATCGGCGTGGTGCAGGCCCGCGCCACCATGGCGCACTGCGCCGACCCCAAGAACCTGGTCGCCGAGCTCCAGGAGTTCCGGCCGACCTTCGTGCTCTCCGTACCCCGGGTGTTCGAGAAGGTCTACAACGCGGCCAAGCAGAAGGCCGAGGCCGACGGCAAGGGCGGCATCTTCGCCCGCGCCGAGCAGGTCGCCATCTCGTACAGCGAGGCTCTGGAGACCCCGCGCGGGCCGGGCCTGGCGTTGCGGGCCCAGCACGCGGTCTTCGACCGGCTGGTCTACCGCAAGCTGCGCGCGGCGCTCGGCGGGCGGTGCCGCGACGCCATCTCCGGCGGCGCGCCGCTCGGCGCCCGGCTCGGTCACTTCTTCCGCGGCATCGGCGTGACGATCCTGGAGGGTTACGGCCTCACCGAGACCTCCCCCGCCGCCGCCGCGAACCTGCCCACCGGCACCCGGATGGGCACCGTCGGGCGCCCCCTTCCCGGCGTGACCGTGCGCATCGAGGACGACGGCGAGATCCTGATCTCCGGTGAGCTGATCTTCCAGGGCTACTGGCACAACGACGCGGCCACCGCCGAGGCGCTCAGCGCCGACGGCTGGTTCCGCACCGGCGACCTCGGTCAGCTCGACGACGACGGGTACCTGAGCATCACCGGCCGCAAGAAGGAGCTGATCGTGACCTCCGGCGGCAAGAACGTCGCCCCGGCGGTCCTGGAGGACCAGGTCCGGGCACACCCGCTGATCAGCCAGTGCGTCGTCGTCGGCGACCGGCAGCCGTTCATCGCGGCGCTCGTCACCATCGACGAGGAGGCGCTGCCCGCGTGGCTGGCGGGCGCCGGCCTGCCCGCCGACACCCCGGTCGACCAACTGCGGGAGCACGAGGGTCTGCGCGCGGAGATCCAGTCCGCCGTCGACAACGCGAACCGGGGCGTCTCCAAGGCCGAGGCGATCAAGGTGTTCCGGATCCTGCCCCACGACTTCACCGAGACCACCGGCGAGCTGACCCCGTCGCTGAAGGTCAAGCGGCAGGTCGTCCACAAGACGTACGCGGCGGAAATCGCCGATATCTACCGGGGCTGACTACCATCCGTCACGTGCCCGCATCGACATCCGCCGCACCGCACCCGCATCCCCTCGCCGCGGCAGCCCGCCTGGTGATGCTGGCGCTGGTCGCCGTCCTGACCCTGTTCGCCACCCGCGACGTCGCCCAGCTGTGGTGGATCGCGCTGCTGGCGGTCGCCGGACTGCCGTCGCTGCTCGCCCCGCAGCACCGGCTGATCGGCCCGCTGAGCCGGGTGGCCGAGGTCGTGGTGCTGGGGCTGGCCGCGAGCCAGGTCGCCGCGGACGCGACGATCGGCGGCGCGGTCGACGGCCTGGGCGCGTCGGCGGTGCTGCCCTACCTGGCGGTCCCGGTGACCGTCACCGCGCTGCGCCGCCGCTTCTCCGAGGGCGCCGCACTGCTCGCCGTCACCGCCGCCACCCTGCTGGTCAGCGGCGCACTGACCGAGGTCGACGGGGGCCGCCAGCTCGGCCAGCCCGGCTACCTGGCGGTCTGCGCGCAGTGGCTGATCCTGGCCGCCCTGGGGCTGTACGCCGCCGGCACCCTGCACCGGGTGATGGCCGTGCGCGGCGAGGGCAAGCCCCAGCCGTACGCCGAGGCGACCCGGCTGTTGACCCAGCTGCGCACCGTGGCCCGGCAACTGCCCGGGGCGACCCTGGACCCGGGTGGCATCTCCGAGCACCTGATCGAGGAGCTGCGCACGGTGGCCCGGGCCGACCGGGGTGCGGTGCTGTCGGCCAGCGGGGGCGGCCGGCTCGTGGTGCTCGCCCAGGCCGGGGTCGACCGGGTGGACTGGGAGACGACCCTCGACGCGGACTCGGCGATCGCCGACGCCTGGGCCAGCCAGCAGGCCACCACGGCCGCCCGGTCGCAGTCGCGGACGCACCGGGGCGGGGACGTGTCCGCGCTGATCGTCCCGCTGGTCGCCGGCGTCCGCACGGTGGGGCTCGTGGTGCTGGAGGCGGACGTCGCGCAGGCGTACCCGCCGCCGGTGGTGGACCGGGTCACCGGGCTGACCCGGCCGGCCGCGCTGCGGCTGGAGGCGGCGCTGCTCTTCGACGAGGTCCGTTCGCTGGCCACGAACGAGGAGCGGCAACGGCTGGCCCGGGAGATCCACGACGGGGTGGCGCAGGAGCTGGTGATGGTCGGCTACGGCATCGACAACGCCCTGGCCACCGTCTTCGACGACGCCGACGAGACCGCCGAGGCGCTGCGGACGCTACGCGCCGAGGTGACCCGGGTGATCACCGAGCTGCGGTTGAGCCTCTTCGAGCTGCGCAGCGAGGTGGACCGGCAGGGCGGGCTGGCCGCGGCGATCGCCGAGTACGCGCGCACGGTGGGCGCGTCCGGCGGTCTGCGGGTGCACCTGTCGCTCGACGAGTCCACGGCGCGGCTGCCGGCGGCCACCGAGGCCGAGTTGCTGCGCATCGCGCAGGAGGCGGTCACCAACGCGCGCAAGCACGCCGGCGCGTCCAATCTGTGGGTCACGTGTGAGGTGGACCCCCCGTACGCGCAAATAGAAGTGTCGGATGACGGTCAGGGGATGGCTGACCAGCGCCCCGACGGACGGTACGGTCTTGCGATCATGGCCGAGAGGGCGGAACGTATCCGGGGCCGGTTGGAGATCAGGCCGCGGCAACCCAGCGGCACGACCGTGGCGGTGGTTCTCGGTACCTCGTCCCGGCGAGATAACGTGCGTGACAGCGCAGCACCAGAAGGGGAGTAACCCGAGGATGACCACAAGTCCGACACCGGCCACCCGCACCAAGGTCCTCCTTGTCGACGATCACGACCTGATTCGCAAGGGCCTGCGGCACGCGTTCGAGCGCGACCGGCAGTTCGAGGTCGTCGGTGAGGCCGCCACGGCGGCAGAGGGTGTACGTCAGGCTGGCGCCCTGCAGCCGGACGTGGTGATCATGGATCTGCGTCTGCCCGACGGCAGCGGCCTGGAGGCCACCCGCGCGCTGCGCAAGTCCAGCGCGTCGATGGGCATCGTGGTGCTGACCATGTACGCGGGCGACGACCAGCTCTTCGGCGCCCTGGAGGCCGGTGCGAGCGCCTTCGTACCGAAGACCGCCCCGGCGGACGAGGTGGTGGCCGCAGCCCGGCACGCCGCCTCCTCCCCCAGCGCGTTCACCGCCGCCGACCTGGCCGAGGCGATGAAGCGTCGCCTCGCCCCGTCCGGTCCGCAGCTCTCCCCCCGCGAGGGGCAGGTGCTGCGGCTGCTCGCCGACGGCATGAGCGTCGCCGGCATCGCCAAGCAGCTGTTCGTCAGCGAGTCCACGGCCAAGACCCACATCTCCAAGCTCTACGAGAAGCTCGGGGCGGCCAACCGGGCGCAGGCGCTGATGACGGCGCTGCGACTGGGCCTGCTCGAGGCGCCGGACGCCCCGAAGTTCTGACCGACCCCCGCTCGTCGAGCGGGACACCGCGACCGAGGTCCGCGCCGGCTCACCGCCGGCGCGGACTTCGCGTATCGACCGACGTCGGCGGGCGACCTGGCGGCGCGCTATGGTCTGGCGGCCGTGTCGGGGGCACAATACCCGCGCGGGCGACGATGCCCTCGACGCCGACTCGGAAAGGGTGAGCGCATGCAGCGACCGGACTGGGCGCCCGACACCATCGACATCGAGCGTCCGAGCGTCGCGCGGATGTACGACTACTACCTCGGCGGCTCGCACAACTTCGCCGCCGACCGCGCGGCGGCGCAGGCGATGGTGGCAGCGGTGCCGGAGGCGCCGTTGATGGCCCAGGCCAACCGCGCGTTCCTGCGCCGGGCGGTGCACCACCTGGCCGAGGCCGGGATCCGGCAGTTCCTGGACATCGGCTCGGGCATCCCCACGGTCGGCAACGTGCACGAGATCGCCCAGCGGATCGACCCGGCGTCGCGGGTGGTCTATGTGGACGTCGACCCGGTGGCGGTGGCGCACAGCCGGGAGATCCTGTCCGGTAACGACCGGGCCGTGGTGGTCCAGGAGGACCTGCGGCACCCGGAGGCCATCATGGGCCACCCGGACGTGCGCAAGCTGCTCGACCTGAGCCAGCCGGTGGCCGTGATGATCGTGGCCGTGCTGCACTTCGTCTCCGACGACGACCGCCCGGCGGAGCTGCTGGCGACCCTGCGCGACGCCCTCGCCCCCGGCAGCTACCTGGTGTTGTCGCAGGCCAGCGACGACGGGCGCAGCGCGGACGAGCGGGCCGAGGCGGAACGGGTCTACCGGCGTACGGACAGCCCGCTCTGGATCCGCAGCCGTGCCGAGCTGACCGCGCTGTTCGACGGGTTCGAACTTCTCGACCCGGGTGTGGTGTGGGTGCCGCAGTGGCGGCCGGACACCCCGGACGGCGCGGAGGACGCCGAGCGCGCGGTCTTCATGGGCGGCGTCGGGCGACTCGGTGGCTGAATCGCCCGGGGCGGCGTCCCGTCCGGGCACCTTCGCGCGGGCCTGGGCCAAGGCGGTCTCCGGCACCAGTTACCTGCCGATGACGCAGGCGCAGCTCGAGGCACTGCTGCACCGGCTCACCGGCCAGCTGGCCGGCGCGCTGCTCGCCGAACCGTTCGACCTGCGTGCCGGGCACCGGGTGGGCGCCGAGCTGGTCGCCGCGCACATCGCCTCGGCGGAGGGGCTGGGCCGTACCGTCGAGGTGATCCAGCTCCGCTTGGTGCGCGACCTGGGCCTGGTGGCCGAGGACGTCGAGGACCGGATGGCCCGGCTGCTGGCCGCCGTGGCGACCGGTTACGCCCGCGCGTTGCGCGACCGGACCCTGGACGAGCAGGAGTCGATCCGCCGCGCCGCCATGATGGCGCGGACGCAGGCGGAGCGGGCGTTGCGGGCCAGCGAGGCGCGGTTCCGGCACCAGGCGACGCACGACCCGCTCACCGGCCTGCCGAATCGGACGTTGTTCACCGAGCGGCTGGCCGCCGCTCTCAACGAGCCGGGTCGCGGCGCGCAGCGGGTCGGGGTGTGTTTCCTCGACCTGGACCGGTTCAAGGTCGTCAACGACAGCCTGGGACACCAGGTGGGCGACCGGTTGTTGACGATGGTGGCCGAGCGGCTGTGCCAGGACCTGGGTGAGCACCTGGTGGCCCGGCTCGGCGGCGACGAGTTCGTCATCCTGGTCGAACGGACCGGCGGCACCGACGACATGGTGAAGGTGGCCGAGACGGCGTTGGCCGCGGTGGGCACACCGGCGCTTGTGGACGGACACGA
This sequence comes from Micromonospora sp. NPDC005298, assembly GCF_040607375.1. Taxonomy (NCBI): domain Bacteria; kingdom Bacillati; phylum Actinomycetota; class Actinomycetes; order Micromonosporales; family Micromonosporaceae; genus Micromonospora; species Micromonospora sp. NPDC005298. The sequence goes on from NZ_JBEXGP010000021.1 coordinate 49,024, forward strand.
GTTGCAGGTCTCGGCGAGCATCGGCATCGTCGAGCGCCAGGTGGCCGGCGCCAATCCGAGTGACCTGATGCGGGCCGCCGACGCCACCCTGCACTGGGCGAAGTCGGCCGGCGGGGCGCGTTGGGCCCTCTACGACGCCGAACGCAGCCGCCGGGAGCTGGCCCGGTACGCGCTCTCCGCGGCGATCCCGGCCGCGCTGGAGCGGGGCGAGTTCTACCTCGACTACCAGCCGCTGACCTCGTTGCGCGACGGGCGGCTGCTGGGTGTGGAGGCGCTGGTGCGGTGGCGCCATCCGGAGCTGGGGGTGCTGCGACCTGACAGCTTCATCGGGCTGGCCGAGGAGACCGGCCTGATCGTGCAGTTGGGTGGCTGGGTGCTTGCCGAGGCGTGCCGGGAGGCCGAGGCGTGGTCGGCCGGTGGCGTCCAGGCGCCCTTTGTGAGCGTCAACCTGGCCGTCCGGCAGGTGCACCGGCCCGGTCTGGTCCAGGACGTGCTCGCCCTGCTGCGGCAGACCGGGCTGCCACCGGAACGACTCCAGTTGGAGATCACCGAGAGCACGATGATGAGCACCGCCGAGGAGCCGGTACGCGCCCTGCGGGTGCTCGCCGACCTCGGTGTGCGGATCGCCATCGACGACTTCGGCACCGGTTACAGCAACCTGGCGTACCTGCGGGACCTTCCGGTGACGGAGTTGAAGGTCGCCGGGGAGTTCGTGGCCGGGCTGCGGTCGCCGGCGGTCGGGCGTACCGACGAGCGGATCCTGGCCTCGCTCGTCTCGTTGGCGCACGCCCTGGACCTGACGGTGACGGCGGAGGGTGTGGAGACCGCCGGGCAGGCCGAGCGGCTGCGGGCGATCGGCTGTGACGCCGCCCAGGGCTGGCACTTCGGCAGGCCGGCCCCCGCCGACCGCATCCTGGCCCGTATCCGCTGACCAGCGCCGCGAAACGCGGGGAGTAGACAGCGTCTACGGCTCGCTGGTAGACAGTGTCTATGAGCGAGGGGGACGCGAACCTCCGGGCCCGACTGGTGGCCGCCGGAGTGGACCTGGTGCTGCGCGAGGGCCAGTCGGCCGTGTCGCTGCGGGAGATCGCCCGCCGGGCCGGGGTCTCCCACGGCGCGCCGCGCCGCTACTTCCCCACCCACGTCGACCTGCTCTCCGCCATCGCCCGGGAAGGCTTCGCCGACCTCACCGCCCGGGTCCAGAACACACTGCGCGACGTCGACCCGGATCCGCGTACCCAACTGACCGCACTGGCCCGGACGTACCTGAACTTCGCCGCGGCGCACCGGGGCATGTTCGAGCTGATGTTCCGGCACGACCTGCTGAACAGCGGCCGGCTGCGGCTGCGCGAGACGAGCCTGCCGCTGTTCGCCGTCCTGGCCGACCTGGTGACCCAGGTACGCCAACCCGGCGACGCCCCCGCCCCGGTGCTCGCCGGCGCGCTCTGGGCCAACCTGCACGGCATCGCCCAACTCTGGGCCTGGGGCAGTCTGCCGCTGGCCACCGGCGCCACCGACGACGACGCCCTACTGCGCGCCACGCTCGACGCCCACCTCGGCCCCGCACCGCACCGACCCCCGGAGGACACGTGCCACTGCTGTACGACCTCAGCAAACTGACCGTCGGCACCGCGCTGCGGGCGGGCTGGCGACCCCGCGTGGAAGGGCTGGAACATCTGCCCCGACACGGCGGCGCGATCCTCGCCAGCAACCACCTGTCCGTCGCCGACGAGGTGTTCCTCGCCTGCCTGACACCCCGACACGTCACGTTCTGGGCCAAGGTCGAGTACTTCACCGGCCGGGGGCCGGGCGGCTGGGTCAGCCGGCGGATCGTCACCGGCATGGGCGCGATTCCGGTCAACCGGGCCGGCGGCCGGGCCGCCCTCACCGCCCTCGACGCCGCCGTGCCCGTCCTGCGCGGCGGCGGCCTCGTCGCCATCTACCCCGAGGGCACCCGCTCCCCCGACGGCCGGCTCTACCGGGGCCGCACCGGCATGACCCGACTCGCCCGCGACACCGGGGTGCCGATCATCCCGGTGGGTGTGCTCGGCACCGCCGAGGTGCTGCCCGTCGACGCGCGACTGCCCCGCCGACACCCGGTCGCCCTGCGGTTCGGCCCGCCGATCCCGGTCGCCGGCCGGATCGACGGGCCACGCGACATCCGCGTCGTCACCGACGAGGTCATGGCCGCGATCCAACGGCTGACCGACCAGGAGTACGTGCCGCACTACGCGCCGCCCCGGGCGAGCACCACCTGAGAAGGCCCGGCGGTCAGCTGGCGAGTATCCCCGCCATCCGCTGCGCCTGCGCCTCCCAGCGCCACTCCCGCTCCACCCACGCCCGACCCGCCGCGCCCAACTGACGGGCCAGGTCCCGGTCGGCGAGCAGCCGCGCCACCCGGTCGGCCAACTGGGCGACGTCCCGCCCACCGACCACGTAACCGGTCTCGCCCTCACGGACCGCGTCCGGCGCGCCCCCGGAGTCGCCGGCCACCACCGGCAGACCGGTCGCGGACGCCTCCAGGTAGACGATGCCCAGCCCCTCCACGTCGAGGCCCCGGTTACGGGTGCGGCACGGCATCGCGTACACGTCACCGGCCGCGTAGTGCGCCGGCAACTCCGCCGACGGCACCGAGCCGGTGAAGACCACGTCCCGTTCCACGTCGGTCTGCCGGGCCAGCTTCTCCAACGTCGCCCGGTACGGACCACCGCCGACGATCAGCAGCGCCGCGTCGGGCACCCGACGGCGGATCTCCGGCAGCGCCCGGATCAGCATGTCCTGCCCCTTGCGTGGCACCAGCCGGGACACGCACACCACCACCGGCCGGTCGGTCAGCCCCAGCCGGGCCCGGACCTGCTCACCGTCCACCGTGGGGTGGTACGTGTCCACGTCCACCCCGGGCGCCAGCCGGCGCAGCTCGGTCACCCCGTCCAACACCCGGGCCAGCCGGGTCCTCGTGTACTCGCCCAGGTAGGTCGTGACGTCCACACCCCGACCGATCCGGCGCAACGCCGGCCGGGCCGCCGGCACCGCCGCCCACCCCACCTCGTGACCGTGGGTCTGCGCCACCACCCGGCGTACGCCCGCCCGGCGGCGCAGACCGGCGGCGAGCAGCCCCAGCGGGGCGGCCGCGCCGAACCACACCGTGTCGCAGTCGTACGCGCGGGCCAGCCGGGCCGCCCTCCGGGCGATCAGCGGGGTCGGCAGCAGCACGCGGGTGCGTTCCCGGACCACCTCGAACGGCTGGTCGGCGTCGAACTTCGCGGCACCCCGCCAGCTCGACGCGTACACGACCACCGAACCGGCCGGCTGACGCAGGGCGAGGTTGTGCACGAAGGACTGGATGCCCCCGGGGCGGGGCGGAAAGTCGTTGGTGATCAGCAGCGTACGGCTCATCGGCCGGCCTCCCGGGCGTACGCGCGGGCGGCGGCCATCCGCTCCACGGTGGACGGATGCGAGGCGGAGTAGAGGTATTCCCAGCGCGGCGGGTCGGGGTCGCCCAGGTTGACCGAGCCGAGCCGACGCTGCATCGACTCGAAGGCCACCGGGTCGCCGGTGAGCGCGAGCGCGTGCGCGTCGGCGCGGGCCTCCACCCGGCGCGACATCAGCGCCTGCACCGGCGCGGCGACCAGCCCGGCCACCGTGACGAGGGCGAGCAGCAGCGGGAACGCGCGTGGGTGGGCCACCGAGTCGACGCCGGCCAGCCGCAGCAGCGGCCCCCACGAGCCGAGCAGGTAGAGCGCCACCACCGCCGCGGCGGCGCCCAGCGCCCCGGTGAGCGTGCCGACGGCCACGTCGGAATCCTTCGCGTGCCCCAGCTCGTGCGCCACCACGGCTGTCACCTCGGCCGGGGTCGCCTCGGTCAGCAGCGTGTCGTAGACGACCACCCGCCGGGTCGGGCCGAGACCGGAGACGTACGCGTTGACCGCCCTGGTGCGGCGGGAGGCGTCGGCGACGAGCACGTCGCGCACTGGCACCCCGTCGCGGGCGGCCATGCTCATCAGCTCGGTGCGCAGCGGACCCTGCTCCATCGGGGTGAACCTGTTGAACACCGGCTCCACCAGCACCGGCAGCACGAACGACAGCAGCACCACCAGCAGGGCGGCACCCGCCGCGCCGAACGCCCACCACCAGCGCGGCACGAACCTGATCACCGCGTAGAAGCCGAACAGCGCCACCGCGCCGATCACCGCGCTGACCGCGTACGACTTGAGCAGGTCGACGGCCCAGCCGCTCCAGCCGTTGGTGCTCAGCCCGTAGCGGGTGAGGACGCTCTGGCGCCAGACGGCGAACGGGAGGGTGACCAGGTCGGCGACGAGCACCACGACCAGCCCGCCGAGCACCGCCTGCGCGGCCCAGTGCCCGCCGAAGGGCCGGCCCACCAGCTCGACCAGGCGGCTGCCCAGCGGGGTGAGCCCGAGCGCGAGCGCGACGAGCAGGCCGACTGCGAGCGCGGTGTAGCCACCGGGGCGTAGGGCCGCGCGGAACTCCCGCCCCCTGGCCACCTGCTCGGCCGGCAGGTCACGCAGCGCGGCGAGCTGGTCGGCCCGGGGCGCGGGCGGCCGGTGCCACGGAATGAGCAGCGCGGCGACCACCACCAGCGCGACGGTCAACCCGGCCAGGGTCAGCAGCGCCCAGCCACGGGGGGTCACGCGGACACCGCCGTGCCGGCGACGCCTCTTGGTAGCCCGCTCATCCCGCCCGCTCCTCCCGCCGTGACCGCTCATCCTATGGCCCGCGGAAAGCCCTCTCTGGAGGTGGTGTCGCGTCAGGCGACCCGTCGTGCCGCGCCGCGGCCGGTGTCGCCGCGGCGCTCGGGCGCGGCAAGCACCTCCACCTCGAACCCGGCACGTGCGAGCACCTCGATCGCCTGGACCTCGGCGGCGACCAGCCCCGCAGCCGGGGACGTGTCGTCGAAGAGAGCGGCCAGCAGGCAGCCGGAACAGCCGTCACCCCGCCTCGCGCACCCGTCGCAGTCGATGAGCATCACGCCTCCTGATCGTTGGCGGAGCCCGGTCGACGCTTGTCGTCGCCACCCGAGCACCGTCGGTCACATCGACGCTAACCACCGGGTACGACAGAAACCCCGCCCGACCGCCCGTTGCGGCCGAGATCCACTCCAGATCAGCGAAATCGGGTATCCCGACCGCCAGGACACCCCCACCGTCGCCGACCCCGCGCCTGTCACACGACCACCGCGTTTGGCGCGGCGGCCGGTCGGGCAGAGCACGACGGTGGCCAGCAACGATGACGCGTCCGTCGTGGACTTTCACTCATCGCCGGCCCGACGCCGCAAGGCCCTCGCCGTCGTCACGGTGCTGGCGGCAGGGCTCCTCGTCACGTACGCGGCGATCGTCGACGAGCCGTGGTGGCACGCGCTGTTGCGGTTCGGTGGGATCGGCCTCGCCAGCGCGGCGGTGATCCGCTGGCAGCTACGCCGTCAGCCCCGGCTGCCCCTGCGGTTGACCGCGGAGTCGCTGCGCCTGACCGGGCCGGACGGCACCGCGCTCACCATCGACTGGACGAACGTGGCGAGCGCCCAGGTGCGGGGCGCCGTGGACCCGCGACTGGTTGTCCGGCCGCGCGACCCCGGGGAGACCCGGCCCCCGATGCGGCCCAACCAGTGGTCGACACCGGGGCGCGGACCGTACGAGTTGGTCGTCCAGCTCACCTGGATGATCCCGGACCGCCACGCCCTGCGCCGCGAGCTGGCCCGGCGACTCCCCGCCACCTGACAGCCGCACCCGGGGCGACCCTCGTTGTCGTCAGCCCTGCGCGTCCAGGTCACGCAGGGCGTAGCGGAGGTGCTGCCACTCCTCGGTGAAGATCACGTGGACGCAGTGCAGGACCGACACGTGCCGCTCGGGCCACCAGGCGCTCGGACGCTGCTCGGCCAGCAGCTCCGGTGTGGCGGTCGCGAGAAAGTCACGCAGCATGGCCTGCCGCTGCGCCCGCACCTCGAGGACCTCGTCGAAGGTGGGCTGCCCGGTGGCGAACACCGACATGTCGAAGCCGTCCGTCTCGTACTCGGCGTGCGACTGACCGAGCGGGTGGAACGGCCGCGGCAGCCGCAGGATCGCCTTGCCCAACCACACGTCGGAGGCGAACACCAGGTGGCGCACCGTCTGCGCGAACGACCACTCGCCATCGACCGATACGTCGGCGGCGCCCTCGGGCAGGGCGCGGACCCGGTCCACGGCCGCTGCCCAGGCCCGCTCGGTGGCCGCCAACGCCGCGCGGAGGTCGGCCGGGTCGGTGGCCCGCCTCAGCTCCCGGCCCGGGAACCGCCGGTCCAGCTCGGCCTCGACGAGCGGCACGACATCGACGCCGTTGACCACGAGCGTCGAGTCGGCCAGCCAGGGCGCGTCGATGTCCAGACCGGCCACCTCCACGCCGCGCATCACCGCACCGGCAAGCGTCGACCTGGTGAAACGCGCACCGCCCAGATCGCGGTCGACGAACACCGCGACGTCGTCCTGGCCCATCGTGACTCCCCTCCTAGGCGGTGCCGCGATGCTAGCGCCCCGGACCGACACGCGAGGGGCGACCGGCATGCACATCCGGCCGGGTCAGAGCGGGCAGCGGGTGCGCTCAGGAGCGGGCGAGGCGCCGCAGCAGCGAGTCAGCGCCCAACGGGTACGCCCCGTGCCGGCGTACCCCGTCGGCGACCTCGCGGTCGGAGGAGACCACGACCACCGGGCGGCCGGCCGGCTCGGCGCGGACCAGCCGCCGGATCAGCTCGTCGGCGGTCTCGCCCTTGCGGGAGAAGAGCACCCGCACGCCGCGCGGCGCGGGTGGCAGCCCGTGCATCCGCTCGGCGCCGTCGAAGACGACGGTCACCTCGTCACCGGTCTGCGCGGCGATCCCGCCCAGGCCGGTGATGAGACGCTTGCGCTGCTGTTCCAGGGACATCTCGCCGAAGCCGCGCTTGGTGACGTTGTAGCCGTCCACCACGAGGTGCGCCCGGGGCAGGGCGAGGAGCTGGTCCAGTCGGGCCGGGTCGTCGGTGTCGCGGGCGCGGGCGGCCGGACCGGCCGGTGCCGCGCCGGGCTGCTCGGCGAACGTGTCGGCGACGAAGTCGGCGGGGAGCTTGTCGACCGGGTCGAGCGCCAGCTCGCGGCGCAACCCGACGGCGGCCTGGCCGATGGTCTCCAGCAGCAGCCAGAGCCGGGCGTCGTCGACCGAACGTGCCTCCTTGGCGCTGGCCCGGGCGACTCCGGCGGCGGCCTCCGCCTCGGCCAGTCGGGCCCGGGCGCGGCGCAGCTCCGCGTCCACGTCGGCGCTGGCCCGCGCGGCCCGGCCGCGTTCGGTGGCCAGCAACTCGGTGGCCTTGCGCTCGCGGGCCTGGGTCTCCCGCAGGGTGCGGGCCGCCTGCCGGGACTCCTCGCGGAGCTGACCCAGCTCCTCACGGACCCGGGCCAGCTCGTCGCGGAGCTTCTCCGCCTCGACCCGGGCCACCGCCCGGTCGTGCTCGGCGCGGGTGGCCCGCTGCTCGGCCTCGCGGACCAGCTCGGCGACGACGGCGCTGTCCGCCTCGGCGCGCACGGCAGCGCCGCTGGCGTCGATCAGCTCCCGCCAGCCGCGCGGCCGGGCCAGGTACGCCAGCGCGGCCACCTCGACCGGATCGGCGGCGGCCGGCGCGGTGCCCTCGACGACTGCCGCGCCCAGGTCGCCGGAGTCGGTCAGGACCCGGGCGGTGACCCGCTGCCGGAACAGCGGGTCGGCGGTGAGCTGGGCGGCGATGGCCGGAGCACCGAGCCGGGCCCGCCGGTTGGGGGCGAACTTGGCCACCCGGCGCAGCGGCACCGGCACCTCGTCGGCGGGCAGGGTGGGCAGCACGGCGGCGGTCAGGGCGACGATCCGCTGCCGGACCGGCTCGGGGAGGCTGGGCTCGGGTTCGATCGAGGATTCGCCACCGGGGACCACCTCACCGCCCGGGTCGCCCACGGCACCGTCGCGCGCGACCGGATCCTCCTGCGGGAGGTGGTCGTCGTACGGCTCGGTGAGGGGCATGTGGCAAGTCTCCCACCGCGACCGGGCCCACCGCCCGGTGAGTGAGCCGATCTCTCATCCTACCCCCATGGTGGCTGGTGGGGACGTTGTGACAGGAGTGTCGGACCGGGGCGCTAGCGTGCCGCCGATGGCACAGGCGGAGTACGTCCAGGAGTCACTTGCCGGTCTCGACCCGGCGACGGGCGGGGTGGACCCGGCGCTGCCGCTCTACGCGACCACCTTCGTGGTGGTCGACCTGGAGACCACCGGCGGCGCGCCGGACGGCGGCGGCATCACCGAGATCGGCGCGGTCAAGGTGCGCGGCGGCGAGCAGTTGGGGGTGCTCGCCACCCTGGTCAACCCCGGGCAGCCGATCCCCCCGTTCATCACCGTGCTGACCGGGATCACCCAGGCCATGCTGCTGCCGGCGCCACCTATCGAGCAGGTGCTGCCGAGCTTCCTGGAGTTCATCGCCGACGCCGTGCTGGTGGCCCACAACGCCCCGTACGACGTGGGGTTCCTCAAGGCCGCCTGCGCGAAGCACGGCTACCGCTGGCCCAACCCCCGGGTGCTGGACACGGCGGCGCTGGCCCGCCGGGTGCTGACCCGCGACGAGGTGCCCAACCGCAAGCTGGGCACCCTGGCCGCGTACTTCCGCACCGCCACGCAACCCACCCACCGCGCGCTCGACGACGCGAAGGCCACGGTCGACGTGCTGCACGGGCTGATCGGCCGGCTCGGCGGGCACCGGGTGGACACGGTCGGCGACGCCATCGAGTTCGCCCGGGCGGTCACCCCGACCCAGCGTCGCAAGCGGCACCTGGCCGAAGGCCTGCCGAAGGTCCCCGGGGTCTACATCTTCCGCGCCGCCGACGAGCGGCCGCTCTACGTGGGCACCTCCGGCGACATCGCCACCCGGGTGCGCAGCTACTTCACCGCCGGTGAGAAGCGCGCCCGGATCTCCGAGATGCTGGCCGCGGCCGAGCGGGTCGAGGCGGTGGAGTGCGCCCACTCGCTGGAGGCGGAGGTCCGCGAGCTGCGCCTGATCGCCGCGCACGCCCCGCCGTACAACCGGCGGTCGAAGTACCCGGAGCGGGTGGTCTGGCTCAAGCTCACCGACGGTCCGTACCCCCGGTTGTCGATCGTCCGCGACCTGGCCCCCACCGACACCGCCTACCTCGGGCCGTTCACCTCCCGGCGGGCCGCCGAGCTGGCCGCCGCCGGTTTCCACGACGCGGTGCCGCTGCGCCAGTGCACGCACCGGCTCTCGTTGCGCACCGTCACGCCCGCCTGCGCGCTGGCCGAGCTGGGTCGCTGCCCGGCACCCTGCGAGCACCGGATCACCCCCGAGGAGTACGACGACAGAGCCGTCGCGCCGTTCCGCACGGCCACCGCCAGCGACCCGCAGCGGGTCGTGGACGCGTTGCTGGCCCGGATCGACGTGCTCGCCGGCGACCAGCGCTACGAGGAGGCCGCGGTGGTGCGGTCCCGGCTGGCCGCGGTGCTGCGCGCCACCGTGCGGATGCAGCGGCTGGCCGCGCTCACCGGGATCGCCGAGCTGGCGGCGGCCCGCCCGGCGGCCCGGGGTGGCTGGGAGCTGGCCCTGGTCCGGCACGGCCGGCTGGCCGGGGCGGGGGTCTCCCCGCCGGGTGTCCACCCGCGACCCACGCTCAGCGCCATCCGGGCCACCGCCGAGACGGTGGCGGGCGGGCACGGGCCGGTGCCGGCGGCCACCGCCGAGGAGTCCGAACGCATCCTGTCCTGGTTGGAACGACCGGAGACCCGGCTGGTGGAGATGTCGTCCGGTTGGTCGTCGCCGGTGGGTGGTGCGGCCCGCTTCCGTGACCTGCTGGCGAAGGCCGAGAACGCCCCGTCCCACCAACTCTCGACCGAACGCTCATGACCAAGTGACCGATCGGACTACGTCGACTCGCTTAGGCTGTTGGAGAAGTGCAGTCCTGCCCGATTCGTGGGCCCGCTCCCGGCTGCCGTCGACCGGCGTCGTCGAGCCGGGGTGAGGAGGTGTCCCTCGTGGACGTCGACGCCGGACACGGCGCCGCCCTGGGGGGCGCCCTTCCGACCCAGCCGGGTGAGCTGCCGCTCGCCCGCCGGCTGCGGTCACTGCTCACCTGGCCAACCACCGACTCCGACCCGGTCACCCAGCTGGTCCGCACCCACCGGGGCATCCACGCCGGCACCGACCCGGCGGTGCTGCGTCGGGCGTACACCATCGCGGAGAACATGCACCGCGGGCAGTTCCGCAAGAGCGGGGAGCCGTACATCACCCACCCCCTCGCGGTGGCGCAGATCTGCGCCGAGCTGGGGATGGACACCACCACCCTGGTCGCGGCGCTGCTGCACGACACGGTGGAGGACACCCGCTACACGCTCCAGGCGCTCTCGGAGGACTTCGGCGGCGAGGTGGCCCACCTGGTCGACGGGGTGACCAAGTTCGACAAGGCGTTCTACGGCAAGGCCGCCGAGGCCGAGACGATCCGCAAGATGATCGTCGCGGCCGCCAAGGACGTCCGGGTGCTGATCATCAAGTTGGCCGACCGGCTGCACAACATGCGCACCCTCGGTGTGCGCTCCGCGTCGTCGCGGGAGCGGATCGCCCGCAAGACGCAGGAGGTGCTGGTCCCGCTCTGTGACCGGCTGGGCATCCAGACCCTCAAGCGCGAACTGGACGACGTGGTGCTGCTGCACCTGGAACCCGACGAGCACGCCCGGCTGGCCCGGCACGTGCACGACCGGCCGGGCTGGGACGCGTACCTCGACTCGGTGGTCACCCGCGCCCGGGTGGCGCTGCGCCGCAGCCGCGTCGACGCCGAGGTGAGCCCCCGCCCCCGGCACCTCTACTCGATCTGGAAGGACACCATCGCCGGCGGCCACACCGCGCCGTACGACCTGCCGCGCATCGTGGTGGTGGTGGACGGCCCGGCCACCGACTGTTACGCCGCGCTGGGCGCGATCCACGGCACCTGGCGGCCCGTCGCCGGCCGCTTCAAGGACTTCATCGCCTCACCGAAGAACAACCTGTACCGCTCGCTGCACACGAGCGTCTGCGGCCCGCAGGACCGTACGGTGGAGGTGCTGATCCGCACCGAGGAGATGCACCGCTCGGCCGAGTACGGCATCGCCGCCGACTTCCGCTTCCCGCGTTCGGGCAGCAGCAGCGCGGCGGCGCGGGCCGAGCAGTTGGACTGGCTGCGCCGGGTGCTCGACTGGGAGCCGGACGCCGCCGACCCGGCACAGTTCTACGAGTCGCTGCGGTGCGACCTCGCCGAGGGGCAGATCCAGGTCTTCGCCGACGGGCGGCAGGTGGTGCTGCCGGCCGGCGCCACGCCCGTCGACCTCGCCTACGAGCTGGGCAACGACCGGGGCGACCACTGCCTGGCGGCCCGGATCAACGGTCGGCTCGCCCCGCTCAGTTCGGAGCTGGACGAGGGCGACGTGGTGGAGATCTTCACCGAGAACGACGGCGACAACGGCTTCGAGGCGGGCGTGGCACCGCGCGGCCCGCGCCGGGAGTGGCTGGGCTTCGTCAAGTCACCGCACGCGCAGATGCAGATCAACAGGTGGTTCGCGGAGCACACCGAGCCGGGCATCACGATCAGCGACAAGGTACGCCTCGGTCGGGCCACCATCGGGTTGGCCCTGCGCCAGCACAACCGGGGCCTGGCGAGTGACCTGCCGCTGCTGCGTCTCTCCGAGGAGTTGGGCTATCCCGACCTGGAGACCCTGCTCGTCGCGGTCTTCGACCGGGTGATCGAACCGGACACCGTGGTACGCCAGCTCATCGACCTGGTCGACCATCGGCAGTGACCGGGCCGGCCCCAGCGCGTCCGAAGGACATTCGTGACCACTAGCCTGGAGTCATGATCCCCCGCTCCCGCGTCACCGGCCGGGCCCTCTTCTACCAGGCCTTCTACCGGCTGCCCCTGCCGGTACGCCGGCGCCTGGTCAAGCTGGCGGTGCCGAAGTACATCGTCGGCGCGGTCACCCTGGTCCGCGATTCCGAGGCGACGGGCGCGGGCCGGTTGTTGCTGCTGCGCCAACCGCCCGGCAAGGGTTGGTCGCTGCCCGCTGGCCTGCTGAACCGCGGCGAGCCGCCGGTGGTGGGCGCGGCCCGGGAACTGTTCGAGGAGTCCGGCGTCCGGCTTGCCCCGTCCCGGTTGCGTCCCGCCGTCCCGAACGCCATCGTGCACGCCAAGGGCTGGGTTGACGTGGTCTTCGAGACGGAGGTGCCGGCGTCCAGCACCGAGCTGGTGGTCGACGGCGCGGAGGTCTTCGAGGCCGCCTGGCATCCGCTGGACGACCTGCCCAAGCTGAGCTGGTCGACGGCCCGACTGCTCGCCTACTACGACATCGGGCCGCTGGCCGGGCAGTTTCCGCCACCGGTGCCCGACGCCACGCCGTGAGCGGGACGGCCGGCGTGCCGCCGGAGGTGTGCGCGGTGGTGCTCGCCGCCGGCGAGGGCACCCGGCTGCGTCCGCTCACCGAACACGTCCCCAAGGCGCTGTGCCCGGTGGGCAACGTGCCGCTGCTGGACCGGGCGTTGGCCCGGCTGGCCGGGCTCGACCTGACCGGGCCGGGTCGCGTCGCGGTCAACGCGTGCTACCTCGCCGACCAGGTGGTCGCGCACGTCGGCGACCGCGCCCACCTGTCGGTGGAACCCGGCGAGCCGCTGGGCACCGCGGGCGGGGTGGCCAACCTGCGGAACTGGATCGACGGCCGGCCGGTGCTGGTCGGCAACGCCGACGCGTACCTCGCCGACCCGGCGGCTCCCCCGGGCCCCGACGTGGCCGCGTTGTTCGACGGCTGGGACGGGCACACCGTACGCCTGCTCGGCCAGCCCGCCGCGGACCCGACGGCGCCGGGCACCTTCGACGGGCACCGCTTCACCGGCTTCTCGCTGCTGCCCTGGCGGCTGGTCCGCGACCTGCCGGTGGTCTTCTCCGACCTGGTCCGCGCGCTCTGGCGGCCCGCCGAGGCGGCCGGTGAGCTGGAGGTGGTGCCCTATCCGGGCACCTTCTTCGACACCGGCACCCCGGCCGACTACCTGGCGGCCAACCTGCACGCCGCCGGCGGTGGGGTCCTGGTCGAGGCGTCCGCGACGGTGACCGGACACTGCGTGGAGTCGGTCGTCGGCGCGGGCGCGCGGGTGAGCGGCGACGTGTGCCGCACCGTGGTGTGGCCGGGGGCTGTCGTCCGCGACACCGAACGGCTGCACGACGTGATCCGGTTCGGGGACGGTCGCACCGTGCCCGCCGCCGCGCAGGGCTGAGCCCCGACGACTCCCGCCGCCGGGGTCGACCGGGAACATCTAGCATGGGTGGCGACGCCGACGAACGGAGAAATGCCCCGTGATCACCGCGATCGTGCTGATCGACTGCGCCACCGACGCGATCCCCGAGGTGGCGGAGACCCTGGCCAACCTTCCCGGCGTCAGCGAGGTCTACTCGGTGGCCGGGCACGTCGACCTCATCGCCATCGTCCGGGTCCGCGAGTTCGACCAGATCGCCCAGGTCATCGCGGGCAGCATCTCCAAGGTGCCGGGCGTCCTGAACACCGAGTCGCACATCGCCTTCCGGGCGTACTCCCAGCATGACCTGGAGGAGGCGTTCGCGATCGGCCTGGCCGGCGCCGACTGACCACCACCGGACGCACGGCGGCCGGTCCACCCCCGCGCGGGGGTGGACCGGCCGTCTGCTGCCGCTACGTCAGCTCTCGCTGGGAGCCGGCGTCTCGGTGGTGCCGCCGCCCGGAGCCGGCGACTCGGTGCCGCCACCCGGAGCCGGCGACTCGGTGCCCGTGCCACCCGGGACCGGCGACTCAGTGCCGGTGCCGCCCGGGCTGGGCGTACCGCTGGCGCTGGTCTGCGGGACCGGGATGCCGAGCTGGTTGGCGAGCTGCACCAGCTCGTCGTAGTGCGCCTGCAGCGTCGGCAGGGCGGTCTGGGCCAGCTGGACCACCGACTGCTCGGAGCCCTGCGAGATCTCCGTCTGGGTGGCCTGGATGGCCTGGACGTGACCGGCGAGCTGCGCGGTCACCCACTCCTTGTCGAACTGCTCACCGCTGGCGTTGTTCAGCTTGGTGATGACCGCCTGCTGATCCGCGCTGGGCTCGTTCGGGAGCTGCACGTTGAGCTGGGACGCGAGCTGCTGCACCGTCTGGTCCAGCTGCGTGTGGTCGGTCTTGAACATCGCGCCCAGGTCCTTCACCCCCTGGTTCTGGCCCTTCTGCTGGGCCAGGTCACCGGCGGTGATCTCGAACAGGTTGACCTGGTGCACCGCCTGCAGATACTGGGTGTCCTGCGTCGACGGCTGTGCCGCGGCCTGCGCGGCCGCGGCCGGCGCGACCCCGACCAGGACCAGCGCGGCCAACAGGCCGAGGCGTTTGATACCCAACATGTTCCCCCCCTTGAGACGTTGGACCGCACGGATACCCGGCTCACCGGGGTTATTCCTGCGATCGCCCGACGCGCGGGGTCGACCGGTCCCGCCGTGGCCGTCCCACTCCTGGTCGGATGGGCGGCGGACGCGGACACGACGAGACGCCCGCCGGAAATCCGACGGACGCCTCGTAACGGTGCGATCAGGCGGTCAGCGGCGGCTCTCGCCGCTGCCGATCTCCTCGCGCTCGGGCCGCGCCTCGACCGGCGGGTGCCCCGGCGAGACCGGCGCCTCGACCGGCTTCTCGATCGGGTAGAAGAAGCCCCGGATGGCCGGGCCGAGGGCACCGAGCCGGTTCATCTTCTTGGGCACCACCCAGCCCACGTACTCCAGCTCACCGTGGCCGTCGGCGTGCCCGTCAGCCGCGCTGAGCGGCTGGTGCACCTCGACGAACCGGCCGTCCGGCAGGCGCCGGATGATGCCGGTCTCGACGCCGTGCGCGAGCACCTCCCGGTCGTGCTGCTGCAGACCCAGGCAGAGCCGGTAGGTGACGTAGTACGCCAGCGGCGGGACCACCAGCAGGCCGATCCGGCCCGCCCAGGTCATCGCGTTCAGGCTGATCTGGAACTTGTCCGCGATCACGTCGTTGGCGCCGGAGAGCGTCAGGACGATGTAGAACGCGACGGCCATGGCGCCGACGGCGGTACGGGCCGGAACGTCCCGGGGACGCTGGAGCAGGTTGTGGCTCTTACGGTCCTTGAGCTGCCGTGCCTCCAGGAACGGGTACATCGTCGACAGGCCGACCAGGATGCCGGGCAGCACGACCGTCGGCCAGAACAGCGGCGGGATGACGTACCCGTCGCCGATCGGGATGTTGATCTCCCAGGCCGGCATGAGTCGCGTCGAGCCGTCGAGGAACATGACGTACCAGTCGGGCTGGCTGGCGGCCGAGACCACCCACGCCTCGTACGGGCCGAACAGCCAGATCGGGTTGATCTGGAACAGACCGCCCATCAGCGCGATGACGCCGAAGACGACCATGAAGAAGCCGCCCTGCTTCAACGCGTACCGCGGGAACATCCGCTCGCCGACCACGTTGTTGTTGGTCCGGCCGGGGCCGGGCCACTGGGTGTGCTTCTGCTTGAAGACCAGCCCGAGGTGGACGCTGATCAGGGCGACCAGCAGACCTGGGATGAGCAGCACGTGGGCGATGAAGAACCGGCTGATGATGATCGTGCCGGGGAACTCGCCACCGAAGACCGAGGACGTGACCCAGGAGCCGATCACCGGGATGGACAGCATGATCGCCGAGGCGATCCGCAGGCCGGTGCCGGACAGGCCGTCGTCCGGCAACGAGTAGCCGGTGAAGCCGGCCAGGAAGCCCACCCAGAACAGCAGCGAACCGATGATCCAGTTGGTCTCACGCGGCTTGCGGAAGGCGCCCGTGAAGAACACCCGCAGCATGTGCACGACGATGGCGGCCATGAACAGCAGCGCCGCCCAGTGGTGCATCTGCCGCATCACCAGACCGCCGCGGACATCGAACGAGATGTCCAGGCTGGAGGCGTACGCGGCGGACATCGGGGTGCCCTGCAACGGCGCGTAGCTGCCGTCGTAGACCACCTCGGTCATCGCCGGCTCGAAGAAGAAGGTGAGGAACACACCGGTCAGCAGCAGCACGACGAACGAGAACAGCGCGATCTCGCCGAGCAGGAACGACCAGTGGTCCGGGAAGACCTTGTTCAGCAGCTTGCGCAGTGGCGTGGCCACCGCGAAGCGGTCGTCCACTCCGACCGCGGCCTTGCCCGGCGTGGCCGCCAGGTCCAACTTTCGACGCTTCATGGCCGCTCCCAGAAATCAGGCCCGACGGTCTCGGTGTAGTCGGACTTCGCCACGAAGAAGCCCTCGGAGTCGACCTCGATGGGCAACTGCGGCAGCCGCCGGCTGGCAGGGCCGAAGACGGGCTTGGCGTTGTCGGTGATCAGGAACTGGGACTGGTGGCACGGGCAGAGCAGCCGGTTGGTCTGCTGCTCGTACAGGCTGGCCGGGCAACCGGCGTGCGTGCAGATCTTGGAGAACGCCGCGTAGTTGCCCCACATGTAGTCGCCGTGGCCGATCCGCTCGTTGGCCCGGCGCGACTCCTGCGCGTCGGTGTCCCGAAGGTGGATCAGCAGCGTCGGCGAGTCGGCGTGCCGGTTGCTCACGCCGTGGTCGATACCGGGGAAGACGGTCAGCTGGCCACCGGCGCTGATGTCCGCCGGGCGGATCGGGCGACCGTCCTCACGGACCAGGCGGATCCGTTCGCCGCCCTCGGCCGCGCTGAACCCGGTGGTGAACATCTGGTTGTTCTTGTGCGGCTGGGAGATCAGACCGCCGACCAGGGGCGCCGCGACGACCGCGCCGACCGGCGCGAGACCGGCGAGCAGCGAGATGCCGAGCAGCGGGCGACGCTTCACACCCAGCTCGTCGGCCATGTAGAGCATGGTCTGGCCGGTGATGGTGCGCCCCTCGGCGTCGACCTGACCCTCGTGCCGGTCCTGGATCGAGACCTCCTTGGGCAGCAACTTCTTGCCCCAGGTGAGGATGCCGAAGCCGACCGCCAGCAGGGCCACACCGAGGGTGGCGCCGAGCAGCGGCGTGTAGAACTTGTCGCCGCCGCGGCCCGGCTCGTACTGCCACGGCCACCAGATGTAGACGGCCAGGAAGGCGGTCGCCGCCAGGCCGGTGATCAGGAAGAACCCGGCCACGACCCGGGTCAGCCGCCGCTCGGCCTTGGTGCCGGGCAGCACCTGCGGCTCGTAGTGCACGATCTCGATGTCGTCCCGGCGCGCGCCCTCGCGGACGATGTCGAACCGGGTCAGCTTGGGGTCGTTCACGTCGAGCGGCTCCGGGCCCTGCGAGGCCTGGTGCTCGGTGTGGGTGCTCATGCCGTCACCTCGCTACGGGTGGCGCCGCTCGGCACCACAGCACTGAATCGGATGATCCGCTCGGTCACGACTTGCCCGCAATCCACAGGCTGGCGAAGACGAGCGCCACGATGCCAACCAGGAAAATCGCCAGGCCCTCGGTGGACGGCCCGTACCGACCGAGGTTGAACCCGCCCGGGTCCTGGTCGTGCTTCAGCGTCTCCTGGATGTACGCGATGATGTCGGCCTTCTGCTCCGGCCGGAGCTGGTTGTCGCCGAACACCGGCATGTTCTGCGGGCCGCTCAGCATCGCCGCGTAGATCTGCCGGTCGGTGGCCGGGTGCAGGCTGGGGGCGAACTTGCCCGAGGAGAGCGCGCCGCCACCGCCACCGAAGGCGTGGCACTGCGAGCAGTTGATCCGGAACAGCTCGCCGCCGGCCGCGACGTTGCCGCCGTCGCGCAGCTCGTCGCCCTCGGGGACGACCGGGCCGCCGCCGAGCTCCTGGATGTACTGGGCCAGCTGGCGGGTCTGCTCGTCGGCGAAGACCGGGGGCTTGCGGTGCGCCTGGGCCTCCTGCCGGGCCATCGGCATCCGGCCGGAGCTGACCTGGAACTCGACCGAGGCCGCGCCGACGCCGACCAGGCTCGGTCCGCGACCCTCGACGCCCTGGGCGTTGCGTCCGTGACAGGTCACACAGCTCACGTCGAACAGCGCCTTGCCCTCGGCTGCGGCGCCGGTCAGCGGCGGGTTGTCCTGTGCCTGCGCACCGGGGGCGAAGACGGTGTAGGCGCCACCGGCGAGCATCAGCGCGGCGAACAGCCGGACCGCGGCGCCCAGCCGGCGGCGGCCCCTGCTGCGCGCGGCGGGCCGCCCGCGCAACCGCGCGAGCAGGCCGCGTCGGCGGTCGTTGTCAGAAGTCATGAGCGGTGTCCTTAACCGGTTGGACCTGTCTCAGGGGACGGAGCAGCAGTGCGGAGTGTGACGCGCAAGATCACTGGAGCCAGTAGATCATGGCGTACAGCCCGATCCACACGACGTCGACGAAGTGCCAGTAGTAGGACACGACGATCGCCGAGGTCGCCTGCGCCGGCGTGAACCGGCCCATGGTCGTACGGACCATGAAGATGATGAAGGCGATCAGACCGCCGGTCACGTGCAGACCGTGGAAGCCGGTGGTCAGGTAGAACATCGACCCGTAACCGTCTTCGTTGATCTTGACACCCTCGTGCACCAGCTCGCGGTACTCGTTCAGCTGGCCGAGCACGAAGATCAGGCCCATCACGAACGTGACGGTGAACCAGCGCCGTAGCGCGTGCACGTCACCCTTCTCCGCCGCGAAGACACCGAGCTGGCACGTCACCGACGAGAGCACCAGGATCACGGTGAAGGTGGTCGCGTACGGGATGTTCAGGTGCTCGGTGTGCTTCTCCCATTGCTCCGGCGCCGCAGCGCGGATGGAGAAGTACATCGCGAACAGCGCCGCGAAGAACATGAGTTCGCTGGAGAGCCACACGATCGTCCCGACGCTGACCATGTTCGGTCGGGTCAGGGAGTGGATCCGGCTCTTGTCAATGGCTGGGGCCGCAGTCACGCCGTCATTATTGCCCCTGACCGGGGCCGGCGATCAGCGGGGTGGCAAACCTGCGCCTTCCGTGGCCCGGGCGTCGAGGTCCGGTTCGCCTGGCCTAGCCTGAAAAGCGTGCTGCACGTCGATCCGATCCTCGCCGCCACCTCGGCCCCGCCGCCGTTCACCGTCGGTCGGGTGCTGACCGAGACCAGGCTGGACAGCTGGCTGGCCCTCGGCCTGGTGCTCGCCGCCGGCCTGTACCTCTACGGAGTGCACCGGCTGCGCGTCCGCGGCGACCGCTGGCCGGTCGCCCGTACGGTGTTCTTCCTCGGCCCCGGCCTGGGCGGCATCGCGCTGGTCACCATCAGCGGACTGCACGCGTACGACACCGCGCTGCTGTCGGTGCACATGATCCAGCACATGGTGCTCTCCATGGTGTCGCCGATCTTCTTGGCGCTCGGCGCGCCGATGACCCTGGCCCTGCGGACCCTGCCGGTCGGGCCGCGCAAGCGCCTGCTGGCGATCGTGCACAGTCGCGTCGCCCGGGTGTACAGCTTCCCCCTTGTGGCGTTCGCCATCTTCGTGGTCAACCCGTTCGCGCTGTACTTCAGTGACCTGTACCGCTTCACGCTCGAACACGCGTGGGCGCACGAGCTGGTGCACGCGCACTTCATCCTGACCGGCTGCGTGTTCTTCTGGCCGCTGCTCGGTCTCGACCCGCTGCCCGGCCGCTGGCCGTACCCGGCGCGGGCGCTGCTGATGCTGCTGTCCGTGCCGTTCCACACCGTGCTCGGTCTCACGATCATGCAGAGCAGCACCCTCTTCGGCGGCGACTGGTACCCGTCGCTCAACCTGAGCTGGTCCGACCCCTGGGACGACCAGGTGGTCGCCGGCGGCATCCTGTGGGCCGGCGGCGAGTTCGTCAGCGTCACCATGCTCGCCGTGCTCGTCGTGCAGTGGGTCAAGCAGTCCGAGCGGGAGGCCCGCCGGGTCGACCGTGAACTGGACCGCCAGGAGGCCCGCGAGCGCACCGCCGGGCCGGCGGCCGTCTGAGCTGCGCAGACGGTACGCCCGGCCGGCGACGTCGGGCGCGATGTCGACTGCGTCACGTCGACCGGTACGATCGGCGGGCAGCTACGAGGTGAAAGCGGAGTGCCGGCATGAGCGATCGTCTTTGCACCGTTTTGCTCTACAGTGACGACCCGCAGGTCCGGGACCGGATGCGGCTCGCCGTCGGCACCCGTCCCGCGCCCGGGCTGCGCATCGAGTTCGTCGACGCGTCGACGTACGCCGAGACCATCCGGCTGGTCGACGACTACGAGATCGACCTGCTGCTGCTCGACGGTGAGGCCAGCCCCGGCGGTGGCATCGGCATCGCCCGGCAGATCAAGGACGACCGGGACGACGCGCCCCCGACCTGCCTGGTGATCGCCCGCGCCGCCGACCGATGGCTCGCCGCGTACGCCGAGGTCGACGCCACGCTGATGCACCCCCTCGACCCGGTGACCACCGGAGGCACGGTGGCCGAGCTGCTGCGGACGCACGCACCCGCCTGACGTCCCAGCCCTCCGGCACCGTCACCCCGGCGCCGGACACGTCGGCGCCGGTTCCAGCCCACCCGCACTTCGTACGCTCGGGAGGCCCGCCATGGGCGATCGGACCTGGCCGCACCTGCTCAACGCGCTGCTGCGCGGCGAGGAGCTGACCACCGCCGACACCGCCTGGGCGATGGACGAGATCATGACCGGCTCGGCGAGCGCCGCGCAGATCGCCGCCTTCGCCGTGGCGCTGCGGGCCAAGGGCGAGACCCCGGCCGAGCTGGCCGGCCTGGTGGAGGCGATGCTGGGCCGCTCGGTCCCGGTGGTGCTCTCCGACGACCTGCGCGACACCGCGCTCGACGTGGTCGGCACCGGCGGTGATCTCGCCCACACGGTCAACATCTCCACGATGACGGCGCTGGTGGTGGCCGGCGCGGGCGTCCGCGTCGTCAAGCACGGCAACCGCGCCGCGTCCTCCCTGTGCGGCACCGCCGACCTGCTGGAGTTCCTGGGCATCCCGCTGGACCTCGGCCCGGAGCAGGTCGCCCGCTGTGTCGAGGAGGCCGGCATCGGGTTCTGCTTCGCGGCCCGGTTCCACCCAGGGATGCGGCACGCCGGTCCGGTCCGCCGTGAGGTGGGTGTGCCCACCTTCTTCAACTTCCTCGGCCCGCTGACCAACCCGGCGCGCCCCCGGGCCGGCGCGGTCGGCTGTTTCGACTCCCGGATGGCCCCGGTGATGGCGAGCGTGTTCGCCGGCCGGGGCGACTCGGCGATCGTGATGCGCGGCGAGGACGGGCTCGACGAGTTCACCACCGCCGCGCCGACCCGGGTCTGGGTGGCGCAGGGCGGCACCGTACGGGAGGCCGTGCTGGACGCGACGGACCTGGGGGTACCCCGGGCCACCCTCGCCGACCTGCGCGGCGGTGACGCCGCCTACAACGCCGGCGTGGCCCGTCGCCTGCTGGCCGGCGAGAAGGGTCCGGTCCGGGACGCGGTGCTCGTCAACGCGGCGGCGGCGCTGGCCACCCAGGGCCCACTGGACGGCGACCTGACCGAGGCGCTGCGCGCGGGCCTGGACCGGGCCGCCGAGTCGATCGACTCCGGGGCGGCGGCCGGGACCCTGGACCGCTGGATCGAGGCGTCCACCGCCGCCTGACCCGACGCCCGGAGGGGACCGGGCGGGGAATTGTCGGACCCGGGTGGGAAAGTACAGCCGAGTAGTTCTCCGCTCCCGTCCGTGCGGCACTGTCGCGTCCGGGGGTGGGTCGCCCGGATTGAGAGGAGACGCCCGTGTCGCACCGCGAGCTCTACTGCGACGTCTGCGAGGGCGTGGCAGCGTTCGAGGCGCCGCCGTGCGCCGACGGCCACGGCACCGACTGTCCCGAGCTGATCTGCACCGGCTGCGGTGCGGCAGTGGTGATCGCCACGTTCGCGTTCCGGGTCACCCGGCTGGCCGACCGGCGACGTCCTGAGCCCGTCCGCCGCCGCGCCGCCTGACCACGTCAGGCCGGGGCATGACGAAGGCCCGCTCCCCCACCGGGGAACGGGCCTTCGCGGCGCTCGGGGTGGATCAGTGCTCGGCGGTGCGCCGGGTGCCGGTGTAGTACTCGAACAGCAGCCCGCAGGCGGCGAAGACGACGGCCACCAGGCCGGCGCCGATCAGCCAGTACTGCCAGAACACCATGCCCAGCGCGGCGATCGCGGCGGCCAGCGCCAGACCGAACGGCCAGTAGCTGCCGGGGCTGAAGAAGCCGACCTCGCCAGCGCCGTCGGCGATCTCGGCGTCCGGGCGGTCCTCCGGGCGCAGGTCGATCCGGCGCGAGACGAACCAGAAGAAGCCACCGCACATCGTGCACAGCAGGAACGACAGCAGCAGGGCGACGGTGCCCACCCACTCGACGTGGCCGGACTCACCGTGCGTCCACGCGCCGTACAGGATGGTGGCGCCGAAGAGGAACCCGGCGATGATCAGGAAGATACGCCACTCGGTCTTCATGCGACTGCCCTCAGCTTCCCGGGAAGGCCGGAGCGTCGTCCGGGTTGAAGTTGCTCTGCGTCCGCCGGGTGTCGAACGGCTTGGTGGTCTCCGCGTACGGCTCCTCACCGATCGCGGCGAGCGCGTCCTGGGTCGACTTGCCGCCCTGCTTCGCCGCGAGGAACTGGTCGTACTTCTCCGGCGAGACGACCCGCAGCTCGAAGTTCATGAACGCGTGGTAGCTGCCGCACAGTTCGGCGCAGCGCCCGACGAAGGCGCCCTCGGTCTCCAGGCTGGAGACCTCGAACACGTTGCGGATCTTGCCGGGCATGACGTCCCGCTTGAAGAGCAGCTCCGGCACCCAGAAGGAGTGGATGACGTCGCGGCTGGTCTCCTCGAACCGGATCGACCGGTTTGTCGGCAGCACCAGCACCGGGATGACCTCGCTGGTGCCGAGCGTCGACGCGGTGGTCCGGGCCTCCGGGCCCTGCCCGTCGCGGTAGTTGAACTGCCAGTTCCACTTGAACGCGACGACCTCGACCGTGACGTCCGGGTTCTTCGACAGCTTGTCCACGTCGGTCTGCACGATCGCCGTGTAGTAGAAGAGCACCGAGACGATCAGGATCGGCGCGATGGTGTAGAGGAACTCCATCGGCATGTTGTAGCGGGTCTGCACCGGCAGCGCGTTGCCACGCTTGCGGTAGCGCACGACACACCAGAAGATCAGGCCCCACACGAAGACACCCACCGCGAGGGCGGCGATGCAGGAGGCGATCCACAGGTCGTACATCCGCCGGGACTCCGCCGAGATGCCCCCCTGCGGCCAGCCGAAGCCGTCGAACGCCGCTCCAACGTCACAGCCCGTGAGCAGGACCAGCAGCGCCACGCCACCGAGACCGAGCCCGGCCAGCCGACCAGCACCGCGCCGCCGGCGCCCACCGGCCCCTGGGGAAGCGCTGTGCCGTACGGCCGACGGCCGTACCTCCGAACTCCTTGCGACCACCTGGTCCTGCCTCCCTAGCGCGCCGCGGTGCGTCTGTCCTCGGCACCGACGGCAAAGGCGTCACCGACGGTCGCAGATTACTCGACCATGACGGACTCGGCCGTGGTGGGGTCACTGTCCGCCCCCATCGGGGGGATCCTGGGCATACCGCCGCGATAGCGTGGGGATCCGTGAGTGCGAGGAGCAGAGGTCCCGTGAGCGGATCCCCGGTCTACCTGGACGCGGCGACCGCCGCGCCGACGCATCCGGTCGCCCGGCAGGCGTTGCTGGCCGCCCTCGACGACGGCTGGGCCGACCCGGGCCGGCTCTACACCCAGGCCCGCCGCGCCCGGCAGTTGCTCGACGCCGCCCGCGAGGCCACCGCGCAGACGCTCGGCGTCCGCGCCGACGAGGTGTCCTTCACGTCCAGCGGTACGACGGCCGCGCACGGCGCGGTGCTCGGCGGCCTGGCCGGGCGGCGCCGGGTCGGGTCGACGCTCGTGCACTCGGCGATCGAGCACTCCGCGGTGCTGCACGCCGCCGAGCGGCACGTCGCGGCCGGCGGCACCGCCGACGAGGTGCCGGTCGACCGGCTGGGCCGGCTGGACCTGGACGCCTGGTCGGCTGCCGTCCGCGCCCCCGGTGTCGCGCTGGCGGCCCTGATCAGCGCCAGCCACGAGGTGGGCACGGTGCAACCGGTCGCCGAGGCGGCCGCCGCGTGCGCCGACGCCGGGGTGCCGCTGTACGTCGACGCGGCGCAGTCGGCCGGCCGGGTGCCGCTTCCGGCCGGCTGGTCGGTGCTCACCGCCAGCGCGCACAAGTGGGGTGGCCCGCCCGGGGTGGGGGTGCTGGCGGTACGCAAGGGCACCCGCTGGGAGTCACCGTGGCCGGCCGACGAGCGGGAGGGTGGTCGTACCCCCGGGTCGGTGAATTTGCCGGCGGTGGTGGCGGCGGCGGCGAGCCTGCGCGCGGCGGCGGCCGACGCGGCGGCCGAGCAGGCCCGGCTGGCGCCGCTGGTGGACCGGATCCGGGCGCGGGTCGCGGCGGAGGTGCCCGACGTGGAGGTGGTCGGCGACCCGGTGCTGCGGCTCCCCCACCTGGTGACGTTCTCCTGCCTGTACGTCGACGGCGAGGCGCTGCTGCACGCGTTGGACCGGCGGGGCTTCGCCGTGTCGTCCGGCTCGTCGTGCACGTCGTCGACGCTGCGGCCCTCACACGTGCTGGAGGCGATGGGGGTGCTCTCGCACGGCAACGTTCGCGTCAGCCTGCACCGGGAGACGACCGAGGCGGACGTCGAGAGGTTCCTCACCGAGCTGCCCGGGATCGTCGCGGGGCTGCGCGCCGAGGCCGGGGTGGTGGGGCTGTGACCATGCCCGACGAGGTGCTCGACTGCCGGGGCCAGCGCTGCCCGCTGCCGGTGATCGCGGCGGCACGTCGCATGCCCCAGGTGCCCGTCGGAACGGTCGTCCGGGTGCTCGCCGACGACCCGGCCGCGGCGGTGGACCTCCCGGCCTGGTGCCGCATGCGCGGCCAGGAGTTCCTCAGGGCCATACCGGGCCCCGAAGGCCCCGCCTACGACATCCGCCGCCTGCACTAACCCCGCACCCCGCCCCTCCCCGGGCGATCTTGCACTTTCAGTCGCCGATATGCGGCTTCCGCGGGCTCTCGTCCCGGCAGAAAGTGCAAGATCGCCCGGGTTACGGGAGGCCTTACGGGAGCAGGTGGGGGCGGATCTCCTCGGCGGCGGTGTCGCCGTAGGACTCGGCCAGGCGCTTGACGAACAGGTCGCGGCGCACCTCGTACTCCTGGGTGCCGACGGTCTCCAGCACGAGCGTGGCCAGCAGCGAGCCGACCTGGGCGGCGCGCTCCAGGCCGACGCCCCAGGACAGCGCGGTGAAGAAACCAGCCCGGAAGCCGTCGCCCACACCGGTCGGGTCGACGGCCCGGATCTCCCGCGCGATGGGCACGTGGATCGGGTCGATGTCGCGCCCGGCGATGTCCACGCCGTGCTTGCCCAGCGTGGTGACCCGCACCTTGACCAGGTCCAGCAGTTGGTCGTCGCTCAGCTGCGCCTTGCTCTGCAACAGCGACTTCTCGTAGTCGTTGGTCATCAGGAACTCGGCGCCCTCGATCAGGGCCACCACGTCCTCGCCGCCCATCCGGGCGAGCTGCTGCGACGGGTCGGCGGCGAACGCGTACCCGCGGGAGCGGCACTCGGCCGAGTGCCGCAGCATCGCCTCCGGGTCGTTGGCGCTGACCAGCACCAGGTCCAGACCGCCGAGCCGGTCGGCGACCGGGGCCAGCTCGATGTTGCGGGCCTCGCTCATCGCACCGGCGTAGAACGAGGCGATCTGGCACATGTCGGTGTCGGTGGTGCAGACGAACCGCGCGGTGTGCGCGACCTCGCTGACGTGCACCGAATCGCAGTCGACGCCGTGCCGCTCCAGCCAGGAGCGGTAGTCGGCGAAGTCGGCGCCGACCGCCCCGAGCAGGACCGGGCGCAGACCCAGCTGCCCCATGCCGAAGGAGATGTTCGCCGCCACACCGCCACGGCGGAGCACCAGGTCGTCCACCAGGAAGGAGAGCGAAACCTTGTGCAGCTGATCGGCGATGAGCTGGTCGGCGAAGCGACCGGGGAAGCTCATCAGGTGATCGGTGGCGATCGAGCCGGTCACGGCGATCTTCATGTCAACCCTCGGGGTCGGGAGCAGGGCGCGGTCAGCCTACCGGCCCGGTGAACGGGCGGTGTCCGGTCGGTCGGACAACGGCGACCGTTCGGAACACCGCTCCCAGGCACGACGACGGGGCCGCCCCGAAGGACGGCCCCGGTCATGGGTGGTGCGTGGCGCGTGACTCAGTTGAACGAGTCACCGCAGGCGCAGGAGTTGCCCGCGTTGGGGTTGTCGATGGTGAAGCCCTGGGCGTCGATCCGGTCGGCGAAGTCGATCGTCGCGCCGGACAGGTACGGGGCGCTCATCCGGTCGACGACGACCTCGACACCACCGAAATCGGTGACGACATCACCGTCGAGCGAACGCTCGTCGAAGAACAGCTGGTACCGCAGGCCGGAGCAGCCACCAGGCTGCACCGCGACGCGGAGCCGCAGGTCGTCGCGGCCCTCCTGCTCGATCAGGGCCTTGACCTTCTGCGCCGCGACGTCGGTGAGGACGACGGAAGTAGGGGCCTTGGCCTCGGTCGACTCGGTCTGCGCTGGCGTGGTCACGTGGAAGTCTCCCTGCGCGGTGTGGGTCCGGACGCACTGGCCAACGTCGCGCGCCGTCCAGTGATTCCCGGTTGTGGTCCTGGACCGATCGTACGCCGCCCCGGCCGGGCGCACCCGCGTGGCGTGATCGCCGCCGCAGGTCGGCCGGCCGACGGGGTGACCCCCGGGCACTCAGCGGCTCCACTGCCGGGCCAGTCGGGCGCCCAGCTCGCGCAGCCCCTCGGCGGGCCTGCTCAGCGCGGCGTCGAGCCCGCCGGCCTGTTCGCCGCCGAAGTGCTCCACCAGGCTGTACGCGTCGGTCACCCCGGCCGACGCGGCCTCGCGCCGGCCGGTGCTCACCTGACCGGCCACCACCACGCAGGGGACGCCCCGGTCCCGGGCCGCGCCGGCCACCCCGGCGACCACCTTGCCGCGCAGCGACTGATGGTCGAACGACCCCTCCCCGGTGATCACCAGGTCGGCGGTGTCCAGCGCGGCGTCCAGCGCGGTGGCGCGGGTGACCAGGCCGATGCCCGACTCGCAGCCGCCACCCAGGGCGAGGATGGCCGCGCCGAGACCACCCGCGGCACCGCCGCCGGGCAACGCGCCGAGCCCGGCCGGGCAGCCGGGCAGGTCCCGCTCCAGCACCGCGGCGAAGCGTTCCAGGGCGGCGTCGAGCAGCAGGACGTCGGCACGGTCGGCGCCCTTCTGCGGGCCGAACACGTTGCTCGCGCCGTGCAGACCGAGCAGCGGGTTGTCCACGTCGGTGGCGGCGACCAGTCGGGCACCGCGCAGCCGTGGCGCGCCGTCGAGGGCGTCGACGAGAGCCAACGCCGCCCCGCCGTACGGCAACGCGGCACCCGTGGCGTCGAGCGGTGTCACACCCAGCGCGGCGAGCATGCCGGCGCCGGCGTCGTTGGTGGCCGAGCCGCCCAGCCCGATCACCACCGTCCGCGCCCCGCTCTCCACAGCTGCGGCCACCAGCAGACCCAGCCCGTACGAGGTGGTGGCCTTCGGGTCGCGTTCTGCGGGGGTGAGCAGGTGCAGTCCGCACGCCTGGGCGCTCTCCAGGTAGGCGGTCGTGCCGTCGGCGGTGAGCAGGATCTCACCTGCCGCGGGCCGGCCCAGCGGGTCGACCGTCGACACCTGTACGCGCCGCCCTCCGAGGGCCTCGGCGAGCACCTCGACGAAGCCCGGCCCGCCGTCGGCGAGGGGCCGGATCAGCAGGTCGTCACCGTCGGCGACGGAACGCCAACCGGCGGCCACCGCGTCGGCCACCTCCGGTGCGGACAGGGTGCCAGCGAACTTGTCCGGGCAGAGCAGCACGCGCATGCCGAGCAGTGTGGCAGCCCACACCGAGCGAAGCTGCGCCGCGCTCGCGCTGTGGGACCATGGGCTACGTGACTTCGACCTGGGTGGAACCCTCCAACACGGCGACGGCTCTGCTGCTGCTCGGCCGGGGCAGCGACCCCGACACCGAGCGCGGCGTCGAGTGTCCGGGCGACCTGCCGGCGCCCAGCGATCCGGATCTGGTGGCCCGCGCAACGGCCGCGAAGGCGAAGCTGGGCAGCAAGGTCTTCGTGCTGGGGCACCACTACCAGCGCGACGAGGTGATCCAGTTCGCGGACGTGACCGGCGACTCGTTCAAGCTGGCCCGGGAGGCGGCGGCCCGTCCGGACGCGGAGTACATCGTCTTCTGCGGCGTGCACTTCATGGCCGAGAGCGCCGACATCCTCACCACGGACACCCAGCGGGTGATCCTGCCCGACCTCGCGGCGGGCTGTTCGATGGCGGACATGGCGGTGCTGGGTCAGGTCGAGGCCGCCTGGGACACGCTGACCGAGCTGGGCATCGCCGGGGAGACGGTCCCGGTGACGTACATGAACTCCTCGGCCGACATCAAGGGCTTCGTCGGGCGCAACGGCGGCGTGGTCTGCACGTCGTCGAACGCCAAGCGCGCCCTGGACTGGGCGTTCGAGCAGGGTCAGAAGGTGCTCTTCCTGCCCGACCAGCACCTGGGCCGCAACACGGCGGTGCTGGAGATGGGCCTGTCGTTGGACGACTGCGTGCTCTACGACCCGCACAAGCCCGGTGGCGGGCTCACCCCGGAGCAGCTGCGCGACGCCAAGATGATCCTCTGGCGGGGGCACTGCTCGGTGCACGGCCGGTTCACGCTCGACAGCGTCAACGACGTACGGGAGCGGGTGCCGGGGGTCAACGTGCTGGTCCACCCGGAGTGCCGGCACGAGGTGGTCACCGCGTCCGACTACGTCGGCTCCACCGAGTACATCATCAAGACGATCGAGGCGGCCCCGGCCGGCTCGGCGTGGGCGCTGGGCACCGAGCTGAACCTGGTCCGCCGGCTCGCGCTGGCGCACCCGGACAAGCAGATCATGTTCCTGGACAAGGCGGTCTGCTACTGCTCGACGATGAACCGGATCGACCTGCCGCACCTGGTGTGGGCCCTGGAGGAGCTGGTCGCGGGTCGGGTGGTCAACCAGATCACGGTGGACGCCGACACCGCCCACCACGCCCGGGTGGCACTGGACCAGATGCTCGCCCTGCCGGGAGCGGACACTCCGCCACCGACCGCCGGCTGATCACGATCCGTAGCGTCGTTGGTACCCAAAAGCACCGGATCACCGATTAATGCCACACACGCCGGTGTGACCGAGTCCTTTTTCGTCACCGAGGGCTATGCTGCCGGAGCGACGACGCGAGCGGGCCGTTTCGATATGGCCGCATCCGGGGTAGCGACAAGGTTCACGCTCCCCACCATCAACACAGCAGCACCGAAGCGCTGGAGGTTGCGTTGACCGACGACGTCCTGGTCGTGCACGGAGGCACTCCGCTTGAAGGGCGGATCCGCGTGCGCGGCGCGAAGAACCTGGTTTCGAAGGCGATGGTCGCCGCGCTCCTCGGCGACAGCCCGAGCCGACTGTTCGACGTGCCGAAGATCCGCGACGTCGAGGTGGTGCGGGGTCTGCTCGGTCTGCACGGCGTCAAGGTCACCGACGGCGCCGAGGACGGCGAGCTCGTCTTCGACCCGGCGAACGTGGAGAGCGCCAGCACCGACCAGATCAACGTGCACGCCGGGTCGAGCCGGATCCCGATCCTGTTCTGCGGCCCGCTGCTGCACCGGCTGGGGCACGCGTTCATCCCGGACCTGGGCGGCTGCCACATCGGCCCGCGTCCGATCGACTTCCACCTCCAGGCGCTGCGGGAGTTCGGCGCGACCGTGGAGAAGCGGCCGGAGGGTCTGCACCTGTCCGCGCCGAACGGCCTGCACGGCACCAAGTTCGCCCTGCCGTACCCGAGTGTCGGCGCCACCGAGCAGGTGCTGCTGACCGCGGTGATGGCCGAGGGTGTCACCGAGCTGCGCAACGCGGCGGTGGAGCCGGAGATCATCGACCTGATCTGCATCCTGCAGAAGATGGGCGCGATCATCAAGGTGCACACCGACCGGGTGATCGAGATCCAGGGCGTGCCGAAGCTGCACGGCTACACGCACCGGCCGATCCCGGACCGGATCGAGGCGGCGAGCTGGGCGGCCGCCGCGCTGGCCACCCGTGGCCACGTCGAGGTGCTCGGCGCGCAGCAGGCCGACATGATGACCTTCCTCAACATCTTCCGGTCGGTCGGCGGCGAGTACGAGGTCACCGACGCGCGTGCGCCGAAGCTGGGCGACCCGGGCCAGGAGGGCGGCATCCGCTTCTGGCACCCCGGTGGCGAGCTGAACGCCGTGGCGCTGGAGACCGACGTGCACCCCGGCTTCATGACCGACTGGCAGCAGCCGCTGGTCGTGGCGCTGACCCAGGCCCGTGGCCTGTCGATCGTCCACGAGACGGTGTACGAGCAGCGGCTGGGCTACACCGAGGCGCTGAACTCGATGGGCGCCAACATCCAGGTCTACCGGGACTGCCTCGGCGGCACCCCGTGCCGTTTCGGCCGGCGCAACTTCAAGCACTCGGCGGTCATCGCCGGGCCGAGCAAGCTGCACGCCGCCGACCTGGTCATCCCCGACCTGCGGGCCGGGTTCAGCCAC
This sequence comes from Micromonospora sp. NPDC005298, assembly GCF_040607375.1. Classification (NCBI taxonomy): domain Bacteria; kingdom Bacillati; phylum Actinomycetota; class Actinomycetes; order Micromonosporales; family Micromonosporaceae; genus Micromonospora; species Micromonospora sp. NPDC005298. The sequence continues at coordinate 79,627 of NZ_JBEXGP010000021.1, forward strand.
CTGATCGCGGCGCTCGCGGCCGAGGGCACCTCCCGGGTGTACGGCGTCGACCTGATCAACCGGGGCTACGAGGACTTCGAGGCCAAGCTCGCCCACCTGGGCGCGCACACCGAGCGCCCGTAATCCCGGTCACCCATCGTTCGGCTTCGACGGCTCCGGGTCGCGCTACGGCCCGGAGCCGTTTGCCGGTACACCGCGATGTGCACCGGGCGCGGACCGTTGGCTACCCTTGCCGCGTGCCGTCGCTCTTTCGCCGCAAGTCCACCGACCTCGTCGACGAGGCCGTCACCTCGGTGACCCCCGAGGAGACCGCCGACCGTCCCCGGGGTTACACCCCGGCCAAGGGTCGTGAGACTCCGAAGCGGCCCACCGTCGGCCGCCGCCCGGCCGGCCCCAGCCGTCCTCTGACCAAGGAGGAGGAGCGGGAGCGCCGCCGTCAGCTGCGTGCCGAGGCCGCGTCGGAGTTCCGCCGTGAGGGTGGCCCCCGCGACCGCGGTCCGGAGCGGCTGCTAGCGCGCAACGTGGTCGACTCCCGGCGTACCGTCGGCACCTGGTTCTTCGGCGGCGCGCTGATCGTGCTGATCGGGTCGAACGCGGCGATGCCGGCCCCGGTGCGGTTGATCTCCAACCTGCTCTGGGGCGCTCTGGCGCTGGGCGTGATCGTCGACTCGGTGCTGATCTGCCGCAAGATCGGCAAGTTGGTCCGGGAACGCTTCCCGAAGACCGACCAGCGCATGGGTTCGCTCTACCTGTACGCGGTGATGCGCTCGATCACCTTCCGGCGGATGCGCGCTCCGGCTCCCCAGGTGAACCTCGGCGACAAGGTCTGAGCGTCCGCGCACGAGCGGCGTCGACCCAAGCCCGCCACGAAGCGTCCGGGGCCCGGAAGTTCGTTGTACGGTACGCGTAGTTCACCCCGGTGAACAGGTCGTCGCTGGTCGGCGCGACGAACACTGATCCCTGGAGCACCCGCCATGCCTGCTGAGCCGGACGGCCCGCTCGCCACCATCGCCGGTGCCCTGCGTCGGGAACGCGAACGGGTCGGCATCTCGCTGGCCGAGCTCGCCCGCCGGGCCGGGGTCGAAGAGTCCGTCCTGTCCCAATTGGAGTCGGGGACCGGCAACCCGAGCATGGAGACGCTGTGGGCGCTCAGCGTGGCGCTGAGCGTACCGCTCGGCCGGCTGGTGGAGCCGGCGTCGGACGGCGTGCGGGTGATCCGGGCCGGCGAGGGGCCACAGGTCCGCTCCGAGCAGGCCGACTTCACCGGCACCCTGCTCAGCGCCGGCGCGGCGAACCTGCGCCGGGACATCTATCTGATCAAGCTGGAGCCGGGCGCGATCCGGACCGCCGACGCGCACACGCCGCGCAGCGTCGAGCACGTGGTGCTCACCGCCGGACGGCTGCGGGTGGGCCCCGAGTCGGGCCCGGTCGAGATCGATCCGGGCGACTACGCCGCGTTCCCCGGCGACGCGCCGCACCGCTACGAGGCGCTGCTGCCCGGCACCGTCGCCGTACTCGTCATGGAGCATCCCTGATCCTCTGCCGGCAGGCCCGCCCCAGCCCTGGGCCGGCGGTGGGAGTATCGTCGGAAGCCAGATTCGGTTATAGACCCAAATGTCCGAAACTATGGGATAACGTTTGCGCCCGTGGGCGGTGCCACAGTGGCGGTGGAAGAGCCCACGCCGTTACCCTCCATCCGCAGCCACGCCCTGCCGGGACGGGCGACCCGGAACCGGTACGCGAGGGCCCCAGCGCGACAATGTGCAACGAGGTGACAACGCCGTGAGCGAGCGGACGCGAGCCGGCCACCGGGGCGTGGCAGGCGGCGACCGGACGCCCGGCGGTCACCGGGGCACGAACGCGGACGGACCACCCCCGGCGGGGATCGGCCGAACGCCCGCGTGCGGCGACGGGCTCGACGCATGAACGGCCGCTACACCGACCGGTGGCGGGACCCGAACGAACCGTCCTGGGTGCTCGAACCGACCACCGAGTGGCATCCCCAGTTCCCCGGACAGCGCTACCCCGGCGACATCGGGATGTCCCACCAGCCACCGCCGCCGCCACGCGGCCGGGCGGCCGTCGTCGGCCGGACCGAGGTGCCGCCCCTGGCGCCCACCCGCCCCGACGGCACGTACCTGGGCCGGTCGTGGACCGACGAACCCCCGCCCGAGCAGGACCCGTACGGCCGACCCTGGCCCGACGAGGAGCAGGGACCCGGCCGGTCCCGGGCCGACGACGACGGCTACGGCCGCCCCCGCGGCGACGAGCGCCCCGTCGAGACGTCCGGCCACGGCCGCTCCACCGACACCCGCCACTACGACCACGAGCCGTACCGGCGGCCCCTGCCCGAGCCGCCCCGACGCGACGACCGCCGCCCGGCCGAGCCGGACCGGCGTACCGCCTGGTCCGACCGGCGCCCCGGCGACGAACGCGCGCCGGCCCGCGAGGCCGCCTGGCACCGCGACCAGCCCGCCACCGAGCGGTACGACGGTCGCCCGTCCCGCCACGAGCCGGCCGAACGGGACCGGGGCTACCCAGGCACACCACACGGCTCCCCCGCGCCCCGCGCCGATCCCGGTTGGGTCCCGGAGCCCGATGAGCCGCCGCGCCGCCGTGGCGCGCAGGACCGGCCGGCCGCCGGCCACGACCGGCACCCCTCCGACGGGTACGGCCCCCGGCCCACCCGGGGTCCCGACGCCCGCCCGGCCGACGGCTGGGCCGCCGAGGGTCCGGGCCAGTGGGCGCCCGTGGACAGCCGCCCGCGCTACCGCCCCGACGAGGGCGCCGGCGCGCCACGCACACCCGAGGACGGACGCCGCCGCCGGCCCGACCCGGAGACGACAGGCCAGCCGCGCAGGGACGACGAGCGCCGGCGACCCGACGCCGACCCGTACCGGCAGCAGCCACGCGAAGCGGCGGCCCGCGCCGAGACGTACCCGGAGCGGCGTCCCCGCGAGGAGGTCCGACCGGACACCTACCGCGAGGACGCCTACCGCGAGGCCCGGCCACGGCCCGGACACCGGCCGGACGGCGACCTGCCGTGGCCGCCACCCGGTCCGGTGCGGCAGGACCGCGCCCGGGAGCCGGGCCACCGTCCCGAACCCCACCGGCCCACCGAACCCGGCGTCGCGGCGCGACCGGCCGCCCGGTCCGAGCGCCCGCCGGCCCCACCGCCCCGGTACGACGAGCGAACGGGCCGTCCCGCGCCGCCGCCGGCCACCCCCGGTCGGACCGCTGCGGTGCCGCCGGCGCCGGTCTCCCCCGCCACCCCGGACCGGGTCACTCCCGCACGCCCGGAGCGCCAGGTGCCCTCCGCACCCGTCTCCCCCGCCGCGACACCCGGATGGGACCGGCCGGTCTCGGCCGCGCCGGTCTCCCCCGCATCCGAGCACGGGCACCGGCCGGCCGAGCACAGCCCACCCGGTCGCCCGGACCGGGACCGGCCGGTCTCGGCGACCCCCGTCTCGCCGGCAGCGGACGTACCCGTCTCGGCTCCGCCGGCCGCCCGCCTCCGGCTGGAGTTCCTGCCCGCGCCCGTGGATCCGCCGCCGTCCGACGAGCCGCCCCGGCAGCCGTCGCCAGCCCAGTCGCAGCCGGCCGAGCGGCGGACACCGCCGGCGCCGTCCGCCTCGGCGCAGCCCGCCGCACCGCCGCGCTACCCCGGCACCACCCCGACGAACCGTCCGGCCGACGAACGGCCGACCGGGGAGCGGACACCCGACCAGCGACCGCCCGGCGACCCCGCCCCGCCCGCCTGGCAGCAACCCGACCGGGCCACGCCCTCCGCCGCCGACCCGGCCTCGGCGGACGCCGAGCCGGCGCTCCCGATCGCCCCTGGCGTACCACGCCGCTACATCCCTCCGCCGCCCTCGGAACCGTCCGTACCGCCCGCCACGGAGCCAACCGAGACGCCGGTGCGCGGGCCGGACGCCTGGTTCAGCCCCGCGCAGACGGCGGAGTCCGACCAGGACGGAACGACGACGGACCAGCCGTCGACAGCGGGACGGCCGGTCACCGACGACCCGCCGCCCCGCACGGAAGAACGCCACGAGCGGTCGACACCGACCGCCGGTACGGCGACCGACCGACGGGACGACGTGGCAGTCGAACCGACCGCACCCCCGGTCTCCGCACCCCCGGTCTCCGCGCCGCCGGCACTCCCCGTCTCCGCTCCGCCCGTCTCCGCGCCACCGGCGTCGGTCTCGGCACCTCCGGCGCGCCCGGTCTCCGCGCCGCCGGCATACGCGGACTCCGCGCCGCCCGTCTCCGCACCACCGGAGGCCTCGGTCCCCGCACCGCCGGCACGCCCGGTCTCCGCACCGCCGGCACGCCCGGTCTCCGCGCCGCCGGCATACCCGGTCTCGGCGCCGCCCGTCTCCGCCCCGCCGGCCTACCCGGACTCCGCACCGCCCGTCTCCGCACCACCGGCGGCGTCGGTCTCCGCACCACCGGCGGCCTCGGTCCCCGCACCGCCGGCATACCCGGTCTCCGCACCACCGGCGGCGTCGGTCTCGGCACCGCCGATGCGACAGGTCTCGGCACCGCCGGCAGGAAGCGCGGACGGCGCCAGCCGGGGTGACGAGGATCCCTGGGGTGGCGGTGTCGCCACGGACGGGGAACCCGGTTACGGGTCGGCGGCGCTCGACCCGGTGTCCGCTCCGCCGGCACGCCCGATCTCCGCACCGCCGGCACGCCCGGTCTCCGGGGCGCCGAACGGCACGCTGTCGTACCCGTACACCGAATCCGAGCCGCCCTCCCTCAGCTCCGGCGCGTCAGGCGGACCGACGGACGTCGCCGATTTCGACGCGGCAACCCAGCCACCCGCGACACCGGTGTGGGACGACCACGAACCTGCGGTCGAGGTGACCTCCGCGCGGCCCGAGGACCCCGAGCGGCCCGACGCGGCAGCGCAGGTGTCCGCCCCGCCGGTGTCCGCGCCGCCGGTGTCCGCCCCGCCGGTGTCCGCCCCGCCGGTGTCCGCCCCGCCGGTGTCCGCGCCGCCGTTCCCGTCCGGACCGGTCTCCGCACCACCCGCCCCGGCGACGCCCCTGCCGGACGCACCCGTCTCCGGTGCACCCGCCTCCGGTGCACCCGCCTCCGGCGCACCCGCTGCCGACGCACCCGCCTCCGGTGTCCCGGCCATTGTCGTTCCGGCGCCCCGGAGCGGGTCGTCCGCCGAGAGCACGCCGGTGTCCGCGCCACCCGCCGACCCGCCGGAGCCGACCCGCCCGTCGCTGGCCGACGAGGGCGACCCGGAGCAGGTCCTGGGTGCGTACCGCTGGCGGCTGGACCCGGTCACCCTGCGGGAGGAGTTGACCGAGCCGGACGACCTGCGGGCCATCCGGCGGCGGCTGACAGGCAAGTTGGGTTCGGCCGCCGACAACCGGGCGCGGGCACGGCTGCTCAGCCTGCGGGCGGTGGCGTCCCGGATCCTCGGCGAACTGGACGACGCGCTGGCCGACGGTCGACTGGCCCTCACGTACGCCGAGGCCACCGGGGAGCTGCGCCGGACCGCCCTGGCCCAGGCCCGGCTGGCCCACGTGCTGCGGTGGCGCGGTGACTTCGCCGAGGCCGACCTGCTGTTCGCCCGGGCGAACTCGATCGAACTGCCCGACCGGTTGCGGGCGGCGCTGCACGAGCACGCCGGTCGGTCCTGCTACGACCAGGGGCGGCTCATGGAGGCCTGCCACCACTTCGAGCGGGCACTCGACCTGCGCGGTGCCGGCGACGCCGAACTGCTGGACCGGATCCGGGTGGCCCTGGACGCGGTCACCGCCCGCGCGTCGGCGGACGGCTTCGGGCCGTACCCCCGGAGTCGGGACGACATTCTCGACCGGGACCGGCCCCCGATGCCGGGCCAGGACGGAGCCCTCTGGGGTTACACCGACGCGGACGGTGACCTGGTCATCCCCGCCCGGTACGCGGAGGTGCAGCCGTTCCACGACGGGCTGGCCTGGGTGCGCCGCCCCGACACCGACCGGTGGTCGCTGATCAACCTGCTCGGTACGACGGTGATCCCGCCGTCGTACCGGATGGCGCAACCGTTCAGCGACGGTCTGGCGTGGGTGGTCGGTGAGGGCGGCTGGACGGCCATCGACGCGACCGGCTCGGTGCAGGTGCCGCCGAACTTCGCCGACGTGCGCCCGTTCCGGCAGGGTGTGGCGGCGGTACGGCGGGAGGGGTGGGGTGCCGTCGACCGGGCGGGCCGGATCGTGGTGCCCACCCGCTACCACGGCTTCCACACCGAACTGGCCGGTGGGGAGCAGGTCGACGGGTTCACCGACGAGGGTCTCGCCGTCGTCGACGTGGCGGGTCGGCGGGGTGTGGTGGACCGCGCCGGGGCGGTGCTGGTGCCGCCGGCGTACCCGACGCTCGTCATCCACCCGGTGGCGTTCGTCGTCGAGACCCCCGACGGGCGGTGGGGCGCGCTGGACCGGGGCGCGGGGCCGCTGATCGACCCGGTGCACCCCGACCGCGCGGCGGTGCTCGAGGAGATCGACCGGTTGCTCACCGACGCGAACCCGGTGCTCTGAGCGCCACACCGGACGGGACGCCGGCCGGCAGCCGCCGGTCGGCGGTGTTCACCTGGCGGGGCTAGGGTCGGGGAATGGAATTCCGACACCTGGGCCGTTCCGGCCTGATGGTCAGCGAGATCTCGTACGGCAACTGGATCACCCACGGTTCGCAGGTCGAGGAGGACGCCGCGTTCGCCTGCGTGCGGGCCGCCCTGGACGCGGGGATCACGACCTTCGACACCGCGGACGTGTACGCCGGCACCCGAGCGGAGGACGTCCTCGGCCGGGCGCTGGAGAACGAGCGCCGGGAGGGCCTGGAGATCTTCACCAAGGTCTACTGGCCGACCGGGCCGGGTCGCAACGACCGTGGCCTGTCCCGCAAGCACATCATGGGGTCGATCAACGGCTCGCTGCGCCGGCTGCGCACCGACTACGTGGACCTCTACCAGGCCCACCGGTACGACTGCAGCACTCCGCTGGAGGAGACGATGGAGGCCTTCGCCGACGTCGTGCACTCCGGTAAGGCGCACTACATCGGGGTCTCCGAGTGGACCGCCGAGCAGCTGCGCGCCGCGCACCCGCTCGCCCGGGAGCTGCACGTCCCGCTGGTCTCCAACCAGCCGCAGTACTCGATGCTGTGGCGGGTCATCGAGGCCGAGGTGGTGCCGGCCAGCGAGGAGCTGGGCATCGGGCAGATCGTCTGGTCGCCGATGGCGCAGGGCGTGCTCTCCGGCAAGTACCTGCCGGGGCAGCCGCCGCCGGCCGGTTCCCGCGCCACCGACGAGAAGTCCGGCGCGGGCTTCATCTCCCGGTTCATGAACGACGACGTGCTGACCCGGGTGCAGCGGCTCAAGCCCCTCGCCGAGCAGGCCGGGCTGAGCATGGCCCAGCTCGCCGTGGCGTGGGTCCTGCAGAACCCGAACGTCTCGTCGGCGATCATCGGCGCGTCCCGCCCCAACCAGGTGCACGACAACGTGAAGGCGGCCGGGGTGAAGCTCGACGCCGAGCTGCTCAAGGCGATCGACGAGATCGTCGAGCCGGTCACCGAACGGGACCCGGCGAAGACCGAGTCTCCCGCGCAGCGTCCCTGACGCCAGCCCGGTTCGTTCGGCGCGTTCATCTTCCGCGCCGGCCGGACCGGTCAGCTCAGCTCTGCCAGAAGCGGATCAGGTCGAGGCCGGTGGCGTAGAGCCACGACGGCAGACCGAGCAGGTCACCGACCGCGAAGACCGCGTCGAAGAACCAACCTCCGATGCGCGGGTTCCACAGCAGCGCGAAGAGCAGGATGAAGCCGTACGGGGCGAACAGGTCGTACATCCGGCGCCACTGCGGGTTGAGCCACGGCTGGATCATGTTGCCGCCGTCCAGGCCGGGCACCGGCAGCAGGTTGAGCACGCTCGCGGTGAGCTGGAGGAACGCCAGCAACGCCACCCCCGCCCAGAACTCCACCGGGCCACCCGAGGACGTACCGACCCGCACCGCCAGCACCAGCAGCAGCGTGAACAGCACGTTGGTGGCCGGGCCGGCGAGGCTCACCAGGGTGTGCCGCAGCCGCCCCGCAATGGAGTGCCGGTCCACCCACACCGCGCCGCCGGGCAGGCCGATGCCGCCGAGCAGCACCACCACCACCGGCAGCACGATCGACAGCAGCGGATGGGTGTACTTGAACGGGTTGAGCGTCAGGTAGCCGCGGTGGGCGATGTCCCGGTCACCGGCCCGGTACGCGACCACCGCGTGGGCGTACTCGTGCAGGCAGAGCGACACCAGCCAGCCGGAGACCACGAACAGGAAAACGTTGAAGCGGGCGTTGCCGTACCCGTTCCAGGTCAGCACCCCGCTCACCGCGAAGAGCGCGACCAGGCCGAGGAAGACGGGGCTGGGCCGGAACGCCGCCTTCGGCACCCCGAGCACCAGCCCGTCGGCGCCCGGCCGGTCGTAGCTCATCACTCGGCCGTGGGCAGCAGGCTCATCCGGTACTCCACCCGCTCGTCCTCGACGAGCGCGACCGAGGTGACGCCGGACGCCGCGAGCTCCCGCCAGGTCTGACCGATCCATGATTCGGCGTCGGCCTGGCTGCCGAACGACTCCGCAGGTCCCTCGACCGTCTGGCCGTCCGTGCCCTCGTACCGCCAGCTCCACGCCATGCCGCGTCTCCCCTCGCCGCTGAAGTCCCCGTGGGACGAACCCCCGCCAGCGTAGTCCGCCCCCGCGCCCGACGGCCGCTCGCTCGCCCCCACCGCGACCCCTGGGTTGATCAATCCCGGGCGACGCCGGTCGGTACGGTGGCTCGGTGCTGACTCGGGGAGTGCTGCTCGACGACCGTTATCGGCTGGGTGAGCGGGTGGCGACGGGCGGTATGGGCGCGGTGTGGCGTGGCACCGACGTGCTGCTGGAACGCGAGGTGGCGGTCAAGGTGCTGCTGCCGTCGCTGGTGGCGGATCCCGAGTTCACCGCCCGGTTCCGGGCCGAGGCGCGGATGCTGGCGGCGCTACGGCACCCCGGCGTGGTCGGGGTGCACGACGTCGGGCAGACCGGGCTCGCCGACGGCGGCCGGGTCGACTACCTGGTGATGGAGTACGTCGAGGGCGAGCCACTGTCGGCGAAGGTACGCGCGGCGGGACGGCTCGACGCGGCCACCACCATGTCGGTGCTGGCCCAGGCCGCCGACGCGCTGCACACCGCCCACCTCGCCGGCATCGTGCACCGGGACGTGAAGCCGGGCAACCTGCTGGTCAAGGCCGACGGCCGGGTGGTGCTCGTCGACTTCGGCATCGCCCGCTCCCGGAGCATGACCGGGCTGACCGCCGCGAACATGGTGCTCGGCACCGCCGCGTACATGTCGCCCGAGCAGGCCACCGGGCAGCGGGTCGCCGCGGCCACCGACGTGTACGCGCTCGGCGCGGTGGCGTACTTCTGCCTCACCGGGCAGCCGCCGTTCGACGGCGACAACCCGCTCGCGGTGGCCCTGCGGCACGCCGAGGACGAGCCGGCGCCGCTGCCGTCGGACACCCCGCCGGCGGTGGCGGCGGTGGTGGCCCGGGCGATGGGCAAACGTCCGACGGACCGGTTCGCCAGCGCCGCGGAGCTGGCCGCGGCCGCCGGCGACGCCCGGGACGCCACCCTGGTCCGCGTCCCGCCCGCCGCCCGCCCGCCGTGGGCGGTGGCCGCGCCCACCCCGGCCGTCCCCACGGCACCGCCGCCGCGCACCACACCGCCGCCGCCCGTCGCACCGTCGAGCGTCGCGACGGCCCCGGTGCCGCCACGTCCCCCGGCGGACCCGTACCTGTCGGCGACCCGGCCGACCCGGGAGGAGGACGCGCTGCCCGGCGCGTCGTCCGGACGGCGTGTCCCGCTGGCGATCGGGGCCGGCGTGGTCGTCCTCGTGGCACTGGTCGCCGTGGCCGTCGCCGCGCTGCGCCACGGTGGGGAGCCCGGCGACACGGACGGGCCGGCGCTGGCCGGTGAGCCGGCGTCGGCCGAGGGTCTCCCCCTGCCCTCCCCACAGGCGGGCAGCCCGTCGGGCCGGCCCGGCGGCACCCCGGGCCGCGCCGCCACCGTCGAGCCGACCGGCGAAAGAACGCGGCCGGACGCCCCGACCAGCGGCGGACCGGCCCGCACCACCGCGCCGGCCGGCTCGCCGGGCCCGACGGCCAGCGGCCGGTCGACGCCCAGCGGCGGCGCGACGAGCCGCGCCAACCCGTACACGGCGGCGCAGGTCTGCGGCAGCGGCTACCAGGTGATCGACTCGGCGACGCTGACCGGCGGCGGGCAGCGTAAGGGCCGGGTCTACCTGCTCTACCACGCGGGCACCGGGGCCAACTGCGTGGTCACCCTGAAGGACACCGCGGTCGGGGCGAGGTCGGCGGTGTCGGCGTACCTGGAGGTGCGGGGGCGGGCACGCGACACCGACAGCGGGTCGTTCGACTACTACGCCGGGCCGGTACGGGCCACCGCCGCCGGGACGTGCGTCAGGTGGGGCGGCTCCACCGGCGGGATCAGCTACGGCAGCGGCTTCGAGCACTGCGACTGACCGGACAGGAGCACCGGGCCGGCAGGCAGGGTGACCCCGGCCGGCCTTAAGGTACGGGCATGTCCGTTGACGGGTGGAACACGGTCCTGGTGCTCGGCGGCATCCGGTCCGGCAAGTCGGAGTTCGCCGAGTCCCTGGTCATCGACGCGCCGGTGGTCCGTTACCTCGCCACCGCGCCGCAGGGCGACCCGGAGGACACCGAGTGGGCGACGCGGCTGGCGTCGCACCGCGCCCGCCGGCCGGGCAGCTGGAGCACCGAGGAGACGGCCTCGGAGCCGCGCCGGCTGGCCGACGTGCTCGAGTCCGCCGAGCCCAACGAGACGCTGCTCGTGGACGACCTGGGCGGCTGGGTGACGGTGCTGCTCGACCCCGAGCACCAGCCGGCCGACGACGTGGCGACGATCGCCGAGCTGGCCGAGGCGATCCGCACCTGCTCGGCGCGGGTGGTGCTGGTCAGCCCCGAGGTGGGGTTGTCGCTGGTGCCGACCACCCCGCTGGGGCGGGCGTTCACCGACGCGCTGGGTGCGGCGAACCGCGCGGTCGCCGACGCCTGCGACGCGGTGGCGCTGGTGGTCGCCGGCCAGCCGGTGTGGCTGAAGCCGACCGACCGTGCCGTGGCGACGGCGCCCGCCGCCGCGACGGCCACCGCGCGGGTCGCCCCGCAGCCGGTCCCGGCCGACACCGACACCGAGCCCACGCCCGAGGTGCAGCTGCCGGAGGTGCTGACCCACCCCGCGCCGGCCGCCCCGAACCAGGAACCCGGCAACCCGTGGGCCGCCCCGACGATGGCGCTGCCGATGGTGGCCACCGGCCTCGTCATCCAGCCGGGCATGGAGCTTCCGATGCCCGACGAGTACGCCGGCCCGCAGGCGGTGGACCGTCTGGCCACGTTGGACGTACCCGGCGCCGGGCTCGGCGTCCTGGACCGGGTGGTCGGCTTCGCGGCCGCCACCCAGGCCACCTCGACGCCGGCCGCCTGGGGCTCGGTGCGGGTGCTGCTCCTGCACGGCGACCACGCGGGTGGGGCCTCGGCCGGCACGGTCGCCGGTGAGTCGGCACGCCGGGCCCGGCAGGCCCGCGCCGGCCAGGGCGCGCTGGCCCGGCTGGCCGCCGAGAGCGGCGCGAGCCTCCAGGTGGTGGACGCCCCGACGGCGGCGGCCATGGAGGACGAGCCGGCGCTCTCCCCCGAGCAGGTCGAGTCGGCGCTGCGGTACGGCTGGCGGTTGGCCGAGCAGGCCGCCGACGCCGGCGTACAACTGCTGGTGCTGGGGGCGTGCGGGGCCGGCACCGAGGCGGCTGCCGCGGCGGTGCTCGCGGCCACGGCGGGCGCGGAACCGCCGGCCGTGCTCGGCCGGGTGTTCACCGAGTCCGGCGAGATCGACGACGCGGCCTGGATGGTCCGCTGCGCGGCGGTACGCGACGCGCTGCACCGCACCCGCAGGTCGGCGCGCGGCGCCAAGGACGTCCTGGCCGAACTGGGTGGCGGTGACGTGGCGGTGGCGACCGGCGTGCTGCTGGGCGCGACCGCCCGGCGGGTGCCGGTGCTGCTGGACGGGCCGGTCGGGTTGGCCGCCGGCATGATCAGCCGCGACCTGGCCGGGCAGGCCCGCCACTGGTGTCTGCTCGCCGACCACGGCGGTCACCCGGCGGTGCGGCTCGCCGCCGACGTGCTCGGCCTCACCCCGCTGCTGGACCTTCGACTGGACCTGGGCGAGGGAGCCAACGCGCTTGTCGCGTTGCCGCTGCTGCGTTCGGTGCTGGCGCTGGCCGCCGCGCTGCCGACCCACCCGTCGCTCGGCGGTGGCGAGCCGGCGCCGGAGTCCACCGACGAGGAGTACACCGAGCCGGACTTCGCCGAGCCGGAGCCGGACGGGCCGGGCCCGGCCAGCACCGGTGTCGACGAGCAGCCGGCGTCGGGCTGGCGTGCCGGCTGAGTCGCGGCTCGTCGCGGGCGCCCGACTGGCGGTCACCACGTTCAGCATCCTGCCGGTGCGCGCCGGGCGGATCGACCGCCCGGTGGCCGGCACCGCGATGGCGCTCGCCCCGGTGGTCGGCGCGCTGCTCGGGGCGTCGCTGGCCGGGGTGCTGCTGCTCGTCGGCGCGCTCACCGCACCGCTGGTGGCCGCCGGCGTGACGCTGGGGGCGGCGGCCCTGCTCACCCGGGGGCTGCACCTCGACGGGCTGGCCGACACCGTGGACGCCCTCGGCTCGTACCGGCGGGGCGGGGCGGCACTGGAGATCATGAAGAAGCCGGACGTCGGTCCGTTCGGCGTGGTCGCCCTGGTGGTCGTCCTGCTGGTGCAGGCGGCGGCGCTGGGCGAGTTGGCCAGCCGCCCCTGGCCGGCGTGTCTCGCGGCGGTGGTCGCGGCGACCGCAGCCGGGCGGCTGGGCGTGACGCTGGCCTGCCGTCGGGGCGTACCGGCGGCCCGACCCGACGGCCTCGGCGCGCTGGTGGCCGGCACGGTGGGCCCACTGGCACCGGCCGCCGGCGTGGTCGCCGTCGCGCTGCTGGCGATGCCCGCGGTGCCGGGCCGCCCGTGGCAGGGGCCACTGGTCGTCGTCGTCGCGCTCGCCGTCGCGCTCGCGCTGCTCCACCACGTGGTACGCCGGTTCGGCGGGATCACCGGCGACGTCCTCGGCGCGACCGTCGAGGTGGTCACCACGCTCGTCTACCTGGGTCTGGTGCTGTCCGCCTGAAGCGGGCGCGGCGGGCCGGGTAGCGTTCGGCACGACAGCACCGGCACGGCCACCGGGGGAACCCACATGCTCATCACTGACGACTTCCTGCCCGTACCGGTGCCGGAGTCGCTCAGCGCGACCTACCTGGTGCCGATGGTCGGGCTGCCGAAGGTCAGCGCGAAGACGGCGGTGGCGGCGCTGACCGGCCGGCTCGCCGAGCCGGTGCACGGGCTCGCCCGGCAGATGCTGGACAGCCCGCTGATGAGCGTGGACACCCGGCCGATCGCGGAGTTCCCCGAGCTGCCACCGGATCTGCTCACCGCGTTCGGCGCCACCGAGGAGCAGCTCGCGCGGCTGGCGGCGGCCACGCACCTCGTCGTCGTGCAGGCCGAGTACCGGCCGGGTTGGCCGCCGGCGCACGAGTGGGCGGCCCGGGCGGTCGCCGCGGCGGTCGCCGAGTCCGTCGACAGCGACGTGGTGGACGTGTTCGGCCTCCAGTTCCTCGACCCGGCGACCGCGCTGCGCTCGCTCCCCGACGAGCAGGGCCGGATCCGGCTGGTCGACTGGGTGCTGGTTCCGTACTCCTCGGACACCGAGGGGTTGTGGTTCACCACGAAGGGTCTGCGCCGCTTCGGACTGCTGGAGTTGCAGACCCAGGGGGTGCCCGACCACCTGACCCGGGCCTGGGGCGCGGTGATGACCGGGGCGGCGCGCCGGCTGCTGCGGGACTGGACCGACGGGCTCACCGGCGAGGAGGTGCCGGCGTTCGTGCAGCTGCCGGTGCTGGCCACGGTGACCGGGCACGACATCGCGGTGGCGTACGGCAACCCGGAGCAGCACGGGGCGACCGCGCCGGTGCTGCTGCGCCTGGAGTTGGATCCGGCGACCGACCCGGAGGCCGACTCGTTCCTCAGCCTGCGCCCGCCGGCGGGGCATCCCGGTCCGGACGGGCGCTACTACGCCGCCGCCTGCGCGACGCTGTTCTCCGGGATCCAGCCGGACGTGCGCTACGCCCGCTCCGGTGACGCGATGAGCCGGGCGGTGGCCACGGCCCGCGCCGCGCTTGGCGACGCGCGGGCCCGGTTCGTGGCCGGCCGGTTGCCCGCCGAGTCGCAGCTGGTGGTGAAGTACGGCCTGCCCGGCGACGACGGCCCCGAGTACGTCTGGGCGGGTGTCACCTCGTGGGAGACCCCGGAGCGGATCGTCGGCGTGAGCGCCAGCGACGCCAACACCGATCCGAGCGTGCGCATCGGCGCCCCGGTGGTGGTGGAGGCGACCGAGGTCGTCGACTGGGCCGTCCTGGACGCGACGGGCGTCATCGAGGGCGGCTGGACCCAGGCGGTCCTGGACTCCGGGGAACCCCCCACCCCACCCGACAAGCAGCGTTGATCATGAGGTTGACGGTGACTTCGATCTCCGAAGAACCCGTCAACCTCATGATCAACCTCAGCGTACGGAGGGGGTCACGAAGGGGGGCCTGGTCAGGGTCAGGGGGGCCCGGCGGCCTCGGATGTCGATCTCGACCTCGTCGCCGTCGGACAGGTTGGCGTCGGCGTCCAGCAGGGCCAGGGCGATGCCCTGCTTCCTCGTCGGGCTGAAGGTGCCGCTGGTCACCACGCCGACCTGGGCGTCACCCACGTGCAGGGTCATCCCCGGGCGCGGGATGGCACGGTCGACCGCCACCAGGCCGCGCAGCGTACGACGGGGGCCGGCGGCCTTCTCGGCGAGCAGCGCGTCGCGGCCCCAGAAGGCCGGCTTGTCCCAGCCGACCGCCCACCCGGAGCGGGCCTGCACCGGGGTGATGTCCAGCGACAGGTCCTGCCCGTGCAGCGGGTAACCCATCTCGGTGCGCAGCGTGTCCCGGGCCGCCAGCCCGCAGGCGCGCAGCTCGAACGCCTCGCCGGCGGCGAAGAGCGCGTCCCACACGGCCACCGCGTGCTCGGCGGGTACGACCAGCTCGTAGCCCAGCTCCCCGGTGTAGCCGGTGCGGCACACGGTCAGCTCCACACCGGCCAGGGGCGCCGCCGAGAAGCTCATGTAGCCGTGCTCGGTGGGCAGGCCGAGGGCGTCCAGCAGTTCGGCCGAGCGCGGGCCCTGCACGGCCAGCACCGCGTACGCCTCGTGCTCGTCGGTGACGGTGACCCGCTCCGGCGCGGCGGCGCGGAGCCGGCGCACCACCTCGGCGGTGTTCGCGGCGTTCGGGATGAGGAAGACGTGGTCGTCGGCGTACAGGTAGGCGATGATGTCGTCCACCACGCCGCCGGTGGCGTCGTCGCAGCAGAGCGTGTACTGCGCCCGGCCGGGGCCGATGCGGCCCAGGTCGTTGCTGAGGCAGGCGTTGACGAAGTCGGCCGCGCCGGGGCCGCTCACCCGGGCCTTGCCCAGGTGTGAGACGTCGAAGACCCCCACCGCGGTACGCACCGAGGTGTGCTCCTTGAGCACCCCGCCGCCGGCGTACTCCAGCGGCATCTCCCAGCCCCCGAAGGGGGCGAACTTGGCGCCGGCGGCGGTGTGCCGCTGGTGCAGCGGGGAACGGCGCAGCCGGGTCGCGGCGGCGTCGGAGGTCACGTCGGTCATGGGTGGCAACTTACCGGGGGCAACGTGGCTGGTTAGCATCGGCGGGATCCTGCCGGCACGATCGGCGGGACAGCCATGACGTCCGGCGGGTAGGTTCCGCCGGAGACCTTCACCGCCGGTACGCGACGCCGCGACCGGCCCGGCCCGCCCGGAGTAGCTTCAGTGACATCGCCCCGCACCACCATCCTGAGCCTGGTCGACACCGACCCCGCGGAGCTCGCCGTCGACGCGATCGTGATCGGCGTGCACAGCCAGACCGGAGAGCAGGGCGCCACCAGCGGCCTCGCCGGCACCCTCCTGCTCGCCAGCGGCGCGGAGAGCATCGCCGCCGCGTTCGACGGCAAGCTGACCGAGACGCTGGCGCTGCTCGGCGCGACCGGTGGCCCCGGTGAGGTGATCAAGCTGGCCACGTTGGGCACGGTCACCGCCCCGCTGGTCGTCGCCGTGGGCCTCGGCCCGGAGCCGTCGGGTGCCGCCCCGGCGCCGGAGGCGCTGCGCCGGGCCGCCGGTTCGGCCGTCCGGGCCCTGGCGGGGGCGCCGAAGGTGGCGCTGGCCATGCCGCTGCCCGACGACGCGGACGCCCCGGCGGCGCTGCGCGCGGTCGCCGAGGGCGCGCTGCTGGGCGGGTACCGGTTCGCTGGCTACAAGACCCGGCCGCAGCCGGCCCGGCGGGAGCCGGTGGCCGAGGTGGTCATCGCGGTGCCGGACGCCGCCGACGCGGGTGCCCAGGCGGAGCTCACCCGGGCGCAGGCGGTGGCCGGCGCGGTCCGGCTCAGCCGGGACTGGGTGAACACCGCCCCGAACGAGCTGCGTCCGCCGTCGTTCGCCGACGCCGTGGCCGGCGCGGCCCGCGACGCGGGCCTCGAGGTCGAGGTGCTGGACGAGGCGGCGCTCGCCGCCGGCGGGTACGGCGGCATCGTCGCCGTCGGGCAGGGCTCGGAGGCGCCGCCGCGGCTGGTGAAGTTGACCTACACCCCGCAGGACGGCGGCAACGGCAAGCGGGTCGCGCTCGTGGGCAAGGGCATCACGTTCGACACCGGCGGCATCTCGATCAAGCCGGCGCAGGGCATGTGGGAGATGAAGTCCGACATGGCGGGCGCCGCCGCGGTGGGCGCGGCGATGCTGGCGATCGCGGCGCTCAAGCCGTCGGTCGCGGTCAGCGGGTACCTGCCGATGGCGGAGAACATGCCGTCGGGCACCAGCTACCGGCCGGGTGACGTGATCACCATGTTCAACGGCAAGCGGGTCGAGGTGCTCAACACCGACGCCGAGGGTCGGATGATCCTGGGCGACGCCATCGCGCGGGCCTGCGCGGACGGCACCGACTACCTGTTCGAGACCTCCACCCTGACCGGCGGGCAGGTCATCTCGCTGGGCAAGCGGGTGGCCGGCGTGATGGGCACCCCGGAGCTGTGCGAGCGGGTGAAGGTCATCGGCGACGCCGTCGGCGAGCCGGCGTGGCCGATGCCGCTGCCGGACGACGTGCGCAAGGGCATGGACTCGGACGTGGCGGACATCTCGCAGGTCAACGCCGGGATGGACCGCGCCGGTCACATGTTGCAGGGCGGCGTGTTCCTCCGCGAGTTCGTGAGCGACGACGTGGCCTGGGCGCACATCGACATCGCCGGTCCGGGCTACCACTCCGGGGAGGCGGTCGGCTACTGGACCAAGGGGGGCACCGGCGTTCCGGTCCGTACCCTGGTGCAGCTCGTCGAGGACGTCGCCGCCAACGGCTGACGGCACTGAGAAGCGAGGGGCCCCCGGATCGACCGGGGGCCCTTCTCAGTACCGCTCGGGGCGACGCTTGCGGCGTTCGTTGAAGTCGCGCATCCGCTGCGGGTAGCCCATCAGGCGGACGTCGTACACCGGAATGCCCATCCGGTACGCGAAGCGCCGGGCGCCGTCGGGGCCGTCGATCCGCCGGCGGGTCCATTCGCCGTCGTCGGCGATCAGGATGACCGTTGTCTCGGTGACTGTCGTCCGCGGCTCGATGAACGCCTCGACGCCGCGACGGCTCCGGATGAAGTTCTCCAGATGGGTCAGATCGCCTCGGTCGGCCGCGCGGTCGTGGCTCGGCACACGTGCCTGTTTGCGGCGCCGGAACAACCCCACCGGATCTCTCCCCCATCTAGCGTCGTCGAGAACGGTGCCAAGGGTACGTGTCGATGACGTGTCGTTGGGCACCTCACTACGCGCTCTGTGCCCGGTGGTGACAAGATGACCGAGGTGGGGTGTGTCCGTGTTACCCCGTAGTGACCCCCGATGCAGCGACGCGACCTGGGAGTTGGACGTGAGCGAGCCGAACGAAGCGACCTTCGACATCGTCATCCTCGGAGGTGGCAGCGGCGGCTACGCGGCGGCGCTGCGTGCCGCCCAGCTTGACCTCTCCGTCGCGCTGATCGAAAAGGGCAAGCTCGGCGGCACCTGCCTGCACAACGGCTGCATCCCCACCAAGGCGCTCCTGCACGCGGCCGAGATCGCCGACCAGACCCGCGAGTCGGAGCAGTTCGGTGTGAAGGCCGAGCTGGTCGGCGTCGACATGGCCGGGGTCAACTCGTACAAGGACGGGGTGATCTCCCGGCTGTACAAGGGCCTCCAGGGCCTGGTGGGCGGCTCGAAGAAGATCACCTTCGTCGCGGGCGCCGGCAAGCTGGTCGGCAAGAACGTCGTCGAGGTGGACGGCAAGCGCTACACCGGCCGGAACATCGTCCTGGCCTCCGGCTCGTACGCCAAGAGCCTGCCCGGCCTGGAGGTCGACGGCGAGCGGATCATCACGAGCGACCACGCGCTGACCCTGGACCGGGTCCCGTCGTCGGTGATCGTCCTCGGTGGTGGCGTGATCGGCGTCGAGTTCGCGAGCGTGTGGAAGTCGTTCGGCGCGGACGTGACGATCGTCGAGGCGCTGCCCCGGCTGGTCGCCGCGGAGGACGAGGAGTCGTCCAAGGCGCTGGAGCGGGCGTTCCGCAAGCGGAAGATCAACTTTAAGGTCGGCAAGCCGTTCGAGAAGGTCGAGAAGACCGAGAACGGCGTCAAGCTGACCATCCAGGGTGGCGAGACCGTCGAGGCCGAGCTGCTGCTGGTCGCCGTGGGCCGCGGCCCGAACACCGCCAACCTCGGGTACGAGGAGCAGGGCGTCAAGATGGACCGCGGCTACGTGCTGACCGACGAGCGGCTGCGCACCAGCGTGCCGAACGTCTACGCGGTCGGCGACATCGTGCCCGGCCTCCAGCTCGCGCACCGGGGCTTCCAGCAGGGCATCTTCGTCGCCGAGGAGATCGCCGGGCAGACCCCGGCCGTCATCGACGAGGTGGGCATCCCGCGCGTCACCTACTGCGACCCGGAGCTGGCGTCGGTGGGGCTGACCGAGGCGAAGGCCAAGGAGCAGTACGGCGCCGACAAGGTGCAGTCGTACAACTACCCGCTCGGCGGCAACGGCAAGAGCCAGATCCTCAAGACCACCGGTTTCGTGAAGCTGGTCCGGGTGGAGGACGGCCCGGTCGTCGGCGTGCACATGGTGGGCGCCCGCGTGGGTGAGCTGATCGGTGAGGCGCAGCTCATCTACAACTGGGAGGCCTACCCGGCGGAGGTCGCCCAGCTCGTGCACGCCCACCCGACCCAGAACGAGGCCCTGGGCGAGGCGCACCTGGCCCTCGCCGGCAAGCCGCTGCACGCGCACGCCTGATCACCCAAACCGCGGCGTCCGGCGACGGGCGAAGATCCCCCAGGGGAATGAAGGAGTCTGGAGAACATGCCGGTATCGGTCACCATGCCCCGGCTCGGCGAGAGCGTCACCGAGGGCACCGTCACGCGCTGGCTCAAGCAGGAGGGCGACACGGTCGAGGTCGACGAGCCCCTGCTCGAGGTCTCGACCGACAAGGTCGACACGGAGATCCCGTCGCCCGCGGCGGGCGTGCTGAGCCGGATCGTGGTCGGCGAGGACGAGACCGCCGAGGTCGGCAGCGAGCTGGCGGTCATCGCCGGTGAGGGCGAGTCGACCGGCGGTGGCGAGGCCGCGCCGCAGGAGCAGCAGGAGGCCCCGGCCGAGGCGGTCGAGCCGGCCGCCGAGCCGACCGCCGCCGCCGAGGGCACCGCCGACCAGGTGGCCCAGGACGAGGCCCCGGCCGAGGAGCCGGCGCCGTCCGCCGCGCCGTCGGGCGAGGGCACCCCGGTGAAGATGCCGGCACTGGGTGAGAGCGTCACCGAGGGTACGGTGACCCGCTGGCTCAAGCAGGTGGGCGACACCATCGAGGTGGACGAGCCGCTGCTGGAGGTCTCCACCGACAAGGTGGACACCGAGATCCCGTCGCCGGTCGCCGGCACCGTGCTGGAGATCAAGGTCGCCGAGGACGAGACCGCCGCGGTCGGCGCCGACCTGGCCGTGATCGGCGTCGCGGGCGCGGCCCCGGCGAAGTCCGAGCCGAAGCCCGAGCCGAAGGCGGAGGCCGAGCCGGCGCCGAAGGCCGAGCCGAAGCCGGAGCCGAAGGTCGAGGAGCCGACCCCGGGCATGTCGTACAACGAGCCGTCGGCCGAGGCCGAGACGTCGGCGGAGCCGGCGAAGGCCGAGCAGGCGGCGCAGCCGTCCGCGCCGACGGCGGCACCGCAGCGCCCGTCCGCGCCGGCCAAGGGTGACGGCGAGGAGGCCGCCGGGTACGTCACCCCGCTGGTGCGCAAGCTGGCCAGCGAGCACGGTGTCGACCTGTCGTCGCTCAGCGGCACCGGCGTCGGGGGCCGGATCCGCAAGCAGGACGTCCTCGACGCGGCGGAGAAGGCCAAGTCGGCCCAGGCCGCTCCGGCCGCGGCGCAGCCGGCCGCCGCGCAGTCGGCGGCACCGGCCACACCGGCCGCGAAGCCGCAGCCGAGCGCCAAGCGGGGCACCACCGAGAAGCTGCCCCGGATCCGGGCGACCATCGCCAAGCGGATGCAGCAGTCGCTGCACGAGACGGCGCAGCTGACCACCGTCGTCGAGGTCGACGTCACCAAGGTCGCCAAGCTGCGTGTCCGGGCCAAGGACTCGTTCCAGGCCAAGCACGGCGTGAAGCTGTCCTTCCTGCCGTTCTTCGCCCTCGCCGCCGTCGAGGCGCTCCAGACCCACCCGATCATCCAGGCCAGCATGGACCTGGAGGGTGGCACGATCACCTACCCGGCCGCCGAGCACCTGGGCATCGCCGTGGACACCGAGCGCGGCCTGCTCGTGCCGGTCATCCACAACGCCGGCGACCTCAACATGGGCGGTATCGCCAAGCGGGTCGCCGACCTGGCCGAGCGCACCCGGGCCAACAAGATCACCCCGGACGAGATGGCCGGGGCGACCTTCACGCTCACCAACACCGGCAGCCGGGGCGCGCTCTTCGACACCCCGATCGTGCCGTCGCCGCAGTCGGCGATGCTCGGCACGGGTGCCGTTGTGAAGCGGCCGGTCGTGGTCAACGACCCGGAGCTGGGCGAGGTCATCGCGGTCCGTTCGATGGTCTACCTGGCCATGTCGTACGACCACCGGCTGATCGACGGTGCCGACGCGGCCCGCTTCCTGACCGCGGTCAAGGAGCGGCTGGAGGCCGGCAACTTCGAGTCGGAGCTGGGCCTGGCCTGATCCGCGCCAACGCCGAAGGGCGCCCCGGTCGTCGACCGGGGCGCCCTTTCGTGTGCGTGCCTCAGCTCTTGAGCAGGGTCTCGGAGACCTCCCAGAGCCGTTCGGCGGCCTCCGGGTCCAGCGCGTAGTCGGCGACTCCCGTGCGACCGCCGGGCTGGGCCGGGGCGGCCTGCCGGCAGTCCTCGAAGTAGCGCCCGCCGACGCCGTCCAGCAGCGGCGACGCGGCGACCAGCACCGAGGTGGCGGCGCCCTGCTCGACGGTCTTCCAGGCGGCCGCGTTGCCGGCGCGCATCCGGTCCAGTTCCTCGTCGCTGACGAAGCGTTGCAGGTTGGTACGGATGGCGCCGGGCATCAACGAGTTGGTGAAGATGCCGTCGTCGGCCCAGCGGCGGGTCGCGTCCACGGCGAACAGCACGTTCGCCGTCTTGGACTGCCCGTACGCCTGCCAGGGGTCGTACTCCCGGCGGTCGAACTGGATGTCCTCGAAGACCACCGCGGAGCGCAGGTGGGCGGCGGAGCTGACCGAGGCGATCCGGGCCCCGCCGGCCGCGGCGAGCGCCCGGCGCAGCCCGGTGGCGAGCGCGAAGTGCCCGAGGTGGTTGGTCGCGAACTGCATCTCCCAGCCCTGCGGGGTGCGGCTCAGCGGCGCGGCCATGATCCCGGCGTTGTTGACCAGGATGTGCAGCGGGCCGTCCCAGTTGGCCACGAAGTCGGCGACCGAGCCCTGGTCGGCGAGGTCGAGCGGGGCGACCAGGATGCGGTCGTTGCCGGTGGTGCCGGTGATGTCGTCGGCGGCCTTCCGGCCGGCGTCGGTGTTGCGCACGGCCAGGGTGACCTCGGCGCCGGCGCTGGCGAGGGCGCGGGCGGTCTCCACGCCGATGCCTGACGATCCGCCGGTGACGACCGCCCGTCGCCCGACGAGGTCCACGCCCTGGATCACGTCCATGGCTGTGGAGTGATGGGCGAACGGGGTGGTGATCGGGTTGCTCGTCGTCATGATCCATCCTTGTTCGGGGAGGGCGGGCCCACCGGCCCGCCGGTACGATGGAAGCGGAGGATCCTCCGCTAAGGCCGAGACTAACCGGAGCTGCCTCCGTTTACCACTCGACGGCGAACCGTCGGCCCCGCACCGCCAAGGAGGAGACGTGCCGGAGACCAGCCCCCGCCCCCTACGGGCGGACGCGCTGCGCAACCGCGAGCGGCTGCTGGAAGCCGCGGTCCAGGCGTTTTCCCGCCCCGGCCCGGAGGTAACGCTCGACGCCATCGCCCGGCAGGCCGGCGTGGGCATCGGCACCCTCTACCGCCACTTCCCCACCCGCGAGGCCCTGGTCGAGGCGACCTACCGCAACGAGCTGGGCAAGCTCTGCGACGCGGCACCGGACCTGCTCGACCGGTTGCCGCCCGATCAGGCCCTGCGGGCCTGGATGTCCCGGTTCGTCGACTACCTGGCCACCAAACGCGGCATGGCCGACGCCCTGCGCCTGGTGATCGCCTCCGGCGCCAACCCGTACGCCCACAGCCGCGACCGGCTGCTGGAGGCGCTCGGTCGGCTCCTCGGCGCGAGTGTCGCCGACGGCAGCGTCCGGGCCGACGTGGACGTCGCCGACGTGCTGGCCGGCGTGAGCGGGATCAGCCTCGCCACCGGCGAACGCGACCAGGCCGACCGCCTGCTCGACCTGCTCATGGACGGCCTGCGACACCGCCGGACGGACTGAGCCCGTTCCGGCCTCTGGTCAGGCCGGACGCTGCCAGAGTGGGACCGTGGGCGGCTACCGGCGGCGTGGGCAACTGGGGCCGGCCGTCCCGATCGCCCCCGGCGCGCGGGTGGACAAGTTCGAGGTCTTCTTCGACCTGGTCTTCGTCTTCTCGTTCTTCATCATCACCCGGGCCACCGCCGCGAACGTCTCCGGCCGGCAACTGCTGCACGCCGCCCTGGTGCTCGCCGTGCTCTGGTGGTGCTGGGTGGTGCACAGCCTGGTCGCCACCCGGGTACGCCTCGGCGAGGGGTACGTCCCGGTGCTCATGGTGGTGGCGATGGCCGCCCTGTTCGCGTTCGCGCTGGCCCTGCCGCAGGCCTTCAGCGACCCGACGGGCAGCGCCGGCGGCCCGATGCTGGTGGCCATCAGCTACGTGGTGGTCCGCGGTGTCCACATGATCCTCTACCAGCATGTGGTGCGGGACAGCCCGCAGGAGCGCCGGCAGCTGCGCCGGTTCGCCCCCGAGCTGGCGGCCAGCATCGTCCTGCTGCTGGCCGCCGCGCTGATCCCGCCGCAGGTCGCCGACCCGGACCATGCCGCGATGATCCGGGACGGCCTGTGGATCGCCGTGGTGGTGGTCCAGTTCGCCACCGGCTTCATCGTCGGCACCTGGGGTTGGGGGGTGACCAGCGCCGAGCACTGGACCGAGCGCTACGACCTCATCCTGATCATCGCGCTGGGCGAGTCGGTCATCTCCACGGGCGTGGGCGGCAACCTGCTCGGCAAGCCGGTGACCTGGCCGGCGGTCGCGGCCGCCACGCTCAGCATCGTGGTCACCGCCGCCCTGTGGTGGGCGCACTTCGACTTCATCGGCCCGGCGGCCCGGATCGCCCTGCACGCGGCGGAGGGCGCCCCGCGCGTGGCGATGGCCCGCGACGCGTACGCGTACCTGTACCTACCGATGATCGCCGGCATCATCCTCTTCTCCATCGGCAACGAGGAGATCCTGCACAAGATCACCGACCCGGCCGGTGGGCTCGCCGAGAAGGTCGACGGACCGGCCGTGCCGATGCTGTTCGGCGGGCTGATCTGCTACTACGCCGTCAACATCCTGTTCCAGCTCCGTACCCTGCACACCCTCTCCTGGACCCGGGTGGGCGTCATCGTGGTGCTGACCGCAGCACTGCCGGTCGGCCGGGTCCTGCCCGCGCTTGGCGCGCTCACCCTGGCGACGGTCATCTGCGTCGCGCTGGTGGCCGTGGAGGTGCTGGTGATGTCGCAGTCCCGGCACGCGCTGCGCGCGGCCGTCTTCGAGGAGCGGACCAGCCACGAGGCGCACGAGGCCGCCTGGCGGGCCCGCTGGCACGACCTCCGCGAGCCGGACGAGCCCACCACGCCGTGACCCGCCGGGGTAGGCTCCGGCACAGCGTCGCGGTGCACCCGGCACGAAGGCCGCCGTGGGCATGGAGGCGCGGGGACGGCATGGGACGAACGTGCACCCGACGAGTTCACCCGCCGACCGGCTCGCCGCCGTCGGCAACCAGATGATCGAGGTCCACCTCTGGCTCGGCGCGGAGCTGGCCCGCCTGCGGGAGAGCCTCGACGACCCCGACGGCGCCGACCGGTCACGGGACCTGCGCGCACACTGCCTGAGCTTCTGCGCCGCCCTCGGCCGGCACCACACCGGTGAGGACGACGGCGCGTTCCGGCTGCTCGCCGACCAGGTCCCGGAGCTGCGCCCGGTCATCGCGAACCTGATCACCGACCACGAGGTGGTGGCGGGGATCCTGCACCGGGTCGAGGCGCTGCTGGGCGCCGACACGTCGATGCCGGCGGCCCAGGTGCGCGCCGAGCTGGACGGGTTGGCCGCGCTGCTGGAGTCCCACTTCCGGTACGAGGAGAAGCGACTGGTGACCGCGCTGAACGCCCTCAGCGGTCAGCCGGGGACGGCAGAGGCACTGCTCGGCCTGACCGCGCCGGCCTTCGACTGACGGTCACCGGCCGGGCAGCCGCTCGTAGAAGCGGATCTTCTCCCGCAGGTGGTCGTACTGGCGCTGGAGCAGCCGCATCTGCTCCTCGACCTGCTCGGCGTGCCGTCGCAGCAGCTCCCGGCGCTCGTCCACGGTGTGCTCGCCCTCGCGGGCCAGCTGCGCGTAGCGGCGCATCTGCGCGATCGGCATCCCGGTGTCGCGCAGGCACCGGAACAGCACCAGCCAGCTGAGGTCGTCGTCGGTGAAGACCCGCTGCCCGCCCGCCGTGCGCTCCACGTCGGCGAGCAGGCCGATCTTCTCGTAGTACCGCAGGGTGTCCAGACTGAAGCCGCTGCGCCGAGCGGCCTCCGCGGGGGCGTAACCGGTCATGTCGGCCGATGGTAGCCCTTGACCTGGAGCGCACTCCAGGTTGGAGGCTGCTCCCCATGACCACGACACGGACGCTGGGGCGCAGCGGCATCAAGGTTAGCGCGATCGGGATGGGGTGCTGGGCGATCGGTGGACCGCTCTGGGGTGACGACGGGCAGCCGTTCGGCTGGGGCGAGGTGGACGACGACGAGTCGATCCGCACCATCCACCGCGCGCTCGACCTCGGGGTGACGCTGTTCGACACGGCCAGCAACTACGGCGCCGGGCACAGCGAGCGCGTCCTCGGCCGGGCACTCGCCGGCCGCCGCGACAGCGCGGTGATCGCCACCAAGTTCGGCAACGTCAGCGACGAGGCGACCCGACGGGCGCTGGGCACCGACGCCAGCCCCGCCTTCGCGGTCCGCAGCCTGGAGGACTCGCTGCGCCGCCTCGGCACCGACCACGTCGACCTCTACCAACTGCACATCAACGACCTGCCGGTGCCCGCCGCGCTCGACCTGGTCGGCACCCTGGAGGCCCTGGTCGACCAGGGCAAGATCCGGGCGTACGGCTGGAGCACCGACAACCCGGCCTCGGCCGAAGCCTTCGCGGCGGCCGGCCCGCACTGCGCCGCGATCCAGCACGACGAGTCGGTGCTCAGCGACAACGCGGCGGTGCTTGCCGTCTGCGACCGGCACGACCTGGCCAGCCTCAACCGGGGGCCGCTGGCGATGGGCCTGCTCACCGGCTCGACCCGGGCGCTCGGCGCGGACGACGTGCGCGGTCGCGCGCCCGAGTGGCTGAAGTGGTTCACCGACGGAAAGCCGACGCCGCGCTGGGCGGCACGGGTCGACGAGGTACGCGCCGCGCTCACCGCCGACGGGCGGACCCTCGCCCAGGGCGCGCTCGGCTGGCTGCTGGCCCGCAGCCCGCGTACGGTGCCGATCCCCGGCCTGCGCACCGTGACCCAGGCCGACGAGAACCTGGCGACGCTGAACCTGGGCCCCCTGAGCCCCGAGTCCTACGCCGAGGTGGAGCGCCTCCTGACCGACCTACGCACCGCCTGACCCGCACCCGCCACCTCGCCGATCTCGCACTTGCTGTCCGGGCGAAACGGTCTTCTCCTCGCGAAACGGCGACACGAAGTGCAAGATCGGCGAGGAGTGGGGCCGGGACGCGTCCGTGCGCGGTGTTTTCGACGAAGATGTGGGCATGCGGATCATTCTGGCCGGCGCGTCCGGCTTCCTCGGCACCCGGTTGGGCGACCGCCTCGCCGCCGACGGGCACCAGGTCATCCGGCTGGTCCGACGGGCGCCCCGCGACCCGCGGGAGCGGCGGTGGGACCCGGCCGCCGGTCAGCTCGACCCGGCCGAGGTCGCCGGTGCGGACGCGGTGGTCAACCTGGCCGGCGCGGGTGTCGGTGACAAGCGCTGGAACGACGACTACCGGCGGCTGATCCGGACCAGTCGGGTCGACAGCACCACCACCCTGGCGACCACGCTGGCCGGGCTGCCGGCCGCCGACCGTCCGGGGGTGCTGCTCAACTCCTCGGCCGTCGGCTGGTACGGCAACACCGGTGACCGGGTGGTCGAGGAGGACGCGCCGGCCGGCGAGGGTTTCCTGGCCGACGTCTGCCGGGTGTGGGAGGCCGCGACCCGCCCGGCCGAGGACGCCGGGGTACGGGTGGTGCGGCTGCGTACGGGCCTGCCGCTGCACCGCGACGGCGGGTTGCTCAAGCCGCAGTTGCTGCCGTTCAAGCTGGGGATCGCCGGCCGGTTGGGCAGTGGTCGGCAGTGGCTGCCATGGATCTCGATGGATGACTGGCTGGACGCGACGCTCTTCCTGCTGGCCCGCGCCGACATCGCCGGCCCGGTCAACGTGGTGGGCCCGAACCCGGTGACGAACGCCGAGTTCACCCGCGAGCTGGCCCGGCAGCTGCACCGCCCGGCGATCATCCCGATCCCCGCACTGGCGCTCAAGGTGGCCCTCGGCGGCTTCTCCCACGAGGCTCTCACCAGCACCCGCGTCCTACCCGGCGTCCTGACGCGCGCCGCCTTCCCGTACCACCACCCCGACCTACGCAGTGCGCTACAGGCAGCCCTGACCCCCACCCCCAGCCCTTTGCGTTGATCAAGAGGTTTGCGTCATCCGGCGGCCGGAATCTGACGCAAACCTCTTGATCAACAGGTCCGAGGGGGGTCAGCAGCCGATTACCCAGTAGTTGGGGGCGGTCTGCTTGAGGGCGCTGGTGTAGAAGGTGTTGTAGAGGCCCATCCGCTGGTTGGAGCCGTTCGCGTAGGCGTAGCCACCGGACTGGTACGCCCTCCCGGCCGTGACGTGGGCGTAGTTGCTCGCCGTCACGCAGGTCGCCGGCGTGGTCGGGGTCGGCGTCGGCGTCGGCGTCGGAGTGGCCGTGGGAGTGGGCGTCGGGGTGGCCGTGGCCGTGGGCGTCGGGGTCGGGGTGGTGCCGCCGCCGTTCAGTCCGAAGAAGAGCGCGTCCCGGTACGTCGAGCAGATGGTGTCCAGGAAGTAGGCGCCGGCGGTGCCGCACTGCTCGGCGGCGGAGCCCGGATCGACCGGGGTGCCGTGCCCCATTCCGGAGACCCGGTAGAGGCGTACCTCGTCGTTGCCGTACACCTCGAGGCTCGTGTTGCCGGGCAGCGACGACGTGCTGGTCGGGGCCTGCGAGATCCCCCGCACGTTGGTCCACTGGTCGCGGGACTCGGTGCCGTTGAGCGGGGTGACGGTGGTGTCCGAGGTGCCGTGCCAGATCGCGACCCGGGGCCGCGGGCCGGTGTAGCCGGAGTACGCGCCACGGACCAGGTCGCCCCAGGCGGCCGGGGTCTTGTCCGCGCCCGGGTTCATGCAGCTGAAGGCGTTGACCATGCTGGTGGCGCAGCGGTACGGGATACCCGCGATGATCGATCCGGCGGCGAAGACGTCCGGGTAGGTGGCGAGCATGACGGCGCTCATCGCCCCGCCGGCGGAGAGGCCGCTGACGTAGACGCGGGAGCCGTTGACGCCGAAGTTCGTCTTGGCGTGGTCGACCATCTGCTTGATCGACAGCGCCTCGCCCTGCCCCCGGGTGGTGTCTCCCGACTCGAAGAAGTTGAAGCAGGAGTTGGCGTTGTTGCCGGACGGCTGCTGGGCGACGATCAGGGCGAACTTCCACTGGTCGGCGTACTTCTGCCAGCCGGAGTTGGCGAAGTAGCCGGAGGCGTTCTGGGTGCAGCCGTGCAGCAGCACCACGGCCGGCGAGTTGGCCGGCAGGCTGTCCGGCCGGTAGGCGTACATGGCGAGGTTGCCCGGGTTGGAGCCGAACCCGGTGACCTGGGTGAGGGTGGCGGCCTGGGCGGGGGTGGCGAGGGTGATCGCACCGGCCGCGGCGAGGACGAGCCCGGCGACCGCACCGATCAGGCGGTTGAGGGTGGACGAGGAGCGGCGCACGGCGGCCTCCTGAGGAGCGGACTGTGAACTGGGTCACGGTCGAATTGCCGCGACGTTACGTCCATGTGTCGCCGCCATGACATGGCGCGCACGCACACATTCACGACGACCGGTGTGTACGCCGTAGGCGTCGACGTGTTAGGAAGGGCCCCCTCCTCTACCTCAGGCGATAACAGGGGTCCCCTCCTTGCAGGTCTGACCGGCCCGTCCAGGTCCGGTTGGTAACGTCCGCTGCGTGCCGTCCTCGTCGCTGGCCACCGGGCCCGCTCCCACGTCACCGCCGCGTGCCGTCCGGGACCGCCGGGCCGACCTGATCGTCGTGCTGGTGGCGCTCGTACTCGCCGTGTGGGTGACCAGCGGCCTGTGGCGGGACCCGAACGTCCGCACCATCACCGTCAACTCCAGCGACCAGGCGCTCTTCGAGTGGCTGCTGGCCTTCGGCGGGCACGCCGTCACCCACGGGGAGAACCCGTTCTTCACGTACCTGATCAACGTCCCGGACGGCGTCAACCTCGCGGTCAACACCTCGATCACGGTGTACGCGGTGGTCTTCGCCCCGCTCACGTACCTGGTCGGGGCTCCGGCGACGTTCCTGGTGATCCTCACGCTCAACCTGTTCGCCACCGCGCTGGCCTGGTACTGGCTGCTCTCGCGGCACCTGGTCCGCAGCCGGCTGGCCGCCGGGGTGGGCGGCCTGTTCATCGCCTACTCCCCCGGCATGGTCTCGCACGCCAACGCCCACCTGAACTGGACGGCTGGCTGGCTGGTGCCGCTGCTGATCTGGCGGCTGTTCGCGCTGCGCCGACCCGGGCACTGGCTGCGCGACGGGGTGATCCTCGGCCTGCTGGTGGCGGTCGCCTTCTCGATCGCCGCCGAGGGGCTCTTCTTCACCGCGCTCGCGCTCGGCATCTTCGTCGCCGTCTGGGCGCTGCACCCGGCCCGCCGGGCCGAGGCCCGTGCCGCGCTGCCCAATTTCCTGCGCGGGCTCGGCGTGACCGCCGTGGTCGCCGGCGTGCTGCTGTCGTACCCGCTGTGGCTGCACTTCGCCGGGCCGCAACGGTTCCACGGCACCGGCTTCGACCCGGTGATCCACTCCGAGGACATCGCCGCGTTCGCCGCGTTCCCGCGCCGCTCGCTCGCCGGCGAGGTCGGGCTCGGCACCTCGCTGGCGCCGAACCCGACCGAGGAGAACTCGTTCTTCGGCATCGGGCTGCTCGTCCTCACCGTGGTCTGCTTCGTGGCGCTGTGGCGGCGTGCCGATCCCGGCCGGCGCGCCACCCTCTGGGCGCTGGGCATCCTCGCGCTGATCTTCACGGTGCTCTCCTTCGGCCCGGTCGCGAAGATCGACGGACGGCGTACCGACCTGCCGATGCCGTTCGACGTGCTCGGGCAACTGCCGGTGGTGAACGCCGCGCTGCCCGCCCGGCTGGCCCTGGTGGTCGCACCGGTGATCGGGCTGCTGCTGGCGTTCACCGTCGACCAGCTGCGTGCCGCGCCACCACGGCACCGCTCCACGGAAGTGGCCTGGGCGCTCGGGTTCGCGGTGGCCCTGCTGCCGCTGCTGCCCACCCCGCTGTTGACCCACGAGCGGGAGCCGATCCCGCAGTTCATCACGTCCGGCACCTGGCGGCAGTACGTGTCGCCGGACGGCGTGCTCACACCGGTGCCGCTGACCGTGGACATCTACCCGGACGGTCAGCGCTGGCAGGCGTACGCGCTGTCGCACCGGCAGGGCGAGTTCGCCATTCCGGGCGGCTTCTTCCTCGGCCCCGGCGGGCCCGACGGGCGGGGCCGGATCGGCCCGGTGCCGCGCACCCTGAGCGCGCTCATGGACCAGGCCGGTCGTACCGGGCTGGTGCCGATCGTCACCGACGGCACCCGGCGGGAGGTCGAGTCGGACCTGCGGCACTGGCGGATCGAGACGGTGGTGCTCGCCGACCAGGTGCACGGCGCGAAGTTCCCCGTCGACGAGGACGCCGTCCGGCGTACCGCCACGGCCCTGTTCGGCGAACCGCAACGGGTCGACGACGTCTGGCTCTGGCGAATCCCCCCGGCCGACCGCTAGACCGCCACCTGACCGGGTGGGGCGTCGTGATCGACAGTCATCGCGTCTAATGGGCCGATGAGGAAGACCGTTGGGCGGCTGCGGCGCGCCACAGTGGTCGGGGTCGCGCTGGGGCTCGTCGTGCTCGGCGCGCCGGCCGCCACGGCCGCGAACAGCGCCGTCGCGGACAGCACGGCCGGCGTCGTGCCGAGCCAGGTGCGCGATCCGTGGCTGTGGCAGGCCACCGTCGGGCAACGGCCGGCCGGCCCGGCGGCGCTCGTGTTCTTCACCGACCGCACCCGCTACTTCGAGTCGACAGGCGTACTGGTCGCGCGGGACGGCGCGTACCGGCTGATCCCGATCCGCGTCGCCGAGGGGCACGGGCTGCTCTCCCCCGACGGGCGGCACTACCTGCGGCCGCAGTCCGGTGAGTTGCTGGACCTCACCACCGGCCGGCAGCGCCGCACCATGAAGCCAGGGCTGGGCCCGTTCGCGTGGTCGCCGGACGGGCGGCGCGTGCTCGGCACCCGCAGCAACGACGATTCGGTGATCAGCTTCGGGCCGGACAATCAGCAGCTCAACGACCCGGAGAAGCCCGACGACCTGCTCGTCGTGGACCCGTACCAGTGCACCGAGCAGGTGGTCCCGGCCGGCACCTTCGCCGCCCACCACGCGGCGGCCTGGTCGCCGGCCGGTGACCTGGTGGCGGTGGCCGGTCCACCGGACGTGGCCGCGTCGGTCGCCGAGCGGCAGCGGCTGGTGGTGGTCGATCCGGCCTCCGGCAGCCTTCGCTGGCAGGTCGACCTGGGTGATCGGCGGGTGCTGGCCGGCCCGGCCGCCTGGCACCCGGACGGCAGCCGGGTCGCGCTGCTCGCGTTCGACGGGTGCGCCGGCCCCGGCTGCACCCCGGAGCAGACGGCGGCGCGCGCCTGGCGGATCGAGTTCGTGGACGCCGCCTCCGGTCAGGCCGTCGGTCAGCCGCTGCCGGTCGCCACCTCGACCAGCAAGATCGTCGGCTGGCGCGGTGACGACCCGGTGGTGCAGGAGGTGAGCGGGACGGAGCGGGACACCGACCGGCGGGTCGTCCTCGCCGCGCTGTCGCCCGGCGGGGCCCGAGAGGTGCTGGTGACCGCACCGGCCGGGTCGACCGACCTGGCGGTGCCGGGCGAGCTGCTGACCCGGGCCGCGTTCGGTGGTCCGGAGCCCCGCCCGTCACCGTTCGCCGCCCCGCTCTGGCTCTACCTGGCGCTGGTCGTGCCGACGCTGCTCGCCGTCGCCCTCGTCGTCCGCCGCCGCCGACGTCGCCGCCGCGTCGCGACCGGCGCGGCTCCGGCATGACGTCGCCGGGCCAGGCCGGGCCGGGCGCGGCCACGGGGCGCGGACGCCCAGCGGGCCGCGGCGGTGATCTTCCCCGGTGAGGCGGCTCACCAGGGGAGATCGCTTCCAACGGGATTACGCTGGGGCCGTGACGACGACGACCCCCGGCCTCACGGCCGTCCGTGCCGGCCTGCTGGACTACCAGGCCGCCTGGGACGAGCAGCGACGCCTGCACGAGTCGGTGGTGGCCGGCGAGCGCGGCGACACCGTGCTGCTGCTGGAGCACCCCAGCGTCTACACCGCGGGCAAGCGCACCGAACCGTGGGACCGGCCGATGGACGGCACCCCGGTCGTCGACGTGGACCGCGGCGGCAAGATCACCTGGCATGGGCCGGGGCAGCTCGTCGGCTACCCGATCCTGCGGCTGCCCGACCCGGTGGACGTGGTCGCCTACGTCCGCCGAACCGAAGAGCTGCTCATCGACGTGTGCGCCGAGTTCGGGTTGACGGCCGGCCGGGTCGAGGGCCGCAGCGGCGTCTGGGTGCCCGAGGACGACCGGGGACCGGCCCGCAAGGTGGCCGCCATCGGCATCCGGGTGGCCCGGGGCGTCACCCTGCACGGCTTCTCGGTCAACTGCGACTGCGACCTGACGTACTTCGACCGGATCGTGCCCTGCGGCATCCGGGACGCGGGCGTCACCTCGCTCACCGCCGAGCTGGGCCGCCCGATCACGGTCGCCGACGTGCTCCCGGTGGTCGAGCGCCGGCTGTCCACCCTGACCGAGGTCTGAGCGCACAGCCGGCGGCTCGCCGCTACGGCGTCAGCCGGTGCAGGTCGCGCGGGAACGCGGTGACCTCCCGGACGTTTGCCGCCCCGACCAGACGGGCCACGAAGCGTTCCAGGCCGATGGCGAAACCCCCGTGCGGTGGCATGCCGTGCCGGAACGCGTCCAGGTAGCCGGCGTACGGCTCGACGGGCTCACCCCGCGCCGCCAAAGCGGCCAGGTAGTCGGCGTGCCGGTGCAGCCGCTGCCCACCGGTGACCAGCTCCACGCCTCGAAAGAGTAGGTCGAAACCGTTCGAGTACGCGGGCCGCGCCGGGTCCGGGTGGGTGTAGAACGGGCGCTTCGCCATCGGGTAGCCGGTGACGAAGAGGAAGTCCGAGCCGTGTTGGCGCAGAGCCCACTCCCCCAGTGCCCGTTCGTGGGCGGGCGCCAGGTCCGGCTCGTCGGCGGGTGCGCCGGCGATCGTCAACGCCTCGGTGAAGTGCACGGCGGGGATCGCCGCCGGCACCTGCGGCGGCGTGACGCCGAGCGTCGCCAGGGCACCGCCGGCCCGTTCACCCACCGTGCCGAGCATGCCGTCCAGGGTGTCGCGCAGCACCCGCATCACGTCCCGGTGGTCCGCGACGAAACCGAGTTCCGCGTCGAGCGACGTGTACTGCGCGAGGTGCCGGACGGTGTCGTGCGGCTCGGCCCGGAAGACTGGCCCGACCTCGTAGACGCGTTCGAAGACGCCGACCATCAGCTGCTTGTAGAACTGCGGTGACTGGGCCAGGTACGCGGGCCGGCCGAACCAGTCCAGCGCGAACACGTTCGCCCCGCTCTCGGTCGACGAGCTGACCACCTTCGGGGTGTGTACCTCCACGAAGTTCCGGGCGTCGAGGCTGGCCCGGAAGCCGGACACCGCCGCCGCCGAGACGCGCAGCGCGGCCGAACGGGTCGGGTGGCGCAGCGCGGTGGGCGCGTTGTCGAGCTGGGTGGGCAGGCTCGCGGTCAACGCCGGCCGGTACAGGTCGAACGGGGGCGGCACGGCGGGTGGCCCGAGCGGGCGTACCTCCGGGTCGGTCAGCTCGACCCCGGCGGGCGCCGTGTCGTTCGCGGTCACCGTGGCGGTGACCTCGACGACCGTCTCCTCGGGAAGTTTCTCCAGGTCGGCGCGGACGGCCGGGTCGGTGACGACCACCTGGGCGAGCCCGGCGGCGTCCCGCACGATCAGGAACGCCACCGACTTGAGCAGGCGGCGGCGGTGCACCCAGCCGGCGATCCGTACGGTGTCGCCGACGTGCGCGGACAGGTGGTCGGAGAGGATGCGTTGCACGGTGGTACCTCCTTGATCATCGCAACGCGACCCCAGGGAGGTGTGGGCGAGCGGGAACCTCGCGGTGCCACCACACCTTCGCCCCCGCCGGAGCGGGAACCTCGTTGGTCGCCTGATGACCGGGGCCAGCCGGGCGGGCTCTACTGGGCGTCTCCGCCGTTCTACCCGCAGCTCGGGAGGGTCTTCACGCACCGCCGCCAGACCGCCTCTCAGCACCGGCGGCTCTCTGCACTGGCGGGTCCGGGCGCTACTCGGCTCCGTCGTCGCTGTTGGCGGTGACCGTAGCACCGGACCCGGCGCGTGTGACGCGGATTTTCGGCAGCCCGGTGTCCGGCGTCACAACGTCTGTGGCGTGACGCCGGTCGCCCGACGCACATAGACGACTGCCGTCCGGCGTAGGCTCGTTTTCGTGACGATCGAGCACTCCGCGCCGACGACCGGCCAGGCAGCGCGTACCGCAACAGCCGCCCCCGAGGGGCGTCGGCTGCTGCGCATCGAGGCGCGCAACGCCGAGACGCCGATCGAGCGCAAACCGCCATGGATCAAGGTCAAGGCCAAGATGGGCCCGGAGTACACCCAGCTGCGTGGGCTCGTCTCGCGCGAAGGGCTGCACACCGTCTGCCAGGAGGCCGGCTGCCCCAACATCTACGAGTGCTGGGAGGACCGGGAGGCCACCTTCCTCATCGGTGGCGACCAGTGCACCAGGCGCTGCGACTTCTGCCAGATCGACACCGGCAAGCCGGCCGAGTTCGACGCCGACGAGCCGCGCCGGGTCGCCGAGTCGGTGGTCTCGATGGGCCTGCGGTACGCCACCATCACCGGTGTCGCCCGCGACGACCTGCCCGACGGCGGCGCCTGGCTGTACGCCGAGACCGTCCGGCAGATCCACGCCCTGCAGCCCGGCTGCGGCGTCGAACTGCTGATCCCGGACTTCAACGCCGTCCCCGAGCAGCTGGCCGAGGTCTTCGGCTCCCGCCCGGAGGTGCTGGCGCACAACGTGGAGACCGTGCCGCGCATCTTCAAGCGCATCCGGCCGGCGTTCCGCTACGACCGTTCGCTGGACGTGATCCGGCAGGCCCGCGCCGACGGCCTGGTCACCAAGAGCAACCTCATCCTGGGCATGGGCGAGGAGCGCGCCGAGGTGTCGCAGGCGCTGCGCGACCTGCACGAGGCCGGCTGTGAGCTGATCACCATCACGCAGTACCTGCGCCCCACCCCCCGGCACCACCCGGTGACCCGCTGGGTCAAGCCGGAGGAGTTCGTGGAGCTGCGCGAGGAGGCCGAGGAGATCGGCTTCGCCGGGGTGATGAGCGGGCCGCTGGTGCGCTCGTCGTACCGGGCGGGCCGGCTCTACCGGCAGGCGCTCGACGCCCGCGCCGGAGCCGCCGTCACCACCGCCGGCTGACCCGCCGGCAGCGCCGCACGGGCCGTGCGGCGTCCGAGTGCCATGATCGTGCGATGACCGCCGGGGTACGCGAACAGCCGCGCGGCGCGGGTTTCCCGCGCCCGCGGCCCGGTACGCGCGTCGGTCCGGCCGGCTGGCTCACCGCGTTTGCCGTCCTCGTCGGGGTGTCCTACCGGCTCTGGCTGCTGGCGCACGCCACGCCTCCGACGAACAGCGACGAGGCCACCATGGGGTTGGCCGCGCTGCACATCGCCCGGGGCGAGGATTTCCCGGTCTGGTTCTACGGCCAGCAGTACATGGGCACGCTCGAGGCGTACCTGGCCGCGCCGGTGTTCGCGCTGGCCGGCGGCCCGTCGCTGCTCGGCCTGCGGCTGCCCACACTCACGCTGTACGTGGTGTTCCTGCTGCTGTCCTGGCGGCTGACGCTCCGGCTGACCGGGGACCGCTGGTTCGGGCTGCTGGTGGTGGCGCTGCTGGCGCTCGGGTCCGACCGTGTGGTCAAGAACCAGCTGATCGCCGGTGGCGGCTACCCCGAGATGAACGCCGCCGGGGTGGCGCTGGCCGTCCTCGCCGTCGACCTGGCCGCCGGCCGGCCGGGATGGCGGCTGGCGCGGTGGGCCGCGTGGGGGTTCCTGGCCGGCCTGATGCTCTGGGTCGACCCGCTCGTGCTGCCGTACGTGGTGGCGACCGGTGCGGTGCTCGTCGGGTTCTGCCGTCGGGAGCTGTGGGGCGCCGCCGTGGCGCTGCTCGGGGCGGCGGCCGTGCTGGGCGCGACACCGCTGCTGCTGCACAGCCTGTCGACCGGACGGAACCCCCTGCGCGCGGTCCTCTCCGCCGGTGGCGCGGACGCCTCCGCCGGCTGGGCGGACCGGCTGCACGGCGGACTGTTGCTGGGACCGTCGCTGGGAATGGGCTTCTGCGCTCCGGGGCGGTGCGCCACCTGGCAGCTGTGGTGGTCGTACGCCCTGCCGGTGCTGCTCGTCGTCGCCGCCCTGACGGCCTGGTGGGCGATGCGCCGCGGGTCCGGCGCCGAACTCCGGGTGGCGGGGGCGGTCCGGTTGGCGCTCGTGCTGGCCGCGGTGGCCAACCTCGCCGCGTACACGGTGAGCAGCGCCGCCGGACGGACTCCGGTGGAGAGTTCCCGCTACCTGTCCTGCCTGCTCATCTCCCTGCCGGCGCTGCTGTGGCCGGTGTGGACGGTGGCCCGGCGCGGTCCACGCCCGCCGGCGGCCGACCGGCGACCCCTTCGACCGTGGCTGGCCCGACCGGTCGCGCTCGTCCTGCTCGTCGCCACGCTGGGCACCGCCGCGCACGCCACCTGGCAGGGGGCGCGGACCGCACCGGCGAGCCGGGCCGCCGAGGCCCGTCACGACGAGCTGGTGGCCACCCTGCGCCACCTCGGCGTACGGCACGTACGCGCCGGCTACTGGACCTGCAACCGGCTCACGTTCGCCAGCGCCGAGCAGGTCGTCTGCGCGGTCGTCGACGACACCCTGCGCCCCGGCTTCGACAGGTACCCCGCGTACCGCCGGGAGGTGGACGCCGCGCCGGCCCCGGCCTGGGTCGCTCCCACCGGCTCCGCGCTGGCGGCCCGGCTCGACGAACGCCTCGACGCCGCCGCGGGCGGCCTGGAGCTGGTCAGCCTCGACGGCTGGCGGATCTACCTGCCGCGCTGACCCGAACCGGCGTGTGCAGCCTCGGCGTCAGTCTGGCTCGGCGTGTGCCGCCCGGCCTGTGCGGGCCCGCGTGTGTGGGCCGGCGTGTGCAGCCTCGGCGTCAGTCTGGCTCGGCGAGCAGGCCGAGGCGGTGGGCCAGGGCTGCGGCCTCGGTCCGGTTGGTGACGTCGAGTTTCGCGATGATGCGCGAGACGTGCACGCTTGCCGTCTTCGGCGAGATGAACAGCCGCTCGGCGATCCGGCTGTTGCTGTGTCCCTCGGCGACCAGCCGCAGCACCTCCCGCTCCCGGGCGGTCAGCAGATCGGCGCCGGCCCCGCCGTGACCGGTCCCGCGCAGGCCGACCCGCCGCGCCAGGGTCGCGGCCGCCTCGGCGAGCGGCGCGGCGCCCAGCCGCCGGGCGATCTCCGCGGCCTCGGTGACGGCCGCCGCCGCCTCGTCCCGCTCCCCCGCGCCGGCGGCCGCCTCGGCGAGGGCGAGCAACGCCCGACCGAGCGGGTACGGCTGCCCGTCGGCACGCCACGCCCGCACCGCCGTCCGCCAGGCCGGCAGTGCCTGGTCGCCGACCGCCAGCAGGGCGGTGACCTGGGCGGCGTGCGCCCGCGCCGCCGGATGCCGGGCGGGCAGGTCGGCGGCGAGCGCCGTGACGGCGGCGACCAGGTCGTGGTCACCCACCCGCGCGGCGGTACGGGCGACGGCGCTGAGCACCGGCCAGCCCTCCCGGGGCAGTTGCGGCAGCCGATCATCGGTGACCGCGACGCGGGCCGCCCGGACCGCCTCGATCTTGTCGTCGGCGGCGAGGGCCGACTCGATCGCCAACTCGTGCAGGGGCAGCCGGTGGTTCGGCCACAGGTAGGGCCGGCCGAGGAAGGCCAGCGCCCGGTCGACCAGCTCGTCGGCGGCCGGGTGGGCGCGGGCCAGCCGCAACCCGGCGCCCAACTGGAGCCAGTGCAGCCCGGTGACGCCGGACAGGTCGATCCGGGCGGCCTCCGCGCACACCGCCTCGGCCTCGTCCCACCGGCCCAACGCGATGAGCGCCTCGGCTCGGTTGGACAGCAGGTACGCCCCGGCCGAGCGGCTGATCCCCACCCGACGGGCCTCGGCCACCCCGGCCTCGGCGGCCTCGGCGGCCTCGCCGTACCGGCCCAGTTCGCAGAGCATGTCCGACTGGAACACCTTGGCGAGCACCAGGGTCGGCACGTCACCGGACTCGCGGGCGGCCGCCTCGGCGCGGGTCAGCTCCGCGAGCCCCTGCTCCAGGTCCCGTTCGCTGTGGCAGAGCAGGGCGATCCGGGTGGCCAGCAGCGCCGGTTCCGCACCGGGCGCCTCGACGTCCGTGGCGGCCTCGGCGGCCACCCGGGCCGCCTGCTCAGGATCGATCTTGACCAGGTGGGTGGCGATGTCGGCGAGCAGCCGGACCCGCTCGACGCCCTGCGGGCCCGCGGCCGCCAGCCGGTACGCCTCGTCCAGCTCCCGCCGGCCGTCACCCTTGCCGAGCAGGGCCAGCATCCGACCCCGCTGGTCCAGCAGC
Source organism: Micromonospora sp. NPDC005298 (assembly GCF_040607375.1). Lineage (NCBI taxonomy): Bacteria > Bacillati > Actinomycetota > Actinomycetes > Micromonosporales > Micromonosporaceae > Micromonospora > Micromonospora sp. NPDC005298. The sequence continues at coordinate 118,574 of NZ_JBEXGP010000021.1, forward strand.
CGGGCGGCGCGCAGCGGAGCGGCGTCGGCGTCCACCTCGGCCAGTCCGGCCCGGGTCAGCGTGATCGCCCGGCTGAAGTCGCCGGCGATGACCGCCGCGTCGACGGTCTGCTCCAGCAGCGCCAGATGGTCCATGCCGAGCAGGTCGGAGGCGTCGGGCACCAGCTCCCACAACTCCAGCGCCCGTTCCAGCAGCCGGCGTTGCTCGGCGTACGCGTACCGGTCGGCGGCGGCGCCGGCAGCCGCCAGCGCGGCGACCAGGGCACGCGGGTGGTCGTGCGCGGCGTACCAGTGGTGGGCGATCTCGGCCGGCGCGCGGCCGGCGGCGACCAGCTGCGGCTGCGCCTCGATGGCCGCCGCGAAGCGGGCGTGCAGCCGGGCGTGCTCCCCGGGCAGCAACTCGTCGTGTACGGCCTCACGGACCAACGCGTGCCGGAACTCGTAGTCGCCGTCGGGGTTCGCCACCACGAGCTGGGCGGCGACGGCGGCGCGCAGCGCGTCCTCCAGTTCGGTCTCGGGCAGACCGGCGACCTCGGCGAGCAGGTCGTGGGCGAACCGGGTGCCGCCGGCCGCGGCGATCCGCAGCACCCGCTGGGTCGGTTCGGGCAGCCGGTCCACCCGCGCCAGCAGCAGGTCCCGCAGTGTCTCGGGCAGCGCCGCGCAGCCGACCGGGTCACCGGCAACGGCCAGCTCCTCGATGAAGAACGGGTTGCCCTGGGTGCGCTCGTGGACGTCGTCGACGGCGCGGGCGACCGGCTCGGCGCCGAGCAGGTCGGCGAGGATCGCGCCGGTGCCGTCGCGGTCCAGCCGGCCCAGGTCGACCCGCTGCACGCCACGAACGCGGTCCAGCTCGGCGAGGAACGGCCGCAACGGGTGGCCGCGCTGCAACTCGTCGGTGCGGTAGGTGCAGACCAGCAGCAGCCGTCCCGGCCGGGCCGCCCGGACCAGGAAGCCGATCAGGTCGCGGGTGGAGCGGTCCGCCCAGTGCAGGTCCTCGATCAACAGCACCAGCGGCCGGGCGTCGGCGAGCCGTTGGAACAGCTCGGCGACCAGGTCGAACAGGTAGCCGCGCGGGGCGTCGCCGAGCGCGGTGGCGTGCGGCGCGGCACGTTCGGCCGTCACCCGGCCCAGCTCCGGCAGCAGCCGGGCGAACTCCGCCTCGTAGCCGGCGAAGACCTCCGGGCCGTCGACGCGCAGCACCGTCCGCAGGGCGGCGGCGAACGGGGCGAACGGCAGACCCGCCTCGCCCAGCTCCAGGCACTGGCCGACCAGTACCCGCGCCCCGCCGCCGGTGGCCCCGCCGGCGAACTCCTCGAGCAGTCGGGTCTTGCCCACACCCGCCTCGCCGCCGACAAGCACCGTGCTCGGCTCACCCGCGCGTACCCGGGCCAGCGCGTCGCGCAGCGCCGCCAACTCGCGCTGGCGGCCGACGAGGACGGAGCTGGCGGCGCGTACGGTCACGGAACCGAGCATGCCAGAACGGCCGCCGTCACCGGTCCCGCCGCTCGGCGGGTGGCCGAGCGGCGGGGGGGGCCGCCGGGCGGCGGGGCGCGCCGCCGGGCCCCGGACGGGGGCACAAGAGAAGAGGGCGCGGGA
>NZ_JBEXGP010000022.1:0-84341 GCF_040607375.1 Micromonospora sp. NPDC005298
TGGGGGTAGCTCCTTCGGGGGTAGGAAACACCCACACCTAGGGGGATCAACGGTGCGGGTGTGAGCACCTCGTCCGGCGCTGCACAAAAGTCATCGGGGGGTCGGCGGCCTGCGAGCCGGGGGGCTCACGGCGCCGGGTCCGTATGTAACGACCGGCGGGCCGGGGTCATTCCGGGGCCGGCGGCACCCGCATCGAGGCGGCGCCGGGGTCTGTGTGTAACGACCGGCGGACCGGGGTCATTCCGAGCCGGCGGCACCCGCATCGAGGCGGCGCCTGGGGGGGGTCTGCAACGACCGGGCCGGGCTTCCCATTCCCACCCGTGCGGGTGGGCCAAGCGGCCGTGGTCCTGCGATCGTCAGGATGTGTAACGACCCCCGGCCCGCCACGATTCCGCCGCACGGATGCCCCCGGTCACAACCCAGACACCCCACAACCGGACATAACACCCACCCCGTCTAGAGCCGAACAGCGACCCACCGATGATCCGTCCGGCATGTCCGACATCGGGCCACCACGACGCACAGGGCACCCCACGTCGCCGAACTCGCACCACCACCGACCGAGCGCGTCAGACACCACACGTCCACCCCGGCGGCGAGGCACCGACCCGCGCCGAGAACCTGGTTGAGCGACACCCGGACTGCCGGGCGTTACCCTGACACCATGCAGGCCGTCTCCCCCACCGCGACCGGCGTGGCCTTCCTGGCCCGCCCGGGTCGCCCCGCAGTGGTGGCGCGGACGCTCGCCGAGCTGGCCGGGCCCACCCGGGGGGTGGTGGAGCTGCCGGTGCGGTTGATGTGGAACGCCGAACGCACCTTCGACCTCGGTGACCCCGACCAGTTGCTGTGGATGTACGAGAACGTGCTGCGGGAGACCACCCGCGCCGAGGACCTGCGCGTCCTGATCAACGGTCGGACACTGCGGCGGGTGTGGCGGATGCTCAACCTGCCTCGGGGCGTACGCCTGGCGTGGGAGAGCCGCCACCGGGGCCTGCGGGCGGCGTGACCGCCCCGCATCTGCACGAGTTCTACCGGGAGGTGGCCCGGGTGGCGCTGGCCGCCGCCGGCCCGTACCGCTTCGTGTTGGGCGGCGGGGTGGCCTGGGCCGCGCACGGCCTCGTGGCCCGCCCCACGGAGGACGTCGACCTCTTCGCCGACGTCGAGGGTGCCGCAGCGGCGGCGTCCGCCGGCGTGCGGGTGGCGCTGCAACGCGCCGGGTTCACCGTCACCGACGCCGACCCGGACAGCGACCTCGCCGAGTTGTTCGACGGGTACGAGCGGGACATGAAGGACTTCGTGGTGAGCCGCGACGGGCGGCAGATCCGGCTCAGCCTGGCCCGGCTGGACCGGCAGCAGAGCCCTGTGGTGATGGACCTCGGCCCGGTGATGGACGTCCGCGACCTCGTGGCCAACAAGATCGCCGCGCTGGTCAACCGGCGGGAGGTCCGCGACTTCATCGACGTGGCGGCGGCCCTGGAACACTACGACGTGACCGAGTTGCTGGTGCTGGCCCGGCAGGTCGACCCGGCGCTGGACCCGGACGACGTGCGGGCCGCCGGCCGTTACCTGGATCGGCTGTCCGAGCGGCGCTTCGGCCGGTACGGCCTGGGTGCCGCCGACGTCGCCCGGGTCCGGCAGCGGTTCGCCACCTGGCCCCGCTGACCATCGCACGCGGTGCGGGCGGGCGACCCGGGGCCGCCCGCCCGCCAGCAGGTCACTTGGTGGGTCGACCGCCCGTGACGCCGAGGATCTCGCCGGTGACGTAGCTGGACTCCTGCGAGGCGAAGAAGACGTACGCGGGGGCCAGCTCCGCCGGCTGGCCGGGGCGCCCCTGCGGGGTGTCGGTGCCGAACTTCTCCACCTTCTCCTTCGGCATGGTCGCCGGGATCAGCGGCGTCCAGACCGGGCCGGGTGCCACCGCGTTGACCCGGATGCCCTGCTCGGCGAGGTCAGCGGCGAGGGCCTTGGTGAAGTTGGCGATCCCCGCCTTGGTGGTGGCGTAGTCGAGCAGCTGCGGCGACGGGTCGAACGCCTGGATCGACGCCGTGTTGATGATCGCCGAACCCTCGGGGAGGTGCGGGATGGCGGCCTTGCACAGCCAGAACATCGCGTACAGGTTGGTCTTGAGCACCCGGTCGAACTGTTCGGTGCTGATCCCGAGGATCCCCTTGTCCTGCGACATCTGGTACGCCGCGTTGTTGACCAGGATGTCGATGCCGCCCAGGTCACGGACCGTACGGTCGACGAGTTCCTGGCAGTGCGACTCGTCGGTGATGTCTCCGCGCACCGCGACACCCCGCCGGCCGGCCTCCTCGACCAGCCGGATGGTCTCGCGGGCGTCGGCGTCCTCCTCCTCGCTGAGGTAGGAGATGACCACGTCGGCGCCCTCGCGGGCGTACGCGATCGCGACGGCCCGGCCGATCCCCGAGTCACCACCGGTGATCAGCGCCCGCTTGCCGTCGAGCTTGCCGCTGCCCCGGTACGTGTCCTCCCCGTGGTCCGGCTTCGGCGTCATCTCCCCGGTCGAGCCGGGTGGTGACTGCTGCTGACCGGGCTGGCCGGACTGCTGGCCGTACTGGCTGGTCGGGTCCTGCTGGGTGTGCTGGTCCTCACTCACCGACGTCTCCTCGCACCGCGCGGGTTCCTTCCCCGCGACAACCGTTCTCCCACCGCCCTACCCCGCGACAGCCTGCGGAAACCGGGGCTGACGTGGCAGGAGTGACCTGCGGTCGTTATGGTGCGCGAGGCGCCCACGAGGCGCGTCCACCCCCATGGAAAGGCATGTCATGACCTCTGGATCCGGCCCGTCGCGTCGCCAGGTGCTCGCCGCCGCGGCGGCGGCGGCGACCGCCCCGCTGATCGCCGCCGCGCCCGCGCAGGCGGCCGGCCCGGCCCGGTCCCGCACCTGGGACCTCACCCTCCTGGGCACGTCGGACACCCACGGCAACGTCTACAACTGGGACTACTACCGCGACGCCGAGTACGACGACAGCAAGCACAACGACATCGGCGTCGCGAAGCTCGCCACCCTCATCAACCAGATCCGCGCCGAGCGGCGCGGGCGGGCGACGCTGGTGCTCGACGCCGGCGACACCATCCAGGGCACTCCCCTCGCGACGTTCTACGCCAAGCAGGAGCCGATCACCGCCACCGGTGAGAAGCACCCGATGGCCCGCGCCATGAACATCATCGACTACGACGCCGTGACGCTCGGCAACCACGAGTTCAACTACGGTCTGCCGTTGCTGGACCTGTGGATCCGCCAGCTCGGCTTCCCGGCGCTGGCCGCCAACGCGGTGAACGCGAAGACCGGCAAGCCGGCCTTCCAGCCGTACGTCATCAAGAAGGTCTCCCTCGGTTTCGCCGCGCCGACCCTGCGGGTCGGCATCCTGGGCCTGACCAACCCCGGTGTGGCGATCTGGGACAAGGGCAACGTCGAGGGCAGGCTGCGGTTCGACGACATGGTCGCGACCGCCGCGAAGTACGTGCCGATCATGCGGGCCCGTGGCGCGGACCTGGTGCTGATCTCGGCGCACGGCGGTGACAGCGGCACCTCCAGCTACGGCCCGGAGCTGCCGAACGAGAACCCGGTGGCGCTGATCGCCCAGCAGGTGCCGGGCATCGACGCGATCCTGTTCGGTCACGCGCACAACGAGGTGGTCGAGCGGTTCGTCACCAACGAGCGCACCGGCGCGCAGGTGCTGCTCTCCGAGCCGTCGAAGTGGGGTCAGCGGCTCACCCGGATGGACTTCACCCTCGCCCGCGAGCGGGGCCGGTGGACCATCACCAAGAAGGCCGCCACCATGCTGAACACCAACACGGTGGCCGAGGACCCGAAGGTGCTCGCCGCCGTACGGGCCCAGCACCAGAAGACCATCGCGTACGTCAACCAGGTGGTCGCCCAGGCCACCGTGGAGATGTCCACCGTGGAGTCGCGGTTAAAGGACACCCCCATCCTGGACTTCATCAACCACGTCCAGGCCGAGACCGTCACGAAGGCGCTGGCCGGCACGCAGTACGCCGACCTACCGGTGCTGTCGCAGGCCTCGCCGTTCAGCCGCACCGCCGTCTTCCCCGCCGGCGACGTCAAGATCCGCGACGTGGCGGGGCTCTACGTGTACGACAACACCCTCGAGGCGGTCGTGCTCAGCGGCGCCGAGGTGCGCGCGTACCTGGAGTACTCGGCGAAGTACTTCCGGACCTTCGCCCCGGGCGCCCCGGTCGACCCGGAGCAGATCAGCGACTCGCCGGCCGTACCGGACTACAACTACGACGTCATCTCCGGCCTGGAGTACGACATCGACATCTCCAAGCCGATCGGCCAGCGGATCACCCGCCTGGTGCTGCCCGGGACCGACACCCCCGTCGCGGACAACGCGCAGTTCGTGATGGCGGTGAACAACTACCGGCGCAGCGGCGGCGGCAACTTCCCCGGCATCGTGAAGACCCAGGTCTACAACGCGCAGCAGGAGATCCGCCAGCTGCTCATCGACTGGGCGCAGGCCAGGGGGACGATCGACCCGGCCGACTTCTTCCAGCCCAACTGGCGCCTCGTGCGCGAGGGCGTGCCGGTCTTCTGACCGGAGCAACCCGTCGAGGCGGGCCGTGGGTGGTGATCACCCGCGGCCCGTCGCGCGTTCTCAGCCCTGCACGTTCCAGCGGATCGGGTCCTCGGTCCTCTCCGGCGCGTCCCGCCCCGGGTCCGTCTCGGTCAACGCGACACGGTCGTCGGGGCGGACAGCGGGCGGCAGCTCCCCGAACCGCACGTGGCGCAGAAACGTGTACTCGTCATCGGTGAACGGCTGCTCGGCCATCGCCACCTCCCTGCTCCCCCGCCATTCTCCGGCGGCCGGGGCGGTGGCGGAAGGTTCCGCTGTGCTGCGGGGCGCACACCCCGTAGGCCATCCTAGGATCCTGGGTGAATGGGGGGCGGCGATCAGCCGGGCAGCCGGTCCAGCGCCGCGAGCGCCGCCCGGATCGGCCGGCGTTCCAGCATCTCGGCGAAGCTCGCCCGCCCCTGACAGAACCGCACGAACATCCGCCACCCCGGCGGCGTCGCCAACAGGGCGTGGAACACCCCCGGGCGGCGGGTGAACACCTCGAGCAGCCGGAACCCCGCCCGCATCTCCGGCACCAGACGCTCGGCCACCGCCCGCTCGTACCCGTCCAGCTCACCGGCGGCGACCGCCGCGCCGGCCAACTCCCCGGAGCGCAACGCGAAGCTGATGCCCTCGCGGCTCCACGGCTCCAACAACCCCGCCGCGTCCCCGGCCACCAGCACCCGACCGGCGCGCAACGGGGAATCCTCGGTACGGCAGCGGGTCAGATGACCCGAGTCGTGCTCCGCCGGCAGCCCGGTCAACCCCAGCCGGTCGACGAACCGCCGCAGATACTCCCGCGTCCCCTCCCCCGCGCCCCGGCCCGCGATCACCCCGACCGTCAGGCGTTCCCCCTTGGGGAAGACCCACGCGTAGGAACCGGGCATCGACCCCCAGTCCAACAGCAGACGCCCCCGCCACCGCTCCTGCTCCGCCGGCGGTACCGGCACCTCCAGCTCCAGACCGAGATCCACCTGTCGGTACCGCACCCCCACGTGCCGGCCGGTGACCCCGGAAGACCCGTCCGCGCCGATCACCGCCCGCGCCGTGAGCGTCGTACCGTCGGCCAGTCGCAGGCGTACCTGCTCAGGATCCTGGTCGATCGCGCGGACCGCGACCTGCTCGCGCACCTGCGCGCCGGCGGCGACCGCCGCCGCGCGCAACCGGTCGTCGAACTCCTCCCGGCGCACCATGGTCACCACCGGGCTGCCGTGCCGGCGGGTGAACTCCCGGCGACCGTCCCGGGTGAACGTCACCCGGTCCACCCGGTCGTGCGCGGGCACCTCGATCCGGCCCCGGACGGCGGCCAGCGAGGTGCCGATCAGGCCGCCCCCGCAGGTCTTGTACCGCGGGTGCGTCGCCCGCTCGACGACCAGGGTGCGCACGCCCGCCCGGGCGGCGGCGTGGGCCGCGGAGAGCCCTGCGGGGCCCCCGCCGACGACGATGAGATCCCAGATGATCACGGTTGCAGCCTAGGGCACCGCACGCCGCGCCGACCCGGTGCGGCACGCCGCCCCGACCGCCCGATCGGGTGGGCATCTTCGCTGCCCCACGGGGTACCCGACGCTGCGCAAACGTCCGCGACGGAGCGGGCGACGAAGGAGGACGTCATGCAGCAGGTGCAGCTGTCGGAGGTCGAGCAGCGGGTGTACCAGGCGGTCACCACCCTCGAACAACGCGGGCACGTGCCGTACCCGGACCTCATCAGCGAGGAGGCCGGTCTGACCGAGGAGCAGGTGCACGCACCGCTGCACCAGCTCACCGAGAAGGGTCTGCTGCACCGCGAGGACTCCCCGATGGCCGGCCTCGACTTCGGACCACGGTTCTGCGCCCGTCAGATGGCGTGACCCGACGGACCGCCCGCGGCGGTTCGGCCCCCGACGACGGGGGTAGCGAGCGGGGATGGACCATCACCGGTCGGCGGGCGGGCCGATGAGCGCGGCGCAGGCGCCACAGCCAGTCGACGCCGCCGAGAACCGCAAGCGCTGGCAGGCCCTCGGCGTCGGGCTGGTCGCGGCGTTCATGACGCTGCTCGACGTGAGCATCGTCAACGTCGCGGTGCCGTCCATCGACCGGGCGTTGCACGCCTCGCCCAGCGACCTCCAGTGGATCCTGTCCGGCTACGCGCTCACGTTCGGCCTGGTCCTGGTGCCCGCCGGTCGGTTCGGCGACGCCCGGGGCCGCCGCAACGCGTTCGTGTTCGGCATCTCCCTGTTCACCCTGACCAGCGCGCTCGCCGGCCTGGCCACCTCCCCGACGTGGCTGGTCGCCGCCCGACTGCTCCAGGGCGCCGCGGCCGGCGTGGTCAACCCACAGGTGACCGGGCTGATCCAGCAGCTGTTCCGCGGGCCCGAACGGGCCCGCCCGTTCGGGCTCCTCGGCGCGACCATCGGGATCTCCACAGCTGTCGGACCGCTGCTCGGCGGGCTGCTCATCGCCGTCGGCGGCGACGCGCACGGCTGGCGGTGGGTCTTCTTCGTCAACGTGCCCGTCGGCATCCTCGCGGTCATCCTCGGCTGGCGACTGCTGCCCAGCCGCCCCGAGGGCAAGCCGGACCGGCGGCGGCTCGACCCCGTCGGCGTACTGCTGCTCGGCGTGGGCGTGGTCCTGCTCCTGCTGCCACTGGTGCAGCAACAGCAGTGGCAGACCCCGTGGAAGTGGGCGCTCATCCCAGCCGGCCTCGCGGTGCTCGTCGCGTTCGGATTGTGGGAGCGGTCGTACGCGCGCCACCACGAACCCCTGTTCGACCTGAAGCTGTTCCACTTCCAGTCGTACACGCTGGGATCACTCATCGCGCTCATCTACTTCGGCGGCTTCACCGCGATCTTCTTCATCTTCACCCTGTACCTGCAGAACGGCCTCGGCTACAGCGCGCTCGTCGCCGGCCTGGCCATCACGCCGTTCGCCCTCGGTTCGGCCGCCGCGTCCGCGCTGGGCGGGCGGATCGTCAACCGCTTCGGTCGACCGCTGGTCGGCATCGGACTGCTCGCCGTGGTCGTCGGCCTCGCCGCGACTGTCGTCGCGCTCCGTCTGGCGCCGGACGCCCCGGCGCCCTGGGTCACCGCCGTTCCCCTGCTCGTCGCCGGGATCGGCAGCGGACTCGTGATCGCCCCCAACCAGACGCTCACCCTCGCCCAGGTGCCCGTACACCAGGCGGGCAGCGGAGCGGGCATGCTCCAGACCGGTCAGCGGATCGGCGCGGCGGCGGGTATCGCCGCCGTCGGTTCGATGTTCTTCTCCACCCTGGCCGACAACCACGGCGACTGGGCCAAGGCCTTCGAGACGTCACTCGTGCTGGCCACCGGGATCATCGCACTCGCGCTGGTCGCCGCACTGATCGACATCGTGCACAAGGGCTGACGACCCCCGGGGGTACGCCGATGGCCGGCACCCGCTGTCCGGGTGCCGGCCATTCGGTCGGGTCAGCTGTTCCAGTACTGGGCGACCAGGTCGGCGGCCTGCTGCTCCCACTGCGCGTACGCGTCCGGGTACGCCGAGACCTGCACCGTCTGCGCGGCGACCGTCAGCGGCATGTCCTGCCACCCGTCGACCTGCTTGAGGCCCTTGAGGAACGCGGTCGTCGAGTAGTCCGGGTCGGTGATCTGCTCCGGGGTGCCCCAACCACTGGACGGACGCTGCTGGAACAGGCCCAGCGAGTCGTGGTCGTTCATGTCACCGAGGTGGCCCAGGTTCTCCAGCTTCGACTCCTGAAGGCTGGTGGCGATCGAGATGACCGCCGCCCGCTCGGGCAGGCCGGCCTTCTTCGTCGCGGCGATGATCGCCTTGACGTTCGCGGTCTGCTCGTCGTTCAGGTCGATGTGCGACTGGGTGCCCTGGGTACCGTGCGGGATCAGCGCGGCGATGTCCGGCTTGTCGGCCTGGACGACCGCCACCGGCCTGGTGTCCTGGTCGTTGACGGCATGGGCGACCGGGCCGGCGAAAACCCCGCCGACGAACGCCATGCCAGCGATGGACAGCATGCTCTTACGCAGGATCGTGTTCATGGGGGTAGCTCCTTCGGGGGTAGGAAACACCCGCGTGACAAGCCGGGTGTGCGCACCTCGTCCGGCGCTGCACTGTCGTGAGGGGGTCCACGTTCGGCGGCCAGCGAGCGGGGGCTCGTGGCGCCGGGACCGGGTGTAACGAACGGTGGCCGGGAGTCATTCCCCGGGGCGGACCGTCGAGCCGATGGGGCCGTGGTCCTGCGATCGTCAGGGTGTGTAACGGCCCCCGGCGTGGGTCCATTCCGCCGCCCGGGTGGACCGGCTCACTACCCAGACGAGGGCAAACCGCCCAGTCCGCGCGATGGCGACCTCCTACGGGTCGGGTAGGCCACCACAGACCGGACGGGCTGGCGCCCGCCGGGGAAATCCGGCGGGCGCCAGCCTCAGGTGCGATCCAGGCACTGCCCGGTGGTGGTGTGCCGATCAGTGCGCAGCCCCGCCGAAGCGCTGGCGACGACGCCAGGCCAGGGTCAGCAGCAGCATGATCGCGCCGGCGCCGACCAGGCCGCCACCGAGCTTCATGGGCGTGCCGAGGCTGTCACCCGTGACGGGCAGCGGCTGCTTCTTGTGCAGCACCCGCAGCTCGGCGGTGGCGGTCCGGCCGGACTCCCGACCGGTGGCGGTGAAGGTCAGCAGACCCGTCACCGACGGACGGTAGCTCTTGGTGAAGCGCCCCTGGGCGTTCGTGAACGCCGTGAAGTTGAGCGGTGCGCTCGCCTGGTAAGCCACCGGCGCCATGGCGACGGTGGTGCCGTCGCTGCGACGCGCCGGCGCCTGACCGGCAGCCGGGGCCGCCAGCGGCGTCACCGTCACCGAGATGTCGACGGTCTCGTTCGGACCGAAGTTGGTGCCGGTCAGCACGACAGTCTCGCCGAGGAAGATCGTCGGCCGGCTGACCGTCAGCGACGGGGGTGCGGGCACGTACGGCGGCGGCTGGGGCGGGTCGGTGGTCGCACTCGAACTGGGCGTCGGCTGCGGCTGTGCCGCCCCCGCTGCCGTCGGCACGGCCACCACGGCCAGGCCGACCGTGAGCGCCATGATGATGCGGGATAGCCGCATGATTGGTTCCCTCCTACTGGTCACAGCTTGGTGCGGAATGAACTTGGGTGGTCCAGGGGCTGGCGGTGGGGGTCAGCCACAGCTCGGCCTGTCCGACGCCGGTCTTGGCCGTCAGCAGGGTGACCTCCAGCGCCCGTTCGGCCCCGGGACCGACGTCGACGTTGGCCGTCGCCACCTGGCGGCGGCGTTCCGTGCCGCTGCCAAGCGCCGTTTCGACCCCGTCGAGCCGGGCCTCGAGCACCGCTCCACCGGCCGGACTGAAGATCGACACCAGGGTGCGTGCGGTGTACGGATCACCGGCCAGGCCGAGGCCGAGAACCGACTCGCTGAGTCCGGACCTCGGCGCCGTCGAGCGCAGGGTCACCCGCAACCGGAGCTCGCGGCGCCCGTCTGGTCGGCATTCGCCCACCGTCAGGTTCGCCGTCGGCCGCAGGTAGTAGCCGAGCTTCGCGCCGCTGCCGTCGTTGAGGAACACGCCGACGGTCGGCACGGTGTCCTGCTCCGGAAGCGTCCCGGCCATCCGGCTGTCGCCGAACGTCCGCTGTTCTTCAGGTCGGACACTCCAGAACAATATCCGGCGTTCCGTGATAGCACGGTCGAATGCGGACAACAACACCCGTGGGTTGACATTCTTCTTGAAGAAGGCGTCGAACACCGCGGCGGCCGAGGCCGCGAAGAACGTGTCCTGCTGCCGGACGTCCAGCCGCTGGTAGCTGTCGTTGAGCAGGGTCTGCACGACCTTCTCGCTGGCGAGCGGTACGCCACCGGGCACCAGCACCGGCCCGGTCGCCTTGAGCAGGTAGGACAGCACCACCGGATCGACGGCGAGCACACCGTCGACAGTCGTCCCGGTCTTGCGTCGGAACATCTCCCGGTACAGCGCGGCGGCGGTCGGGAAGTGCGGGCTCAGGTTGACGTCGGCGGGATAGATGCCGGGCAGGTCGGTCCAGAGTGCCCGGGTCTCGGCCGGCAGCTTCAACGCCGGCGTGAACCGTCCCAGGGAGGCGCTGCTGCCCTGCCGGCCCATCTGAACCCTGCCGTTGTCGGTCTCGATCATCGCGTACGCGCCGAACATGCCGCCGGTGGCGCGCAACTCGGCGAGGTTCTGCGAGACCAGCAGGTACTTCCGTGAGCCGTTCGCGCCGAGCAGCGGCGGCAACAGCCGGGCGCCCTGGTCGGCGGCGGCGGTCAGGCTCGCCAGCCGGTCGATCTCGCCCCGCAGGTCGGTCAGCGCCTGGCGGATCTGGTTGACCAGCCGGTCGGCGGGCACCACGGCCAGATCGCGGCGGGTGCGCTGCACCGCCTCGTTCACCCCTGACAACTCGGCAGAGACCGAGGTCAGCCGGGCCAGGTCCAGCCGACCGCTGGTCGGCACCAGGCTGGTCAGGTCCGTCCGGAGCAGCGTCGGGAACGCGTGCCGGGCCAACTCGTCGATGGCGACCGCGATCTGCCGCACGGCGTCGAGGTCGTCACCCGCGACCGGGGTACGCCTGCCGATCGCCCAGCCCGGGTCGTCGGTCGCGGAGCGGGCCGCACCGGCCTGCTCCTGAAGGGCGGCGAGCGTACGCAGGGCGCGGTCGGTGTCCCCGCCGACGACCTGGGCGCTCAGCTCCCGCGCCAGACCTGCGGCGTTGAGCAGATGGGAGCGCGCCTGCCAACCCCGAAAGCCGATCCAGCCCCCGACCGTCAACAGGAGCGACCCGACCACCAGCGCGCCGAGCAGCGCACGTCGCAGTCGCGCGCGTCGACGGCGGCGGGACCGGCTACGCCGTCGGCTTGGCCGTTCGCTCTCCGTCACACCACACTCCCCATCCGGAACCGGACAGAAAGTCCGATTTCCCCTGACGTTCTTAGCACGCATAACGCGCTTCCGTACCGTTATGACATTTCTCGTGGCTTACGCGAGGTTCATTCGCGGCGCGGCAAGCTCCTCGACCCGGCCGGCCGCCTCGTACAGCAGCCGCTCGATCCGGTCGACGCCGGCGGGCAACGACATCTCCCGCAGGTACGCCGCACGCCCCCGGCGGCCCATCTCGACGCGCGCCGGACCGGGGATCGTCGCGGCCAACCAGAACCGGTCGGCCAGCGCCGCCCAGTCCTCGGGCGGGCAGGACAGCCCGGCCCGGGCCCGTTCGACGAGCTCGGCGGTGTCTCCACCGGCCGAGGCCACCACCGGCGCGGCGCAGGAGAGCGCGGCCTGCACCTTGCCGGGCACCATGCCCCGCAGCTCCGGCAGGTCCCGCAGCATGATCAACTGATAGTCGGCGGCGGCGTACAACTGCGGCATGTCGACAGGCGAACGGCGCTGGACGAAACGGACGTTCTCCGCGCCCAACTCGGCGGCGAGCCCCCGCACCCGCCGCTCCTCGGCACCCGAGCCGACCAGGACCAGGTCCATCGTCCGGTCCAGCGCCGCGGCCGCCCGTACCGCCGTCTCCAGCCCCTGCCGGACGCCGATCGTGCCGGCGTGCATCACCACGCACCGCCCGTCGCGGCGGACCAGCTGGCGGGCCGCCGCGTCAGGCGTCGCCGGCTGGAAGATCCGCTCGTCGGTCCAGTTCAGCACCACCTGGACCCGGGCCGGGTCGGCGCCGGCGGCGACCACCAGGTCCCGCATCGACGGCGCGGCCACCGCCACCCGCGCCGCCGACCGGTAGATCCTGGTCATCGCTGCGGACATCCGCGTCGCCCACCGCCCGTCACCCGCCTCGGCGGCACCGTCGCGCGCCCAGACGTCCTGGACGTGCAGCACCATCGGCACCCGCCCGAGCAGCCGCAGCACCCCGGCCGCGGCGAACGTGGTGGCCGGCAACTGGAAGACGTAGAGCGCGTCGACATCGCCCAGGACCCGACGCGCGGCCATCGTGGCGCTGCCCGCGAAGGACAGGTAGCTGGCCATCCGGGCGCCGGTGGACGCGCCACGGCCGGTGTACCTCGGCACCCGCCGGACGGTCAGCCGCTCACTGTGCGTCTCGTGGTGCCAGCGCTGCCGCCAGCCGGGGTAGACGTGCCCGCCGGGATAGTCCGGAAAACCGGTGAGCACCCGCACCTCGTGCCCGCGCGCGGCCAGCGCCTCGGCCAGGCTCCCCGGGATGAACGCCGGTTCGGGCGGGAAGTGGTACGACAGGATGCCGATCTTCACCGGGGCACCGCCGTCCACCGCGCGACGACTCCGCTCGGCGCGGCACCGCAGCCGACGGGCACCCCGCCCGCGTACGATGCCGAGAACCCCTCCCCGCGCGGCCACTGGCGTCGACGCACCGCCCTCGCGGTGCGGCCACCTGTGCCCGCACCGACGGAAGGGACACCGATGGCCGCCCGCGTGCTGTTCGTCTGCCACGCCAACCTGTGCCGATCACCGATGGCCGAGTACCTGGCCCGCCGGCTGCTCGCCGACCAGCAGGTCATGGTCGCCAGCGCCGGCACCGACGCGATGGACGGGATGACCATGCACCCGTACGCCATCCAGGTCGCGGCCGAGAGCGGCGCGGACCCGGCGGAGTTCCGGAGCCGGACGCTTCGCGCCGAGTACCTGGCCGACGCGACGCTGGTGCTGACCGCGACCCGGCGCCAGCGCTCGGTGTGCACCTCGCTGGCGCCGGTGGCGCTGCACCGGACGTTCACGATGCTCCAGTTCGGCCGGTTGGCCGCGGCGGCCGAACTGGCCACCGAGCCGGCCGACGATCCGCTGCGAGCCGCGATAGCCGCCGCCACCCGCGCCCGGGGGCGGCTGCAACCCACCGCCCCCGACGCGGACGACCTGCGCGACCCCATCGGCGGCACCGCCGCCGACTTCCGACGTTGCGCTGAGGAGATCGAACGGTCGCTGCGACCCCTCGCCGCGCTCATCGGGGCAGCCGGGTGAGCTCCTGGGTGCGGTCGCTGACGCCGTTGACCCCGTTGCTCTCGCTGTGCTTGGCCGTGGTCGCCCGGTCGGTCGGCACCGACGGCGTGGCCGTCGAGGCGACCACCCGGTAGGCCTCGTACTGGTACGCCTCCGCCTTGGCGACCTTCGCCATGTTCAGCACGCAGCCGAGCAGCCGGACCGAGACCGAGTGCAGCGAGCGGGCCGCCGCGGCCACCTGGGTACGCGAGGTGCGGCCCTGCTGGCTGACCAGCAGCGCGCCGTCGGCCTGCACGGCCACCACCACACCGTCGGTCACCGCGAGCAGCGGCGCGGTGTCGATGATCACGATGTCCGCCGACTCGCGCAGCGTCAGCAGCAGATCCGCCATCGCCTTGGAGCCGAGCAGCTCGCTCGGGTTGGGCGGGGCCGAGCCGCTGGGCAGGACCAGCAGGGACTTGTCGCCCCAGCGCTGCACGACGTCGCCGACCTGCACGTCACCGACGAGCACGTCGGTCAGGCCGACGCCGGCGTCCAGGCCCAGGTACTCGTCGACCTTGGGCCGGCGCAGGTCCGCGTCGACGAGCAGAACCCGCCAGCCGGCCTCGGCGAGGGCGATCGCCAGGTTGCAGGAGAGTGTGGTCTTGCCCTCGCCCTGCAGGGCGCTCGTCACGGCGATGACCCGGGCCGGCTCGTGCACATCCACGAAGCGCAGGTTGGTCCGCAGCTTGCGGACCGCCTCGGCGCGCGCCGAGGTCGCGGCGTCGCCGACGATCAGCGGCGCGGTACGGGCGCTGCTCTCGAACGGGATCTCGCCGAGCAGCGGACTGCCGGTGGCCCGTTGCAGGCCGGCGGCGTCGCGCAGCCGGATGTCGGCCACACCGCGCAGGATCGCCAGACCGACGCCGAGTACCAGGCCGATCAGCCCGCCGAGGGTCAGGTTCCGTACCGGCTGGGGTGAGACGGGGCTGGCGCTGACCCGTGGGCCGCTCACCACCTCGATCTTGATCGGGGCCTTGCCCTCGGGTGGCGTCTCCACCTTCTGCACGAGGTCGACGAACTTCGCGGCGAGGGTTTCGGTGACCCGCAGGGCGCGGGTCTGGTCGGTGTCGGTGATCGACGCCCGCAGCAGGACGGTGCCGGCCTCGGTGGTGGTGCTGACCCGGCGCTGCACCTCGTCGGCGGTGAGCCCGACCGGCGTCTCGGCCACCACGCTCTGCGCCAGCCGGTCGCTGGTGAGCAGGTCGGCGTACGACTTGACGCGCTGCTGGAGGAAGAGCCCGCCCTGGTAGGCGTCGGTGACGCCCTGGTTGGGGGTGGTGACGAAGAACGTCACCGAGGCGACGTACCGGGGCTGGGCCCGTACGGTCAGGAACGCCGACAGACCCAGAGCGACCATGACCGTGACCAGCACGAGCCACCAGTGCCGACGTACGTGCCGCAATTGGCGGAGCAGGTCCATCAGGAGCGCCTCCGTGCCGGTCCGGTTACGCCAAAGAACTTCACGAATACCCCCAAGGTCGTCTTAAACTCGTGAAACCATTAAAGCCGCTCATACGACTTATGTCCGGAGTTATGTAGTTTCGGCGACGACATGTGCGCCCGCATGACCAACCCGACAGAAGGCCATTCGGCAGCGGCGACATCGGGGAAAAGTCGCCAGCCGATCAGTCGGTCCCCTTCGCGCCCCGCGGTGGCCGGGGCGCGCGCACCCGGATAGGGTCGACAACGGTGTGCCGGGAAGCCTGGTCGGCGAATGGATTCCTGCCGTCCCGACACCCGAGGTGACCCCAGCCCATGGCCGACCCCACCCCGTCCACCGACCGGTTCCGGCTGTTCTCACGATCGACCTGGCCGGAGGCGCGGCACCTGGCCGACGTCCTGCGGACCGAGACGGTCGGCGGCGCCCTGCTCCTGCTCGGCGCCGTGATCGCGCTGGCCTGGGCGAACTCCCCCTGGGTCGACTCGTACCTCCGCCTCGGCGACTGGGTGCCGTGGCCCGGCGGCGCGCGCTGGCACCTCGATCTGTCCCTGGCGACCTGGGCCGCGGACGGCCTGCTGGCCATCTTCTTCTTCGTGGTGGGGCTCGAACTCAAGCGCGAATTCGTCGTCGGGGAACTGCGCGACCCACGACGGGCCGCCCTGCCGGTGGTGGCCGCCCTCGGCGGAATGCTGCTACCCGCGCTGATCTACGTGGCGGTCGTGTCCGCCGCGGGCGGAGAGGGACTACGCGGCTGGGCGATCCCCACCGCCACCGACATCGCCTTCGCGCTGGCCGTGCTCGCGGTGGTCAGCTCACACCTGCCCCAGGGACTGCGGGCCTTCCTGCTCACCCTCGCCGTCGTCGACGACCTGTTCGCGATCACCATCATCGCGGTCTTCTACACCGCCGACTTCCAACCCGTACCGCTGCTCGCCGCGCTGGCGCCGATCGGGCTCTTCGCGCTGCTGGTACGGCGCGGCCATACCTGGTGGTGGGCGCTGATCCCCCTCGCGGTGGCCGCCTGGGCGCTGGTGCACGCCTCCGGTGTGCACGCCACGGTGGCCGGCGTCCTGCTCGGCTTCACCGTGCCGGTCCTCGCCCGCCGCCCGGCCGGTGAGCCGTCGACGACCGCGCAGCCGACCGACGACGCCGGGGGCCTCGCCGCGCACCTGGAACACCGGTGGCGGCCGGTGTCCGCCGGCTTCGCCGTGCCGGTCTTCGCCCTGTTCGCGGCCGGCGTCACGCTGCGCGGCACCGACCTGGGGGCGCTACTGACCGACCCGGTGGTCATCGCCATCGTCGCCGGTCTGGTCCTCGGCAAGAGCGTCGGGATCTTCGGATCGACGTACCTGCTGGCCCGGTTCACCCGCGCCGAACTCGACGAGGACATCAGGTGGGCCGACCTGCTCGGTATCGCGCTGCTCGCCGGCGTCGGGTTCACCGTGTCGCTGCTCATCGGCGACCTGGCGTTCGGCGCCGGCACGCTCGCCGACGACCGGGTCAAGACCGCCGTGCTGGCCGGCTCGCTGCTCTCCGCCGCGATGGCGGCCGTCGTGCTGCTGCGCCGCAACGCCGCGTACCGCCGGGTGGCCGAACGGGAACGGCTGGACGCCGACGGCGACGGCGTGCCCGACGTCTACCAACACCGGGCGGGCGGCTGACCGGACAGGTCGCCGCGCACCCGCCAGACGCGTCAGCGTCCGCGTTCGGCGGGCCGGTGCTCCTCGGTCTCCTCCGACAGCGCCTCGGCCGCCGGCCCGGTGAGATCGTCACCCGGCACCGCCACCTCCTCGGCCACGTCCTGCTCGTCGGGCTTCCCGCCGGGCTGCGGCTCCGGAGCGGTGGCACCGCCGGCGAAGCCGTACTCGTTCGGTTCGTCGTGCCTGCTCATGTGGGTGTCCTCCCGCTCTCGCCGGTGTCGCCTCTCACCGCCAACGGTAGGTGGTGATCGTCCCCGCCGCAGGGCCGCCGGGATTGTCGACGCGGCCACGCCGGCGCGGCACCCAGCGCCGCCCAGAGCAGCTGGCGGAGCGCGACGATCGCCGCCGCGCCGGCCAGCCCGTTCCAGCCGGGCTGGCCGACGAGCCGCAGCAGACCCGCCGCGACCAGCAGGTCCAGCAGCACCCGGACGGCGGTCCGGGGAGCCCCGGTGCTCAGCACGATCACCACACCGGTGACCAGGGCCAGCGCGGTGACCACCAGGGCCGGCGCGCCGGTCACGACCGGCGCTCGCCCTCAGCCACCTGCCGCTGCTCCTGGCGGATCTCCCGGCCCAGGAAGTAGTTCAGCGCCGTCCGGATCGCGGCGATGGCGGCCAACTGGCCAATCTGCGTGAACGACGGAGACACCGCGGTCCGCAGCACGTCGGCTGCCAGCTGGAACTCCAGGCCGAGGGTCAGGAACCGGCCCAGGGTGAGCCGGATCGGAGTGAAGACGGCGGCGGTTCGGTGCCGCAGCCCCTCGACCACGAACCGCACCGCCGCCCAGACGGCACCCACGAAGATCACCACAGCGCCGGCGACCTCCACCACGGCGACCAGCACCTGGTCACCGTGGCGCAGCAGCTCCGCCGGCTCCACCCCGGGCCGTTACCCGCCCTCGGGGCGGCTAGTCGGCGCTCACGTCAGCTCGTTGACCGCCTCCAGGATCAGCCAGAGGCCGGAGATCGCGAAGAGGATCGCGGCGCCGTACTTGATGGTCTTCTCCGGCAGTCGACGGCCGAGCATCCGACCGACCAGGATCGCGAGCGCATCCGCCGCCACCATGCCGATGGTGGAGCCCAGCCAGGTGCCGAACCAGCCGTACTTGGTGGCCAGGGTGATCGTGGCCAGCATCGTCTTGTCACCCAACTCGGCCAGGAAGAAGGCCACCGACACGGCCACCAAGGCCGTCTTGTTGGTCTTCTCCGCCTTGCTCTTCTCCTCCTCGGTGAGCTTGTCCCCCCGCAGGGTCCACGCGCCGAAGCCGAGGAACGCCACACCGGCCACCAGGGAGATCCAGTCGGTGGGCAGCACCGACCCGAGACCCACGCCGATGGCCACCGACGCCAGATGCACCACGGCCGTCGCCACGGTGATACCGATCAGCACCGGGATCGGCTTGAACCGCGTGGCGAAGGTCAACGCCATCAACTGGGACTTGTCCCCCAGCTCGGCGACGAAGATGACGCCGAAGCTGACCACCAGCGCGGCGAAAAATCCCTCCATGACATCCTTCCCGTTTTCACACCGGGAGGAGGTACAGGGGCGCCCTCGACCCGGCTTCTACAGCCTGAGTCGAAGGTCTCGCCCGCCCCGGAAACCCGGGGCCGCGTGGCCGGATGCGGAACGCACCAGTATGTCGACCACGACATTGGGGGCTACTCCCCTTCGCGCGACCAGCCTATCGGATCACCCCCGCGGCCGGCCGGACGGGTGGGCCCGCTCACCGGGCCCGCGCCAACGTGACCCCGAACAACCCGTCCGGGTCGGTCCAGAACTCCGTCGCGGCGAAACCCGCAGTGTCCAACTCGGCGGCGATCCCCGCCGGACGGAACTTCGCCGAGACCTCCGTCCGCAACTCCTCCCCCACCGCGAACTCCACCGCCAGGTCCAACACCCGCACGGTCATCGCCCGCGTGGCGCGCAACCGCATCTCGATCCACTCCCGCTCCGGATCCCAGAGAGCGATGTGCGCGAACGCCTCCGGGTCGAAGTCCGCCCCCAACTCCCGGTTGATCACCCGCAGCACGTTGCGGTTGAACTCGGCAGTCACCCCGGCCGCGTCGTCGTACGCGGGCACGATCACCGACGGGTCCTTCACCAGGTCGGTGCCGAGCAGCAGCCAGTCGCCGACCTCCAACGCTGCGCGCATGGCGGCCAGGAACTCGGCCCGCTCGGCCGGCAGCAGGTTGCCGATCGTGCCGCCGAGGAACACCACCAACCGACGGCCGCCGGTCGGCAACCGGTCGAGCTGCCGGGTGAAATCCCCCACGATGCCCCGCACCCGCAGGCCCGGATAGTCGGCCGCGATCCGCGCGGTGGACCCCAGCAGCGCGCTCGCCGACACGTCGAGCGGCACGAACGTGCCCAGCCCACCCCGGCTGGCGAACGCGTCCAACAACAACCGGGTCTTCTCCGACGAGCCGGAACCCAACTCGATCAGGGTCTTCGCGCCGGTCAACGCCGCGATGTCGGCGGCGTGTCGCGCCAGCACCGCCCGCTCCGCGCGGGTCGGGTAGTACTCGGGAAGACGGGTGATCTCCTCGAACAGCTCACTGCCCCGGGAATCGTAGAACCACTTCGGCGGCAGCCACTTCGGCTCGGCCGTCAACCCGGTCCGGACGTCCTGACGCAGTCCACGCTCCACGTCCCGCTGCTCAAGGTAGATCTCCAACGGTTCCGCCGTCATCGGCCCTGCCTCTCTGCTCAGTCAACACTCGCGTACCCGACCCCTCACCGGATCGGCAGTGGACGTACCCGCACCTCGTCCGCGGTGGCCGTGACCAGCTGCCCCTCGGGCACCGGTCGCCACCCCGGGTCGTCGTCGTGCGGCTCGGAGGCGAGCACGACCGAACCCCGCGCCGCGCGCACCGACAACGCGTGCCCCGCCACGCTCGCCACCACCCGTCGCCCGTCGGTGAGCAGCAGGTTCAACCGGGACCCCGGTGCCGCCGCGGCCACGTCGGCCACCGTCTCGGCGACCGCCCGCGCCGGGTCGTCACCCGACCGCAGGCGATGCCGCACCAGCGCCCACAGCAGGGCCGAGTCGGTGGCGGCGTCCAGGGTCAGCAGGTCACGTACCGGCAGCGTCGCGGCGAGCGGCACCAGCGTGTCCGGCCAGCCACGCACCACGCCGTTGTGGCTGAACAGCCACCGGCCCTGCGCGAACGGCGCGGCGGCACCCTCGACCACCGCCATCCCGACGGTGGCCGAACGGACCGCGGCGAGAACCGCGCCGGAGCGGGTCACCGCCGCGAGGTCCGCGATCGTCGGATCACTCCAGATCGGCTGGGCCCGCCGGTAGCGCACCGGGTCGCCGTCACCCGGATACCAGCCCACGCCGAACCCGTCGGCGTTGATCGTGCCGCCGCCGCGCATGTCGCGCGGCGCCCAGGACTGGCGCACAAGCGAGTACGCCGGCTCGAACAGCAACTCGGCCAGGGTGACCGGTGGCCCCAGATAGGCCAGGTGACGGCACATCAGCGCCACCCGCCCGCCACACGTCGGGTCACCTGTGCGACTCGTCCGGGCGGGCGTCGCGGGCACACCGGAAACCGCTGAAGATCTGCCGGCGGATCGGATAGTCCCAGTTGCGGAAGGTGCCCCGACAGGCCGACCGGTCGGTGCCGAACGAGCCGCCGCGCAGCACCCGGTGGTCGTCGCCGAAGAAGACCTCCGAGTATTCCCGGTAGGGGAACGCAGTGAAGCCGGGATGCCCCCGGAAAGCCGTCGACGTCCACTCCCAGACGTCACCG
Organism: Micromonospora sp. NPDC005298; assembly: GCF_040607375.1. Lineage (NCBI taxonomy): Bacteria > Bacillati > Actinomycetota > Actinomycetes > Micromonosporales > Micromonosporaceae > Micromonospora > Micromonospora sp. NPDC005298. The sequence continues at coordinate 20,444 of NZ_JBEXGP010000022.1, forward strand.
ATGAGCTGGTGCACACCCAGCGGCGAGACGCCCGCCGGGTACGCCCCCACCGGAGCCGGCCGCAGGTGGCGTTGGTCCAGGTTGGCGTGCGCCTCGGTCGGCTCGTCGTCGCCCCACGGGTAGCGGCGGGACCGCCCCGAAACCGGATCCCACCGGGCCGCCTTCTCCCACTCCGCCTCGGTCGGCAGCCGCTTGCCGGCCCACGCCGCGTACGCCTGAGCCTCGTGGAAGCACACGTGCACCACCGGCTCGTCGGCCCGGACCCGGTCCCACCGGCCGAACCGCCGGTACGACCAGCCGTCGCCGTCACGCCGCCAGTGCATCGGGGCCTCGAGGCCCTCCCGGACCCGGTGCGCCCAGCCGGCCGCGCTCCACCAGCGCGGGTCGGTGTAGCCGCCGTCGGCGATGAACGCCTCGTACTGCCCGTTGGTGACCGGGGCCGCGTCGATGACGTACGCGGGCAGGTCGACGCGGTGCGCGGGACGTTCGTTGTCCAGAGCCCACGGGTCGGTGTCGGTGCCCATGGTGAACTCACCGGCCGGGACCAGCACCTCCCCGCCGACGGAGGCGCGCGGCTCGGGAGGCGCCGGGGCGTGCAGCACCGCCGGCCCGGCGCGCAACTGGTGGGTGGCGAGCATCGTCTCGTCGTGCTGCTGCTCGTGCTGGACGATCATGCCGAAGGCGAACCCGTCGGCCACCAGGGGACGCTCGGTGAACCGCACCGTGTCGAGCAGGTCGTGCACCTTGTCCCGGACGGTGCCCAGGTAGGCGCGGGCCTCCGCGGGCGGCAGCAGGGGCAGCGCGGGCCGGTCGCGGCGGGGCTGCTTGAACGCGTCGTACAGCTCGTCGATGTCGCACCGGACCGGCTCGCGGCCACCGACGTCCCGGACCAGCCACAGCTCCTCCTGGTTGCCGACGTGCGCCAGGTCCCAGACCAGCGGAGACATGAGCGGCGAGTGCTGACGCATCAGGTCGGCGTCGTCGACCACCTCGGTCAGCAGCGCGGTGCGGGACCGGGCCCGGGCCAGCTCCACCGCGATCCGGTCGCGCAGCCGCTCCCCGTCGGTGTGTCCCGTCGTCGTCGCGGTCACCGGTCACTCCTCTCCGCGGCGGCCAACCGCCGCCGAACGCCTCGTGCGATGTCGTCGTGGATGTCGGCCGGCAGATCCAGCCGGGGCAGCCCGGTCAGGGCCAGGTCGAGCAGTGCGACAGCGGCGGCGGCCAGCGCCGCGTCGGCGAGCCCCTGCCGGGCGGCCACCGACCAGCGGTCCGCCACCGGCGCGGCGATCGAGTACGCGGCACCCACCGTGTCGGCGTCGGCGAACAACGCGGTGAGCACCGCCAGTGGAAGCTGCCAGTCCCCGCCCGGCTGGGCGTCCAGGTAGCGCAACTCGAGGTAGCCACGAGGACGCACCGGCGGAAACAGCGTGCTGACGTGGTAGTCGAGGTCGTCGGTGGTCGGCGGGTGGGGCAACGCCCCGTCGAGCCAGTCGGCGAAGGTCACGCCGGGCGGGGCGGCCCAGTCCGGGCCGCGCCGGCGCAGGCAGAGCAGTGGCGCCGCCAGCACGTACCGCACCCAGGTCTCGGCCGGGTCCTCGTGGGCGTTCGTGGCCGTCCAGACCGGGCGGGTGCGGGCCGGGTCGATGGCCAGCCACGCCGCCATCCGGGCGGAGGCCCAGCCGGTGCGCCGCCCCGCGTGCCGGGCGGCGGAGGCGAACGCCGCGAGCAGCGGCGGACCGACCGCGTGGGCCGTGGCCCACCGCGTGGCGACCTGGTCCGGCTCGCCGGCATCGAGGCAGACCTGGAGGCCGGCGGTGCTGTACATCATCGTCCGGCCGGCCGGACCACGCCTGTCGAACGCGCCCCGCATGGCGCGGTAGCGGGGAGTCTCCAGCACCGGGCGGGGGCGTCGGTACGGGTCGATGCCGCTGCGGCCGAGGATCAGACCGGCCGCGGCCAGCAGGTCGGTGACCTGGGCGATGTCGGCCTCGGTGGCCTCGATCAACGCGGCGGTCGAGGAGCGGGGCGGGGTGGAGATCTCCAGTTGGCCACCCGGCTCCAGCGTGACAGTCGCGCCGTGTCGCAGCGGCTCGGCCGGGCTGGTCGCGTCCAGGGTGACGGGGCTGTGCCGCCCGAGCGCCGCGCGCAGCCGCGTCGGAGTGACGGGGCGGGCGGGGTCGGCGGCGTCGTGCACGGTCCATTCCAGTTCGACGCCGGTGTGGGTGGGTGGGCCGGTCTTGAAACAGATCCGGGCCAGGTGCCGCACGGCGGCGGCGGACTCACGCAGAATCGCGCTGCGGTCCAGCTCGGGTGACGTCACCACGGGTCGGGCCCCCTCTCCGTGTGCCGACACCGGCACACCGTGCCACCGTAAACCCACCCTCCGACACTGTCGGGGGCCCGTCCACGGTGCCACCAACCTCTGTCTAACAGACGAATTTCCCGGCCCAGGGCGGAACGAACCGCGACGGCCGGTCCCGGGTGGGGAGGTCCGCGACGGTCAGTTCCGAGCGGGGAGGTCCGCGACGGTCAGTCGCGGGTGGGGAGGTCCGTCGCCGGTTGCGACGGCTTGACCTTCGCCGAGTCGGACGGCTTCGACTTCGGCTTCGACGGCGCCGAGGTCGGGGTCGGGGTCGGGGGCGGGGTCGGGGGCGAGGTCGGAGGCGAGGGCGAGGTCGGCGGCGGCTCGGGCACCAGCCGCTGGCAGAACGGCCCCACCTGGTCCGCGCCGCCGGCGGCGGTCACCAGCTTCTGGAAACCGGACGTCCGCAGCGCCTTGTCCCGCTGGTCCGGCTTCTTGGCCTGCCAGGCACGGCACAGCCCGTGCACCTGACCGACGGGCGTCGGCCCGGACGGGGTGGCGTCGCCGGGCGACGGCGTGCCGGGCGTGGCCCGGCTGGGCCCGGCGCCGCGGTCGCCGGACGGGCTCGCCTCGACGGCGGTACGGCTGGGCCATGGGCTGCTCGGCACCGGTGGCGACGGGTCGGGTGGTTGGTCGAGGGTGACGGCGGCGAAGGCGACGCCGGCCGTGGCGGTCGCCGCCAACGCGCCGATCCAGGCTACGGCGCCGGTGGTCAGCCGGCGGCGACGCGACCGGCGGGGCACGGCAGGCTGCGGGTTGGCCCGGGCGGTCCGGAACGCGGCGAGCGCCGCCTGCTCACCGCCCAGTTCCCCGGGTCGGGCCGGGGCCGCGGCGGCGGCGAGGAGGCGGGTCAGGGCGTCGGTCGGGTCGCCCGGGGTCGCCGGTTCGGACGTCGGCGGCGCGTCTGCGGGCACGGCGGCGCGCGCCGCGTCGAGCAGCCGTTCGGTCTCGGCGCGGTCGGCCCACCGGTCGGGCCGGTTCGGGTTCATCCGGGCTCCCCTCACGTCAGCCGTCCGCCGACTCGGCGTGGGTCCGACCTGACCGGTCGCGTGGACGCGCCGCCTGCGCGACCGTCCCGCCGCCGACGGGCGGCACGACACCGTCGGCGCCGACCGGCGGCACGACGGCGGCGCCACCGGGCGGTGGCACGACACCGACGCCACCGACCGGCGGCACGACCGCGGTGCCACCGACCGACGGCACGACACCGCCAGCGCCAACCGGCGGTACGAGGGCGGCGCCACCGGGCGGTGGCGTGGGGGTCTCGACGGTGGCGGTGCCGGCCGTGGCCGGATCCGGTCGTTCCAGCAGGGCCGCGAGGCGGCGAAGCCCTCGATGGGCGGCGGTCCGCACGGCACCGGCCCGGCGACCGAGCACCTGACCGGCCGATTCCGCGTCCAGGCCGACAACCGCCCGCAGCAGGACGGCCTCCGCCTCACGGGGTGGCAGGGTGGCGATCAACGCCAGGGCCGCCTCGGTGCCGATCGTCTCCCCGGCCCGCTCGGCGGTGTCCGCGTCGCTGGCGAGGTCGACGAGCGCCTGCACCGGTACCGGCAGCGACGGCCGACGACGCAGCTTGCGCAGGTGGTCCATCGCCCGGTTGCGGGCGATCGTGACGGTCCACGCCCGGAACTCGCCGCCGGTGAAGCTCGGCAGGTCGCGGGAGATCTGCAACCAGGTCTCCGACGCGACGTCCTCGGCGTCCCCGCCGACCAGGGCGGTCAGGTAGCGCAGCAGGCCCGGCTGGAGGCTGCGGTAGAGGAAGCGGAAGGCCTCCTCGTCCCCGGCCTGCGCCGCGGTGACCGCGTCGGTCAGTTCGGCGGTCATCGGTGGCCCACGGAGCACCTGGGGCGCGTCGGCCCGGGGCGCGCCGGGGCATCGGATGTGGCGCGACGCGTGGGCCCGACCAGCTCCCGCACCCGCACCGCCCTTCCCCGATTCCGGTCACGCCCCACGGCCGAGGTGGTCCCGGCCGGTTTCTGGGCCAGCGCAACGACGGTCGGCTCCCGACGTGTCACACGCCGTAGCCGCCGGGCGGGGCCCGAGCCGCGCTAACGCTAGGAGCGGACCCACCGGCCGACAAGTCGGCACCACGTCACGGAAGAGTGACAATTGTCTAATGGCAAGAACGGCGCGTCGCCGTAACGGTGGGCGCCCGGTGGACGCTCCCCGTGCGCGCGGTCGGGTATGAGCATTCCTCGACAAGAGATCACCCGACGTCCGTGGACAGTCGTGACCCCTCGCGGTCGGGGCGTCACGGACCGGCGTTTCCCCGCAGGTCGAGCCGGGGGAACCGTCGGGACGGTGCGTCCGACGGGACGGGCGCAGCGCGCCGTTCCGCGCCACTCTAGGTACGGTAATGCTGTGTTGTCATCGGAGGTCGTGCTCAGCGGTCGATACCGCTTGGACGAACGTGTCGCCACCGGCGGCATGGGCGATGTCTGGCGCGCCTCGGACCTGGTCCTGGGCCGGCAGGTCGCGGTCAAGGTCCTGCTGCCGGCGCTGGTCTCCGACCCCGACTTCATCGCCCGGTTCCGGGCCGAGGCGCGGATCATGGCGGCGCTGCGGCACCCGGGCATCGTGCAGGTCTACGACTGCGGCGAGGACGACCTGCCCGACGGTGGGCGGGCCGACTACCTGGTCATGGAGTTCGTCGACGGCGAGCCGCTGTCCAAGCGGATCGAGGCGGCCGGTCGGCTCGACGTGTCCGAGACGATGTCGATCGTGGCCCAGGCGGCCCAGGCGCTGAACGCGGCGCACCGCGGCGGCATCGTGCACCGCGACGTCAAGCCGAGCAACCTGCTGGTGCAGGAGGACGGCACCGTCGTCCTGGTCGACTTCGGCGTGGCCCGCTCCACGAATGTCACAAGCATCACCAGCGCCAACGCGGTGCCCGGCACGGCTCTGTACATGGCGCCCGAGCAGGCGGCCGGCCGGCCGGTCAGCGGTGCCACCGACATCTACGCCCTGGGCGCGGTCGCCTACTGCTGCCTCACCGGCGGTCCACCCTTCACCGGCGACAACCCGCTCCAGGTCGCCGTACGCCATCTGGACGACGAGCCGCCGGAGCTGCCGCACGAGATCCCGGAGGCGGTCCGCGCCCTGGTGTCGCGGGCGCTGGCGAAGGACCCCCTCGACCGCTTCAGCAGTGGCGCGGCGATGGCCGAGGCGGCCCGGACCGCGGTGACCGGTGGCGAACCGCCCACCGCGATGGCGACGTCCGTCCCGTTGCGGGACGCCGGGCCGGGCACCCGCACCGACGTACCGGTCGGCGCGGCCGTCGCCCCGGCGGGTCGTCGACGCGGCCGGCGCGGCGCGTTGGTCGGCGCGGCGGCGACAGTGCTGGTGGCGGTCACCGCGCTGGTGGCAGCCCTTGGCGCGACGAAGAACGCGGACGCCCCGGCGGTCAAGCTGCCCACCACCTCCCCGACCGTGGCACCGACCGGCCAGGTGGAGGTGCCCGCCGGGAACGAGCAGGTCACCGATGACTCGGCCCGCCCGAACCGGCCGAACGCGCCGGGCACCAGTGCGGCCGTCACGGTCAGCGCGACGCCGAGCACCCAGCCCAGCCAGACGACCACCCCACCGACACCGACGGCGACGGCGACCACCGCGACTCCGACGGGGCCCGCGACGAGTGAACCCACCACCACGGCACCGGCGCCGGACCCCACCACGAGTCCTCCTCCGCCGGCGACGGACCCCGACGGACCGACGGGCTGAGCCGGCCCTACGGCCCCACCAGCACCGATATCACCAAAACGGACTTAGGTCGCCGAATACCACTCTAGGCTCGCAGCAGGTCATTTCCACCATCTGCCGCAGGAGCCCGGGTGAGCGCTGAGAAGCTGGTCGTGATCGGCCAGGGGTACGTCGGACTGCCGCTGGCCATGCGCGCCGTCGAGGCAGGTCTGGACGTGATCGGCCTCGACGTCGACACCGACCGGGTCAAGCGGCTCGCCTCGGGTGAGTCGTTCGTCGAGGACATCCCCGCCGACCGGCTGGGTCGGGCGTTGGGCAGCGGACGCTACCGTCCCAGCTCCGACTACACCGACGCGCAGGGCTTCGACGTCTGCGTCATCACCGTGCCCACGCCTCTGCGTGACGGCACCCCCGACCTGAGCTTCGTCGAGCAGGCCGGTGTGGGCATCGGCCCGTACGTGCGGCCGGGCTGCACGGTGATCCTGGAGTCCACCACCTATCCGGGCACCACCGAGGAGCTGCTGCGTCCACTGCTGGAGTCGGCCAGCGGGCTGCACAGTCCCGGCGACTTCCACCTCGGCTACAGCCCCGAGCGGATCGACCCGGGCAACCCGACCTGGCGGCTGGAGAACACGCCGAAGGTGGTGTCCGGCGTCGACCCGACGTCGCTGGCCCGGGTGGACGGCTTCTACAGGCGTCTGGTGGAGCGCACGGTGCCGGTGGACTCCACCCAGGTCGCCGAGTTGACCAAGCTGATCGAGAACACCTTCCGGCAGGTCAACATCGCGCTGATCAACGAGCTGACGATGCTCTCGCACCCGTTGAACATCGACGTCTGGCAGGCGATCGAGGCCGCCGAGACGAAGCCGTTCGGGTTCCTGCCGTTCAAGCCCGGCCCGGGTGTCGGCGGCCACTGCCTGCCGATCGACCCCTGCTACCTGTCCTGGCAGGTCAAGCGCCGCCTCGGCCGGCAGTTCCGGTTCATCGAGCTGGCCAACGACGTCAACCACGAGATGCCCGAGCACGTCGCCCAACGGATCATGGCCGGGCTGAACCGGGCCGGTCGCGCCGTCAGCGGGGCCCGACTGCTGCTGCTCGGACTGGCGTACAAGAAGAACACCGGCGACATGCGGGACTCCCCGGCGGTCGACGTGGCCCGGCGGCTCCAGGACCTCGGCGCCGAGGTCCACGCCGTCGAGCCGTACGCCGAGCCGCACCACATTCCCGCAGGCGTCACCGTGGTCGGGTTGACCGAGCGGGAGGTACGGGCCGCCGACGCGGTGGTGGTGGTCACCGACCACGACAGCTTCGACTACGACCTGGTGGTCGAGCACGCCCGCTACGTCTTCGACACCCGCAACAGGTGCTCCGGCCCAATGGTCGAGCGCCTGTAGACCCGGCACCGCTGGCCGGTCCCGCCGCCGGGGAAGATGGCGGGGCCGGCCGGCGGATGTCCGCCAGGTAGCTGGGGCGCGGCGGGTAGGCCCGGTCCGCTGGCGCGGCAGGTCGGCCCGCTCCGCTGGGACGCGACAGATCGGCCCGGTCCGCTCGCGCGGCAGGTCGGCCCGGTCCGCTGGCACGACGCCAGCCGGATCACTGGTCGGCGAGCGCCTCGACGACCGGCCGGGACAGCGCCCGACGGGCCGGCAGCACCGAGGCGAGCAGCGCGGCCAGCACCGACACGCCGAGGATCAGCCCGAGCTGGCCGAACGGCAGCACCACGTGGAAGTCCCCGCCGAGGCGGTCCAGCAGGGCCATTGCGGCGGCGCTGACCCCGGTGCCCAGTCCGATCCCCAGCACCGCGCCGACCAGCGCCATCAGGACCGCCTCCACCGCGAGCATGGCCCGCATCCGCCCCCGGGTCATGCCGACGGCCCGCAGCACGGCGTTCTCCCGGGTGCGTTCGACCACCGACAGGCTCAGCGTGTTCGCCACACCGACCAGGGCGATCACCACGGCCAGGCCGAGCAGCGCGGTGACGAACGCCAGCAGCATGTCGACGGTGCCGGTGAGCATCTTCTTGTACGCGCCCTGGTCCATGAGGTTGACCGTCGGGTAGCCGGCCAGCACCTGGGTGATCGCGTCCCGCGCCCGGTCGGCGTCGACGCCGGGAGCGGGGTCGATCTCGGCGAGGAAGCCGTGCCGGTCGGGAAAGAGCGCGGCGAAGTCCGCGTCGGCCATGTCGATGACGTACCCGGTCGGTGTGTCGCCGGCGACCACGGCCGGCCTGTCGTCGGTCACCACGGCGGCCACCTGGAACCCGCGCCCCGCGACGGTGACCGGTGAACCGACCGTCCAGCCGTTGGCCTGCGCCAGCTCCCGGTGCACCAGCACCCGCCCGGGCCCGAGCCGGGTCGCGTCGCCGGCGAGCACGCCGGTGATCGTCCGGCGGACCAGCGCCGGGTGGGCGGCGCGGACCTCGATGTCGCCGGTGACCGCGCCGCGCTGTTCGTGCACCACACCCAACTCGGGGCGGGTGGCCAGCTCACCGGCGAGCACGGCGGGTAGGTCCTGTCCGATCCCGCTGACCACGAAGTCGGTGCCGATCTCAGCGTCCACGCTGCGCTCGATGCCGTCCTTGGTGCTTCGGGCACCCACCACGAACGCCGATACCAGTCCGATTCCGATCACCAGGGCGGTCGCCGTCGCGGCGATCCGGCGCGGGTTGCGGACCGCGTTCGCCACCGCGAGCGTGGCCGTCGTGCCGACCAGCCGCCGCAGCGGCCAGCCGAACGCCCGGACCAGCGCCGGGACGAGCACCGGTCCGAACAGGACGATCCCGAAGAAGGCCAGCACCCCGCCGCCGGCGACCAGCACCAGTTGGCCCGCGCTCGCGGCGCCGGCCAGCGCGGCGACACCGGCGCCCAGCACGACCGCGCCGAGGGCCAGCCGGAGCCGGCCCGCACCCCGGCCGGGCTGCACGGCGGCGTCGGTCAACGCGGCGACCGGCGCGACCCTGGTTCCCCGCCACGCCGGGAGCAGCGCCGCGCCCACGGTGAGGACGGTGCCCAGCAGCAGTCCGGTCAGCACGGTCGACCCGCTCACCCGCAGCCCACCGGAGACCGGCACGTCCAGGCGGATCAGCAGCAGCCTTATTCCCCCGGCGAGGGCCACCCCGACCAGCACCCCGACCGCTGAGGCGACCATCCCGAGCACCGCCGACTCCAGCACCGCCGACCGGAAGACCTGCCCCCGGGTGGCGCCGACCAGACGCAGCAGGGCGGTACGTCGGGTGCGCTGGGCCAGCACGATGGCGAAGGTGTTGGCGATGACGAACCCGGCCACCACCACGGCGACCGCCACGAAGATCATTAGCAGCATGGTGAACTGGTTCAGGTCACGGACCGCCTCGTCCACGGCGTCGTCGAGGATCTGCCGGCGGTCCCGCACGGTGGTGTCGGCGCCGGCCACCGCACGGATCCGCCCGGTGAGGTCGTCCCCCCGCACGCCCGGCCGCGCCGCCACCATGATCCGGTCGTAGCCGGCCGCACCGGTCACGGCGAGGGCGTCCCGCCCGACCAGGCCGATGAACGGCCCTCCGATGTCGCGTGCCGTGCCGGCCACGTCGACGGTGCCGACCAGGGTGTACGGGCGGGCCACGCCGCCGGCGCCGCCGACCCGCACCGGGCCGTCGAGGGCGAAGCCCTCCCCGGCCACCGTGGCGGCGTCCAGCACCACCTCGCCGGAACGGTCCGGCAACCGCCCGGCGACCACGTCGTACGACCGCAGGGCGGCCTCGGTCGGGATGGCGGCGAGCACGGCGTAGCCGAGCACCGGCCGGCCGTCCGCGCCCACCACACCGGCGGTGCCGGTCAGCTCTCCCGCGGCGGCGGCCACCCCGTCGACCGCCCGGACCCGGTCCACCAGGGCGGTGGGCAGCGGCCGCTTCCCGGCGTACACGGCCGCGTCGGTGTGCCGGTCGAACGTGCCGGCCCGCTCGTACGCGCCCGTCCGCATCCCGTCGACGAGGATCAGGGTGCCGGCGATGAACGCGACACCGAGGACGACGGCCAGCGCGGAGAGCAGCATGCGCAGCGCCTCGGCACGCAGCGAGCGCAGAGTCAGGCGGATCATGCGGGGCTCCCGGGTGGCGGTGCGGATCGGACCCCTCCGACGCTATGGCCGGCACCGGTCAGTCGATCTCCACCTGCGCGCTCGACCTGTGTGCGCCCCGCGTCGCGGTGCGCGCCCCGGCCGGTACGACCCAGGTCGTACGCGGGGTCATCCGCCGGGGGTGACCAGTCCGCTCTCGTACGCCAGGACCACCGCCTGGACCCGGTCGCGCAGCTGGAGTTTGGCCAGGATCCGCCCGACGTGGGTCTTCACGGTCGCCTCGGCCACGTGCACCCGGGCGGCGATCTCCGCGTTGGACAGCCCCTGGGCGACAAGCAGCAGCACCTCCCGTTCCCGTTCGGTGAGCTGCGCCAGTCGGGGGTCGGCGCTCGGGGCGGCGCCGAGCTGCCCGGCGAACCGGTCCAGCAGACGCCTGGTGATCGACGGGGCCACCACCGAGTCGCCCTGGGCCACCACCCGGATCGCGGCCAGCAGCTCCTCCGGCGGAACGTTCTTGAGCAGGAAGCCACTCGCCCCGGCCTGCAACGCCGCGAACGCGTCCGCCTCGGTGTCGAAGGTGGTCAGCACCAGCACCCGAGGGCCACCGTCGGGCCGCTCGGCGCAGAGCCGCCGGGTCGCCTCCACTCCATCCATGGTGGGCATCCGGATGTCCATCACGACGACGTCGGCCTCGGTGCGGGCGAGCACCCGCAGGGCGTCGGCGCCGTCGATGGCCTCCCCGACGACCTCCAGGTCGGGCTGGGAGTCCAGCACCATCCGGAACCCGGCGCGGACCAGCGCCTGGTCGTCCACGATCACCACCCGGACCGTCATGCCGCGATCACCTCCGTTGCCGGCTCTGACGGTAGCGGCAACCGCACCTCGACCTGCCAGCCCCCGCCCGACCGGGGGCCGGCGGTGAGGCTGCCGTCGTACACCGTCACCCGCTCCCGCATGCCGAGCAGGCCGTGACCGCCGGACGGCGCCGGGCTGACCAGCGGGCGGCCGCGACCGTCGTCGACCACCCGGACCACGACGGCCTCGACGGTGTACGACAGGACGACCTCGACGCCGGCGCCGACGCCGGCGTGCTTGAGCGCGTTGGTCAGCGCCTCCTGCACCACCCGGTAGACGGTCAGCTCCAGGCCCGGCGGCAGAGCCGGCGGTGTACCGGTGACGGTGCTGCGGACATGCAGGCCGGCGTCGTCGAATCGGGCCAGCAGGTCGGGCAGTTCGGCCAGGGCGAGGCGTCGGTGCTCGGGGTCGGCCGCGACCGCCGGCTCGTCGGCCCCGGCCGGGCCGGCGTCGCGCAGGACGCCGACCAGCCGGCGCATCTCCTCGAGTGCCTGCCGGCCGGTGTCCGCGACCACCTTCACGGCGGTCCGCGCCTGGGCGGGGTCGCGGTCGAGCATGAACCGGGCGCCGTCGGCCTGGACGATCATCACGGCCATGCTGTGGGCGACCACGTCGTGCAGCTCACGAGCGATCCGGGTGCGCTCCTCGGCGACCGCCGCCCGGGACTCGGCCTCCCGCTCGCGTTCCAGGGTGGTGGCCCGTTCCTCCAGGCTGAGCACGTAGAGCCGGCGTGTCCGCACGTTCAGCGCCACCAACCACACCGCGCCGGTGACCAGCGCGTACCACAGCGCGGTCGCCCACCACTGGATGACGTTCGGGGTCTGCGCGGCGGCCAGCAGCACGCCGACGGCCGCGACCGCGCCGGCCAGGACGCCGTCGCGCAGCCGCCTGCCGTACTTCACCACGCTGTAGAGCGCGATCAGGACGGCCACGTCGTAGACGAGCGGGCCCCACCGGGCGATCACCTGGGTCAGGGCGAGGAGCGCGACCGCCACCACCACCGCGCTGGGGTGGGTACGCCGGAACAGCAGCGCCACCGCCATGCCCAGGCCGACAGCCGTCGCCGCCCAACCGCCCGGCGGGCTCACCGCCGCGGCCAGGGAGACGAGCACCACCAGGGCGGCGACTGCCACGTCGAAGGCGACGCCGCGCAGCGGGCGGCCGAACAGGGTGCGTCTCACGGTCACCCAGCGTACGTGCCGGAGCGCTGGGCCCTCGCGCTTGCGGCCGGCTCAGCGGCCGAGGATCTCGCGCATCCTGTCGATCTCGACGGTCTGCTCGGTGGCGAGGGAGTTGGCGAACTCGTTGAGCGTCAGGTCGGAGCCGACGGTGAGCAGGTCGGTGGCCAGCTCGATGGCGCCCCGGTGGTGCTCGGTCATCATCCGGACGAAGAGCTGGTCGAAGTCCGCGCCCCGGACCGCGGCGAGCTGCCGCATCGCCTCGGGTGACTGCATGCCGCGCATGGTGCCGTGGTCGTGCCCCGGCACCTCCGCCGGGAGGCCACGGGTCTGCAGCCAGCCGCGCATCATGCCGATCTCCGGCCCCTGGCTGGCCCGGATGCGGTCGGCGATGGCCCGGACGTCGGGGTCGGCGGCCCGCTCGGGGGCGAGTTCCGCCATCGCCAGGGCCTGCGCGTGGTGCGGGATCATCATCCGGACGAACCAGACGTCAAGCGAGTTGTGCGGTGCGGGGCCGACGTCGCGGACCTCGTGCGCCGGGCGGGTGGCCGCCGTCTCGCCCGGCCGGCCGGGAGCGATGACGGTCAGGTCGGTCGGGACCGGGCTGGCCGCCGTCGGCGCGGCGGAGGCGGCGGGCGCGGAGACCGGCTGCGGCGAGCGGGCGCCGGTGTCGCCGTCGAGGCGGATCACCATGAACGCCACGAGCAGCAACGTGACCGCCAGTGTGACGACTGCCAGGGTGCGTGCGCGCCGGTTGGTCATGGGCCACTCCCTGCAGTCGAGGTCACCGCGATGTTATCCATTGAAGAACCCACTTTGATGTGACCCAGCTCACATCGACGTTCTTCGTCGGACGGTACCGTGTCAACCATCGCCTCCCCCTTGCGAAGGGCCCCGCCGATGCTCAGACTCCACAAGCCACGGTTACGACAACTGCGTGTCGTGGCGCTCGCCACGACCGGCCTCCTCGTCGCCAGCGCCCTCGCCTCCCCGGCGAGCAACGCCCAGACGGTGCCGCAGGCGGCGCCAGCCCCCGCGCTGACCAACACGATCCCCGGCGTCGACGAGATCGTGAGCAGCCCCAACCTGCGTCAGATCGCCAACGTGCCCAAGGTCGCCCCGCTGGACGCCACGAACAGCGACATCGCCTTCCAGGGCAGGTACGCGTACGCCGGCAACTACAACGGCTTCGTCATCTACGACATCTCGCGGCCCAGCGCGCCGACGGTCAAGGCCCGGGTGCTCTGCCCGGGGTCGCAGAACGACATCTCCGTCCACGGTGACCTGCTCTTCCTCTCCACCGACTCGTCCCGCAGCGACGACTCCTGCAACAGCACCACGCAGGGGGCGAACGTGAAGGAGTCGTGGGAGGGCATCAAGATCTTCGACATCAAGGACAAGGCCAACCCGCGCTACATCAAGTCCGTCGAGACCGCCTGCGGCTCACACACCCACACCCTGGTGCCGGGCAAGGACCGCAAGGCCGTCTACCTGTACGTCTCCTCGTACAGCCCGCGGGCCGAGTTCCCGGACTGCCAGCCGCCGCACGACTCCATCTCCATCGTCAAGGTGCCGGTGAAGAAGCCGACCGACGCGGCAGTGGTCGCGACGCCGAACCTCTTCCCGGACGGCGGGTTCCCCGGCAGCCAGACCGGCTCGGCGACGACCGGTTGCCACGACATCACGGCCTACCCGTCGAAGGATCTGGCCGCCGGTGCCTGCATGGGTGACGGCATCCTGCTCGACATCAAGAACCGCGAGGCGCCCCGCGTCATCAACCGCGTCCGGGACGAGGTCAACTTCGCGTTCTGGCACTCGGCCACCTTCAACAACTCCGGCACCAAGGTGATCTTCACCGACGAGCTGGGTGGTGGCAGCGCGGCGACCTGCAACGAGGCCGTGGGCCCGAACCGGGGCGCGGACGCCATCTACGACATCGCCGGCCGCGGCGACGCCCGCACGATGACCTTCCGCAGCTACTACAAGATCCCCCGGGCGAACGCCGACACCGAGAACTGCGTGGCGCACAACGGCTCGCTGATCCCGGTGCTCGGCAGGGACATCATGGTCCAATCGTGGTACCAGGGTGGCATCTCGGTGTTCGACTTCACCGACTCGGCCAACCCGAAGGAGATCGCCTTCTGGGAGCGCGGCCCGCTCTCGGCCGACACGTTCGTCGGCGGCGGCACCTGGTCCGCGTACTACTACAACGGCCACATCTACTCCAACGACATGGCGAAGGGACTCGACGTCCTGGAGCTGAACGACTGGCGTACCTGGTCGGCCAAGCTGACCCGCTACCAGGAGCTCAACGTGCAGACCCAGCCCAGCTACCTGGGCTGGTAGGCACCGCGCAGCGCACCGGGCCCGACCCCCGATCTCCGGGGTCGGGCCCGGCCCCTGTCCGGCGGCGGATCGGCACGGTGGGGCCGGTCACCAGCGCGAGGGGTTGCCGGGCGGCTGGTCGGACGCTGTGCCAACGTGAGCAGATGTGACAGTTGCCGCCCCGCCCGAACCGTCCACGCGCTGGCGGCCCCACCCGCTGGACCTGGTGGCGGCCGTGCTCGCCGTGGTCGGCGGGGCCTGCGCGCTGAGCGGGCTGCTCCCCCGGGCGGAGACAACCGCCACCCTGCACCGGATCCTGCCGCTGCTGCTCTTCCTCGGCACCGTGATCGTCCTCGCCGAGCTGACCGCCGTGGCCGGTGTCTTCGACGTGCTGGCCAGCCGACTGGCCATCGCCGCCCGGGGCCGTTGGGCGGCGCTGTTCCTGCTCTGCGGCGGCCTCGCCACGCTGACCACCCTCGTGCTCAACCTCGACACCACAGCCGTCCTGCTCACCCCGGTGCTGCTCGCGCTGGCCCGGAACCTGCGGATACCGGCCGCCCCGCTCGCCGTCACCACGGTCTGGCTGGCGAACACCGCGAGCCTGCTGCTACCGGTCTCCAACCTGACCAACCTGCTCGCCGCCGACCGCGTCGGGCTGGTGCCCCTGGCGTACGCGGCCAGGATGGCGTTGCCGCAGCTCGCCGCCGTGGCGGTCACCATGGCCCTGCTCTGGTTCGGGTGGTGGCGGCGGGAGCGGCCCACCGGTGGGCGTTTCGTCCCGCCGACCCGGCACGTACCTGCCGACCCGGTCCTGCACCGTACCGCGCTCGCCGGTTGCCTGATCTTCGTCGCCGGCATCCTCGCCGGCGTGGAGATCGGCCTCGCCTCCACCGTCGCGGTCGCGCTGGTGCTCGTCGGATTCGTCGTCCGCTCCCCCGCCACCCTGCGCCCGGGGCTCGTCCCGGTACGTCTGCTGTTCTTTGTCACCGGCCTGTTCCTGGTGGTGCAGACCCTCGGCCGGCACGGGTTGGACGACCTGGTCGGCACCCTCCTCGGCGGCGACGGCGGCGTGCTCGGCGCCCTGCGCGCGGGTGGCACCGGAGCGCTGCTCGCCAACGCGGTGAACAACCTGCCCGCCTACCTGGCCGGCGAGTCGGTGCTGCCGACCGGTGACCACACCCGCCTGCTGGCCCTGCTGATCGGCACCAACGTGGGCCCGCTGGCCGCCCCCTGGGCGTCGCTTGCCACCCTGCTGTGGTTCGAGCGGTGCCGGGCCGCCGGGGTGCGCGTGCCGGTGACCCGGTTCGTGCTGACCAGCACCCTGCTCGCGGTCACCGCGACCCTCGCCGCGGTGGGCGCGCTGCTGGTGGTGACCTGATGCCTGCCGGGACGGGCGTCAGTGGCGGGCCGGGCGCGGGCCGACCAGCCGCCGGACCATCGGAGCCGCGTTCCACCTGGCCGCGCCGACCAGGTCGCGGGCGTGCTCCAGGACCGTGTAGTCGGGCCGGCTCAACCCGTCGGCGATGGCCCGGTCCAGGTCGTTGCCGCACCGGCTGAGCACCGTGTCGAAGTCCCGCCGGACCGGTTCCAGCAGGTCGTAGCCGAAGGCGCGGTGCAGCCTCGCGAAGAGCGGCTTGTACAGCCGGACCCGCTCGTGCAGCCCCGACGAGTACGACATGGGGTGTTTCGGCCGCCGCAGGATGTAGTCGGGAAGCACGTCGGCGAACGCCCGCCGGACGATCCACTTCTCCTGACCGTGGCGCAGCTTGAGGCTCAGCGGCAGCCGCATCGCCAACTCCACGACGCTGAGGTCGAGGAACGGCACCCGCGCCTCCACCCCGTGCCCCATCGCGGCCCGGTCGACCCGCTGCAACTCGGTGCGGCACAGGTTGCGGATCCGGTGCAGGAACAGTCGGCGGGCGGCGGCCGGCCCGACCCGGTGGTACATCGGGTACCCGCCGAACAGCTCGTCGGAGCCGTCGCCGGTGAGCACCACCTTGATGCCCAGCTGCCCCAACCGCCGGAAGATCGGCACCGAGACCACCGCGTTGATGATGTCGCCGTACTCGGTCAGCTCCGAGACGCGGATCGCCTCGCGTACGTCGGCGAGCCGGATGTCGCGCGGACGCAACTCGACCACCACGTGCGGCACGTCGAGGTCGGCGGCGAGCCGCCGCGCGTACGCCACGTCGGGGCTGTCCGGCACACCGACGGTCACCGCCACGCAGTCCGGGTGCAGGTCCCGGACCTGGCGCAGGGTCACCGAGCTGTCCAGCCCACCGGAGAGGACCACACCGACGGTCAGGTCGGTGTCCACCCGCATCCGGATGGCGTCGCTCAGCGCGGCACGGACGAGCAGGGCGGCCTCGTCCGGGTCGTCGATGACCGGCAGGCCCTCGCCGATGGTGAGCAGGTCGACGTACGGCCGCAACCGCACGTGCCCGTCGGTCTCCGCCCAGCCGTGGTGTCCGGGCGGGACCTCGCTGATCGGGGCGCGGTGCCCGACGAGCGCCTTGACCTCGGAGGCGAGGTGCAGGCAGCCCGGCCGGCGGGACCAGTACAGCGGCTTCACCCCGAGCGGGTCGCGGGCCAGGTACGCCCGGCCGGTGGCGCGTTCGACGACGGCGAAGGCGTACTCGCCGCGCAGCCGCGTGACCGCCGATTCCCCCCACTGCTGGAAGGCGGCGAGCAGCACCTCGGTGTCGCTCTCGGTGCGGAACACCTGCCCGAGCCGGGTGAGCTGCGTCCGCAGTTCCCGGTGGTTGAAGATCTCGCCGTTGAAGCAGAGCAGCCAGCGCTCGTCGGTGGACGTCCACGGCTGCACCGCCCGGTCCCGGTCGACGACCCGCAGCCGGCGGGTTCCGGCGAGCAGACCGCTCTCGGCCCAGGTCTCGGTGACCTCACCTCGGGGCGCCAGGACGGCGAGCATCCGCCGGAACGTCGTCGGGTCGGCTTCGGGGCCGAGGCTCAACGCGATGCCGCACATGGGCTCAGACCCCCATCTCGGCCTCGTACGCCCGGCGTAGCCGACGCCGGGCGGTGGGCGCGAGACACAGGTGCCAGGCCTGTCCCTCGTCGATCACGTTGATCTCACCGGACTCCTGCCGGGCCAGCAGCAGCCGCGCCAGGGTGTCCCGCGCGCCGAACCGCTCGAACCAGGCCAGCTCGACGTCGACCGAGTAGCCGAGGCAGTGACCGCTGGGCAGCATCGCGGCGTAGCCCAGGCGACGCAGCCGGTACTGGTGCTCGGCGCTGCGGACCAGGCTGGTCACCCACAGCGGTGGGGTGGCCGGCGGCGCGGCGGCGGCGAACTCCCGTCCGAGGTCGTTGAGCAGAGCCACCACCTCGCGTCGGGCGCGGCGGAACAGCAGGCCAGCGGTGCGCGGGGTGGCGTCGGGTCGCATCCGGCGTCGCAGGCCCCGTACGGCGCGACCGAGCGCAGTGGCGGGCTGCTCCTGGTAGCGGAAGCGCAGCAGGTCCCGGCGGCGCAGCCACTCCAGGTCGACAAGCTCTGCGCTGCCGTTGACCTGGTCGTCGGTGACGAAGGTCGGCGCGTCCTGCCACCAGAACACGTCGATGCGCGAGAGCAGGTAGATCCGGACCAGCGCGGTGAGGTCCCGCGCGGAGGTCCGCTCGTTCGGCTGGTACCGGGCCATCTCCAGCAGCAGTGTCTCGCGCGCGCCGATCACCCCCTGCGGGGTGGCGTCGAGGACTGCGGCGAGCGCCGGCTCGCGCAGCCGCTCGTCGATGAGCACCTGCCGGGCGCGGGTGCTCGCCGCGTCGGCCAGGGCGCCCACCTCCACCAGCAGTTCGGCGACGGCGGCCCGGTAGGCGGCCAGGTCGGGCGCGGCGGTGGGAAGTCGTCGCGGCGCGGTGCCGGGGGGCCGTCGGCGGGCCGGGGCGGTGGGCGACACGGGCGAACCGGGCTGCTGTCCCGGGCTACGGCTGGGCACTCGCATGACGGTCCCTCTCTCCGGTCACGGCGCTGGGTGGTTCGCCCTATAACGCACCGTAATCATCCGGACCGGAGCGGACCGAGTAATCCTCCTATCTACCCCCGAACGGACCGCGGTGTCGCAACCTCGCCGACCGGCGGGCACCCGCACGCCGCTGGATCGTCAGGCGCCGTCCGCCGGCACCAGGTCCTGCACCTCGGCGTACGACGGCAGGCCCACCGGCGCGGTGCCGGCCTGGCCGTGGACGGCGTCGACGGCGGCGAGCGCGGCGCCCAGCGCGGCGCGGAACAGCAGCGAGCCGGTGCTGACCCGGGCCACCCCGGCGGCGCCCAGGTCGTCCAGCCCCGGCCCGCCCGGCTGGTACAACGCGTTCACCGGCGCGTCGATCCGTTCGGTCAGCAGCCGCAGCGTCGTCAGGTCGACGGTGCCGGGCACGAAGATCCCGTCCGCGCCGGCGGCCCGGTAGGCACGCGCCCGGACCAGGGTCTGCGCCAGCGGGTCGGCCACGCCGAGCCACCACGTGTCGGTGCGCGCGTTGACGAACAGGTCCGGCACCGCCGCCCGCACCGCCGCGATCTTCTCCGCGACGCACCCGGGGTCGGCCAGGGTGCCGTCGGCGCGCCCGTCCTCCAGGTTGATCCCGACCACGCCGAGGCCGGCCAGCTCCGCCACGTATCCGGCGACCTCCGCCGGGTCGTCGCTGAACCCGGCTTCGACGTCCACGGTGAGCAGCACCGGCAATCGGGCCAGCCGGCGGGCCAGGGCAAGGGTCTCGGCGGCCGTGGACGCGGTGCCGTCGGGCCGGCCGGCGGCTGCCGCGACCCCGAGGCTCGTGGTGCCGACCGCCGGGTGGCCGCGCGCGGCGAGCGCCGCCGCCGAGGCGTGGTCCCAGGCGTTCGGCAGCAGCAGGGGTCGACCGGTGTGGTGCAGGGCACGGAACGTCGCACGACGGTCGGTCATCGCACGCTCACCTCCAGGCTCGTCGGGACCCGCAGGGTCGGATGCGGCTCGTGGCGCAGGGCGGCCCGGGTGCGCTGGCAGCGTTCCCGCAGCACGTCGAACATCCCGCCGGCGAGGCTCAGGGCGTGCCGGTCGCCCGGGCAGCCGCGCTCCCCCGCGCCGAAGGTGAGCGGCCCGGCGCCGGGCCGGCCGGGCCGGAAGACGGTCGGCTCGGCGAACGCCAGCGGGTCGCGGTTCGCGGCGTCGAACCGCAGCAGTGCCGGGCTGCCCGCCGGCAGGTCCTGGCCGCCCACCCGTACCGCCGCGGTGGTGACCCGCCGGGTGGCCCGCACCGGCGGGTCGAGCCGCAACACCTCGGCCAGCAGGTCGCCGCCGTCGATCCCTGCCGTCGCTCGCAGGGCCGCCGGGGTGAGCAGGTGGTGCGCGGCGGCGCCGACCAGGCCTGCGGTCGCGTCGCACGCCTGGACCAGGAGGCCGATCAGGTTCGCCCGTACCTGCGGCGGGGCCGGCGGCGAGAGCGCCAACAGCGCCGCCACCGCAGCGTCCGCGCGGCGCAGCAGCGTCGGGTCGACCCCCGGGTGGTACGCGGCGGCGACGACCGCGACCGCCGTACCGGCGGCTACCGGGTCGGCGAGACCGAGCCGGCCGGCCAGGACCCGCAGCGGCACCGGGCGGGCCAGTTCGGTCATCACGTCGACGCGGTCGCCGGCCCGGTCCAGCGTGGCGGCGGTCAACCGGGCCGCCTCCCGCCGCAGCTCGTCGGGGTCCAACGCGGCCAACGCCGACACCCCGATCGCCCGTCGCTCGGCGTGCAGGTGCGGCGCACTGAACCGGCTCACCGTGGCGCGCAGCCAGGCGAGGGTGCCCGGCGGACCGGCGTCGACGGCAGGCACCACGAACGCGGGGTCGGTCAGGACGGCGCGCACGTCGGCGTACCGCGTCACCTGCCAACCGCCGTCCGGGGCGGACGTGGGTGGTCCACACGCCGGCGTTCCGGCGGCGGGCGGCACAACGGGCCAGGCATCGGTCATCGTCCGACCGTAGGTCCGGGACCGTTCGCTCCCCGCCGAACAGTTGGCGCCGCGTGGCTACGGGCGGGACGGTCGTCCGGTGAGTCAGGCGCGGCCGCCGGTGAGCCGTGGAGCGGGCACCGGGGTGAGGGTGTGTTCGGCGACGGCCAGGGTGTCGGCCAGGGCGGTCAGGCCGCTCGATGTGACGCGGACGGCGCGGCCGGTGCCTCGGCTGGTCCAGCCCAGCTCGGTGAAGCGACGGCAGAGCGCCGCCCCTAGTGCCCCGGCCAGGTGTGGCCGGCGCTCGGTCCAGTCCAGGCAGTCGCGGACCACCGGGCGCCGGCCGGTGCGCAGCACCTCGACGGGTACGCCCAGCGCGGCGGCCCACGCCCAGCCGGCGGGTGTGAGCGTCAACCCGCTGGCCCGGTCCAGCCGACCGTCGGCCAGCAGCGCGTCGTACACCAGCACGCCCAGCCGTCCGGCGAGGTGGTCGTAGCAGGTCCGGGCGTACGCCAGGGCGGCGCCGGCGGTGGTCGCCCGCAGCGATCCGGTCGGCGCGGGCGGGGCCGGGGCGTATCCGGCCAGGCTCTCGATCAGCTGGGCCACGGCCGGTCCGGCCAGCCGCAGGTAGCGGTGCCGGCCCTGGCGCTCCTCGACCAGCAGCCCGCCCCGCACGAGGCGGGTGAGGTGGTCACTCGCGGTCGACGGCGCGACGCCGGCCCGCCGGGCCAGCTCCCCGGCGGTCCAGGCGCGGCCGTCGAGGAGCGCGAGGCAGATGGCGGCACGGGTGCCGTCGGCCAGCAGGGCGGCCAGCTCGGCCAGGCCCCGGCCCTCGGTGACAGCGCTCATCGCCCCATCATCGCCCCGGCCTGTCGGGCGTCCCACAACCGGGGCGTCGGGGCCGGCGCGGGCCGTCGCGCACGCGTCGGCTTGGACGTCGCCGCCCTTTACAACGTTGTATCCATCGTTGTAGAAACGGGGGCGCACACCGACCCTTGTCGACACACCGCCCACTCCCCCGAGGCAGGTCCCCATGCGACACCTCCGCCGCGGCGGCGCACTCGCCGCCGCGCTCGGTCTGATCCTGGCCGCGACCGCACCCGTCCACACCGCCAGCGCCGACAGCCCGTCGCGCTACCGCAATCCGATCTCCACCGCCGTCGGCGACACCTTCGCCGACCCGGTCATCGTCCGGGGCGACGACGGCTTCTGGTACGCCTACGGCACCACCGACCCCCTGCGCGAGGGCGAACGCGAGTTCCACCGGGTGCCCACCGCCCGCTCGGCCGACCTGGTCGACTGGACGTACGTCGGCGACGCCTTCGGCCCCGACCAACGCCCGCCGTACGCGGCGCCGGGGGCGGCGTTCTGGGCACCTGACGTGCGCCGCCTCGGCGACCGGTGGGTCATGTACGTGACGGTCACCGACACCACCGTCTCCACCGAGGGCAGCGACTACGCCATCGGCGCCGCCACCGCGCCCACGCCGACCGGCCCGTGGACCTTCGCCCCCGAGCCGGTCGTCGCCCCCCGTCCCGGCGGTGGCGGCGGTTACCTGTGGACCATCGACCCCAGCCAGTTCACCGACGTGGACGGCCGTGGCTACCTCTACTACGGCAGCTACTACGGCGGCATCTCGGTCACCGAACTCAGCCCGGACGGGCTGAGCGCCGTCGGCACGCCGACCCAGGTGGCGATCGACAACAAGTTCGAGGGCAGCTACGTGCTGCGCCACGACGGCTGGTACTACCTCTTCGCGTCCACCGCGAACTGCTGCGCCGGCCCGGCCACCGGGTACTCCGTGCAGGTCGGCCGGGCGCGCAGCCCGCGTGGCCCGTTCACCGACCGGGACGGGATCGCGCTGACCGCGTCCCGGGCCGGCGGCACCCCGGTGCTCACCCAGAACGGCAACCGCTGGATCGGCACCGGCCACAACGGTTTCCTCACCGACCTGTCCGGCCAGGACTGGATCGTCTACCACGCCATCGACCGCGCCGACCCGTACCTCGACGAGCCGTTCGGCATCAACGAACGCCCGATGCTGCTGGACCGTCTGGACTGGATCGACGGTTGGCCGGCGGTGAACGCGGGCTCCGGCCCGTCCGAGGGCAACCGGCCGGCGCCGGTCACCACCGGCCGGGTCGACGAGAGGTTCGACACCGCCGGACTCGCCGGCTGGCGACGCGACGCGGGCCGGTGGCAGGTCACCGACGGCCGGCTCATCGGCAGCGGCACGCTCACCTCGCGTACCACAGTCGGCGGTGACGTGCGGGCGGAGGCCGACCTGCGGCTGACCGGCGCGACCAGCGCCGGGATCATCCTCGGCGGCCGGGTCGAGGTGCGGGTGGACGCCGCCGCCGGCCGGCTCGTGGCCGGCGACGGCCGCCGGCAGGCCAGCACACCGCTGCCCGCCGGGCTCGACCTGGCCGACCGACACAATCTGGCCATCGAGGTACGCGGACAGCAGCTCGTCGCCGAGCTGAGCCCCGCCCGCCTCGGTGACCAGCTCGCCGTGGTGTCGCTGCGGCTGGACCGCCCGGTCGCCGGACGGGCCGGGCTGAGCGCCACCGGCGGCAGCGCCGAGTTCGACAACGTCAGCGTCACGCGCCTGTACCAGCAGGCGAAGCGGTCCGTGCCGGAGCCACGGGTCGGGGCGCCCCTGCGGGCGTACTCCGACGAGTTCGGTGACGGGCTCGACGACGGCTGGGAGTGGGTCCGCGAGGACCCGGCGGCAACCGTCTCCGGCGGGGAGCTGCGGTGGCCGGTACAGTCCGCCGACCTGACCGGCACCGGCAACACGGCCGGCGTGCTGCTGCGCGACGCCCCGCGCGGCGACTACGTCGCCGAGACGAAGGTGACATTGGACCTGGGTGAGGAGACGGTCCGCAACTACCAGCAGGCCGGCCTCGTCGCGTACGTGGACGACGACCGTTTCGCCCGGCTGACGCAGGTGGCGATCTGGAACACCCGGCAGGTCGAGTACGGCTACGAGCTGCCCTTCGCCGGTCAGCCGGTGTACGGCGGCAGCATCGTCGGCACCCCGGCCACCACCACGTGGCTGCGGCTGGCACACCACGTCGACCCGGTGACCGGTGAGCACGAGTACCGGGCCGGTTCCAGCCGTGACGGGCGTACCTGGACGTGGGGTGCGGTGTGGACCTTCCCGGCCGACACCACCCCCCGGATCGGGCTGGTCGCCCACGGCGGCGCCGCGCCTGCGGTCACCGCCCAGTTCGACTACCTGCGCTTCTACCGCTGACCGGTTGGCAGACGGCGCCGGGGGCCTCCGTCACGGGGACGGAGGCCCCGGGCCGAGCGGCGTGACCGTCCGGCCCGTGGCGTCGTAGCTGCGGGCGGCGACGAACGCACCAGTCGGGCGCTGCCCACCGGCGACGGCACGGGCCAGTCGCAGGTCCGCGTCGCGGAACCGCAGGGCCAGGCTCAGGTGCGGCACCCAGGCACCCGGGGCGTGCCAGGGACGCTGCCCGTCGGCCCCGGCCAGGACGTCCCAGACGGCGGCGTGCAGCGCGGTCAGCGCCGGCGCCGGCCGAAGCAGCCAGACCAGCGGGCGGCTCCCGTCCAGGACGACGATCCGGTCCAGCGTGACGGGCACCGGCAGGGCGGCGTCGAACAGTCCGGCCAGGCGATCCTCGACACCGGGCGGGAAGCCGTCCACGGCAGCCAGGGTCAGGTGCGGTCGGTTGGTCGGGTGGACGTTGCGGGCCAGGCTGGGCAGACCGGCGGCCACCAACCGACCCCAGACCGCCCGGA
Organism: Micromonospora sp. NPDC005298; assembly: GCF_040607375.1. Lineage (NCBI taxonomy): Bacteria > Bacillati > Actinomycetota > Actinomycetes > Micromonosporales > Micromonosporaceae > Micromonospora > Micromonospora sp. NPDC005298. Next base: position 44,616 of record NZ_JBEXGP010000022.1, read on the forward strand.
CCTCGGCGTCCAACCCGGACGAGCACACCAGTTCCACCGTACGCACAGACTCACGCTAGCCGGCTGCTCAGAGCCAGCCGTTGTCCCGGGCGGTGCGCACCGCGTCGACCCGGTCGGCGGCGCCGAGCTTCTGCACGGCTGCCGAGAGGTGGTTGCGGACGGTGCCGGTGGACAGGTGCACCCGGCGGGCGATCACCGCGACCGGGGCGCCGAACTCGGCCAGCCGCAGCGTCTCCAGCTCCCGGGGCGTCAACGGGCACGCGGGCAGGGTCAGCGCGTCAGCCGCCAGCGACGGGTCGACGTACCGGCCGCCGGCGTGCACCCGCCGGATCACGTCGGCGAGCGCACCGCCGGGCGAACCCTTGGGCACGAAACCCCGCGCGCCCGCCGTCAGGGCCTGCCGCAGGTGCCCCGGGCGGCCGTGCCCGGTGAGCACGACCACCGCGCACTCGGGACGGACGCGGGCCAGTTCGGCGGCCACCGCGATGCCGTCCAGCCCGGGCATCTCCAGGTCCACCACTGCCACGTCGGGGCGGTGGGCCACCGTCGCCGTGACCGCCGAGGGCCCGTCGGCGGCGTGGGCCACCACGTCGAGGTCCGGCTCCAGGTCGAGCAGGGCGGCGACCGCCACCCGGATCAGGTCCTCGTCGTCGGCGAGCAGGACGCGGATCACGACGACACCGGCACGGTGACCTCGAGGGTGAACACGGCGTCCTGGCGGCGTACCCGCAACTCTCCCCCGGCCGCGGCGATCCGGTCGGTCAGGCCGCGCAGGCCGTGGCTGTGCCCGTCCGGACCCCGATCGGCGGCGCCGTCGTTGACGATCGTCATCCTGGCCACGTTCTCCTCCCGGTCGATGCGGATCCGACACCAGTCGGCCCGGCTGTGCCGCAACACGTTGGTGCCCGCCTCGCGCAGCACCGCCGCCAGTTCGCTGGCCGCCGGCTGCGGCACCTCCGACGGTGAACGCTGCACCGTGCAGCGCACCCCGCAGGACCGCAGCACCTCGGCCACGGCGGCCACCTGCTCGCCGAGGTCGACCGCCCGGTAGCCGTGCACGGTCTCGCGGACCTCGGTCAGCGCGGACGCGGCGAGCCGCTGCGCCTCGGCGGCCTCCCGGCCGGCCCGCTCCGCGTCGACCGGTGCCAGCCGGGCGGCCAGTTCGGCCTTCAACGCGATGACGGTGAGGTGGTGACCCAGCACGTCGTGCACGTCGCGGGCGAACCGCAGCCGCTCCTCGGCGGCGGCCAGTTGGGCCTGGGCGGCCTGACCCTGCCGGGCCTCCACGAGCAGGCCCCAGAACCAGACCTGCAACCAGTTGACGGCCGCCACGGCCACGCCGACCCCGCCGGTCACCACCAGGTACCGGACGACCGAGCCGCCGGTCCACCACGCCACGCCCGCCGACACGAGCAGGGTGCCGGCGGTCACCGCCACCGCCCCGTGAACGCCGACCAGCAGCGGAACCATCCCGACCAGGGCGGCGCCGATCCACGCCCAGGTCGGCCAGGCGCCCGCCGCCACCGGGGCGACCAACGGCACGGTCAGCGCCGCCACGACGCCGAGACCGAGCTGCGCGCGGCGTCGCCACCGCTGCGCGAGCCACGGCGTGACCGCCGCGTACAGCACGGCGGTCTGGGCCACCGCGAAGGCGCAGATGCCGACCGCGCCGAGCGCGACGCGGCCGGCGTCCGGCTCCCGGGACAGGCCCACCGCGGGCAGCAGCACAGTCGCCCACACACCGGTGGCCAGCGAGAGCAGCGTCGCCTGCCGGGCCCGGTGCAGCCGGCGGTCCGCCCGGGGGATCACCACCTCGCTCGCCACGCGTCGATCCTAGGGCCGCCGGGCGCACGGTCCGCCCGTGCGAGTTGTCATGGTCCGACCGTGCGCCGCGCACGGGATTCCGGTGACGGACGGGCCTGCCGGTCGCGCCGGAACGCCGGCAGGGTCAACGGCATGAACACGACACCGATGTACGCGCCGACCACCGCCTCCGTACCCTCGCCCGGACCCCTGCGGACCGACCAGCCGGCACCCACGGCCGTGCCGACCACCGGCGGCAGGCGGAGGCTGCTGTGGCATCTCGGCGAGATGGCGCTCGCGATGATCGCCGGAATGGTGCTGCTCGGGCCGCTGTGGGAGACGGCCGGGCGCCCACTGGGGCTCGGCGGTGTGCTCGGCCGCGCGGACGTGGCCGCGCTGGTGATGGCCACGAACATGACCGTCGGTATGACGGTGTGGATGCGCTACCGGGCGCACCACTGGCGTGGGGTCGTCGAGATGGGCGCGGCGATGTACGTGCCGTTCCTGCTGCTGCTCGTCCCGTTCTGGACCGGTGTGCTGGGCGGCGACGCACTGATGCTCGGCGGTCACCTGCTGATGGTGCCGGCCATGGTGCTGGTGGCGGTGCGGCACCGGCACGAGACGCCGGCGGTGATCCGGCGGCGTCCGGCCGTGGTGGCGCTGGCCCGCCGCTGGCCGACCGGGCTGGCGGTGCTGATGACCGTGGACATGTGGGTGGATCCCTTCGTGCTCAGCCCGTGGACGATGCTGGTGCTGCCCGGCGGCTACCTGCTGATCGGCGTGGTCCGCCGCTCGCTTCGCGGGCCGGGCGTCCTCGCCACCCAACTCGTCGGTCTGGTCGTCTGGGTGGCCCTGACGCTCGTCGCGGTCGCGGCCGGTGGGCGGACCGCCGCGTGGCTGGTGGCGTTCGGGTGGCTGGCGCACGCCGGGTGGGACCTGGCGCACCACCGCACCGGCCGGGTGGTGCCGCGCGGCTACGCCGAGTGGTGCGGAGTGCTCGACGCGGCCCTCGCCGCGGTGATGATCCTGGCGATCCTGAGCAGCGGCGACTGACCCGGTGGCGCTCTTGTGCCGGTCGCCGCAGCGCGCCGGACGGGGTGATGAAAGGCTTGGCACATGAGTTCCGCACCTGCACAGCACGACGCACCGACCGACATCACCCCCGACGGCCCCGACGAGGCGCACGCCTTCACGGAGCTCGGGCTGCGCGCCGAACTGCTGGGCGCCCTGTCCGCCCTCGGTTACGAGGAGCCGACCCCGATCCAGCGGGAGGCGATCCCGCCGCTGCTCGACGGCCGCGACCTGCTCGGTCAGGCCGCCACCGGCACCGGCAAGACGGCGGCGTTCGCGCTGCCGCTGCTGCACCGGATGGTGGCGCACCGCGACGGCGGGGACCCGGTGGCGCTGGTGCTGGTGCCGACGCGGGAGCTGGCGGTGCAGGTGTCCGAGGCGTTCCACAGGTACGGCAAGGACCTGGGTGCGCGGGTGCTGCCGATCTACGGTGGGCAGCCGATCGGGCGGCAGCTGCGGGCCCTGGACAGCGGCGTGGACGTGGTGGTGGCCACCCCCGGGCGGGCCCTGGACCACATCGCCCGGGGCACCCTGCGCCTGGGTGGCCTGGCCACGGTGGTGCTCGACGAGGCCGACGAGATGCTCGACATGGGTTTCGCCGAGGACATCGAGGCGATCCTGGAGCACGCGCCGGAGCAGCGCCAGACGGTGCTCTTCTCGGCCACCATGCCGTCGAGAATCGACGGGATGGCCCGCCAGCACCTGCGCGAGCCGGTCCGGATCGAGATCGGCCGGGAGCAGACGGTCGCCGGTGAGGCGCCCCGGGTGCGGCAGAGCGCGTACATCGTGACCCGGGCGCACAAGCCGGCCGCGTTGGGTCGGGTGCTGGACGTGGAGTCGCCCACCGCCGCGATCGTGTTCTGCCGCAGCCGGGAGGAGGTGGACCGGCTGACCGAGACGATGAACGGCCGGGGCTACCGCTCCGAGGCGCTGCACGGCGGGATGAGCCAGGAACAGCGCGACCGGGTGATGGGCCGGCTGCGGGCGGGCACCGCCGACCTGCTGGTCGCCACCGACGTGGCGGCCCGTGGCCTGGACGTCGAGCAGCTCACCCACGTCGTGAACTACGACGTGCCGTCCGCGCCGGAGTCGTACGTGCACCGGATCGGCCGGGTCGGTCGGGCCGGCCGCGAGGGCGTGGCGATCACCCTGGCCGAGCCGCGCGAGCACCGGATGCTCAAGACCATCGAGCGGGTGACCGGCCAGCGGATCACCATCGACAAGATCCCCACGGTGGCGGACATGCGGACCCGCCGGCTGGAGCTGACCCAGGCGGCGCTGCGCGAGAGCCTGCTGGAGGACGACCTGGACCCGTTCCGGGTGATCGTGGAGACGCTGACCGACGAGTTCGACCTGATGGAGGTCGCCCTCGCCGCGGTGAAGCTCGCACACGAGGTGACGTCCCCCGGCTCGGACGACGAGGAGGAGATCCCGCAGGCGCCGGTGCGCGGCCCGCGCGAGGGCCGGCCGGAGGCCGGTGGCCGGGGCGGCGACCGGCGTGGTGGAGGCCGGCCCCGCCCGGGTGGCGGCAACACCGTGCAGGTCTTCGTCGGTCTGGGTCGGCGCGCCGGGGTGCGCCCGCAGGATCTGGTCGGCGCGATCACCGGGGAGACCGGCATCCGCGGCCGGGACATCGGCTCGATCGAGATCGCCGACCGGTTCTCGCTGGTGGAGGTGCCGCAGGGGGTGGCCGACGAGGTGATCTCCGGGCTGCGCTCCAGCACGATCAAGGGCCGCAAGGCCACGGTCCGCCGGGACCGCGGCGGCGAGGGGCGCTGACCCTGGCCGCCGGCGAGAGCGGGGGTTCGGCGGTCGCCGGCGGCGTGGGTCAGAAGGCGTACGGGCCGAACCGGCCCCAGGCGACCACCGCGGCGAGCACGAGCAGCACCGCGCAGGTGATCGCGCCCTGGATCTCCGTCCGGCGGCGGTCCTGGTTGTCGGGCTTGTTCATGTCGCGCAGGTGCACCAGGATGCCCCCGATCATCACGATGACGAGGCCGACGGCGGCGAGGGGCGTCAGCACGGTGGCGATGCCGGTGAGCGGGGGCAGCACCAGCCCGAGTGCGGCCAGCACCTCGACCGCGCCGAGCGCCTTGACCTGCGACGGCGGGACCGGGTCCACCCATCGCATCGGGTCGCGCAGCTTCTCCTTGGGCTGGGTCAGTTTGGCCAGGCCGGCGCCGGCGAAGATGGCGGCGAGCAGGATCTGGATGGCCCAGAGCGCAACGTTCACAGGGGTTTCCTCCAGGGGGACCGCCTCGCGGCGGAGAGGTCGTTGAGGAGTTCGGACCGGACAGTAGTCCCCCGTGCGCGTACACCAGCGACCCCCGCCGTCGGTGGGACGGCGGGGGTCGCTGGGTTCGTGGTGTCAGGCGGTGGCGAGCGCCGGACCGTCGAGCGCCTCCACGTCGGCCGGGCGCAGCGCCAGGGCGAGCACGTCGGCCACGTCGGCCAGGGTGTGCACGGTCAGCGCCTCGCGCACCTCGGTCGGCAGGTCGTCCAGGTCCGGCTCGTTACGCGCCGGGATGATGACCTCGGTGAGGCCGGCCCGGTGCGCGGCGAGCAGCTTCTGCTTCACCCCGCCGATCGGCAGCACCCGACCGGAGAGCGTCACCTCGCCGGTCATCCCGAACTCCGGGCGGACCGGGCGGCCGGTGACCAGTGAGGCCAGGGCCGTCACCATGGTGATGCCGGCGCTCGGGCCGTCCTTGGGCACCGCGCCCGCCGGGAAGTGGACGTGGATCCGGCGCCCGGCCAGCACGTTCGGGTCGATGCCGAACCGCCGCCCGTTGGAGCGCAGGTACGACAGGGCGATGTGCGCGGACTCCTTCATCACGTCGCCGAGCTGGCCGGTCAGGGTCAGACCCGGCTCGCCCTCCATGCTTGTCGCCTCGATGAAGAGCACGTCCCCGCCGGCGCCGGTGACGGCGAGGCCGGTGGCCACACCGGGCACCGCGGTGCGCTCGGCCGACTCCGGGGTGAACTTCGGTCGACCGAGGTAGCCGCTGAGGTTGTCGGTGTCGACGCGTACCGGTGACGGGTCGGTCGCCAGGGTCACCGCCACCTTGCGCAGGATCTTGGCAAGGCCACGTTCGAGCTGCCGTACGCCGGCCTCCCGGGTGTACTCCCCCGCGATCAGCGCGAGGGCCTCGTCGGCGATCTCCACCTCGTCGGCGGTCAGCCCGGCCCGCTCCCGCTGCCGGGGCAGCAGGTGGTCGCGGGCGATGGAGACCTTCTCGTCCTCGGTGTACCCGTCCAGCATGACCAGTTCCATCCGGTCCAGCAGCGGGCCGGGGATGGACTCGACCACGTTCGCGGTGGCGAGGAAGAGCACGTCGGACAGGTCGAGGTCGACCTCCAGGTAGTGGTCCCGGAAGGTGTGGTTCTGCGCCGGGTCGAGGACCTCCAGCAGGGCGGCGGCCGGGTCACCGGCGTAGCCGGCGGCCAGCTTGTCCACCTCGTCGAGGAGCACGACCGGATTCATCGAGCCTGCCTCGCGCAGCGCGCGGACGATCCGGCCGGGCAGCGCGCCGACGTAGGTGCGCCGGTGACCGCGGATCTCCGCCTCGTCGCGGACGCCGCCGAGCGACACCCGGACGAAGTTGCGCCCGAGCGCGCGCGCCACGGACTCGCCGAGGCTCGTCTTGCCCACCCCGGGAGGGCCGGCGAGGGCGAGCACCGCGCCGGAGCCGCGACCGCCGACCACGCCGAGGTTGCGCTCGGCCCGACGGTTGCGCACGGCCAGGTACTCCAGGATGCGGTCCTTCACGTCGGCCAGGCCGGCGTGGTCGGCGTCGAGCACCGCCCGGGCCGCGGCCAGGTCGGTGTTGTCCTGGGTACGCGTGCCCCACGGCATTTCGAGAACGGTGTCGAGCCAGGTACGGATCCAGCCCGCCTCCGGGGAGGCGTCACTGGCCCGCTCCAGCTTGCCGACCTCGCGCATGGCGGCCTCACGGACCTTCTCCGGCAGATCGGCGCTCTCCACCCGGCTGCGGTAGTCGGCCGAGCCGTCCGGCTCGTCCTCGCCCAGCTCCTTGCGGATCGCGGCGAGCTGCTGGCGCAGCAGGAACTCCCGCTGGGACTTCTCCAGCCCCTCGCGGACGTCACTGTTGATCTGCTCGGTGACCTCCTGCTCGGCCAGGTACGCCTTCACCCAGTCGACGAGCAGCTCCAACCGGGCGGTGACGTCCGGCGCGGCGAGCAGTTCGGTCTTCTGCTCCAGGGTCAGCCAGGGCGCGTAGCCGGCCGAGTCGGCCAGCTCGGACAGGTCGGTCATCCGCTCGACGGCGTCGATGACCTGCCAGGCGCCGCGCTGCTGGAGTACGGAGGTCACCAGGGCGCGGTACTCGCGGGCGAGTTCCCGGGCGCGGCCGGCGGGAGCGGGTTCGTCGAGTTCGGTCGCCTCGACCCAGAGTGCGGCGCCGGGCCCGGGCACGCCGGAGCCGATCCGGGCCCGGGACAGGCCACGGACCACGGCGGCGGGCTCGCCGTCGGGCAGCCGGCCGACCTTCTCGATGGTGGCGACCACGCCGACTGGGCCGTACTCGCCGTCGATGCGCGGCACGGCCAGCAGCCTGCGGTCGTCGGTCGTCCGTGCGGCGTCGATCGCGGCCTGGGTGGTCGGGTCGAGGGTCACCGGGATCACCATGCCGGGCAGCAGCACGGCGTCGGTCAGGGGAAGTACCGGAAGAGTTGCCATCGAACACCTGCTATCGCGTTGAGTTGAGCGTGTCTCACTCAAGTAACAAAGCGTTCCCCTTGTTCCGCGATGTGACCCAGACCACTCCCACGCCGGTCGGTCGGGCCGCCAGCGACCGGCGGGCGACCCGACCTGACACCTCAGGTGAGCTTGCTCTTCACCGTGTTCACGACCGAACCGGCCACGCCGGGGTTGGTGCCGTACAGGCGCGGGTCGCCCGGAGGCAGCACCGGCTCCGGCGCGTTCGCGCGCGGGGCGTCGTCGTACCGGAACTCGCCCTTGCCGTCCGGCGTGGGACCCGACGCCCAGCGCCCCTGCGCGGCGTCGGTGCCCGAGGAGAAGCCCAGGTAGGTGTAGCTGTACTCCTCGGTGAACTCGCCGGAGTCCGGGAACGCCTCGGGCACCGGCATGTCCTCCAGCCCGTCCTCCTTGAGCTGCTCGATCGCCGCCAGCCACATGTTCTGGTGCATCGTGTCGCGGGCCAGCAGGAAGCGCAGCATCTGCTTGACACCCGGGTCGTCGGTCATGTTGAACAACCGGGCGACCTGGAGCCTGCCCTGCGCCTCCGCGGTGACGTTGAGCTGGAAGTCGGCCAGTAGGTTGCCGCTGGCGGTGACGAACGCGCCGCTCCACGGCACCCCGTTGGAGTCGGCCGGCAACGCGCCGCCGCCACCGTGGATGAAGTGCGCCGGGTTCGACGCGGCGTAGGTCGCGGCACCCCCCGGATTGCCCGCGATGCCCTCGGTCATCGACAGCGGCGCATTGTCCAACAGCCGGCTGATCATCGTGACGATCATCTCGACGTGACCCACCTCCTCGGTGCCCACATCGAGCAGCAGGTCCTTGTACTTGCCCGGCAGCCGACAGTTCCAGCCCTGGAACAGGTACTGGTTGGCGACCGTCATCTCGCCCCACTTGCCCCCCAGAACCTCCTGCAACCGGCGGGCGAACGCGGCGTCCGGTCCGTCCGGCTTCGCCTCGAACTGCAGATCCTTGACGTGACTGAACATCTGACCTCCTCGTGCCGGAAATGCTGGTGACGAGGACATCCCCGGCTCGGCGGCCCCGCCGGGCCAACCTGTGTCCCGGCCGGGTCAGGCACCGGATGCGGCAGCACCCGCCTCCAGCGCCGGCCCGGGACGGTTCCGCGCAACCGTCGCAGCGGACCCCGTACGCCCTGGCGCTCCCACATCCACCCATCCGGTGCCTGGCCGCATGATCGGTACCCGGCGGGGAACGGCGCAGACATGCCGGACGGCTCCACCATTCGAATCGCGGTCGTGGACGATCACACCCTCTTCGCCCGTGGCTTGGAACTGCTGCTCCCGGTGATCAGCCAGGGCCGCGTCGAGGTGGTCGGCTCGACCGGCGACGCGAGCGCGGCGGCCGGCCTGGTCAGCCGCTGCCGCCCCGATCTCGTCCTGGTCGACCTGCACATGCCACCGCCCGGTGGCATCCGGGCCGTGGCCGCGATCCGACGGACCACGCCCCTGGTCCGGGTGGTCGCGATGTCCGATTCCACCGACCCGGCGCCGGCGCTCGAGGCCCTGCGCGCCGGCGCCGAGGGGTACCTGCCCAAGACCAGCGAGCCGGAGGAACTGCTTCCCCCACTGCTGGCCGTCCTCGACGGGTGGGCCGTCTTCCCGGCGGACCTGCTGCGCGTCCTGCTGCGTCCCTCCCGCTGCACCCCGGTCGACCTGGACGGCGAGGAACGCCGGCTGCTGCGCGCTATCGCCGCCGGCCGCAACACCGTCGATATCGCCGAGGAACTGCACGTCTCGGAGCGGACGGTGAAACGGATGACCGCCGCCCTTCTGCGCAAGCTGCGGGTGTCGAACCGGGCGGAGGCGGCCGCCGTGGCAGGTCAGGCCGGTCTGCTCGGCGAATGAAGGCCGGGCCGCCCCGCGATTCGGTGACGATTCCCGGTTTCTCGGTCACCGAATCGCGACGCGCCGAAATGAGAGCGCCGCACATTGTTGCGGTTTCCCAGGGAAGTAGGTCAGACTTTGGACACATCCCGCCACACACAGGGAGTAATCGGCAATGGCGAGAAGAGTAATCACGGTCCTGACCGACGACCTCGACGGCGGGAAGGCCGACCGGACGGTCGAGTTCAGTCTCGACGGCGTGGCCTACACGATCGACGTCTCGGACGAGAATGCGGGCGTCCTGCGCAAGGCGCTGGACCCGTACATCAATGCGGGCCGGCGCATCGGGCGAGGCGCCGTGGAGAACACCCGGACCGTTCGGCGGCCGGGTCGACCCAGCGGCGCGGGAATGGACCGGGAGCAGAACCGGGCCATCCGGGAATGGGCCGTCAACAACGGATTCAAGATTTCCGAGCGGGGTCGGATCCCGGTCGAGGTCGTCGAGGCGTACAAGAGCCGCTGACCGGACGACACACTGACGGGGCCACGCCGTTTCCGGCATGGCCCCGTCATATTGTCGGCACTGTTGGTGACGGCTGCGGCCGGTCACCCCCGGCTGTCCGCCCGGGGTGACCGGCCGCAGCCGGTCGTACAACGACTCAGTTGACCGAGATGCGCACCGAGTCGAACGCCGGCGTCTGGTTGGCGCGCTCCATCATCGGCAGACGGTGCGAACCGTCACCCGCCCAGATCGAACACTGCGCGGTTCCCGACTCCGGCAGACCGGGGATCTGGATGGTCACCTCGTCCGGCTCGGCGCCACCGCGACCGTCCTCGGTGGCCACGAAGAACGCGGGCACCTCCTGCGGCTCCGGCGGGGTGGTCAGGCTGTCCAGCATCCGGCACGCCGTGTGGAAGTGCCCTCGGACCAGGCCCTGGGCGTTGAGCAGAGAGCTCTCCACGTAGTACCCACCCTGGCCGGCGGCCAGGAAGCGGTCCCGGACCAGGTTGCGGGTGCTGACCCGCAGCGTGAACGGCTGGTTGCGGCCCACCTGCTGGGGGAACTGGGTGATGAGCAGGGAGGGGTTGTTGGCGGCGGCGCCGACCTCACCGAACTCGGTGCTCACGCACCGGTTGCCGTTCTGGAAGCCGTCGTGCGCCTGGAGCTGGCTCTCGTCACAGTTGTTGGCGAGCACGCCGAGTCCGGCACCGGGAGCGTTGCCGCCGTTGTTCCCACCGCCGTTGTTGTTCCCACCGCCGGTGTTGCCACCGTTGCCGGTGCCACCGCCCGTGTTCCCGCCACCGGTGTTGCCACCGCCGTTGTTGCCACCGTTGCCGCCGGTCGGCTGCACCTGACATTCGGCGAGCTGCGCCAGACCCTGCGGGCGGGGCCCGACCCGGTCGATGGCGGTCGTGATGCGGTCCAGCACCGCGCGGCGCTTGCCGGCCAGGGGCTGGAGGATCGCGTTGCGGATGAAGGCCTCACCCTTGTTGCCCTCGGCGGCCAGGCGGCGGTCGGCCTCGGCGATCTGGGTCGTCAACTGGGCGAGATTGCGGTCCACCTCGGCCCGGGCCCGCTGCGGCACCTGCGGCAGCTTCGACGCCACGTCCGGACAGGCGACGGCCGAACCGGTGCCCACCGTGCCGTCCTTGCCGTCCTCGCACTCCGGGACCGACTGCTGCCCGTCACCCCAGTGGTTCCGCACCCACCGACCATTCTGCCAGGTCCGGCTGGTCGAACCATTTCCGCTCGGCGCGGTCGCGCCCGGGCTGGGCTCGACACACTGCCCCGCGGCCGGGCGGGGTTTGTTGGTCCGCCGATCCTGGGCCGACGAAATCTGGGTCACGGCGACAACTCCGCCGAAGACCACGAGCGTGCCGACAACGGCCAGCAGACGCTTGCTCCGCGCGTTGCCGGATGCCCGGCGCGCCCGAGTGGACCTGCGCATCGAATTGCTCTCCTTCTCGATCCGGTACTGGATTCCTGCCCTCGGCGGACCGACGGATTTGAGATGGCACGCGTCAACGGCGGCCACCACGACCTACCCGGTGATGTGTCGACGGCCGACGATGCCCTTTCCGCACCGTCCTCCACGTCAGGGTCGACGCGGATGGGGAGATCCTCTTCATTCGCGCAGGAGTACGGGACCGCGAGCAGGAAGGTTCAACGGTCGCGCAGAATTGTTGCGAGCCGATCCGGAGCGGGGTCAGCTGGGGAAACGGACGCCGGTCAGTCGGCGCACAGGTGGTCGAAGGCGAACCCGCCGACCAACTCGTCCCGGCGGCGACTCAGCGCGGCGATCTGCGCCGTCAGTTCCACGCGTGGCAGAAGCGGCTCGCCGTCGGTCCCGGCGGTACGCAGCCGCTCCCCGACTGCCACCGTGGCGAGATCCTCGGCCAGGCGGGCCGCGTCGACGCCGCAGGAGAACCGGTGCTCGGTCACCGAGACCCGTTCGACGAGACAGGAGTCCGGGCGCACCTGCACCCAGCTCCACCCCTGCGCCGGGCCGTCCGCCCAGCGCACGTGCAGTCCGCGCACGATCGGGTCGGCGAGGCGCCCGGCCACGTACGCGTCGACCGCGGCGGCGCGGGTCAGCGCGCCGAGGTCGTTCACCGGTCCGGTACGGCCGTCCGGCAGCCGGCCGAGGATGTCCCGGAAGCCCACCGGGGCCGGCTCGTCGTCACCGTCCCCGCCCAGCCCGGCACCCGCCGCGTAGGCCCGCGCGTCGATCACGTACTCCATCAGGCGTCGGCCCTGTTCGCCGGCCCGCAGCGTCGGCGAGCCGATCCGCAGGACGGGCAGGCCCACCGCGGCGCTCACCGCGTCCTTCAGGCGCTCGGCGCGCTGCTGCGCCGAACCGGCGGGTGGCACCGGGCCGATCTCCACGGCGACGACCGGCCGCCCGCCGCCTTCGGCGCAGAGCACGAAGTCGAACGCGGCCCGGCTCGCCGAACTCCACTGACTGCCGGTGACACCCGGTGGGCGTCCCTGGACGAGGTCGCTGAGCCGGCGCGCCGGATACACGCGGTGGCCGGCACGGCTGAACAGCGCGCCCGCGCCGTCGGCGGGCGCCGCCCGCAGCCAGCCGCGCTCGTCGCTGCCGGTGCTCGTCATCTGCCTGATCCATCCGCCGCTCGGTCGGGCCGGGCCGAGTCTAGGCGGTCGATCATGGAATGCGTCCATGGCATCACAGCGGGCACCGGTACGCGCGTCGGGGGCCCTTCGGGCACGAAGCGTCGGAGAAGCGTGCCGAGGGTCGACACCGGCGACAGCCATGTGATCTGGATCACATGGCTGTCGCGTTCCAGAGGTCCCCGCCCGGTGTAAGCAGCGGGGTCGCCGGTAGCGGGCCGGCCGGGAGGTCAGCATGTCGCGACAACAGGTCGGCCGCCTCGCCGACAGCGGTCCGGGCGCCCGCCCGAGTGACCGCCCACGCCCGGGTGACAGCCCTCGCCCCGCTCGCCGACCTCGGCGGGCCGGCGATCCGACCATCCTGCGCCGGCCCCGGGCCGACCGGAGCGGGCGCCACCACCGGCTCCCCCAACGCCCGATCGCCACCCCCCGGCCCGGCCCCGGCCCGGCCCGCGGTGTCGACCGGGAGACCGCCACCAGCGGTGACGGCGCCACGAACCTGGGACGGCGGGACACCGTCGAAGCGGCGGACGTCGCACGGATCGCCACCGAGGCGGCCGGGCTCGTACCGGGCGTCGCCAGCGCCCACTCGGCCACCGTCCGCCTGGGCGGACGGTCCGTGGGCCTCGACCTGCGCCTGGTCACCACGTACGGGCGGAGCGTGCCCGCCGTCGCCGAGGCCGTCCGGACGACCGTCGCCGAGCGGGTCGCCACCGCCACCGGACTCACCGTCGCCGCCGTGACCGTGACGGTGGACGACCTGCGCGTCCCCGGCGCGGACGGCGCGGCGACGCCACGAGCGACCGAGTCGCCGGCGAACGGCATGCGAACCGTCAACCGGGCGGCCTCGCTGGCGCTGTCCGTCGCCCTGCTCGTCGGCGGCACGCTGGTCGCGGTGCAGGCGCTGCTGGTCAGCCTGCGCCTCCCGGAGCCAGCGGTCCTCCCCACCGGCTGGTACGACACGCTGACCACCACCGGCTGGCACGACCCGGACGTCCGGACGGTGGCCGTCGTGACCGTGCTCCTGGGACTCGTCGTCCTGGCCGCCCAACTGCGCCGCTGGACACCCGTCCGCCTCCACGTCGGCGAGCGGGACGGTTGGTACCTGCGCCGCCGGTGCGTGGAACGCCGGCTGGCCAGGGCGGCCGGCGCCGTCCCGGGTGTGCGCCGTGCGCGGGTACGGATCCGCCAGCGCGGCGACCGGTGGCACCCCCGGGTGCGCGCTACCGGCGATCCGGCGGCCCGGGCGGAGATCGAGTACGCGGTGCACCAGGAACTGCGGCACCTCGCCTCGCCCAGGCCGGACCGGGTCGAGATCCGGCTGCTGCCGCACGGGCGGCCGGCATGAGTGACGCCGCGCACCGACTGTTGTGGACGATCGTCGCGCTTGTCCTGGTGGCGGGCGGAGCGACAGCGCTCGTGGTCAGCGTCGGCGCGCCGCCGGACGACGGCCCCGGCGCGACGGTGCTCGGCGACGGGCTGCTTGACGCGTGGCGGCTGGCCACACCGTGGAGCACCCTGGCCGCGGCCGTCGCCGGGATGCTGACCGCCCTCGCCGGGCAACGCCTCCTGGCCCGGGAGCTGCGCCGTCCCCGACGGGCGCTGCGCGGCACGTTGAGCCGCCCCGGACACCGCCCGGGACGCACCCGGCTGGCGGCCGACGTCCTGGCCCGGGCCCTTGAGCGCGACCTGACCGGCGACCCGGCGGTACGAGCGGCCCGGGTGGTGCTCACCGGCACGCTGCCGCACCCCGACGTGTGGATCCGGGTGGACCTGACCGCCGACGCCGGGGCGGCGGGCGTACGCGAGCACGTGCACGCCGCGGTCCGCCGGTTCGCCGCGACCGCCGGGTGCCGACCCGCGCACCTCGACGTGACCGCCCGGATCACACCCGGAGGCCCCTGACGGCGTCGCCGCCCCGCCGGGCATGATCGGTCCCGGGCGGTGGACGGGGAGGTGTGCGGGATGCGGGTGGTGTCGCTGGTGCCGTCGCTGACCGAGGCGGTGGCGCTCACCCTGCCCGGCGCGCTGGTCGGCGCCACCGACTGGTGCGGTCATCCGGTGGATCTGGACGTCGCCCGGGTCGGCGGCAGCAAGTACCCCGACCTGGACCGGGTCCGCGCGCTCCGGCCGGACGTGGTCCTGCTCAACGTGGAGGAGAACCGCCGGGCCGACGCCGACGCGCTGCGGGCGGCCGGCGTGCCGGTACGTGTGACCTATCCGCGTACGGTCGCGGGCGCGTTGACCGAGCTGGGCGAGTTGCTCGCCGAACTCGGTGCGCCGACCGAACCGGCCTGGCTGCGGGCGGCGCGCCGGGCCTGGGCCGAGCCGCCCACGCTCAGCCCGGTCCGCCGGGCGGTGGTGCCGGTCTGGCGGCGACCGTGGGTGGTGCTCGGCGGCGACACGTTCGCCGGTGACGTGCTGCGCCGGCTCGGGGTCGTCAACGCCTACGACGACCACCCCGAGCGCTATCCCCGGCCGCCCCTCAGCGACCTGCGCGCCCGATCGCCGGAGCTGGTGGTGCTGCCCGACGAGCCGTACCGGTTCACCGCCAACGACGGGCCGGAGGCGTTCCCCGGCGTACCGTGCGCTCTGCTCTCCGGTCGGCACCTCACCTGGTACGGCCCGTCCCTGGCCGAGGCGCCCGCGCTGCTGGCCGACCAGCTCTCCCGCCCGGTACGCGCCGACTGAACCGGCGGGTCAGCCGGTGGGGCGGGCGCGGCACGCGGCCGCGACGCTGGCGCCGACGGCCACGGTGAGGCTCAGCACCACCACCGCGAGGGTCAGCCAGACCGGCAGCCTGCCCACCGGCGTCTCGGCCAGGATCAGCTTCAGCCCCGCGAAGGCCAGCACCACCGCCAGCCCGTAGCGCAGGTAGGCGAAGTGCCGCAGCAGACCGGCGAGGCAGAAGTAGAGGCTGCGCAGCCCCAGCACGGCGAACGCGGTGGCCGTCCACACCAGGAACGTGCTCGTCGTGATGGCCAGGATCGCCGCCACCGAGTCGATCGCGAACACGATGTCGGTGGCCTCGATCGCGACAAGCGTCACCAGCAGCAGGGTCGCCACCCGTCGCCCGCCGACCCGGGCGGTGAACCGGTCACCGTGGAAGCGGGCGTCGGTGGGCACCGCCCGCCGGAACAGCCGCACGATCCGGTTGCGCTCCGGATCGACGTCCGGCTCCCCGCGTACGGCCAGCCGCCACCCGGTCCACACCAGGAACGCCCCCAGCACGACCCCGGCCCAGGCCAGCCGGTCCAGCAGTTCGGCGCCGGCGAAGATGAACAGCAGACGGAACGCCAGCGCCCCCACGACGCCCCAGAACAGCACCTTGTGCTGGTAGCCCGCCGGCACCCGGAAGTAGCCGAACAGCAGCGCGAAGACGAAGACGTTGTCCACCGAGAGCGCCTTCTCCAGCAGGTAGCCGGAGAAGTACGCGATGGCCGGCTCGGCGCCCAGGCCGAACCAGACGACCAACCCGAACAACACGCCCGAGGCGATCCAGACGCCGCTCCACAGCAGCGCCTGCCGCAACCCGATGACGTGGTTGTCCCGGTGCGCGAGCAGGTCGGCGACGAGCATCACGGCGATCACCGCGCCGACCGCGCCCCACGCCCACAGCGGCACCGCGACCGTCGCCTCACCCACCCGGCGCCCCCCGGCATCGACCACCGCACCGCACCGCCACCCGCGTCGGCCGGCCGGCCGCTCCCGAGCCTAGGCGAGCGGCCCGGCCGGCGTCGGCGCTCCGGCCAACCCGACCACCGGTGGCGGTCACGCGACAGGCATCACCTGACTCGCGTCGACGACCGTGTCGTCGCTGTCGTACGTGATCGCGTTGCTCACCCGGACGACACCGCTGACCTGGGCCGCGAGCCGGCCGGCGAGGTCGACGGCGGATCGGCGGTCCAGCCGGCCGGCGAGATCGACCTCGCCGTGGTGGACCTTCACGGTGACCAGGCCGTCCCGCACGGCGAGCACCCGGCGCAGCACCTCCTGCACCACGTCCTCGCGGATCTCGGCGTCCGAGCGCAGGTGCACCCGCAGCAGGTCGGCCCGACTGACGATGCCGACCAGCCGGCCGAGGTCGTCGAGCACCGGCAACCGCTTCACCCGCTCACGGTCCATCAGCCGGGCGGCGGCCGACAGCGGCGCCTCCGGGTACGTGGTGACCGCCGGCGCCGTCATCAGATCCCCGGCGACGAACGCCTCACTCCTGCTGCGGGCGTCGCGCCGGTGGCGGCTCTCGAAGACGCGCCGCTGCGCCGGCTCGCCGGCACGTTCGATTCGGTGCAGAAGATCAGCCTCGGACACCACACCGAGCACCCGACCGAACCCATCGACCACCGGCGCCGCGCTGACGTCGCGGCGCAGCAGCACGTCGACCACCTCCCGGTACGGGGTCCCGGCCACCACGGTCGCGACCTCCCGGGTCATCACGTCGCCCACCTGCCAGGTCCTCATCACGACCTCCCTCTCGTCTCCACCCCGGACGCTACGACCACACGACGGCACCGGTCAGAGGCACGAGCCCGGGCCTGAACAGGTCCAAGGTCCCGGGTCGACGAGGACCGGTCGGCCCTGCCGTGCACGCCGCGACGGGAGTCCACTGGAGATGCCACCGGGAAGCGCGGTGCGAGGCAACGAAGGGACGTGGAGACCATGACCGCGACGATCGAGCGGACCACCGCCGACACACCGGCGGCCGGCACCCGGGAGAGGGCCGTCCGGTACCTCCTGGCCGGCACCCGCCTGGCACTCGGCTGGATCTTCCTCTGGGCATTCCTCGACAAGCTGTTCGGTCTCGGAATGGCCACCGAGTCGAAGAACGCCTGGATCAACGGCGGCAGCCCCACCAAGGGCTTCCTCACCTTCGGCGTGACCGGGCCCTTCAAGGACCTCTACACCGGCATCGCCGGAGCCGCCTGGGCGGACTGGCTGTTCATGATCGGTCTGGCCGGGATCGGCGTCGCCCTGCTGCTCGGCATCGGCATGCGGGTCGCCGCGGTGGCCGGCGGGCTGCTGCTGGTGCTCATGTGGACCGCCGTCCTGCCCCCGGAGAACAACCCCTTCATGGACGACCACCTGATCTACGCGGCGGTGCTCGCGGTGCTGGCGCTCGTCAACGCCGGCGACACCTGGGGTCTGGGCCGGTTCTGGGCGAACCTGCCGATCGTGCGCCGACTCCCCTGGCTCCGGTAACTCCCCCTGCACGGCGGGCGCCCCCATCCGGCGGCGCCCGCCCCACGCGTGCCCGGACTACCTCGCACACCAGGCCTCGTGCGCCGGGCAGGTGGGCTGAGCCGGGCGGGCGGGTCGGGGAGTTCGGCCCGGTGGCGGGTCCGCCGCACATCGGTGGGGCGTGATCCGGCAGGATCGAAGTGACCGGACACATCACCGACATGGCAGGAGATCCCCACATGAACCAGGCAGCAGGCGCCCGTTCGGGCAAGCCCGAGGTGGGTCCGATCGAGGGTGCGCCGCCGGCCGACCTCGTGATCGAGGACATCACCGTGGGTGAGGGCCCGCAGGCGCAGCCGGGTCAGCTCGCCAGCGTGCACTACGTCGGGGTCTCGCACTCCACGGGCAACGAGTTCGACTCGTCCTGGAACCGGGGCGAGGCGTTCGAGTTCCCGCTCGGCGGCGGCCAGGTCATCAGCGGCTGGGACCAGGGCGTGGTCGGCATGCGCGTCGGCGGCCGGCGTCGCCTCACCATCCCGCCGCACCTCGGGTACGGCGACCGGGGCGCGGGCGGCGTCATCAAGCCGGGCGAGACCCTGGTCTTCGTGGTCGACCTGCTCGGCCTGCGCTGATCGACGCTCCCGGGGGTCGTCGTCGGGCGGCCCCCGGGGCGCGGCGCGCGTGGGCGTCGGGCTCAGGCGGCGAGCATCAGGTCCGCGGACGGGTCGGCCGGGCGGCGCGCGGCGTCGAGGCGGCGCGCGGCGTCGACCACGCGGCTCGGCTCCAGGACCGTCATCACCCGGTGCAGACCGGTGGCGCGCAGCACCCGCGCGACCACCGGGGTCGGGTCGACGAGCACGAGCTCGCCGCCACGGGCGCGGATGCGCAGGTGCGCGGCGAGCAGCGTCCGCACGCCGGCGGCGGAGAGCAGTCGCAGCCCGGACATCTCCAGGTGGAGCACCGGGCGCGCCGGCGCGGACCACAGCGCGGACCGGAACGCACCGACGGTCGCGATGTCGACCTCGCCGGCCACCCGCACGCGGACCACCCGGTCACCCACGTTGACCTGCACGTCCAACCGGTCGCTGCGCTCTTCCATGTCCAGAAACCTATCCTGGACCACCGACAGTTTCGCCCGTCCGCGGAGTGATTCCGGGTACGCCCAGGGTCATCCCCGGAGACCCCCGGGGTCCCCCTCGGGGTGGAGGCCGGGGGGCGGTACCCCCGTCGATCGGACGATCCCTGGGAACACCGGCCGTACCGGACACACCGACGCCATGTCGATCATCGTGGTGCCGCGCGGCGATGCGGGAACCGACGACATCGGCGGGTGACAATGGGCCGATGGTGATCCCCCGGCCCCGGCCACCCCGGCTGATCCGGCCCGTTCGCGAGCCGGCCACCGTGCCTCCCCCGCTCGCCGGGGCGTGGGCCGCCACCGACCGCAGACTCGACCAGGTCGACCTGCTGCCACTGCCCGACGGCGCCGTCGGCCCCGAGGACGTGCTGGTCGACCCCGCCGGGCGGGTGATCAGCGGCGACGAGGACGGCCGGCTGTGGTGGTGGCCGGCCGACGCGCCCGCCGGCACCCAGCCCCGGCTGCTGGCCGAGACGGGCGGCCGGCCGCTCGGCATCGAGGTGGAGCCGTCCGGGGAAGCGTTCGTCGTCTGCGACGCGTACCGGGGTCTGCTGCGGGTCACACCCGACGGGGCGGTCCGCGAGATGACCGGCACCGCACCCGCGGTGCACCTGGCCAACAACGCGACGGTGGCCCGCGACGGCACCGTCTACTTCACCGACTCCTCGGACCGGTTCCCGGTCTCACACTGGAAACGGGACCTGCTGGAGCACCGCCCCAACGGTCGGGTGCTGGCACACCGCCCGGGCAGTGGTCGTACCGAGGTGGTGGCCGACGGGCTGTACTTCCCCAACGGGATCGCGCTGACCCCCGACGAGTCGGCGCTGATGCTCGTGGAGACCACCACCCACCGGCTGCTCCGCGTCGAGCTGGGCGGCGGGGTGCGGGTGCTCGCCGACCTGCCCGCGTACCCGGACAATCTCTCCGCGGTGGGCGACGGGACGTACTGGATCGCGCTGCCCAGCCCACGGGTGCCCATCGCGGAGCGGTTGCTGCCGCATCCGCGGCTGCGGCAGATCGCCGCGCTGCTGCCCGACGCGATGCAGCCGCAACCGCGCCGCTACGGGCTGGTCGCCCTGGTCGACGGCGCGGGCACGGTCCTCCGGACGCTGCACGGTCCGGCCGGGCACTACTGGATGATCACCGGGGTACGTCAGCACGGCAACCACCTCTGGCTGGGCAGCCTGATCGGGCCGGGCGTGGCCCGCGTACCCCTGGACTGACGGCGCGGGCCGGCCCGCCGCGACGGCGGGCCGGCCCGGACGACGCCGCCTCAGCGGCCGCTGACCGAGGGCGCCGGGGCGGGCGATCCCCCGGCCACCGCACCCGGGTGCGCCGGGGCGGGCGGCGCGGGCTTGAGCCCGGGCGGCACCGGCAGGGCGCTGCCCCGGACGAACTCGTCCCAGCTCACGTTCCACGCGGTCCACCCGTTGCCCGGCTGCAACTCCACCTCGGTGCCCTTGACGGTGATCAGGTCACCGACCTGGGTCACGCCCATCAGCCAGTCGGCCGCGGCGGCGGAGACGTTCGCGCAGCCGTGCGAGGTGTTGGTGAAGCCCTGCTCCCCCTCCGACCACGGGGCCGAGTGGATGAACTCGCCGCCCCACGTGTACCGCTGGGCGTCGTCGACGTCGACCACGTAGCCGCCGTTCGGTTCACCCCGGGTGTCGAAGGTGGTCCGCTCGTGCTTCTCCATGATCACCATCTTGCCGCTGGAGCTGGGTGTGCTCGGCTTGCCCATGCTGACCGGGATGCGGCGGATCTGCTTGCCGTCGCGCAGCACGGTCATCTGCTTGGTGGCGTTGTCGATCTCCAGCGCGAGTTGGCGGCCGATCTTCGAGGTCGCGGTCCGCTCGGCGTCGCCGATCCGGTCCTTGCCGATCGGCAGGCCCTCCAGGCCGGCCCGGACGCTGATCGTCGTGCCGGGCTTCCAGAAATCGGGCGCCCGGTAATAGACCTGCGTTCCGTCGTCGAGCCACGACCAGGTACCCGGCTGCGGCGGATTCGTCTTTACGAACAACCGACGTTGGACATCCGCTCTGGCCTCTTTCGGAATTCCCGGGTCGAACGCAACGGTTACCGGCATGGCCGTGCCGTACGTCCGGTTGCCCACGAAATAGAGGGTGCTGGTGATCTGTGGCTTGGTGGATTTGGCCATCGTCGTGAACGTGGTGCTGCGGGTGGTGGTGGCACCCGAGTCGCCGGTCGCGGTCACCTCGGCGGTGTACGTCCGGCGAGGTTGCAGCGGCGTGCTCGGCACCCAGCCCGAGCCGTCCTCGCGCGGTTCGGCCTTGACCTGCGCGCCCTTGTCGTCGGTCAGTCGTACGGCGGTGACCCGGCCGCCCTTGACCGTGGTGCCCACCTCGGCGCTGACCGGTACGTCCCGGGTCTTGTCCCCCGGTGACACGGTGAGCTCCGGAGGCGCGGCGTGCCCCTTGGCCGACCCGGCCGCCGCATCCCGCTCGGCGGTACACCCGCCCAGGACGAGTGGTGCGGCCGCGATGGTTACCGCCAACAGCGTCAGTCGCCGCCTCGACGTCATGTTCTGTCCCCCCGTTTTCGACTTCCCTCTGCCACATCTTCGTCGCCGTGACAGGCGTGCCCACGCCATTCGGAAATAATCGGCGGCGCATTTACCGGCGCGTTTTCCGGCGTTGCGTCGCTTGGCGGAACAAAGGCGCACCCGACCCGACTCGCGTCCTTTGCTCCGCTTCACGGGGGCCCGGCCCGGCTGTCCGGATGGCGGGTGGGCCGACGAGGCGGGCGGGGCGGCGGGCCGCGCGGCGCCGGGCCGGTACCGGCGGGGGGTGGGGTGCGGGCGCGCACCCCGGGCACCGACTTTTGTCATTTGGAGCGAAACTTCTGCCGAACACGACGAAGCTTTGCCTTCGTCCGTGGGCAAGGGTAGGGTCCGGATCCAGATAGAGGGTTGCCCATTCGTCGATCAGCTTGCCGCCGCCCCTGCCGGGCCGCCGCGTCCCGCCCCGATGGGTCCGGGTCGCGCCCCGCGCGCCGTCCCTCACCGTCCGCCGGAGCCACGCCTCCGGCCGGTTCGGCGCGCCCGGGACTGGCAGCAGTCGGTCGACCGCCGTCGACGGCGCACCTGCCGTCAGGAAGGGACCACCACCATGGATCAACAGACCAACCGATCGGAGCCGACACCGGCCGCCGAGGCGCTCAGCCGGCGCGGCCTGCTCCGCGCGGCGACGGTGTCGGCCGCCGCGGTCGGCACCGCGGGCCTGCTCGCGGGTCCGGCCGCCGCCGCGCCCAGCGCGCAGGGTGGGCACTCCGGCGGTCGCCGCCGGGTGCCGGTGGACCGGATCAGCATCCAGCTCTACACCCTGCGTGACCAGTTGGCGGCCGACCTGCCCGGCACCCTGGACGCGCTGCGCCGCAGCGGCTACCGGCGGGTCGAGCACGCCGGTTTCGTCGGACGCACCGCCGCGCAGTTCCGCGCCGCGCTCGACGAGGCGGGACTCCGGGCCACCTCCGGGCACACCGGCATCCCGCAGCCGTTCGACGACGCCACCTGGCAACGCGCCCTGGAGGACGCGCACACCCTCGGCAGCAAGAAGATCGTGCACCCGTACTTCGGACGTGACGCCAACGGTCAGGCGATCCGGGACCCCGCTGTCTACCGGGCCCTGGCGCGGGACCTCAACCGGGCCGGCCGGCTCGCCGAGCGCGCGGGCCTCGACTTCGGCTACCACAACCACCAACTGGAGTTCGTGCCGCTGACCGACGGCTCGACCGGCTTCGACATCCTCACCGCGCAGACCGACCCCCGGCTGGTCCACTTCGAACTCGACCTCTACTGGACCTGGCGGGGCGCCCACGACCCGGTCGACGTGATCCGGGCCAACCGTGGCCGGATCCGCCAGGTGCACGTCAAGGACCTCGACGTCGAGGGCGGCTTCGCCGACCTCGGTGACGGCGTCATCGACTTCGGTCGGATCTTCGCCCACGAACGGGAGGCGGGCATCGAGGAGTACATCGTGGAGCGCGACGACGCGGGCACCTCGCCGCGCGTCCCCGCCGACGCCCTGGACACCGCCCGGGTCGGCTTCGACTACCTCGCCTCACTCCGGTACTGAAAACTACCTCGGGGGACGACCTGATGAACAGGACCGCATTCGCGTCCGCGCTGCTACTGGTGACGGCCGGCCTGGCCGTGCCACCGGCGGCCGCCGCCGCCGCGCCGGCCGCGCCGCCGGACAGCAGCTTCCAGAAAGTGACACTCAACGACTTCCCGGGCGAGCCGATGAGCCTCGCCGTCCTGCCCGACCTGCGGGTGCTGCACACCTCCCGGACCGGCGAGGTCCGCATCCACGACCCGCGCACCGGGCTGAACACCCTCGCCGCCGACATCCCGGTGTACGAGCACGACGAGGAAGGCCTGCAGGGGGTCGCCATCGACCCCAACTTCGCCCAGAACAAGTGGGTGTACCTCTACTACTCGCCGCCGCTGAACACCCCGGTGGACGATCCCGCCACGCCCGGCGTCAACGAGGGGGACGCGCCGGAGACCGGCACCGCGGCGGACTGGCAGCGGTTCAAGGGCGCGCTGCGCCTGTCCCGGTTCAAGCTCGACGGGATGAAGCTCAACCTGGCCAGCGAGCAGCAGATCATCGACGTGGCCACCGACCGGGGCATCTGCTGCCACGTCGGCGGGCAGATCGACTTCGACAGCAAGGGCAACCTGTACCTGTCGACGGGCGACGACACCAACCCGTTCGCCTCGGACGGCTACATCCCGATCGACGAGCGGGCCGACCGGAACCCGGCGTACGACGCCCAGCGCAGCTCGGCCAACACGAACGACCTGCGCGGCAAGCTGCTGCGCATCAAGCCGAAGGCCGGTGGTGGTTACACGGTGCCGGCCGGCAACCTGTTCAAGCCGGGGACGGCGAAGACCCGTCCGGAGATCTACGCGATGGGGCTGCGCAACGCGTTCCGCTTCGCGGTGGACCGGCGGACCGACAACGTGTACCTGGCGGACTACTCCCCCGACGCCTCCACCGCGAACCCGGAGCGCGGGCCGGCCGGACACGGCCGGTGGATGATGATCGACAAGCCGGCGAACTACGGCTGGCCGTACTGCGTGACGCCGACGATCGCGTACCGCGACTACGACTTCGCCACCGGCGAGTCCGGCAAGAAGTTCAACTGCGCGCGCCCGGTCAACGACTCACCGCACAACACGGGCAAGCGGCAGCTGCCGCCGGTCGAGCAGCCGCAGGTCTGGTACCCGTCCGCGGCGTCCGGTGAGTTCCCGCAGCTGGGCACCGGCGGCATCGGCCCGATGGGTGGCCCGGCGTACGACTACGACGGGACCAGCACCTCGCGGACCCGCTGGCCGGCCTACTACGACGGGGTTCCGCTGTTCTACGAGTGGACCCGGGACTACATCAAGGAGTTCCGCCTCGACGAGGACGGCGACGTCGCGGACATCCGGCCGGTGGTGCCGTCGCTGGTGGTGGACAACCCGATGGACATGGAGTTCGGCCCGGACGGCGCGCTCTACGTACTGGAGTACGGCGACGGCTACTTCGCCGAGAACCCGGACGCGCAGCTGTCCCGGATCGACTTCGTGCGGGGCAACCGGACGCCGATCCCGAAGATCAGCGGCACCCCGACCGTCGGGCAGGCGCCGTTGACCGTCGCGTTCTCCAGCGCCGGCACGACCGACCCGGACGGTGACCGGCTGAGCTACGCGTGGGACTTCAACGCGGACGGTTCGGTGGACAGCACCGCTCCGAACGCGACCTGGACGTTCGCGGAGAACGGTTCGTACACCCCGACGTTGAAGGTGACCGACCGTACCGGACGCTCCGCCTCGGCGACCCTGCCGTTGGTGGTCGGGCCGACCGCGCCGGTCGTCGAGTTCGTCGCCCCGGTGGCCGGGCAGCCCTTCCAGTTCGGGCAGACGGTCGCGTACGAGGTGAAGGTCACCGACGACCTGCCGGTGGACTGCTCCCGGGTGAAGGTCACCTACGTGCTCGGGCACGACGAGCACGGGCACCCGCTCTCCACGTCGACGGGTTGCAGCGGAACCATCCCCACCTTCATCGACGGTGGGCACAGCGGGGCGGACAATCTGACGGCGGTCTTCGTCGCGGAGTACACCGACGCGCCGACCGAGCCGGGCGTGCCGCCGCAGTCGGCCTCGGCCACGGTGGTGCTGGACCCGACCCCGGTGGCCGGCCTGGCCGGCTGACCAGTTCCACGGTGACAGCGGCGGCGGTCGGAGGATTCCGGCCGCCGCCGCCCGTCGCTCAGCTCCAGTCGCTGTCGACGTGGTTGTCGCGCCAGCGTCCGCCCACCGGCGGGGTGTCCAGCCGCATCCCGGCCTCGGCGTTGCCGGCGAGGTCGTTGTCCTCGACCCGGCAGTCCACGCAGCTGCCCCGCTCGGTGATCCACAGTCCGTGGGTCTGGGTCCGCGCTTCGTGGTTGTCCCAGACCCGGTTGCCGCGGACGGTCGCCGAGTCGAACGCCGCGTTGATGGTGATGCCGGCCCGCCGCCCGGGTGCGGGGTCCAGCTCGTACGCGCAGCCCGGCGGCGGCACGTCCCCACTCCACGCGCTGAACGCGTCCGGGCGGACCGGCGCCAGGGTGAGTTCGTCGCCGGTGTTGGCGGCCACCGTGGCCACGGACCGGCCGACCCGCAGGACCTTGCCCCGGTGCCCGTCGTGCGGCCAGTCGGCGGTCCGGTCCACCAGGGTCCGTTCGCTGTAGCGGACGGCCTCGCCCGCACCGCCGGCGGCCCGCGCGTACTGCCGCCCGTTGTTGCGGATCCGGTTGTTGAGCAGCACGGTGTCGGTCATCTGGTGGTCGATGCGGACCGCGTCCAGCCCGTTGCCCCAGAACTCGTTGCTCTCGATCACCACGTCCCGGATCGGGCCCTGGTAGCCGCGCCGGAGGTCACGCGCGTGGTAGCCGTGCTGACCGTTGCCGCTGATCCGGTTGCCCCGGACGGTGTACGGGCCGGGGCTGTTGCCGATGCTGACCCCGTCCCGCAGGTTGCCGTCGATGACGCAGTCGGTGACGAGTCCACCCCGCCCGGCCACGGACGAGGTGCCCTGCGACGACACGTCGAAGCCGGCCTCCAGGTTGCCGGTCATCGTGCAGGCGGACACGATCAGCCCGTCGGTGCCCCAGTCGGAGATGCCGAACCGGTTGCCCTGGCTGTGGCAGCCGATGATGCGGTAGCCGCGGGGCGGTTCCCAGTAGTCCTTCTGCAACTCCAGGAAGATCCCGTTGGTGCCGTTGGCCAGGGCGGTGCAGTTGGCGATGGTCAGCCGCTCCACCGGACCCCATCCGCCGACGCCGATACCGATGCCGGCACCGCCCATCTGCTCGCCGTTGTCGAGCCGGCCGCAGCCGACCACCACGACGCCGTCGACCAGGGTGTCCTGGAGGAAGTCGCAGCCCAGCCCGCTGGCCGCGGTGTGGTGGATGTAGAGGTTCCGGAACACGCCCCGCACCACGTACTGCAGGCCGAGGCCCTTGGCCAGGTAGTTGTACTCGGCCATCGCCACGCCCGAGCCGTCGATCTGGAAGTCGGCGAACGTGCAGTCGGCGATGTGCCGGTCCCGGTCGGCGCCGTGCTGGAGGGTCGTCCAGAACGCCAGCGGGGTCGGGTCGGAGCGGTTGCCCTCGTTGCTGAGCATGAACCGGGTGGCCGCCGGGCCGGCCCCGATCAGCGACACCCCGCTGCGCCACACGGTGCCGGCGTCCCGGATCGAGTAGATGCCCGGCGGGCAGTAGATGACACGTGCCCGCCCGTCGGAGGCGTACCCGGCGCCGAGCCGGTCCACCAGGGCAGCCAGCGCCGGCTGGTCGTTTGTGGCGCCGTCGCCGGTCAGCCCGTACTCCAGCGCGTCGCAGTAGAGCGGTGCCCCGGCCGCGGCGGGCCGGCGCACGCGGACCGAGTTGAGTTTCGCCTCGTAGGCCACGGCCGGCTCCCTTCGACGCGGGTGGTGCGCGCCGACTTCCCGGTGACGGGTGCGGGAAACCCCCGGGTGCGGGCCGGCCCCGGCGCCGCGTGGGCGACGCCGGGGCCGGGTACGCGTCAGACGGCGGCGATCAGCAGCGCCGGGCGCTCCACGCAGTCGGCGACGTGCCGCAGGAAGCCGCCGGCCACCCCGCCGTCGCAGACCCGATGGTCGAAGGTGAGGCTGAGCTGGGTCACCTTGCGGACCGCGAGCTGCCCGTCGACGACCCACGGCTTGTCCACGATCCGCCCGACGCCGAGCAGCGCCGCCTCGGGGTGGTTGATGATCGGCGTGGAGCCGTCGACACCGAACACGCCGTAGTTGTTGAGCGTGAACGTGCCGCCGGTGAGCCGGGCCGGCGGGAGGGTGCCCGCCCGCGCCGCGGTGGTGGTCGCCGCCAGCTCGGCGGCCAGTTCGGCGGTGGTGAGCCGCTGGGCGTCGCGCAGCACCGGCACCAGCAGGCCCCGGTCGGTCTGCGCGGCGATGCCCAGGTGCACACCGGCGGACTGGACGATCCGCTGCGCGTCGGTGTCGACGCGGGAGTTGAGCTGGGGGAACCGGCGCAGACCGCTGAGGCAGATCCGGGCCAGCAGGGCCAGGATGCTCACCGGCGCGTCGGGCGTCGCCGCGTTGATCGCCGCCCGTGTCTCCAGCAGCCCGGTGGCGTCCACGTCCACCCAGATCGTCACCTCGGGGATCTCCCGCCGGCTGCGGGACAGCTTGTCGGCGATCACCTTGCGCACACCGGTGAGCGGAATGATCACGTCGTCGTCGCCCTGGGCCGACGGCGCCTGCGGGTCCGGCACGGCGGCGAGCCGGGCCGTCGGCGCGGCCAGCGCCG
This sequence comes from Micromonospora sp. NPDC005298, assembly GCF_040607375.1. Classification (NCBI taxonomy): domain Bacteria; kingdom Bacillati; phylum Actinomycetota; class Actinomycetes; order Micromonosporales; family Micromonosporaceae; genus Micromonospora; species Micromonospora sp. NPDC005298. The sequence goes on from NZ_JBEXGP010000022.1 coordinate 72,341, forward strand.
CCTCCACGTCGGCGCGGCGGATCACCCCGCCCGGTCCGCTGCCGTGCAGCGTGGCGAGGTCGACGCCGTGTTCACGGGCCAGCCGTCGGACGATCGGTGAGATCACCAGGGCGGCCGCTGACCGCGCCGGACCGGTGGGGGCGGTGCCCACGAGGGTGCGCCCCGTCGGCCCGGCGTCGGTGCCTGTCGAGTCGGCGCGGCGGGTGTCGGGCCGGGCGGCCTCCGCCGGGCCGGCGTCGACCGGTTCGGGGGCGAGGGCCAGTCGGGGGCGACGCCGACGCCGGGTGGCGCCGCCGTGGCCGGTGCCGTACCCGATGAGCACGTTTCCGGACCCGGCCCGCTCCTCCTCGCGGTAGGTGGCGTGCCCGGCGGGCTCGTCGCCGCCACCGTCCAGGGGCGCGATGGTGATGAGGGGTTGGCCGACCGGCCGGACCTCGCCGGCCGCGCCGTGCAGGGTGACGACCCGGCCGGCGTACGGGCAGGGCACGTCGACGACCGCCTTGGCGGTCTCCACCTCGACCACGCTCTGGTCGACGGTCACGATGTCGCCCACCGCCACGCGCCACTCGACGATCTCGGCCTCGCTCAGCCCTTCGCCCAGGTCGGGCAGGAGGAAGACCTGCGTCCGCTCGACGGTGGTCACGCCGCCGCCCAACGCGCGTCGGGCTGGTCGTCCCACTGCAACCGGGCCACCGCGTCCAGGACCCGGTCGACGCCGGGCAGGTGGGTGTGCTCCAGCATCGGCGCCGGGTACGGAATGTCCAGCCCGGCGACCCGCAGCACCGGGGCGTGCAACGCGTGGAAGCAGCGCTCCTGCACCCGGGCGGCGATCTCGGCGCCGACACCCGCGAAGCCCGGCGCCTCCTGGATCACCACACAACGGCCGGTACGCCGGACCGAGGCGGCGATGGTGGCGTCGTCGAACGGCACGATCGTGCGCACGTCCACCACCTCCAGGTCCCAGCCCTCCTCGCGGGCGGCCTCGGCGGCCTCCAGCGCGACCGGCACCGCCGGCCCGTACGCCACAAGGGTGGCGTCGCGGCCGGGACGCCGCACGACGGCCCGGCCGAACGGCTCGGTACGCGCCGGCAGCGTCGCGTCGGCGCTGCCGAAGTAGAGCTTCTTGGGCTCCATGAAGACCACCGGGTCGGGGTCGTCGATCGCCTCGCGCAGCAGCGAGTACGCGTCCTCGACTGTCGCCGGGGTGACCACCTTCAGGCCCGGGGTGTGCGCGTAGTACGCCTCGGACGAGTCGCAGTGGTGCTCCACCCCGCCGATGCCGCCGGCGTACGGCACCCGGATGACGATGGGCACGCTGAGCGCTCCCCGGGTGCGGTTGCGCAGCTTGGCCACGTGCGAGGCGATCTGCTCGAACGCCGGGTACGCGAACGCGTCGAACTGCATCTCGACCACCGGCCGCAGCCCGGACATGGCCAGGCCGACGGCGAAGCCGACGATGCCGGCCTCGGCGAGGGGCGTGTCGAAGCAGCGCTTCTCGCCGAAGCGGGCCTGGAGGCCGTCGGTGATCCGGAAGACGCCGCCGAGCTGGCCGACGTCCTCACCGAAGACGACGACCCGGTCGTCGGCGTCGAGGGCGTCGGCGAGCGCGGTGTTGAGCGCCTTCGCCATGGTGGTGGCCATCAGGCGGCACCGTCCTCGTCACTCGCGGCGGCCAGTTCGGCGCGGACCTGTTCACGTTGTTCGATCAGCTGCGGGGTGGGCTCGGCGTAGACGTGGTCGAAGAGGCTCAGCGGATCGACGCTGGGCTGCTCGTTCATCCGCGTACGCAGGTCCGCCGCGTACGCCTCGGCCTGCTCGGCGACCTCGGTGACCGCCGCGTCGTCGAGCACGCTCCGGGCGCGCAGGTAGGTCTCCAGGCGGGCGACCGGGTCGCGGTCACGCCAGGCGTCGACCTCGGCGCCGTCGCGGTAGCGGCTGGCGTCGTCGGCGTTGGTGTGCGGTTCCATCCGGTAGGTGTGCGCCTCGACGAGGAACGGCCCGTTGCCGGCGCGGGCGTGCGCGACCGCGCGGGTGAGCACGGCGAGCACCGCCACCGGGTCGTTGCCGTCGACCTGCTCGCTGGGCACGCCGTAGCCGACGCCCTTGTAGGCCAGCGACGGCGCGGCGGTCTGCCGGGACAGCGGGACGCTGATGGCGTACCTGTTGTTCTGCACGAAGAAGACCACCGGCGCCTTGAACACGGCGGCGAAGTTGATCCCCTCGTGGAAGTCGCCCTCGCTTGTCGCGCCGTCGCCGATGAAGGCCAGCGCCACGGTGTCGCGTCCCTGGTACGCCTCGCCGTGCGCGAGGCCTGCGGCGTGCACGCACTGGGTGGCCAGGGGCGTGCACTGCGGCGCGGTGTGCACCTCGGTCGGGTCGTAGCCGCAGTGCCAGTCTCCGCGCAGCAGGGTGAGCACCTCGACCGGGTCGATGCCCCGGGCAACCAGAGCCATCGACTCGCGGTAGGTGGGGAACACCCAGTCGGTGTCGCGGACCGCGAGCACGGCGGCGACCTGGCACGCCTCCTGGCCCCGGGAGGACGGGTAGACGGCGAGGCGGCCCTGCTTGGTCAGCGCGGTCGCCTGGGTGTCGAAGCGGCGGCCGAGCACCATCCGGCGGTACAGCTCGCGCAGCGCCTCGACGGGTGGCTCCGGATAGTCGGTGCGGGCGGGCAGCGGCGTGCCGGTCGGGTCGAGCAGGCGGACCGGTTCGGCGTCCGGGAGCAGTGGGCGCGCCGGGTCGGGCGGGGTGGCCGCCCGACGGGTACGCGGGGATGCCCTACGGACCGCCTGGGGAGTGGTCGTCACGGCGGAACCTCCTGGGACGTGTGGTGAGCCTATGCTTCCGCTGTCGGATGATTGACTCAAGATCCACCAGGAAGGCGGGACGATTGGCATGGGGAGGGAGCTTCGGTGAGCCAGGAGCCCACAGACGGGGTGAGCCGGGCGAGCGGATCGGGACGATCGGCCCAGCACCTGGACGAGGTCGACAGGCGGATCCTCGACGAGCTGGTCCGCGACGGCCGGACCTCGGTGCGCACCCTGGCCGAACGGATCCACATCTCCCGTACCAACGCCTACGCCCGGGTGGAGCGGTTGCTGCGCGACGGCGTGATCACCGGCTTCCGGGCCCAGGTGGCGCCGGAGGTCGCCGGGCTGGGCACCTCGGCGTACATGGCGTTGACGATCGAGCAGAACACCTGGCGCGAGGTGTCCGCCGAGCTGGCCCGGGTCCGGTACGTCGAGCACGTGGCGCTGCTCAGCGGGGAGCACGACGTACTGGCCCTGGTCCGGGCTCCGGACAACGCGACGCTGCGGTACGTGGTGCTGGACCGGGTGCAGCGCATCGCGGGTGTGCTGTCCACGCGGTCCTGGCTGGTGTTCGAGGAGTTCGAGGGGACACAGAGTCCCTGGCAGTAGGGCCGTGACACGAAGCGGGCAACGATCAGGGATCGGTCATTCGGTCACATTTGCCCCGTACCATCCGCGACGTGGTTATCTCCAGCGACCTCTGGGCATCGGCCAGGACGGCCGTCTCCACCGCGCCACGCCCGGACAGCGGCCCGTCCTTCCGGGCGGACATCGAAGGCATGCGGGCCATCGCCGTGCTGCTGGTGCTCCTCGGTCACGCCGGAGTGCCGTACCTGTCCGGCGGCTTCGTCGGGGTGGACGTGTTCTTCGTGATCTCGGGTTTCCTCATCACCGGCCTGCTGCTGGAGGAACTCGACACCCGGGGACGCCTGTCGCTCGCCAACTTCTACGCCCGACGGGCCAAACGCCTCCTGCCCGCCGCCGCGACGGTGCTCGTCGCCAGTCTGGTGCTGACCTACCTCTTCCTCCCCCGTGGTCGCTGGTCCGCAACCGCCTGGGACGTCATCGCCAGCGCGTGTTACGCGATGAACTGGCGCATGGCGGGGCAGTCCCTCGACTACGTCGCCGTCGACGACGCGCCGAGCATCGCCCAGCACTTCTGGTCCCTCGCCGTCGAGGAGCAGTTCTACCTGGTCTGGCCGCTGCTGCTGCTCGTCCTCGGGTGGGTCGCCCGGCGGCGCGGGCGCGGGCGACGCGGCCTGCACCTGCTCGGGTTGGCCCTGATCGCGGTGCCGTCCTTCGGCTGGGCGCTGTCCGTCTCGCCAACCGACCCGTCGGCGTACTACGTCACCACGACCCGGATGTGGGAGTTGGCCCTCGGCGGCATCGTCGCCGTCACGGCGACCCGGCTCGGTCGGTCTCCCCGCCCGGTGGCCGCACCCCTGGCCTGGGCCGGGCTGGTCGCGGTCGGCGCCTCGGCCGCGCTGATCCACACGGAGGCCGGCTTTCCGGGGTACGCCGCCCTCGGCCCCACCGTCGGTACGGCCGCCGTCATCGCGTTCGGCACGGCCGCCGGCCGCGCCGGTCCCGGGCTGCTGCTCGGCAGGCAGCCGCTACGTCATCTCGGCGGGATGTCGTACTCGCTGTACCTGTGGCACTGGCCGTTGCTGATCGCCGCGCAGGCCCACTTCGGTGATCTCGGCGTCGGGGGCGCGCTCGCCGTCGTCGCCGCCTCGGCGGTCCCCGCCGCGCTGACCCACCACCTCGTCGAGAATCCGATCCGCCGGTCGCGGACCCTCACGTCCCGACCATTCGTCGCGCTGCGGATCGGGGCGGCGTGCACCGGCGTCGCGGCACTGGCCGGCCTCGCGTTCCACCTGGTCGTCCCGTCGACGACCGGCCCGGCTCCCGCGTCGACGGCCGTCCTGGGCCAGGTGCCCGGGGCGGGCGCGCCGGCGGCGCCGGGCGCCGCCGTCCTCGGCGCCTCCCCACGCTCCAGCCGTGCCGGGGTGCCCGTGGACCGGGTCGCGTCGATCATCCCCGACCCGGTGACGGCGGCCCGGGACACGGGGCATCCGCAGGGGTCGACGAGCTGCCACGTGAGCCTGGAGTCGTCGACCCCGACAGCGTGCGTCCACGGCAGGAACGACGCGACGACCCGGCTCGCGCTCGTCGGCGACTCCCACGCCGACCACTGGATACCCGCCCTGCGGGGCGCGGCCGAGACGAACGGCTGGCGGCTCACCACCTACACCAAGTCCGGCTGCCCGTTCCTCACCGCCGAGATCTCCCTGAACCGCCGGCCCTACTCGTCCTGCACCGAGTGGAACAGGAGAGTACGGGCGGAACTGCTCGGCGCGGACCGCCCCGACCTCCTGATCGTCACCAACGCCGAATACCCGGTCCGGGGTGAGAAGGCGTCGGCGTGGCGCTCGACGATGGCCCGCGAGCTGCGCCGGACGTGGAGCGCGATGATCGCCGAGAAACTGCCGGTGGTGGTGCTGCGGGACACGCCGCTGCACCCCCGGAACATGGCCGAATGCGTGTCCGAGCATCCGACCCACCTGACGACCTGCGCCACCTCCCGCGCCGACGCCCTGCGCCTCGGCGGCGGCCCCGCCCAGGAAACGGCGGCCCACGGACTCACCGGCGTACGCCTCATCGACCTGAACGACTGGATCTGCCCGGCGGACCGCTGCGCGCCGGTCATCGGGGGCGTCCTCGTCTGGCGCGACGCGCACCACCTGACCGCCACCTACTCGGCGACCCTCGCGGGTCCGCTGGGGACCGCGCTCACGCCCGCGGTCGCCGGCCTGTGACGACCGCCGCCGGGCTCACCGCTCGGGCGGGGCCTCCAAGCCCTCCCGGTCGGCCAGCTCCAGCAGCGGTTCCAACGAGAACCGGTCGCCGTCCAGACCGGCGTGCGGGTCGCCCCGCTCGGCGAAGCGGGCCGGCACCGACAGCACGTCGAAGTCCTCCGGCCGGGCGTCGTCCAGCTCCGCCCAGTCCAGCGGCGCCGACACCAGCGCCCGGGGCGTGGGCCGGATGGAGTACGCCGAGGCCATCGTGTGGTCCCGCGACATCTGGTTGTAGTCGACGAAGACCGGCCGGTCCCGCTGCTCCCGCCACCAGGTGGTGGTGACCAGGTCCGGCAGTCGGCGCTGCATCTCGCGGCCCAACGCGAGCACAGCCCGACGGCACTCGCCGAAACTCCACCGCGGTTCGATCGATAGGTAGACGTGCAGGCCCCGCCCGCCGGTGGTCTTCGGGTAGCCGGTCAGGCCCAGCTCGGCGAGGAACGCCCGCACCTCCCGGGCCACCGGCACCACCTGCTCGAACCCGACGCCGGGCATCGGGTCCAGGTCGATGCGCAGCTGGTCCGGTCGTTCCACATCGGTGGCGCTGACCGGCCACGGGTGGAAGCGCAGGGTGCCCAGGTTGGCCGCCCAGATGACCACGGCCAGCTCACTGGGCGCGACCTCGTCGGCGGTACGGCCACTGGGGAAGGTGATGTGCGCCGTACGCACCCACTCGGGCGCGCCCGCCGGCAGCCGCTTCTGGTAGAAGGCGTCACCCCGGTTGGTCTGCCGGGTGGCGATCGTCGCGCCCTCGAAGACGCCGCGCGGCCAGCGTTCCAGCATGGTGGGCCGGTCCCGCAGGGCGCGCAGGATGCCGTCGCCCACCGCCAGGAAGTACCGCACCACGTCCAGCTTGGTCAGCCCGCGTTCCGGGAAGTACGGCTTGTCGGGGCTGGAGACGCGGACCAGCCGCTCCCCCACCCGGATCTCCTCCGCCGCCGTGGCCACGCCCCTGAGGGTACGACGCCGGTCAGGTGGTCAGCAGCACACCGGCCAGGATCAGCGGCAGCCCGACGAAGAGAAAGATGCCGACCCCGGTGAGCACGCGCGCGCCGCCGGCCTCCTCGCGTTCCGGTGGGACACCGAAGGCCGAGCGGGCGTCGAGCATGCCGATCCGACTCAGCGTCAGGTCACCGGTCACGCCGGACAGTGCCCCGACCACCATCAACGCGATGCCCAACCGATTCGTGTAGTCGCCGCCGGCGACCGCCACCCAGAGCGCCGCCGCGATCGCGACCACAACCACGGCGATCACGAACAACACAAGCGCTTCCCGCAGACCTCGTACGACCGTCATCGTCCACCCCCGTAGGCGGACATTGTCGCCCGTCTACCCGTCGCGCCGCTGCCCCGAAGCCGACAGCACCGCCCGGCGGCGAACCGACCCGGTACGGCGGGACAGGCGCGCGGTTACCGTCGGCGGCGCCCGGGTAGGGGGTCGGCATGGCGGAACTGGCAACGCTCTGGATCATCCGGCACGGCGAGAGCACCGCGAACGTCGCGGCGACCCACGCCGAGGCCTCGGGCGCGGAGCTGATAGACCTCACCCACCGTGACGCCGACGTGCCACTCTCCCCGACCGGCGAGGACCAGGCGAGGGCGACCGGCCGCTGGCTGGCCGGGCTGCCGGACGCGAAGCGCCCGGACGTGGCGGTGGTGTCGCCGTACCTGCGGGCGGTGCAGACCTCGCGGCTGGCGCTCGCCGGCACCGACATCCCGGTGCACCGCGACGAGCGGCTGCGCGACCGGGAGTTGGGCATCCTCGACGGGCTGACCGGGCACGGGGTACGGCGACGCTACCCGGACGAGGCCGAGCGTCGGACCCGGCTCGGCAAGTTCTACTACCGGCCGCCGGGCGGAGAGTCGTGGACGGACGTGGCGTTACGACTGCGGACGCTGCTGGGCGACCTGCGCCGTGACCACGAGGGTTGCCGGGTGCTGCTCTTCGGCCACGACGCGCTGGTCTTCCTCCTTCGTTATCTGGTGGAGGGGTTGACCGAGGACGAGCTGATGGCGCTCACGCGGCAGCAGGTGATCGCGAACTGCTCGATCACCGAATGGTCCGCGAACGACGACGACCGGCTGGTCCTCAGCATGTTCAACGATGTCGAGCACCTGCACCGGCAGGGCGCCGAAGCCACCAGGGAGGACGAGATCCATGCCGAGCCGGTCTGACGTCAAGGTCATCACGCCGGGGCTGCTGCGCGACTGGGCGCTGCCGGTGCCGGCCGGCGGCAAGGAGAGCCGGGGCACCGTGCTGGTGGTGGGTGGTTCCCGGTTCACCCCGGGCGCCGTCCTGCTCGCCGGGGTGGCCGCCCTGCGCGCCGGCGCCGGGGTGCTCCAGCTCGCCGCCGCCGAGTCCACCGCCGCCACGCTCAGCATCGAGGTGCCCGAGGCGTTGGTGGTCGGGCTGCCCGAGACACCCGACGGCGCGGTCGCCGCCGACCGGGACGGCCAGCTCGGCGAGCTTGTCGCGCAGGCCGACGTGGTGGCCCTCGGCCCCGGCCTGAAGGCGATCGACGAGACGAACCGTCTGCTGAGCCTGGTCATGGACGCCGCCCGGCCGCAGACCTCGCTGGTGCTCGACGCGTACGCGCTCGGCGCCCTCAGCCATGACCCGGCCCTGCTGGTCGGTTCGGGCCGGCCCGTGGTCCTCACCCCCAACGTCACCGAGGCGGGGCACCTGCTGGGCCGCGACCCGGGCGACGACCTGGACGCCGAGGCGGCCGAACTGGCCGTCCGGTACGAGGCGGTGGTGTCGCTGTACGGGCATGTGGCCACGCCTGACGGGCGGGGGTGGCGGGAGGAGAGCGGCGACGCCGGGCTGGGCACCTCCGGCAGCGGTGACGTGCTCGCAGGGCTGCTGGCGGGGCTGCTCTCACGCGGCGCGGACCCCGCGCAGGCGGCCTGCTGGGGCTCGTTCGCGCACGCGGTGAGCGGCCAGCGGTTGATCCCCCGGTACGGCCGGATCGGTTTCCTGGCCCGGGAACTGCTCGACGAGATCCCCCGCACCCTGGCCATGGTCTGATCGGGCGTTTTCTCCTGTTTCCGCTGTTCAACGTCGGGGTACCGGAAGCACACCAGACAAGATTCAGGGAGGTCATACCGGTGTCGAACGATGCCATCGTCCTGCTCAAGGAGGACCACAAGGAGATGCGGCGCCTGTTCAAGGCCTTCCAGGACGCCGAGGAGGGGCCGGCGAGCCAGCGGCAGAAGCTGGTGGACCAGATCCTGGAGGCCCTGACGGTGCACACCTACCTGGAGAACGAGGTGATGTACCCGGAGGTCCGGCGGCTGCTGCCCGACCTGGAGGACGACATCCTCGAGTCGTACGAGGAACACCACGTCGCCGACGTGCTCTGCGCCGAACTGGCGAGCATGAAGGCCGACGACGAACGCTTCAACGCCAAGACGACCGTGCTGATCGAGAACGTGACGCACCACGTCGAGGAGGAAGAGGAGGAGTGGTTCCCGAAGGTGCGCGAGGCGCTGGGCCGCAAGCAGCTCCAGGAGATCGGCGAGAAGATGATCGCGCTGCGGGCGGACGCCCCTCGTACGCCCAGTGACCCGAAGGCGATCAAGAAGGCGATCGACGCGGTGACCGCCTGAACCACACCGCGTACGACGAAGGGCCCGGCGTGCTGCCGGGCCCTCGCCGTGTGCCACCGCGCCCGCGGCCTTTCCGTGGTCAGTCGCCCGAGCCCGGCTCGGCCATCCGGCGGTGCTGCTCGGACTTGAGCTTGTCCGGGATGATCTTGCCGGCGGCGGTCTGCACCTTGTTCAACAGCGAACCCGCCGTGACCGTCTGGTCGCCCCTCATCATCGCGGCGAAGCCCTGGGCGGCGACCTCGGCCGGGTCGTCCTTCTTCCCGGAGCCCACCCGGGTGTCCCGCATGTCGGCCCGGTCGAAGAACGCGGTGTCGGTCGGTCCGGGCATCAGCGCGGTCACCGTGACACCGGTGTCCTTCAGCTCGTTGCGCAGGGCCTCGGCGAAGGACTGCACGAACGACTTCGACGCGTTGTAGACCGCCTGGAACGGCCCCGGCATGGTGGCGGCGATCGACGAGGTGAAGAGCACCCGGCCGGTACCCCGCTCGACCATTGCGGGCAGCAGCCGCTTGGCCAGGTGCACCGTCGAGCGCACGTTCAGGTCGACGATCTCCAACTCGTCGCGCAGCTCGGTGCCCCCGACGAAGGCGCCACCGGCGCCCCGACCGGCGTTGAGCGCCAGCGCGTCCAGCGGACGCCCGGTCGCCGCGACGGCGGCAACCAGGTCCTCCACGCCCTGCTCACGGGCCAGGTCGACGCGGACCGGGCGGATCTGCGGGCCACCGTCGCGGCGCAGCTTCTGTGCCGCCGCGTCGATCCCGTCGTCCGGCGCGGCGATGACCAGGTCGAAGCCGTGCTCGGCGAACTGCGCCGCCAACTCGTACCCGATCCCGCTCGATGCCCCGGTCACGACGGCGAGCGGCCGGTCGGAGGTGGGTGTGGTCATGGTGTCGACTCCCTCACGTGCGGACGGTGACCGCACCGCCCGGTGCGGCAGACACCTACCGAGTGCCCTGCGGCGGGCCGTCCAACCACGTCGGCGGGTCGCGTCCGGAGGTCGGACCGGGGACGCCCGGCCCGGCCCGGTAGGATCTGCTCGGGCCGTTACTGGCGCGTGGGGATGGACAACCATCGGGGAGCGGCCCCGTCACGAGGACGTTTGCCGAGCGCCTGGGCCTTCCCGCACGTCTGTTGGAGGTCGCATGTCGCACAACGCCGAGTCCACCGCATTCCGGAGCGCCCTCGAGGTGATCCGCGCCGTCGAACCGCGGGTGGCCGACGCCATCGGCGCCGAGCTGACCGACCAGCGGGAGTCGCTCAAGCTCATCGCCAGCGAGAACTACGCCTCCCCGGCGACGCTGCTCGCGATGGGCAACTGGTTCAGCGACAAGTACGCCGAGGGCACCGTCGGGCGTCGCTTCTACGCCGGCTGCCAGAACGTCGACACCGTCGAGGCGCTCGCCGCCGAGCACGCCCGGGAGCTGTTCGGCGCCGCGCACGCGTACGTGCAGCCGCACTCGGGCATCGACGCCAACCTGGTCGCCTTCTGGGCGGTGCTGGCCGACCGGGTGGAGTCCCCCGCCCTGAAGAAGGCCCAGGTCCGCCAGGTCAACGACCTCACCGAGGCCGACTGGTTCGCGCTGCGCCGCGAGCTGGGCAACCAGCGGATGCTCGGCATGTCGTTGGACGCCGGCGGTCACCTCACCCACGGTTTCCGGCCGAACATCTCCGGCAAGATGTTCGACCAGCGCAGCTACGGCACCGACCCGGAGACCGGGCTGATCGACTACGACCGGGTGGCCGAGGCCGCCCGCGAGTTCAAGCCGCTGATCCTGGTGGGCGGCTACTCGGCGTACCCCCGGAAGGTGAACTTCCGGATCCTGCGGGAGATCGCCGACTCGGTCGGCGCGACCTTCATGGTCGACATGGCGCACTTCGCCGGCCTGGTGGCGGGCAAGGTCTTCACCGGCGACTTCGACCCGGTGCCGCACGCGCACATCGTCACGACCACCACCCACAAGTCGTTGCGCGGTCCGCGTGGCGGCATGGTGCTCTGCCAGCCGGAGCTGGCCGACCAGGTGGACCGGGGCTGCCCGATGGTGCTCGGTGGCCCGCTGCCGCACGTGATGGCCGCGAAGGCGGTCGCCCTCGCCGAGGCCCGCCGGCCCGACTTCGCCGACTACGCCCAGCGGATCGTGGACAACGCGCAGGCGCTCGCCGACGGGTTGCTGCGCCGGGGCGCGACGCTGGTCACCGGCGGCACCGACAACCACCTGGTGCTCATCGACGTGTCCGGCTACGGGCTCACCGGTCGGCAGGCCGAGCAGGCACTGCTCGACTCCGGCATCGTCACCAACCGCAACTCGGTCCCGCAGGACCCGAACGGCGCCTGGTACACCTCAGGCATCCGGATCGGCACGCCGGCGCTGACCACCCGGGGCCTGGGCACCGCCGAGATGGACCAGACCGCGGAGCTGATCCACACCGTGCTCGCCCAGACGACCGCCGCCGCCAACAGCGACGGCACCCCGTCCAAGGCCAAGTACGCGCTGGACCCGGCCCTGGCCGACAAGGTCGCCCGCCAGGCCACCGACCTGCTGGCCCCCCACCCCCTCTACCCGGGGATCGACCTGGCCTGACCGCACGGTCGCGGCCCGACCCGGGGGGGGGGGGGGCCGGGGGGGGGGGGGGGGGGGGGCCGGGGGGGGGGGGGGGGGGGCACCGGCCGGGGGGGGGGGTATGGGTGGGGGGGGCTGGGGGGTGGGCGCTATTTTTGTTCCGGGG